>JBKJTT010000045.1:0-26288 GCA_046590205.1 Kapaibacterium sp. (SeqCode)
TGGGTTACCCGCTGTACCATTTCCAGTGATCGGTGCTGTTACTGCTACGCTTAAAAGTCCGCCGTTTGCTGGTACCCATGTGGTTCCATTCCAAGAAAGAACTTGTCCGTTGGTCGCACCTTGTTGTGCTATGTCGAGTGGACTGCCGACTGTACCATTACCTGTCAAGCGTGCTGTTACTGCAACAGTTGAAAGTTTATTATTGAATGTTGTCCAATCAGTTGATGTCAAATAACCATTGGTCGTACCATTGGCGGCTGCAATAACAAGCGGACTGCTTGATGTACCATTGCCTGTTATCGGAGTAGTCGCTGTTACTAATGTTATCCCAAGATCATCTGCCGGAAGCCATGTTGTACCATTCCACTTGAGCATCTGACCGGGCGTTGCGCCTTGCTGTGCAATGTCAAGCGGACTTGCTGTCGTACCTGCACCTGATAAACGAGGTGTGACTGAAGCAGTCAATAATCCGTTCGTTCCTGGTAACCACGTCGTGCCATTCCATGTGAGTACTTCACCAGGAAGAGCTGATTGTTGTGCGATGCGAAGCGGAGTTGCGACCGTACCATTTCCGGTAAGTGTTGCATCGGTTGCTACAGATGGGCTGATCGAGTTACTCCATGTAAGCGCACCGGTATTATCACTTGCTAAGAATGATTGTGAAAGCGGAAGCGTAGCGGGCAATGTATAAACGATATTTGTATTTTGCGATTGCGCTTTGAACGCAGTGTAGTTGGCACCTGATGACTGCGGCTCAAATAAACGCAGCTCGCTTGCTCCGCCATTCGATGCAACCTCTACGTGATTTCTCGCAGTCGTTAGACCAGTAGCGTCGCTTGTAAGATTTAGATTTTCTAACCACTGCGTACCATCCCAACGAAGTGTACTATTTAGGAGCGTACCATTTGGCAACGGGCGTGAAACAGAGATATTTGTGCCGGTGATATTAATTCCAATTCCTGCTGTATATACTGCTCCAGCATCTGTTGCAGGGACCCATGCCGTACCATTCCATTTCAAGATCTGCCCGTTCGTTGCGCCCATTGCATTGAGCTTCTCTGATGTTACCGAGCCGCGTGCAAGCTTGAGCGTAGAGATAGCACTATCGGCGACATCAACGCGAGTTACATTTCCTGCCGGGTTAACAATTGAAAGAGTTTTTTGCGGAGATTGGATACTATCTATCCCTTTATAGACTACATTTGAACTTTGCTTCGCGCTTAATTTAATCGTCTGTCCGCTTTGGGTAACAGTCATCGTCGAATCACCTTCGATGCGAAGCGATCCTGCTAATTCATTAACACTTGTGACAACACCTTTAACATCACCTGACAAACGAGTAGCAACATCTGCAAATGCAGCGCGTAGCGCATACGGCGCAGAGGCAAGCGCAGTGCGAGGCGTGAGTTCTTCACTGCCATTTATACGTATGCCGAGGTAATAGGTCTTGTCAAATGCAAGTGCAGCGGGCATCGGTGTTACCGAGCCGATCATCACATTAAAAATGCCATTATTCGTGCGCGTGTTATGCGTTTCGCTATAGAGAGCGGTGCCGCCTGTTGCAACATCATAAAATGTGATCGTGATAGCATGATCATCATTCGGAATTGGCTGACCGCCTACACCATGAATTACTCCTTGGTAACTAAACGATCGCGGTATCTGCGCGTGAACTTGGATCGAAACAAAAAAAGATACTACACCTATTAGCGCAGAAAAGAGGTAAAGAATTTTTCTCATCGTCATAAGGACACCTTCATTATACTATACCTCTTGTTATCGGCACTTATATCATAAGTGCTGACAACCAGAGGTCTCGTTGTACATAGTTAGATGTACTTCTAGGCAAAAGAAAGTACACCCGTTTTTTTATTAATCAAATCACCGAGGTGGTGATGTAACGCGTCGCTTCAAATATAACTAATTTAAGCCCGATTTCCAAATTAAAAGTGATTATATTTTTAACAAGTTTAACCCACTTACTCCCACTCTATCGTAGCTGGTGGTTTTGAGCTTATATCATAGACGACACGGCTAATTCCCTTAACCTCGTTACTTATTCTATTTGATACAGTTGCGAGGAAATCATGCGGAAGTCTTGCCCAATCTGCCGTCATTCCGTCCACGCTCGTAACAGCTCGGATGGCGCAGACATTCTCGTAGGTTCGCTCATCGCCCATGACGCCGACCGTCTGGACGGGCAAAAGAACCGCAAATGCTTGCCACGCCGAGTGATAGAGGTTATGTACCCGTAGTTCTTCAATAAATATCGCATCTGCAGAGCGGAGAACGTCCAGTTTCTGCTTTGTGATGTCGCCAATGACACGTATCGCCAAACCCGGACCGGGGAATGGATGACGGTCAATAAAATGCTCCGGTATGCCGAGCGCTCTGCCAACATTCCGGACTTCATCTTTAAAAAGCTCGCGAAGTGGCTCGATGAGATCCAGCTCCATAATATCAGGCAAGCCGCCTACATTATGATGGCTCTTGATCGTTGCCGAAGGTCCTTTGAAGGAAACAGATTCGATAACGTCAGGATAGATAGTCCCCTGCACCAAAAACTTTGCGCCTTCAAAATGTTTTGCTTCTTCTAAAAAAACATCAATGAATGCTTTGCCGATGATCTTGCGCTTTGTCTCGGGGTCGCTTACTCCGGCAAGTCGTGTGAGGAATAACTCTGATGAATCGCTGAAATCAAGATCAATGCCAAAGTGATCGCGATAGGTATGCACGACCTCCGCGCTTTCGCCGCGGCGCATCAAGCCGTTATCTACGTGGATACACTTGAGTTGTTTGCCGATAGCTTTATGAACGAGCACTGCAGCTACTGCAGAATCAACGCCGCCCGATAATGCACAGATAACTGTCTTATCACCGACCTTCGCTTTTATCTCGGCGATGGTTGCATCAATGAAGTTCGCGCTGTTCCAATCGGCTTTTATCTTCGCAACATCGAAAAGGAAATTACCGATAATCTGCGCACCGCCTTGCGTATGCACAACTTCGGGATGGAATTGCACTGCATAAATTTGTTTCTCATCATTGACGATAGCACATATCGGTGAGTTATTGCTATGCGCAACAACGCGGAAGCCATCGGGCATTTTCGTTAGCTTATCGGCATGTGACATCCATACGCTTGTGCGTTCGGATATATCAGAGAAAAGCGCGCAATCTTTGTCATCTATGATTAGGTCTGCTCTGCCGTACTCGCGCTTTGCGCTTTTATCTACTTCCCCGCCCATTATGTAGGCGATCATCTGCAAGCCGTAGCATATGCCGAGGATGGGAACGCCCATTGCAAATACGCCTGCATCGCAGCGCGGCGCATCATCGACATAGACGCTATACGGACTGCCGGATAAGATTATTGCTTTGGGGTTATATGCCTGTATATCGGCAAGAGGTGCGGTGCATGGGTAGATCTCGGCATACACACCATGCTCGCGGACACGGCGGGCTATGAGTTGGGTGTACTGCGAACCGAAATCGAGAATGAGTACGGAATCTCCGGTATGAGCCATAGACAAAAAAAAAAGAAAAGCCAAAAGCTTGCGCCTCGGCTTTCCAGTTGTCTAAAGTCATAAAACGCAGGTTGTAGAAGTTGAGTGCCCTATGAAATACCAGTTGGTTACTTATGTGTCATTGCGAGAAGCGAGTCTTCGAGCGACGAAGCAATCTAAAATCCTGATATTAATGATACTTCTGAATGTTGCCTATAACTTCGTACTCCGCTAGCTTCGCTGCGTATCGCAGAGCGGCAGTTATGTCATCTTTTGTGACGGAAGGATAGTCTTGAAGAATAGTATCAATCGGCTCACCACCCGCGACTAAACCTACAAGGAGAAATACGGGAATACGTGTACCTTTAATACACGGTTTACCATGCAGTATCTCAGGGTCAGAGGATATCCTATCAATGAAAGCTCCTCTCGGAAAATTATGCGCCAAAGACTGTATCATAGATAGTATAACCGTTTGATAAATAGAAAGGGTTCTTAGGGAGGAGTAGTTGAAAAAAAAGAAAAGCCAAAAGCTTACGCCTCGGCTTTCCAGTTGTCTAAAGTGATAAAACGCAGGGATTTACAAATGAGTGCCAATCCTGTAGTTATTTTTGTATTGGAAATGGCAGACCTATTCCTGCCTACAGGTACTTATTCATGAGGATGTTCATCTGATTTTGAAAAAAGGAAGCGATTCTATAATAACTATTTTCCTTTCTTCCCCTGGCGATCTTGAGGAGGAAAGAAAAATTATTGCTAAAGAGGTAAATAAGCTAAGCACTGTACTAAGAGGCAGTTACAATGTCGAGATTAAGTTACTTACTTGGCTTAATGACACATATTCTAGTATTGGATCAAGTGGGCAAGATGTGATAAACAAATTAATCGGCGATGAATATGACATCTACTTAGGGATGGTTGCCGACAAACTAGGCACACCTACTGATGAAGCTGACTCCGGCACTGTAGAAGAATATAAACGAGCATTAACGAGAAATAAAGAATCGGGAAAGCCAGCAATGCTATTCTTTCAGATTGAAAGAATAATTAAACAAACGACAGCTGACATTAAAGAACTAAGCCGTGTAAGAGATTTTATAGATAGTGTTCGGCGTGACGGAATGCTAACTTTTGATGTGTCTTTGAATGATTTAGATTCTATTGTGTTTCTTCATTTATATAAGCAGATTGATTCGAGCGGGCTACTCACCAATCCTAAAATTAAAGAGCTATCAACCGCAAAGAAAGAGTTAAAAGCTCTGACCGATAAATTGGGGGATGCTCAGCTATATGTTCAAAAGAATATACTTAAACAAATACCTGTTATAGCCAAAGTGGATGGTCCTAACTCTTGGAAAGAAAAATGGATGTCTATCAGTAACAGTTTTATTATACTTAAGCCTAAAACTGATCGCGAGATTGAACAAGCATCAAATGAACTTATAGATATAGCGCATGAGCTTCAAGAAATGCTATCTGAATTTAAGTCGTCATATAGAAATTATGTTGAATCTTCAGTAAGATTATTTTCTCATCCGATGATGAACAATGGAGTTGTTGGTATTGAAGTATATCTAAGCTGGATTGATCATAATGCACAATTATTAATAAAAACCTGTCATTTATTAGGCGGTTACGCTCAGAGTTATGAAAACTTACATAATATCACTCCAAAGTTTAGTGATGCAAAAACTTCGTTTGCAAAATCATTAAGACATGTGGCATCAGAGTATTGGTATGCTGTTGAGTTGTTATCTACAATTAGAAATATTGTAAAACGTATTTCAGACATAAGCTAACCCCTCTCATGATTTAAATTATGACTTACACTATCACCACCTTGACCGCATTCGATAACCATCCTTTGACGGGCTCTATCCATTTTTTTGTGGCGGTGTCGTAGTAGCTTCTGGCGCTGTTCGTGGTGAATGCTTTTGCTTATATCAGACAACCTCGAACGACCTTCCGAGTTCGTGGAATTCGTTTACCTCGTCGGCGGCAAGTTTTGTGCGAACATCATTAAACTTGTTTATGACATCCATCGAGTAAAGGCGCTCTCCGCACTTGAGACATACTTCTGCCTTTACATGAAGCAATGCAGTATTAAAACCACCCTTGAGCAGCTTCTCGACATCCTTCTCGACCATATCTCCGCCGCATACCGGGCATTGTGTAAAGGGTTTCATGTTAGCGTTTCCCTATTTATTTATATCTTATTTCAATAATGCGATCAGCTTCTTTTTTCCAGTCTCCTGCTTGTCCCCACTGGGCTAATTTACCGTTTGAGAAGTGAACCCACATACGCCTTTTCTCCCAGGACCAATTACTCACAAGTCTATTATACTCCCAAACCTCAATAAGTTGCCCATATTTATTTGTTATAGCTCCACGGGCTAACTCCGGTTCGCCGAGCGTATTTATTACATCTTTTTTACTCATACCTAAGTCCAAATTTATAAACTGTGCAGTTGTAGCACAACCCACAAATAAAAACAAACAAATCGTTGTGAAGCATCTAAATTGTTTTTTCATTTCTTTGACTATTTTATTCTAATTAGCAAAAATACTGAATGATTTAGTACCAGCAGATCAAAGTCCAATTGTTCTAGCAATGGCAATTTCGACAATCCTGTCTTTAGATTGGTCAACGCCGGTAGTTTCAAGATCAAAGAAGCAAACTGGTTTTGTCATATTGAAGAAAACCAACGCAGAGAAAACTAAAAAGTTCTATTACGTCATACACCCGCCCATAATTAAAATCATGGGCTATGTATGTTGTCATCTACTGAAGTGAATTCCGGAATCGGGTTTAGGATTGAGTCATTGAAGAATCGGTCGTCCCTATCGGACTATAGCCGGCATTCATGCTATATTTTAATAGGTGCAATGATTGGCAAGAAGGGCTCGTTGCCTTTAACATGATGGGAGTTTCTCATCATTCGTATCACAATATTGCTCCCTCCCCATTTGAAACTCAACAACACACAAAATGGACTACTTACATGTAGCTATTATGGAAGATTCCGAAGAGTGCCTTATCTCTTCGTCTGAAGATGGGTTGAGGCGTCAAGTCACAAAATCTATGACCGATAGATTTCTTTTAGGTCCGACAGATGCTGAATGGTCATTCCATGTGCTCTCAGAAGGACCTGATATTATGCCGATCCGAAGCGACGGATTTGGCATGATAACCTACTATAAGACCGAAGCGAGATTAGAAGCCTAAGAGCATAGGTGCCCATCAAAAATGGCGAAAACAGCGAGGAAACGCCGAAAACGCGATTTCCCGAATTTTATCTGCTTGTAAATCAACGAGTTATAGTAAATCTTGAGTAGGCATCTTGCAAAGCGATGATTAATTTCGTATCTTTGCACGTCGGAGTTTGGGGGTTTCCCTATTTCCGACATTCCTAAACCGTACGCCCATACCACCACACTTCCATACGACCGCTATTCACATGTGTAAATTTGCAGCACGATTGATTTCTTCCCTTTACGCTTTAAAGTTTAAGCTTTCAGCTTGAGCGTGGTGCACAATTATAGTGTTGAGAAATAAAGGGGTTACGGGGGAGAATAAGGATATCTATTAATAACCTCACCCCAACCCTCTCCTTGAAAAGGAGAGGGGGATAGGTAGGAAATTATTGTCCGATGAGGGCTTTGTAATCGGCTACCGAGAGGAGGTCGGCTGCTTCGGCGGGGTTAGTCATCTCGATCTTGATGAGCCAGCCATTGCCGTAGGGATCCTTATTGACGAGATCAGGGGTATCGTTGACCATCTGGTTCACCTCGATGATCTTACCTGCTACGGGACAGTATATATCGCTGACGGTCTTGACCGCCTCGACGGTACCGCATGATGAACCCGCTGTTACATCCTGACCATTTGAAATATCAAGATAGATAACGTCGCCAAGTTCGCCCTGCGCAAAATCGGTGATACCGATGGTAGCAATGTTACCTTCAACGGCGACCCACTCATGTTCTTTTGTGTATTTGAGATTTTCAGGAAAATTCATAACTCTTAATGTATAGTGTAAACTTTATAGTTGTCATTGCGAGGAGTCTACGACGAAGCAATCTACACTTTTGAAAGTCAGACTTGCCACCGAGATTTTAGATTGCTTCGTCGCTCGAAGACTCTCTCCTCGCAATGACACGACGAAACACTACCTCTTATAGAAACGGCTTCACCGTATCCCAGTTAAATGTCTCTAAAAACTTTGTATCGAATTCACCGGAGCGAAATTGCTCGTTGCGCATCATCGCACGGTGGAACGGTATCGTTGTCTTGATACCTTCAATAACGAATTCATCAAGAGCGCTCTTCATGCGGTCTATCGCTTCTTCCCTATCTGCACCGTAGCAGATGAGCTTCGCGACGAGTGAGTCATAATATGGCGGTATCGCATATCCGCCATAAGCATGAGAATCAAGCCGCACGCCGTATCCGCCCGGAGCATGGAAGCTTGTGATGACACCCGGTGAAGGACGGAAGTCCTTCTCAACGTCTTCAGCATTGATGCGAACTTCAATAGCATGTCCTGTCGGCTTACGAACCTTCTTCGATATTTTTCCGCCTGTTGCAACATGAAGCTGCTGTGCGATCAGATCAATACCCATCACCTGTTCGGTGACGCAATGCTCGACCTGGATTCGAGTATTCATCTCCATGAAATAGAAATCGCCATGAGCATCAAGCAAGTATTCAATTGTCCCTGCCCCGACATACCCCACGCTTTCGCATCCTTTGATGGATGCTTCGCCCATCTTCTGGCGAATCTTATCGGTAACGACAGGCGACGGAGATTCCTCGATGAGTTTTTGATGACGGCGTTGAATAGAACATTCACGCTCGTTGTAGTGAACGACGTTCCCATGAGTATCTCCGAAGACTTGTATCTCAACGTGTCTCGGCTTTTCTACAAACTTTTCGATATACACATCGCCATTATTGAATGCACCGGAAGCTTCTGTCTGCGCCATGTGCATATTGGTCAGAAGGTCTTCTTCCTTCAAGGCAAGGCGCATCCCACGTCCGCCGCCACCTGCGACAGCTTTGATCATAACGGGATACCCAACCTGACGAGCGACTTCTATCGCTTCTTCATCACTTGTGATGATACCATCAGACCCCGGCACAACTGGTACGCCGGCTTTCTTCATCGTGTCCTTGGCTCGTGCCTTATCACCCATCGCATTAATCATATCAGGCGAGGGACCGATAAAAACAAATCCGGACTCGGTGCATATCTCCGAGAACTGTGCATTCTCTGCAAGAAAACCATACCCGGGATGGATAGCTTCAGCACCTGTCAAATGAGCGGCGCTGATAACTTGCGGAATGTTGAGGTAGCTAAGTTTTCCTGCCGGCGGACCGATACAGACTGCTTCGTCTGCAAAGCGGACATGAAGCGAATGTTTATCTGCCTCGGAATGGACTGCGACGGTCTTGATGCCAAGCTCGCGACAGCTTCGTATGATACGTAGCGCGATCTCGCCGCGATTTGCTATTAATACTTTTTTGAACATCCTCTATCGGTGTTAACTTAACTCAACGATAAAGAGCGTTTGACCATATTCGACGGGTGAACCGTCTTGGACGCATATTTTGATGATCTTGCCTGCGGCGTCGGACTCGATCTCGTTCATCAGCTTCATTGCTTCGATGATACAAAGGGTTGTACCATTTTCAACTTGCTGACCAACAGTTACATACTTATCTGCATCCGGCGAAGGAGCAGTATAGAACGTACCGACGATAGGAGATTTTATCTCATGTGTATTAGCACTTGGAGCTGCCGGAGCGCTTCCGCCTGTTGCGGCAGGAGCAGCCGGGGCGGCGGCTGGTAGAGCCGAAGGACCCGGACCGTAGGCATACTGTGGCGGTGCGGCGTAGGTTATCTGAGTTTGCTCTTTTTGTCGAGCGAGTCGAACCTGTATTCCCTCTTCTTCAATTTCAAGTTCAGTCAGCGTACTCTCGTCAAAGAGTTTTACTAACTTCTCCAAGTATGACATGTCCATAGGTTACTCCCTTGTCAAGGTAATAGAGACGGTTTGTTTTTTTGCAACAGTCCGGAATGACACATCGCCGGACGCCGTCAGACGTGAATAAAAATTATTTCTTAACTCGCTCGAGATACTGTCCTGTTCGAGTATCTATCTTCACTTGATCGCCTTCGTTCAAGAAGAGCGGTACGTTTACCATTGCGCCTGTTTCGAGCTTGGCAGGTTTTGTACCACCGGTGGCGGTATCGCCTTTCATACCGGGATCAGTTTCTGCGATAGTGAGAATAACAGAAGGCGGTACTTCGATTGCAACAATCGTACCATCCTCTGCAAAAACGATGTCGGCATTTTCTGACTCACGGATATAAAGAGCAACATCACCGACAACAATGCTCGGCACTGTTATTTGCTCGTAGTTCTCATTATCCATGAACATGAAATCCCCTGCCTCTTTATAGAGGTATTGGAATGTTCTTTTTTCCATACGGATCATCTCTACCTCTTCACCGGAGCGAAAGCGAACTTCCTTCAAGTTGCCGGTACGGAGATTACGGAGTTTCGCCTGAACAAATGCACGAAGGTTGCCCGGGGTGCGATGCTCAAAGGATTCAATTCGCAGTAACTCACCGTCAATTTTCAAGACGGCTCCATTACGTAAGTCATTAGATGATGCCATATAGTAGTAAAATACTCTTTCGTTATATCAGAGAAATGCAAAAATACGCCTTTTCTATAAGGGGACTTATAAACACGGATTAGGGAAGAATGGCTTCCCTTTTGAAGAGAAAACTAACTAATTGAAATATAAGCAAATAGGGCTATTTCCGGACTACGACAAGCTTCCCTTGCCGACGTTCACCATCAACTTCGATGTTATAGATATATACTCCGCTTGACACATACTTCCCTATGTCATCGAGACCATTCCACTCCATATAGTAACGACCGGATATTGGCAGTGCAGCTGTCTCGATATATCGAACAAGCTTCATATCTACGGTGTAGATACCAAGACGAGTATCCGAAGCAGGTTTCGAGCCGCTCTTTGCGAAGAGCTTTACCGTTTCGCTCTTATCACTCGATACTACGAACGGCATCGGAAATGCCTCGGCATTGGTTTCTTTGCCTCCGACAATAGTATCGCAGAATGTCTCTGAGATTTGGTAAGTTGCCCGGTAGGAATTTAGATCGAAGATGGTTATTGTATCGGAGGAGAGTATGAATTCAGGGCTACGCGAAACCGATACAACGGCTGTGTCATTACCAACCCCTGCTGCATAAAGATTCAACGATGCCTCAAACAAGAAATCGTAGGTATAGCTCTTGCCAGTGTCTTGAATATTGTATTTTAAGGAATCAATCGGAATACGCTGTGCATCAGGAAAGATACTTATCCCCCTAAATCTTCTTCCTGTGAAGAACAACTCCGCACCAAAACGTTTATATTCATTGCAAAAACTTGACAATCTATTGATGAGCACATTATCCATCGCTATTATAAGTTTTGGTTCGGTATCACGATAGTATTCCCATATTTCTTTTACTATATCGTCACCAAATCTCTTCTCTAAGAATTGCAACCAAATCCCCTGACTATACCCTACATCACCTGCAGATGTAAATGTTTTATTTATTGTTAGAAGATACTTTGGAAGGTAGAAAAGGTAGTCTGAAATGTTCGAAGAACTTCTCATTTCCATCCATACACTTGTCATTTCATGAATCTTTAACGAGTCGTTATCAAAGCCATATGAACCGAACTGAATAACATGATGAAACTCGTGAAAAATAGTTATTCTTGCTCCATCTAAACCACTCGTTGGATGTTCTGCAAAATTGTTATCTATTGCGATGTATGACCGATATTTATGCAATCCGCTCGAACTAATCCCTATCAATCCACTATCAAGAGGTGAGGTATATCCGTAGATAGCAGACGGGAAGTCAACAATGTAGATATGCCACATTGAGTCCGAAAAAGTATAAGCAGGCTTTGGATAGTTTAGCTCAACGACCTCGAATTGATATGCTTCATCAGCTAATGCTGCCACCGCCTGTACATATTCATTTGTTGCAGCACTATCGCCTACTGTATTAAAATGGATCTTAAATCTACCGGATGGTGAGACGATAGAATCCGAGAGCTTTGGAGGTAGTGGATAAAATTGAGGTGTCTGCTTTTTATCCTTCCGTGCAAAGAATTCTTCAATCTGTCTGGGTGTCCCACATTTTACTTCCTGTGCCCTCGTCTCTGTCACCAAAATATGGAAAAAACCAATAGCAACAAATATCAGCCAACGCCGTACTACATAAGAAGATGGAATATGGTCTCTATAGCGTTGCAACCGAAATGGATACCTGTTCTGTTAAATTAGTAGTTGTCGAAAGAAGATGAATAGAAACTCACGACGGTTCTTGTAACACTCAGGGTTTCTTTTTCGTCTTAGTAATTAGAAGCATTCACAAAGATTTGACCCAAAATGGCACAAGAAGGAAATTTTTCGAACCGGGTACAAGATGTCATTCGTCTCTCAAGAGAAGAAGCGATTCGTCTCGGTCATGATTATATCGGCACCGAGCACCTCCTGCTTGGTATCATCCGTGAAGGTGAAGGCATTGCCGTCAAGATTCTCCGCAATCTCGGCGTTGATCTTTATAAGATAAAGAAAGCTGTCGAAGATACGGTACGCTCCGGCGGTGCAACGCTTACCATCGGTAACATCCCGCTTACGAAGCAAGCAGAGAAGGTGCTGAAGATCACCTACCTCGAAGCGAAGCTTTATAAGAGCGAAGTTATTGGGACGGAGCATCTTCTGCTATCGCTCTTACGCGATGAGGATAATATCGCTGCGCAAATTTTAAACCAGTTCAACTGTACTTACGACGGTGTTCGCGCCGAACTTGATAATATCATCTCCGGCAGAGCAAGCACACCGCCGAAGCAGCAATCTATATCGGACAAGAAGCCCGAACGCACCAAAACTCCGGTACTCGATAACTTCGGGCGTGACCTTACAAAACTCGCGGCAGAAGATAAGCTCGATCCTATTGTCGGCAGAGAAAAAGAAATTCAGCGAGTAACGCAGATACTTTCACGTCGCAAAAAGAATAACCCTGTTCTTATCGGCGAGCCTGGTGTCGGCAAGACAGCAATTGCCGAAGGTCTTGCTCTTCGGATAATGCAGAAGAAAGTACCTCGGATCCTTTTTGATAAGCGAGTTATCACGCTCGACCTTGCAGGACTTGTCGCTGGTACAAAGTACCGCGGACAGTTCGAGGAGCGCATGAAAGCAGTGATGAACGAGCTTGAGAAAGCAAAAGATGTTATCCTCTTTATTGACGAACTTCATACCATAGTTGGTGCAGGCGGCGCATCGGGTTCACTTGACGCATCGAATATGTTCAAGCCGGCTCTTGCCAGAGGTGACATCCAGTGCATTGGTGCAACGACGCTTGACGAGTACCGTCAATTCATTGAGAAAGACGGCGCACTTGATAGACGCTTCCAGAAGATTATCGTTGACCCGCCGTCAGTTGATGAGACTATTCAAATTCTTACAAACATTGCTTCAAAGTACGAGTCACATCATAATGTGCGCTACTCTGCGAAAGCAATTGAGACGGCTGTAAAGCTTTCTGATAGATATATAACAGATCGTTTCTTGCCTGACAAAGCAATTGACGTTATGGATGAAGCTGGTTCGAGAGTCCATCTTGCCAATGTTCATGCTCCGAAGAATATCGAGGAGATCGAAGGCAAGATAGAAGATATTAAAGGACAAAAGAACCTCGTCGTCAAAACACAGAACTTCGAGGAAGCTGCAAAGCTCCGTGATCTTGAGAAAAAATATCAGCAAGAACTTGAAACTGCCATCATGCAATGGGAGCAGGAAGTTGGAGCACAGATATTTGATGTCTCCGAAGATGACATGGCTGATGTTGTCGCCATGATGACAGGTATCCCCGTAAATAAAGTAGCTGAAAGCGAAAGCGTGAAGCTCCTGAAGATGGGTGAGGCATTACGTGGTGTTATCATTGGTCAGGACGAAGCTGTCGAGAAGCTCACCAAAGCTATCCGCCGCACTCGCGCCGGACTCAAAGACCCTGCACGTCCTATCGGAAGCTTCATTTTCTTAGGACCTACAGGTGTCGGTAAAACAGAGCTTGCAAAAGCTCTCGCTCGCTATCTCTTTGACGGCGAAGAAAATCTTATCCGCATTGATATGTCTGAATATATGGAGAAGTTTTCAGTCTCGCGTCTTGTTGGTGCACCTCCAGGATATGTCGGCTACGAAGAAGGTGGACAGCTTACCGAAAAGGTACGCCGCAAACCATATTCGGTAGTTCTTCTTGACGAAATCGAGAAAGCTCATCCAGATGTCTTTAATATCTTGCTTCAAGTTCTTGATGATGGCACATTGACCGATTCGCTCGGACGCAAAGTTGACTTCAAGAACACTATTATCATCATGACGAGTAATGTCGGCACGAAGGATATCAAAAAGCAAGCAAAGATCGGCTTTGGTGAATCTGCCGGTGGTGATGAACACGGAAAGATGAAAGATCAGATCGATGAGTCTATGAAGCGACTCTTCAATCCGGAATTCCTCAATCGTATTGACGAAACTATCGTATTCCATTCGCTCATCAAGGATGATATCATTCAGATCATCCGCATCTCGCTCGGCAAGTTGCTCAAGCGTGTTGAGCAAATGGGTGTTCAGGTTGAGCTATCACAGACAGCTTTGGAGTTTGTTGCCGAACGCGGCTTCGATAAACAGTACGGCGCACGTCCGCTACGCAGAGCAATGCAAAAATACATCGAAGACCCGATCGCTGAAGAGATACTCAAAGGAACGGTCAAAGACGGCTCAATCGTGAAGGTTGATGTTGCAGCGAATGCAACAGAACTCCTTTTCCAGATCGAAACGATGGGTGAAGAAATGAAAACCGTTACCACGCACCCGACGACTATCGAGGATGTGATGAAAGAAGCAGGTATCACACATACCGAAGATTTCACTGTTGAAGGTGAAGGTATAGATACCGAGACTGCAAAGTAGAAGGGTATAATATATAAATGTAAAAAGCCGTTGATTATTTTTAACGGCTTTTTTGTAAATGTTCTCCATTCCTGCTAAAATAATAATTTAATGTAACTTATAGGGTACTTTAGGGTACTTAGTAGTATCTAATACTACTAATGGTCAAACTGGTTATACTATTGGTCTTTCTCCATTTTTACTCCACTGTACTTGCATCTACAGGTGAAGAGGACTTTGCCGAGCGGACAGAGCGAACCTCCGATAGCATTGCACATATTCTGCGAGCAAAGGAATATCCCGTAGCACAAATCCTTATAGAAAACTGGCTCTCTGACTATAGCAATCTAGAAATACCCAAGAAAGAAGAGTATAAGCATGTTGAAAAGAATATGTATTTTCTATCAGCATGTGTACTGGCTGAAGACGGGAAAACATTCCGCGCCCTTTCGGCTCTAAATGAAGCTATTGTTAAAGGATACAGAAACTATGACCAGATCATGGGGGATAAACATCTCAAGCGATTACATGGTATTCGAGAGTTTACTACCATTACCGACAAACTCCGAGAAAACACAGACTACCTCTCTATCCTCAAAGCTTCGGGAGAATATACTTACACTTCAATAACTGCCCCATCATTTTTATATTCGTCAATAGGAAACTACGGTCTTGCAAAGTTTAGAAATGAGTATAAACTTGATTCCATCGCCGGCAATGGCAATGAGCAAAGTAGATTGATCAGGGTAATGAACTGGGTACATAACCAGGTCGCACACAACGGAAACAGACCGATTCCCAATGAACGCGACGCGCTATCATTACTTGCAGACCAGAAGAAAGCGCTTGACTGCCGTGGACTTGCAACCATATTAAATGAAGCATATCTCGCACTTGGATATCCTTCGCGTATCACTCTCTGTATGCCGAAAGATATTTCTGATGGTGAAAC
Organism: Kapaibacterium sp. (SeqCode); assembly: GCA_046590205.1. GTDB lineage: Bacteria > Bacteroidota > Ignavibacteria > Palsa-1295 > Palsa-1295 > DATDEW01. Next base: position 15,510 of record JBKJTT010000045.1, read on the forward strand.
ACATGTTGTTGTATCTGTCTTTAGCAAAACATATTCACGCTGGGTCATGATGGATCCCACAAGTGATGCTTATATAACTGGCTCGAATGGTCAGCTATTAGGGCTAAGAGAGATTCGCGAGAGTCTTATTAATAATACCCCGATACACCTCAATAAAGATGCCAACTGGAACGGGAAGGTGAAACGCACCGGTGATGAATATATATATCGTTACCTGGCAAAAAACTTGTATTGGTTTGAATCGCCAGTGGTAAGTACTTTTGGTTCGGAGACCTTCTTGGATGAAAAACAAGTAGATTACATACGCCTCTATCCGTCAGACTATAAACAGGAAGAGAGCAATGTATCGTCGTATCAATACGGTACTCTTTTCACCACCAAAGACTCCGATCACTTTTGGCAAGCTCCAAAATAGAAAGGTCTATGTTTTCACATAGACCTTCGATACATTCTAAAACGCGTTCTTTAATTCGTGTTTGTTTTCTTTGCCTTTGTATGAACCCCGCAAAGCGTACTTCCCTTCATTGCTTTATTCTTACATGCTGCACCTGCTTTTGTGGTCGCAGAGCATTTGGCCGCAATTGCATCAGTTGTGCCTGCTATGAGTTTAGCATGTTGAGCGCAATACTTCGCACCGCTTGAGGCAGTCCGTTTGCACTGGACACCATCTTTGGTTGTCGCAGCACATTGTGGTCCTTTTACGGCAGTAGTTTTCTTTTTTGCTGTAGATGAACTTGTGGACGTTTGTCCTGCTACTCCTCCAGCTAGACACAATACCAACAATAATACAAGTATCTTTTTCATAAAGTATATGGATAAGTGAAAATTATTAAACTGCCATGACCTCTTTTTCTTTCGCGGCTACAAGAGCATCTATCTCTTTTACTTTCGCATCGGTCTTTTTCTGGACATCGTCCTCGCCGCGTTTACGCTCATCTTCGGAGAAATGCTCTGCCTTCTCTGCTTTCTTTAAGTGCTCCATCGAGTCACGTCGGACGTTACGAATAGAAACCTTGGCTTCTTCGCCAAGTTTCTTTACCAGCTTCCCTATTTCCTTACGGCGATCTTCTGTGAGAGGGGGCATCGGAACACGAACAATATTACCATCATTCGTCGGATTTAAGCCAAGATTTGCATCGCGAATCCCTCGTTCGATAGCACCGAGCATCCCCTTATCCCATGCTTGGATCGCAATTGTATGGGCATCAGGCACGGTAAGGTTTGCTACCTGATTGAGCGACATCGGGCTGCCATACGCATCTACTTTCACCGTATCAAGAAGTGCTGTCGAAGCGCGACCTGTACGTATCTTGCCGAGTTCGTTGTGAAACGCCTCAACGCTCTTGCCCATTCGCACATCTGTATCGTGGAGAATCTCTTTTGTACTATTCATAAAATTTGTTCTCTTTACTACTGTATTTTTATTCTACGGGTTCCCGCGAATTTTACATTACAACTTTTGAGCCGATCCCCTCTTCGGTCAATACTCTACCGAGGTTACCCTTCGCATTCATGTTGAAAACAATGATAGGAAGTTTGTTCTCTTGGCAAAGGGTGATTGCCGTCAAGTCCATAACTCGCAATCCTTTTTTGAGCATGTCGGTATAGGTTATCTCCGGGATGAGCAATGCATTCGGATTCTTTTCCGGGTCACTGTCATATATGCCATCAACTCTTGTGCCTTTGAATACAGCATCAGCATCTATCTCTGATGCGCGGAGTGCAGCGGCAGTATCGGTGGTGAAGTACGGGTTACCTGTGCCAGAACCAAAAATAACTATACGTCCTTTTTCAAGATGTCGAATAGCGCGTCGGCGGATGAACGGCTCGGCTATCTCTGTCATCTCAATAGCAGAAACAAGCCGCGTGTACATTCCTTTTGACTCAAGAGCATTCTGCAATGCCAGCGCATTTATCATCGTCGCCAGCATCCCCATGTAGTCGCCTTGCACCTTCTGGACGCCGTCAACGCTATCTTTCACACCACGATAGATATTTCCGCCCCCGACGACGATAGCTATCTGGACTCCGAGTGAATGTGCCTCAATAATCTCATCTGCAAACTGCCCGATGATCTTGGAGTCAATCCCGAACTCCTGATCGCCAAGCAATGCTTCACCCGAGAGCTTTAGAAGGATACGTTTGTATAACGGCTTGCGGTCTGTTGACATTGGTGGTGCTTTACCTTAATAGATACAAAAATACGTCGAAGAACTCCTTATACATAGAAAAAGAGCACAAGCTTTTGGGCTTGTGCTCTTCATCATTTCTGCATATTATGCAATCGCTGCTTCTTCTGCTTCGGAAAGGATGGGTTGTCCTTCACCGAGCTGCATACGAATATAGCCGGTAATTGAAAGGTCGCCTGACTCCTTCAATATCTCCTTTATCGTCTTTGAAGCATCTTTAATAAAGCTCTGTTCGATAAGACAATTATCCTGATAGAACTTCTCAAGCTTTCCTGTTGAGATCTTATCTATCATCTCTTCCTTCTTGCCTTCGTTGCGAAGCTGTGTCTTGATGATGTCAATCTCTTTTTCAAGAGTAACAGCATCGATCTGCGTACGGTCAAGAGCCATCGGGTTCATAGCTGCGACTTGCATAGCAACGTCACGACCAACTGCTGTTGCACGCTCACGGTCATTGCCACCGATAGCAACAAGCACACCAAGCTTTGCACCTGGGTGAATGTAGCTAACGACAAAACCATTGCCACCATCAAGTGCTGCGAAGCGACGCGCTTCGATCTTCTCTCCGATACGACCTGTCTGCTCACCAACTGCTTCAGCGACGCTGATACCAGTTGAGAGCTTAACCAGCATAAACTCTTCATGTGAGTTTGGGCTATGTGTAAGGGCAGAACTTGCAATGTCCTGCGCGAACTGAACGAATGACTCGTTACGTGCAACGAAATCTGTTTCACTGTTGACTTCAGCAATTACTGCCTTTTTCATATCAGGCGATAGTGCTGCGACGATAACACCCTCTTTTGCAGTGCGGTCTGCACGCTTTGCTGCGCTTGCTGCGCCGCGCTTGCGGAGAATATCTAATGCTAACTCGTCGTTACCTTCTGCTTCTTCGAGTGCTTTTTTACAATCTGCCATACCCGCGCCGGTACGGTCACGTAAACGTTTTACTTGTTCTGCTGAAACTGCCATACGAATATCTTTCTATATTAAAACTTCTCTAATAAAAACGGCGAGCGTTGATAACAAGCTCGCCGCATACGATTTGCAACGAACTATATATTAGGCTTCTACCGCTTCGGTCTCTGCAGCAACTACTGGTGCTGCTTCTGTAACCGGTGATGCAATCACTGCTGCGTCAATTTCATCTACGTCGTTGACCTTCTGCATCATCTCTTGCTCGACTGAATCATCAAGCTTCTTTGCCTTTGCTGCTGCGCTACCTGTATTGATAACGTCAGCAAATGCGTGGATAAAAAGCTGAACACTGCGAAGTGCATCATCATTTGCAGGGATCGGGTAATCTGCCATATCCGGATCAACGTTCGTATCAACCAGAGCGAAGATCGGGATACCAAGGTTACGTGCCTCTTTTACTGCGATATGCTCCTTCTTAATGTCAATGATTATCATCGCACCCGGGAGTCCGCGCATCTCAGCAATACCGCCAAGCACAGCATCAAGTTTTATTTTCTCTCGGCTGAATTCAAGCTGTTCTTTCTTTGTGTAATTCTCAATAGTACCATCCATCTCCATCTTTTCGATCTGCTGGAGACGTTTGATAGACTTGCGAATGGTTGTAAAATTTGTGAGCATTCCGCCCGGCCAACGGTCAACAGCAAAATACTGTGAGCAGCGGTTTGCTTCTTCTTTGACTGCCTCGCGGAGCTGCTTTTTTGTCGCTACAAAAAGAAAACGTTTGCCTTCGGCAGCCAAACGCTCTGCGGCGTTAAGTGCGTCTTCGGCAAGCGCCTGTGTCTTCTTGAGATCGATAATGTGAATTCCGTTGCGCTCCATGAAGATGTAGGGTTTCATCTTCGGATTCCAACGGCGTGTAAGGTGGCCGAAATGCGATCCGGCTGCAAGTAATGCTTCTAAGCTGATTCTCATGTTGTAGTTGGTTTATTCTCTACATCTTCTCTACTACTGCCACACTTTCGTGCACCGACAGGGTCGATTTATGAAGATGTATATGTGATTAAAAACTGTCGTCAGTAGTCTGTAGCACAAACTACCGACTGAAAAATTAACGCTTCGAGAACTGGAATCTCTTACGAGCTTTCGGCTGTCCCGGCTTTTTACGCTCGACCATACGAGGGTCACGCGTCATAAGTCCGTCTTTGCGGAGTGCTGACTTAAACTCTTCGCTGATGTCAACGAGTGCACGTGCAACACCGAGGCGAACTGCGCCTGCCTGGCCTGTCGTACCGCCACCTTGCACATTTGCGCGGATGCTGTATGAACCATACTGCCCTGCTGTACGAAGCGGACGAATCACGTCCTCACGATGCAATTCATTAGGGAAATACTTATCAAACTCACGACCATTGATTGTAACGCTCATCGGCTTGCCGTCAGTAACGGGAAGGAGTGATACACGGGCGATTGCCTCTTTACGACGACCTGTGAGAATTGCTGCTTGACGTGCCATAAGATCTTATCTCTGTAAAATTAGAATGTGAGTGCCTTTGGTTGTTGTGCAGCATGAGGATGCTCTGCGCCTGCATAGACCTTGAGCTTCATGCCTGTTGCTCTGCCGAGCGTATTTTTCGGGAGCATACCCTTTACAGCGTACTCAACGATGCGCTCAGGGCGTGATGCGCGAAGCTCAGCGAACTTCTCGAAACGTGCTCCACCTGGATAGAGGGTATTGCGGAAGTACTCTTTCTGTGATTCGCGCTTACCGGTCATCTTGATCTTGCCTGCATTGATAACAACGACGAAATCGCCGGTATCAACGTGTGAGGTGAAGATTGGCTTATGCTTGCCGCGAAGAACGCGAGCGATCTCTGTAGCCAAACGACCTACCGTCTTGCCTTCTGCATCAACGATGTACCAATCTTTCTTTACGTCCTCTTGCTTTGCAGAGAAGGTACGAAACCCGACGTTATTATTCTTTTGCACTGCTGTACTTTCCGATAAAATAGATTCTACCCACCTCTATTCGAGGCGGAATTTGTAGCCGCGTAAAAAGCGCAAAAAGCCCTCAAAAGTTCCAAAAAACGTTTGAATTGGGGCATTACTCGACATCCAATATAAAAACGCCGCAAAATGCGGCTTTTTGGCTTCATTGTTGTGATGTGATGATGGCTCCGCATAGCAAGCTAAGAGAAAAGTTACTTTGACGGACGCTTGAGCAAACTTTTTATATCTTTGATGCTTGCAAAGATACCGCGAGCACTGATAGAAAGCTCCTTACGCATTGCGATAAACCCGAAGATACCAATCGCCGCAATACTCACAAGCACTGCAATCGCAGCACCGACCGATGCCATATCAGGCACAAGGATACGGTTCATCGCAAAGAAAATAAAAGTGCCGCCGAGCATCGAAAGGAAGAGACCTTTGACATTGCCGATGCCAATCAGCACGTTCGTAGCGACAAGATAAAGTGGAAGAACTATGCCTGATAATATGAGTATCTGGAAGACAGCATCTATACCCGGAAATTTATCTTTATAGAATATGTGCATGAGTGTATCGGCACCAAATGCAAGCACAAGAGAAACCGGAACGAGAACCATAAACGCTAAGAATAATAATTGCTCTACAAGTGTAGAGAGTTTTTCTTTATCACCAACCGAATGCAGTCGTGATGCGATAGGTACAATAAGAAGCGTCGCGCCCTCTTTGACAGCATCGAAGAGACGGTAGAGCAGTTTCGCAGAAGCATAAACTGCTACTTCTTTCGGTGGATAGTAAATACCAATGATTAATGTATCAGACCATTGCTGTAACTGCTGAAGAATAGATGTTCCTGCTTGATATTTTGCGAACGAAAGAAGTTTAGAATACTCATCTTTTGGTACACGAAGAATAGGCATTTCAGAAAAGCCCTTCCAGCAGAAAACAAATGCGATAGCACTTGAAGCTAAACCGCCAATGAGATTGATCTTCACGAAATCAAGTCCGGTAACCAACGTACCATTGTTTTTCCCAATAATAGAGAGGAGCACGATCGTACCAAAAAATACTACATCGACCCAAAAGATAAACTTGATCTTATAGAGTGCCTGTAAATACCTAATCCCAACATTACGGATAATATGCGCGACAAGAAGCAGGGGCATCCACTTCAGTAATTCTAATAGTTCAGGGCTATGATAAATATCTGCAATGAAATTCATCGTCCCGAAACATAAGAGAGCACCGAAAATAATAGACCCAACATACAATATAACGCTTGCTCCGAGAGCATTGGGTATCTCTGCCTCATGTTCACTTGCGAACTTGACCATTGGTTGCAAGAAGATGGAATCCGCGATAAAGCAGATAAGCAGGAAGATCGATTGATAGATATTAAATACACCCCACTCGGTGTCAGGCAGTGCTGAAACCACGATCAGCATTACTGCAAAACCGTAAAAGAGCAACAGCCCTTTATCGGCTACAGCCCAGATGCCTTTATCAAGATGATCGCGTAATTTCAAATCGGTAATGATGTGCGCCTTGCGCTAATTTCGTTGTAAATCGTATCTTTTTCGCACGTGATTTTTCCATGTATGAGCCGGAGAAATCGTAGTCGAGAACTTCAAAATCCAATTCTCCTTCTGAAAGTTCAAAAAGAAACTCATGTCCGCGGAAATCATGTAAGGCAAATTTTAATCCGTCTAACTTCTCTATACGCCATCGCGGATGAAAATGGAAGTGCCACTGGACGGATTTGCCGCTTTTTAGCTCGAAGTGGTCTTCAAGTGTGAAGAATTCTTTCGTGAGTCTGAAACGACGAAGATGCTGCCCCTTAGACTCTCCGAAGCTTGCTTCAGCAACTACTTCATCATCATTCTCTGTAAAAAAATCGATCGAGGCATCTGGTCGTACTTTCTGCCATCCGAAGCTCTGCTTGAGCACTGCCGAAGAAGTATCGGCTATAATAACTGTATTGTGATACGAAGCAACTCGATACTTGTCACGGTTTTCAGCGTCACCATTATAAACAAATGTACCGGGATCAACTAAAATAGGATGGCGGTGCATTGTAACCACAGGCGCAAGGAAATCATCATGTGCATGAGAAGAGAATCCATCTCCACCCCAACCGAACTCACCTGCGCGGAAGAAAAGCTCATTTGAATCGAGCTTTGCTGATATATGCTTTGCATCATTAAAGAGATTCTTCCTCTCGGTAGAAGTGACAGGTGAAACACCAAGCACTGCGTCACGCCATTTAGTGGGAAGTTCTATCGCCTTACCGTTATCAAAATCACCATACTTGAAAATTCCATCAGCACCAAGAATCGAATTCTTGTAGATGAGCATATCACGGAGCCGAGTGTTAAACTCTGCTCCAAATGCGTCATTACTAACAGAAGCAACTCTCGCCGCTACTTCAGCAAAGTCAGTTACAAAGCCGTGATACCATCCCGATGATTCGCGTGAGACACCGTCAGGATATGTTTGCTTTAAAACTGAATCTTGAAGTATCGCTTTCGCCTGTTCTCTATGTTCTATCGTCCCTTTGTATTCAAAGAGTGACGATACAACATACAGTCCTGTCACTTCACCAATGAGATGATTTGAACGAACAATCTTATCAGTCGAAAGTGCGACGGCAAGATATGCCGTATGTGCATAGACAGAACGTTGTATTGCAGGATTCTCATCAACTCGAAACCCTGCACCACGAAGTAATCGCAACGAGACTGACCAACTAATGATACGTATTCCAAGCTCAAGTGGGCTTGACCAGTTGACTGAATTCCCGAATGGATTACATTCTATCCATGATAGCAAGCGACGCTCAACTTCATCGGCGTACTTTTTATCCTTAGTTACAAATGCTGCTTCGGCAAGTACAGGTAGGTCCTTGAAGCGGTTAACTTCCCATACAATCTTTACATCTTTTGGGGTATTTGCACCATGTACCCTTGTCTCATCATAGTGCTTCTTCTGCCAATACTTTTTCTCAAGTGGATCGTAATTCCAAGGATCGTCAATGTCTCTTGTTCTATAAGGGAAGGTAAAAAAGAAATTCTCATCGCGAAGCATTGCATCTGCTTTTTCGATGATGGTATTTTCTTCTTCGGTTGTGAGTGTTGGCGAGAGAATATCAAATTCCTTTAGTGTAGCAGTACCATCATGACTGGCTAGCAAGGAAGCAATTCGTTTCTCTTTCTTTTTTTTCTCAAAGATGAGCGACAGTGTTCCGCTAATGCAGAGCTTCGTTAATGCACGTTGTAGTTCTTTTAATGCTCCCATTAAAAATTTGATTCGTCTCGCCACCTGACTGCCTGCCACGGGTCATTTGCCGTTGGTCTCTCAAGGTGAAATATCGCTCTGCCATCTACGTGCAGTACGTCGCCAAGATTCAGCGTTACATTCAGTGAGAATGAACGGGTAATATCATAGACAACATCAGTCCCGCTTGAATCAAGAACATTGCCCCATAGCAGATCGAGTGCCTGCGCTGATTCGAAGAGGGAGCCCGTCGTTCGCATCTCCTCGCTTCTGCCCCACTCCATATCAAGTCCCCTATCGAAGTTGCGGTAGCTGAATGTGAAATCAGGAGCGATGAGCTTTCCATACACCAACGTATCACGAAACTGATACGCAAAGCGGAACGTCTGAAAATATCCATCAATAGTTTTTGTATCACCAATAGGATTGACTACAATCGAATCATCAACTTCAGGTGCAAAGGGGTTGCACGAGGAAAGGATAGCCAGCGATATGATGACGAGTAAATATCTCACAACGTCATCAGTACTTTTAGGTCAGAAAATGTTTTCGATGATGAACCCGATGCAACGTAGTCATACATCCAAACGACCCGCCACTCCTTTGTACCTTGTTCGGTCGTTATCAGTTCGCACTGAAATTGTGCCGAGCCACTGATTGATGATGGGATAGTCGAGCTACCTTCGACAGGAATTAGAACAGTATAGTCAAAATCTACTTTCGCAGAATGCACATCATTCTGCTCTATCTTCTCATTCGAGATGATGACCGAAAGTTTTGGATTCGTAACGAGTACACTCCGAAGCTTGACGATATAATTCTTCTCCGATGTCGGTGACCATCCGTCAAAGATACTTTGGCTTGAAGCATCAAGCCCCGAGCGAGGGACAAAATGATATATAAGCTTCTCACCAGTTGATGTCGAGTCATTATCGGAGATAAAACACTTACTGTGATTTGTGCCATCAACTTCCTGAAGTGAACCTTTGAAGTTTTCCAGCAGCAGATGTGGCGTTGATGCAGGAGTCCAGATGAACTGACTGCCGGTATCGGGCGGCTCGGGTGTGCGCGTCGAAAAGAGATCGCACCCCGAAAGCATAACCATCACGCTAAGCGCGACGAGCAAACATGATAAGACGCGAAGATGTATCTGTAAAAGTATTTCCTTCATAATCACCGAACGTGTGCTCTAAGAGAAGACCAGTAGCGGTAAACATCTCTTGGAAATCACGTAAGGTATAAAGCCGAACTGATTCGATAAATTCCTTCCCATCAGAGGCAAATCTGATGGCCTTGATAATTCGCCCCGATTCGACGCGCTTTGTGATATGTGCAACCTCGTCTCCATCCATCTTAACTTCCGAATTTGGGATTAGCGTTTCTTGCACAAGTAGTGCGTTGAAAAAATCAACAACGACATACCCATTAGCTGAAAGTGCTCCGGCAAAGCTTCGAATCACTGCTTCATGCTCCTGGTGTCTCTCAAAGTAACCAAAACTTGTGAAGAGATTTAGGATGAGGTCATATTCTTGAGTGAGCGGTTCACGAATATCGGAAATAGCAAAGTCAATGGAGATATTTTCTTCGGCAACCCTATTCTTCGCTTCATTAATGAGCGTCGATGATAGGTCACGTCCATGAAGGTTCGTATATCCTCGTTTTGCAAGCGTAATAAGATGCCGCCCTGCCCCGCAAGGAATATCCAATACACTCCGAGATTTGTCATCTCCCGTAATAAGCTCAACTAACTCAATAAGCTTCGCCGCTTCTGCGTCGTTACGGTTCTTGTATAGACAAGAGTAACGTTCATCTGCAAACCAATCTTTATACCATTCTCCCATCAGACTATCAACCTTCCCTCAAATGCTTTCGCCAGTGTTGCATCATCAACGAATTCAAGATCACTGCCTATTGGAATGCCTCTTGCTATTCTCGTTACTTTCCCGACAAGTGGATGGAGTAGTTTTGCGAGGTAGAGCATTGTTGCTTCACTTTCGACATTCGAGTCAAGCGCGATGATAACTTCCGTTACTTCAGATCCTTCACTACCGACACGCATCAGAAGTTCTCGTACCTTCAAGTCTTCCGGACCGATTCCATCAAGCGGCGAGAGAGTACCGCCGAGGACATGATAAAGACCTCTAAACTCATTTGTCCGTTCTATGACAAGCACATCGCTCGGCTCCTCGACGACGCATATCATCGTACGGTTGCGTCGTGTATCGCGGCATATCGGGCAGGGGTCTTCTTCTGTGATATTCGAGCAGATACTACATGCCCTAACTTTCAACTTGAGCTGCAGAAGTGCCTCTGCAAGTTGCTCAATCTCATCGTTCGGTTGCTTTAACAAGTAGAGTGCAAGACGCTGTGCCGTCTTTCTGCCGATCGTTGGGAGAGCGGAAAAGCGTTCGATGAG
>JBKJTT010000022.1:0-90482 GCA_046590205.1 Kapaibacterium sp. (SeqCode)
TTAACTCCAATAAGAGCTAAGATAATAAGTAGCGGAATGACTGGTACAACAAAACGGAATCCGGGCATCCAATCACCTGATGCGTAGATCATAAAAAACGTAAGCGCCAGAACGACAGATAATGTTAGCATCACGACATTCTTATAGCTTTTGTATATAAAGAGCGCAAGCGGGGCAAAGACTAAGATCAGAGCACTAATACTTCCGAAACCTGCGACCGCATACTTTATTCCAAAAAAATAACTACGAAACCCACCGCCTGTTTTTACATAGTATGTATTTGGGAAGATATCATGATATGTGTTCCATCGCCATAGAAGAAATCCTGCATACACCAAAACTACTGGTATTGCGATCATAACAGCATACCTCGTTTGTAACGTTTTTCTAGTCAGAAAGAAGGAGACTGAAAGTAGCATGATGGCTACATATATACCCTCAGGGCGAGATAGTACTGTGGCTGTCAGCAGAATACTGCTGATGATGGCTGCTCTTAAGCGATGTTCATTCTTTTGATTGATCAGTGATACTGTTGATACGACAGATGAGAGCAGGAAGAACGTCCACGATGTAGTTTCCATACCGCTCATGCTCCAGGATGTAAAGATTGCACATGATATAAGTGATACTACCCCACCAATAGCATAATATTCCTTATATGGCTCGTCGATAAATACTCTCTTGATAAATACATAAAGAGTAATAATGGTAAGCATCGAGAACATAACACTTAATCCCTTAGCAAACCAAAGTAACCCTAACATACTCTCCCCGCTAAACAAACCAAGCTTTAGCGGAACAACCATACACACTACCCACAACCAATTAGAAAATCCTTCCACATTTTCACCGATGTTATACACGAAACCGTATCCGTCAGCAACATTACGTGCTACACGCATAGAAATGAATGTGTCATCTACAGAAAAGTTAATGTAATCTGCAAGCTGCATCACATAAAGCAGAGCTGCGATAAAAATGAGAACCCATTTGATCATTCGTTGTGACATTGAAGTACCCTCTTTATCGAACAACCCCCGACTCTCCGTCTGGTTGCTCACTAATTCAGGGGATAAATCCTTGCCCTATGTGGTACGAGTGATCATTTTGCAGTGAGATACTTCACAAAACTCCAAAACTTTCTCACCTTCAAATAATTCAAGTTCTCATCATTCTTATATGCTTCTCTCTCAAAGCTAATATTGCGGTATGCTTTGTTGTGGTTACGATAGATGATGAGCTTCATTAGATACTCAATTAAATACCATAGGTAGAATGGTAGAACGAGTAGCTCTGCCTGCTGGCGGAGGTGGATGCGTTCGTGATTAATCAGTATTTCATTCTCTGCCCCACCGCGACGAAGAAATATAAATGGAAAGATGGCGATAGCATGAAATCGCTTTGGCAGAAAACGCAGTGATGTCGTGAGTATCGGCATAAAAAGAAGAGGGCACACTGCCGTGTGCCCCTACGTCTTAATACAATGTCGTTGCCAGATCTATTTGCCTGGCATGTTTTATGTCGTTTCCACGCTCATAATCGACCAAACGCCAGATGTTGTGGTGGATATGATCAAGTGCATCTTCTCCATTAATGACATGGATACGTGAGCGGTGCTTCTGCGCTAAGTGCATGTACCCCTGCACAACATGTGAATAAAACGTTCGGCTCTCGGACTCGATGCGGTCATCGCCTTTTGACTTGCGACGCGAGACGGCAACATCCATCGGCACATCAAGAAGGAATGTCAAGTCTGGTTCAAGTTCTGCGGCAGAAAGCTGGCAAATATGCTCAACATGAGCAAGCGGCAATCCGCGACCAAAGCCCTGATAAGCGATAGTCGAATCAGTAAAGCGGTCAAGGATAACTACCTTATCCGCCGCAAGGGCAGGAAGTATCACTTCCCGAACAAGCTGTGCTCGGCTTGCTGCAAAGAGCATGAGTTCTGCCTCCGCAGTGAGCGGATGAACAAACTGATGTTCTAAGAGTAAGCCACGGATATGTTCAGAGAGCTGCGTACCGCCAGGTTCGCGGAGCAGGAGGGTATCTACACCCTCGATTTCAAGACGTTCTTTTAGGAGCTGTGCTTGGGTTGATTTCCCGCAGCCATCAATGCCTTCGAATGTTATCAGCATAATTGTTTGCTAGTTATATAGGGGTGAAGGGCAACTATATAATGCAAAACTAAGCAGAAAAATGACAATTGATACCAATTATTTAAAGAATTTATTTTGCCCTACTCTCTTGCCTTCTTTGAGGTAAATTCTTCCGCCCAATCTCATGTTGAAATCCAGATTACAATTAATATCCATAGAGATGATGAGATTTCGCTCGTTTGCTTTTGCCCTACTCATACTGCCTGCTGTTCTATTCGCTCAAAGCCCGGAAACAACGGCTGTGCTTGAGAAAATGAATTCTCGCATAAGCGAACTTGCTGACTCCAATCGCCTCATCATAATCTATGATATGCTTTGGGAGAGTGCAATGCGTGATTACCCCGAATGGGCAACAGATATGGGCTACCCGATGGGTATCACCCAATGGACAGACAACTCCCGAAATGCCATTGAACGACGTAAAAAAGACATTCAAATAGTGAGTGACGCCTTTGCCAAACTTGACCGAGCAACACTATCGCAAAACCAACAACTCAATTACGACCTACTAAAGAAAGAGCTTGCTCTTCGTATCGAAGAGCAGAAATTCCCGGAAGAGTTACTGCCTCTCAACCAACTTGACGGTATCCATCAGGGAATACCCTATACCATCAGCATCATGCCTAAAAAGAGTGTAAGTGACTATGAGAATATCCTCGCTCGACTTGAGCGCATACCCAAACGTATTGATGAAGAGATCGCGTTAATGAAAGAGGGATTGAAACGTGGCATCACCTATCCCAAAGTCACCCTTTCTGAAGTACCCCAACAAATACTGAATATTATTCCAGCCAATGCGGATGAGTCTGCACTGCTTGAACCGTTCAAAAGCTTTCCCAATTCAATTGAAAAGACAAAGCAAGTAACGCTCAGATCAAAAGCGATAGAAATATATACTAAGAGCGTTCGTCCTGCATTTCAAAAGCTGCATGATTTTGTAAAGAACACCTACATCCCCAGCTCACGCGAGACGATAAACTGGACTGCCCTTCCCGATGGCAAAGCATGGTATGAGTTTGCTGTACGTAAATTCACAACTCTGCCGCTTACTCCGCTTGAAGTTGTACGTATTGGTAATAGTGAAGTCGCGCGTATCCGCAAGCAGATGGATAGTATCAAAACCTCGCTCGGCTATAAAGGTGAACTTGGTGATTTCTTGACCTATATGCGTACCGACCCAAAGTTCTTCTATAAAGATTCTGCGTCGCTAATCGAAGGATACCAAGTTATCTCAAAACGCGCTGATGCCCAGATGCCGAAGTTATTCGGTAAGTTGCCGCGTCTGCCGTATGGCGTTGTTCCTGTACCTACGTATTCACAGAAATCGCAAACAACTGCCTACTATAACCGTGGCTCATTCGTAGCGGCAAGACCCGGTCTTTTCTTCGCCAATACATACGACCTCCCTTCCCGACCAAAATGGGAAATGGAGCCACTTACGCTTCATGAAGCAGTGCCGGGACATCATTTACAGATAGCACTTGCACAAGAGATGGAGGACATCCCCGAGTTACGTAAAGAAATGGACTTCACCGCATACATTGAGGGCTGGGGACTCTACGCCGAAAAGCTTGGCGAAGAAATGGAGTTCTACCAAACACCCTACGATAAGATGGGACAACTAACCTATGAGATGTGGCGCGCTATTCGGCTTGTAGTTGATGTAAGTATGCATACACTTGGTTGGAGCCGCGAGAATGCAATACAATACTTTGAAGAGAATGCCGGTAAAGCAAGTCATGACATCGAAGTTGAAGTTGATAGATATATCGTATGGCCCGGGCAGGCACTTGCTTATAAGATAGGAGAGCTAAAAATACGTGAGCTTCGCGCTTTTGCCGAAGAACAACTCGGCGACCGTTTCAATATCCGCGCATTCCATGACGAAATCCTCGGGCAAGGAGCACTCCCCATGGATATCCTTCAGCAGCGAATGATTGATTGGGTAATGAAGCGAAAGTAATCTACTCCGGCATCTTTATCTTTACTGTGAGCGGAGTGGGGTTCTCTGTGGCGTTCTGATATTCTATCTCGAACTTTTTGTTCGCATTTGTTGCAGTGATATAGTTCGGGAGTGCGAACTGCTTGGATGATATGCTGCCGCTATAGTTAATAGAAATATCGGGCGTGAACTTGCTTGTTATTTGGTAATTCACAATTCGATTCCATCGTTGGTAAAGTGTTACCTTCAACGCACCGCCAAGTTTTCCTTTTGCTGTTATCACTTCTGTGAACCCAAGTCCTCTGCGAGTGATATAAAGCTGGTGTTCGGTTTCAGAGAGTGAGTATAGTTTTATCGAATCTCCGTCAACAAACGTAAATTCGCTCGGAGCCACGCCATAGATGACATTGCTTAATGCTTCGATGGTGAGTCCTTTCATTCCTGTCAAGGTCTCAAGTGCTTTTGGGTCGGGCTTGCCTTTATACTTTTCGCCTTCGAGCACATTGTAGAAATTATACTCACTTGGCGATCCCAAAAACTTCGCAACGGTAATGCCGAACGGACCACTAATAACCATTGAGAGCGAATCCATACGTTTACCGGCGACGATACGTTTTGACTTCAGCTCGAACGAACCGCTTTGCGACGAGCCATTCTCGGTAAGAGTAATAACTCCATTTGCCATGAGTGACTGCGCATTCTCTGCCTGTGCCTTCAGTGTATTGATGACAATAAGCGATTGGTCAACTCCGACAGAAACAGATGCTGTCTTCGACGTGCTATCCTGCTTCAACGTCTGGGATGTACAGCCGGAAAGAGTGGTAAATAAGAGAACTGCGTAGAAATATCTCATAGATACTCCTACGCAGTTGGAATAATCTGTTACGTGTTTATGCAATCTGTGAGAATGAATTCTTCGTCATGTTACTTCCCATTGATCAATGCATCAGCCGTCTCTTCTTCAAAAGTATAAAGCACTTCTTTGCTTGGGCAAAAAAGTTTTCCTTTTGCAAAGGCAGGTGAACCTTGCGGCGAGAAACCGATATCAACGTTATCAAGCATTTTCCCTGTCTCAAGGTCAAGCACATAGAGATTCCAGTCCGTACACGGGACATACACCACATCACCAACAATAAGCGGCGTGCCTGCTATCGGGCGAGAGAATTTCTTTGTCCACTTGCCGCTTTTTCCGGCTCGTGAGTCCAGAGCGACAAGCTCCGATACGTTCGGCACGAGAAGTATGTTCGGTCCGAGTGCCATATCAATAGATATATCCATCAACTCACCTTTGTAAGACCATACACCTCTGCCTGTCGTTTTATCAAGTGCAACGACCGTGCCTGCTCTCTCGCGAGTATAGATAAGATCGCCGCCGATGATAGGTGCGGCGCTTGAGCCGTCGTACTCCCATATCACATCGCCGTTCTTTTCTTTGAGTGCATAAAGGCGCTGCTTTGTCCCGACATAGACGATCTCATTTTCGTATGCAGGGGAAAACGGCGGCATGATGGCATTGAACTTCCACTTGAACGAACCGTCCTCAAGCATGATACCATAAACACTTCCGTCTTTGCATCCTGCGAAAACCATCTTCTTGCTTGCAACAGGTGTGGTGTTCACTGCGGCTTTTGTCTCGTACTCCCATATCGTATTATCACCTAACCTATTTGCACAGACGAGCTTCTTTGCAGAGAAGCCCATGATGATATACTTATCAGTCATACATGGTGAGCCATCGGCACTGCCGTATTTATCACCGCCCCATGCGCCTTTGAAATCAAAGCCATCAACCCCGACAACTATATCAGCCGTAGTGCTAAGGTACGGGATTCCTTCATAGATCGTTGGAGGTGTGTTGGAGAATTCCCTTTCTTTTATCTTGAACTTCACAAACATATCGGAGAAGTTCTTTATCGGTTTATCGTCAATATAGCGTGTACGCTTTTGTATCGCTGCATTGCCTTCGGGCGTTGAAACGTCCTGCGAGTAGGAAGATTGGGTAAAAAGTACAAAAAATAGTAGAAATGCGCTGATCTTGGTTTTCATGGTCAATAAAATGTTAATCCTACCGATCGCAAAAATACCATTATTTTCCGAGCAGGCGGCGCCGAAGCACTTTATCTAACCAAATCAAAATATATCCGCAGGTAATAAGTGTCACAATAAGCGAGCTTACACCGAATGTGAGGAAGCCGACAAGCGTATCCGAGTACTCGCGGATAGAGGGCAAAGAACTGCCCGAATTACCATCAGCAGGTGCAAGAATCAGCGCAAGAATAACGAGTGCAACAACTGCAACAGTGGAGGGAATAAGATAGCGCAAAAGCTTATGCTTTGGTTTTGTAGCAAGAGCGGTCTGTTGCGATAACTCGACAATGACATTATGTCCAAAATGATTGCTCGTCTGGGAAAGCGGTTCGTTGGCGAGTGAGGTCATCAGCATACGCGCTGACTCTACTTCCAAGCGGAGTTTTTCGCTTGCGGCAAGTTCGCGCTCGAACGCTTCGCGTTCTTTCGGCTCAAGCGTACCGTCTATATATGACCATATCGAATTCATACCTGCTCCTTACTATAAGCGTAGTGTTTCTCTAATCGTTCTTTGAGTATTGCCCGCGCACGGAAGAGATTCGTCTTCACTGTCCCCAGAGGCATACCCGTAACTTCCGCTATCTCCTGATAGCTCAACTCCTGCTGAACAAAGAGCGTCAGGACCGTTCGGTAATGCGGCGAAAGTTTGTCTAACTCCCGCGCTACAACTTCCTGCATCTCGTTCTCTTCGTACATTCGCTCCGGTGTCTCATGCGAGATGATGGCTCTATCTGTATGCACGGCTTCGTCATCTATTGATACAACGTACTTCTCTCCTTTTTGACGTAACCGCGAGAGACAGACATTATAGACAATGCGATAGAACCATGTCGCGAACTTTGCTCGGTTATCAAACGACTTTATCGAGCGTATTGCCCTGACAAATCCGTCCTGCAATGCTTCTTCGGCGTCCTGTTGGCTTCGGAGCATCTTTACGGCAAGCGTCATACCCATGCGGCGATACCGCTCGATTAACTCGGCGGTCGCCTCTCGGTTTCCTTCACGGACACGTTGTATGAGCTGTTCTTCCGGTTGCAATCTCTATTATAGCACAATAGACTACAATAGTAGAAGAAAGGATTCAAAATATTCTTCTTTTTTCTGAAACCGCCGCCGAAACTTGGTAGTCTAACCTGCATTAACAACAAAGGACA
Source organism: Kapaibacterium sp. (SeqCode) (assembly GCA_046590205.1). Classification (GTDB taxonomy): domain Bacteria; phylum Bacteroidota; class Ignavibacteria; order Palsa-1295; family Palsa-1295; genus DATDEW01. The sequence continues at coordinate 7,341 of JBKJTT010000022.1, forward strand.
ACAATATGCAAGAAGCAGCCGAACTCATTATCCCAATGCTCGCGATCATTCTCTCATTTAGCATACCTATCATGTATATGGTATTTCGCCATGCAGAGCGGGAAAACCTCATCGGGCGCGGGGTTGATATGTTAGAATATACCCGCATCATGCGAGGGGGATCCGACCCAAAACGCGGACTCTTCAATACGCTCCGTATCGGATTGCTTGCTATCTTCACCGGCGTCGGTGTAGCAGTAGGTGAGATCATCAGCAGTCCGTTCAACACGAACACAGAAAATGACAGCATCATGTTCGCCTCCGTCCTCATCTCCGGCGGATTAGGATTAGTACTCTACTACCTCATCGTCTCGAAGCTGACGAAGAAATAACAAGTAAGTTTAGGATTCCTGTTTCCGTAGGGGCACGCCGCGCGTGCCTTTTTTTTGCCCTGAAAGTGCTATGGTAACTACTATCGTCCCTTCGGGGCTTGTGTGATGTTTGGTGATTCTATTTTTCAGAGGCGAACGCCCCTGGCTATTAACTTGAAGAGAGTATCTACTCTTCCCCTATCAGTTTCTCACCAAGCATTTTGGTCATCCATGTGAGCACGCCTTTGCTGCCGCATGGGATGGAGTATGCTGTCAGCAATGTATTCATTGATCCAACTTCTTCCAACCGAGCACTCATTGCTGTGGTCGCATAGTAGTCGCCATGGCTATAGGAACTCCCGCCCGAAGCTGAAACTTTTACTCTCCCTAAGGTATCAGTTTCAGAACTGAATGTTGCAGGCTCACTCCCGCTGGCTGCAGCAACGTGATGATATTCGATTGAAGACAAAAGAACAGCATCAACACCAGCTCCTTGTGCAAGTTTTTGAATGTCATTGTCTTCTATCCCATCATCTAAGTTGATACCCAACTCTTTCGCTTTGATGGTAATTGCGCTACGATCAATAACCGTGTATCCCGCTTTGAGAAATATTTTTGAGAGTGCGTCGGAATCATTCGGAAGCGTTTTAATATTCGGGTTGCCGTTTGCCGAAACAGGCATCACGAGTACCTTCATGGGTTGACGAGTATTAAAACTTTTGCTCGTTGTTAGTTCACATTGGGAACATGGAAAGCATCCGGAAAACATAATACTAATCAATGAGAGAAATAGTACTGGTCTAATCATATATTTCATTATAAATGTAATGACAGTATTACATACGCAACCACCATATCAAATGTTCGTTAATAATATTTAATGAGGAAGTATAGACTCATGTAATATGAACCCGTTGAACTTGTTTAGCAAAAGCTTCCAAGATCGCAACCTATTTCGTATGCAAAGGATTATCCTTACGTATGTTCATAGGTGATTATAGAGGCACCAAAGTTATGGGAAATATGTTATATATATGTCAAGGATTACTCCCCAAGTGATAGAACTCAAACCTGTGGTATACCAGACGAGACTTATGTTGCATTCTTACTTTGGTCGGATTGAAAGCCTGGCCTACTATTTGCTGACCGCCAAAAGTATGTGTAAATTTACAGCACCAAGCGAGGGAAATCGTGTGTGTGTAATATTATATCGTTGAGAAACAAGGACTTACGTACCCATGATTGGCACCTATGACGAAGTGGTTCATTGATCGGTATTCGAGAGTTCTGGCGTCGGTATATCTCTATAATGAGTATAGGGGATACACGGAGCTTGAGCGGCTTTTGGGTGCATTGCAGGAAAAATATCCTTCCGAGCATGAGTTTATCGCAGCGGTCGGGAAACACACCGAAGATGAACGAAAACATTACCTCATGTTTCGGCATTATTTTGAATCACGGGGCGAAATGCCGCTGGAGGTAGGAAGTTCGTCAGGATATATTGACCGCTTGGTGGGTATGATATTCGGTACGAATCTCGACGACCTGAATACCAAAGAGATGGTTGCCGACGATAACAAATTCTTTCGGCTCTGTAGGTTGATAATGATAACGGAGTTTCGCGGCATGAAGCAGGTTGAGACCATTCTCAATTCCAGACTTATTCGTAGCAACGAGGAGCTTCAACGGATATTCAAAATCATCGAACGCGACGAGCCGTCACATTGGCGGCCCTATCAGAAATGGCTCCGAACTCATAACAGTGATGAAGTTACATTCCGCGAACGGACAACAGACTTCATCACTCATTATACGCTTGTCATCATCAAGCTCCCAATTCTTTTCTGCAACCCCTTGGGTAAACGACGGAAGGAGTTTCCTGCATAAAGAAATATATATATTAAAACCTGCTTCTGATTTTCGTATATTAACATCAATAATCATAAGCACCTATGACACAAGCAATCAAAACACTACTATTCGATCGCGATACGTTCTTTTCAGGCGAAAATTTCTGGCAGCCAAGTCTCTGTGAGCTAATCGAGCCACTATCATTTGAGCACGCACTGTGGAAGCCATCACCGGAACGACATTCAATATGGGAATTACTTCGGCATATTAACTTCTGGAAGGAGTATGTAATAGCTCTCGGACGTGATTCACAATTGCCCGATACAAAAAGCGGGGATTGGTCAACACCTCCTCAAGATGCTTCAGAAGACAGTTGGAAGAAAGAAATTACCAGAGCAAAACAGCTCGATGAAGAACTAAGAGTAGTTATATCAGAAATGGGCGAGAAGATATTCGATACCGAAGACAAAGCAGCAAACTACATCCGCCAAATATTATGTCATGACTCTTATCATACCGGTCAGATAGGATTGCTACGTGTGATGCAAGGAATAAGACAGAATCTCTGATTGTAACTGCCGGCAACAAATTATCGTCACCTTTGTTGGGTATATTACTATATCACTTCAAGTATGAGAAAAACTCTCCTGCTCCTATGCAGCATATCTATCATCGTTATTTTTTCAGCACATTGCTTTGCCCAGCAATATCTTTGGGATCAGTTACCGAACCCGCCGGCGAAATTCCGATACAACGATATATTTTTCGTCAATCCTAAACTCGGCTGGACGGTTCATCCCTTCTCGCGAATAGATCCGGACCCGAAAGGTGTAGTATACAAAACGACAAACGGCGGTATAACGTGGGTAGTACAGCTCGATAGCCTCAAAAATCATTTTCGTTCTGTAGCATTCTCTGATTCGCTTCACGGATGGGTTTTCTCCCTCGGTGTTACAACCTACGACCCACCCGATACCTACGACACAACACTTATTCTCGCAACAACTAATGGCGGCGAGACGTGGATAAAGAAGCAAGACAATATTACCGGACCACTTCCCAAAGGTATATGCGGAACATCTGTTGTTGATAGCATCACAGTCTATGCCTGCGGCAGATTTACCGGACCTTCATATGTCATTAAGACAACTGATCGCGGCACCTCATGGCATTCATTTGATATGTCAGCGAAGGCGGCAATGCTGATCGACTGCCACTTCTGGTCTCGTGATTCGGGGATTGTTGTTGGTGGTACAAGTTCAGTTCTTGATAGTTCTTCGGCTATCATACTCTTTACAAGTGATGGTGGTGTGACTTGGTCAGAACGCTTCCGCGGCGAACGCAAAGGCGAGTGGTTTTGGAAGATATCATTCCCTACCGATGATGTAGGATACATCAGCTTTGAAACTATGAATGCACCGACACATGGACTCAAGACAACAGATAAAGGCGTCACATGGCAAGACATGCCGATCTCAAGCGGACACTTACCGATACAAGGCATTGGCTTTGTCAATGAAAAGGTTGGCTGGGTTGGTGGATGGGATATGAAAGCACTTGAGACAAAAGACGGCGGCCTAACCTGGAATGAAACATCTATTACCAATAACATTAATCGATTTAGATTCTTCGGGGATACGCTCGGTTATGTAAGTGGTAATCGAATTGCAAAGATGGAGCGCTTCGGACAGAGCGGAGTTAATGATATTGTTACGACCGACCTCCTCACAAACATCAACAACTTTCCGAACCCCTTCACCGATGATACGGAAATTCGTTTTTCACTTACAAGACCAGAGCGCATCACTATCAAGATATACAATGCACTCGGCACGGAAGTAGCGACGGTCGCCAATGAGTATATGACGAACGGAAGTTACGGATATGATCTTGGAGAGAAGAGTAACTTACCAAGCGGAGTATATCATTACGTTATTCGCGCCGGAGCAACAATGCACCGACGCCAAATGATACGACTGCGATAATGCTCTTATTCCATCACTGCTTTGCTGCGGATGATGGCGGTGTTCGTACCGAGATAGAGCTTGCCGTCAGAGCGGAATGTCATCGCATTGACCTTATCACCGCCGGCAAGTCCGCCGATAGTGAACTTCGTCCATGACGAGCCATTATCCTTCGATGAGTAGAGCATCGTACCATCGGAAGCATAGACTGTACCGATGGCATTGACTGCGATGGAGGTCATCATGATATTTTCGATACCGGTATTAGCATTCGAGAATGTTTTGCCGCTATCGAGCGAACGCCACGTTCCGGCACCCGAAGTACCTGTGCCTGAATAGTAAATAGAGTAGGAGTTAGAAACTGCTACGGATTTTATATCAGTCGCTCCGGATATCGGAAGCGGGGTAATAGCAGGTGGGACAGTTGTAATAGTAGCAAGCATTGTATTTGTCCCTACGACGCCATTCCCACTGGGTAAGAATGCAATAGGACCTACATTGGTAAGTCCGGGGATTGCTCCCCAATTAGCTCCGTCGTCACTTGATACATATACCATGCCACTTGTTGTACGAGCAGCAACACCTAGCTTTGCATATGCTATGTATGATGAAAGCTCACTATTTGTCCCAAACGAAGTCCATGAACCACCATTAGGACTTGTAAATATACCATAGCTGGCAGCAAGTAGATTATCGTTTTTATCTACTGCAAGTCCATAGATTGTGCTGATGCCGGGACCAATCCCTGACCAGTTTACCCCCCCACCGTAAAGTACTCCAAGACCCTGAGTAGAGACATAATATGCACTATTTGCCGCAACTACTCCCGTAAGTGGTCTCGAAAATCCATATACTTGAACCCATGAATGACCTCCATCATTTGACTGGTGGAGTGCGCCGGATGGAACAGCTTGTGTTACTAAGATCTTTCCGTCTGCAGTGAAAACAACATCTGTGACATTAGATGGAAGTGTAGCACTTGTTACGGTTCTACCACTATCGGTTGCTATTGCTCCGCTTGCACCATCAAAAAGCAGTATCTCGTCTGAGGGATTCACAACCATACTTTGTATATCAGACTTCGTATTCATCTTGGTATAGGTTCTACCGCTATCTAGCGAGCGGTGGAGTCCGTCACCGTTAGCAAAGAATACATGATCCGAGTCATTGAAGCAAAGCGAGATTCTATCTTCGGGAGAATTCTTCGGAGTTACACGTGCGGCCCATGTAACGCCGAAGTCTTCGGTACGTTGTGCTGTATATTTACCATCCTCACCTTTGATCGATGCCCATACTTCAAACTTTTTGCCGACAAAGAAACGTATGCTCTTCAGGGAATTGTTTACTAATGTTGTCTTCCATGAGTCCCCATTATCTGTGGAGAGAAACAATGCGCGGCTTGGGCTGCCACAGACAATGTTACCATTCTGCAAGATAGCAACATCATCAATATTATAGCCCCACATATCAGTATTCCCAACTATCTCCCATGAGCTTGAAGAAAATTTATAGCGATATAATCCACCACCAGTTGCAAGAAGCAAATCACCGACTTTGTTCTTTACGATGCGATTGCCGAAGACGCTCGACGGAGCACCGAAATTTTCAAACTCCGTCGTAGGGGTTCCGGGGTCAACGATCGGGTCATCCGAACATGACGAAAGGAAGAGCGAAAATAAGGCAAAAAAGACGGCTGATAGTGTACAATTTTTTTTCATAGTAGTATGGGATAATTATTCTTACACAAAAATACACATATTTGGGTTACAATAGTTCTGATTTACTAATAACTGGCGAAAAACGATGGAATTTGGCAAGGTTGACCCATCCCAATTAGATACGACAGACCACTCGCTACCACCGGACGCGGAGCGGACTGCTCGCATCCTGAAGGCAAATAAAACGAATGCGAAAACCAAGGTTCACTTCGGCTGCGCAAAGTGGGGACGCAAGGAATGGATAAATCTTATCTACCCGAAAGGCACGAAGGAGAAGGAGTTTCTTGCGCATTACGGAAAACATTTCGACTCGCTCGAACTCAACGCGTCATTCTATCGGATATTCCCTGATACAACAGTAGCTGGATGGGCAAAAAACGTCGCTGATGATTTTCTATTCTGCCCAAAGTTCTATCAAGGAATCACACACTTGAAGCGTCTCAAGGTTGAAGAATCAAAAGAGTGGACCGATGCTTTTCTCCGTTCCATCTCGAACTTCGGTGATAAACTCGGACCTTGCTTCCTACAAATGCCCGAAAACTTCCTACCAAAGAATCATGAAGTGCTTGAGTCGTACTTAAAGTCGCTCCCGAAAGAACTCGAAGTATTTGTCGAACTTCGTCATCCGAATTGGTACCTCGGCGATGAACGCAATCGGCTCTTCGATATGCTTGAGGAAAATAACCGTGGTCTGCTCATCACAGATACATCAGGCAGACGTGACATGGTACACATGGAGCTGACCGTACCGAAAGCATTTATCCGTTTTGTCGGCAATAATATTCATTCAACCGATTATCCACGTATTGATGCATGGATAGAACGTATGGGGCAGTGGATGAAGGCAGGAATTCACGAGATATATTTCATGATGCACCAGCATGATGAATCGAATACACCAATCATCAGTGAATACATGATAAAGAAGATGAATGCAGACCTTGGATTGAAGCTAACTGTCCCTAAACTAATCGATCAGCAAACCGTTCTGCTATAAGGTTACGAAGCTCGTCGGGTTTTTGTGTGCCAATCAGGATTCGCATTCCGTCATTGAGCTCAAGCTGCAAACCTATATCACCTTTTATATTATAGGCACGATTCTTTTTGCTGTTCGTCCAGCCGTAGCGAAGTCCCCATCCGCCGTATTCACCAAGAGGATCGTACTTCCTGACCTGTATGGTCTTTATTTCAGAGTATGGAATCACTTTTGGCTTATTGATAAATGGCGGATACTTTAATCGTATCTCATCCTCTGTTATTTCGGTATCAAGATGCGACCACATAAACATTGCAGCGATTGAACCGCATAGTCCCCAAATGATGATAAGTGCAAGCAGTGCATCCTCTTCTTTAGTGCTCGGGATGAATTGCATCACCGTCGTGATGATAGGCGCAGGCAGCATCAAGAGTACCCACCAACGGGAGAAATATTGTCGTTCCGAAAAAAGTAATCCGGGTCGTTGAAATTCTGTCATTGATTGCTCTATTGTGATGTTACTTGGTGCAAAATTACGAACATATTCATGTATTTCCCTATACTTGAGACAGAACGACTCCTCCTGCGCGAATGGGAGGAGAGCGACGCGGCGGACCTATTTGCATTATACAGCAACGAGAATGTTGTCCTCTATACGCCTATTACTGCATATACATCTCTTGAGCAAGCAGTTACGAAAGCCGCTAACTTCCGCGATTGGTTTCGAGTAAAACAAACAAGTATCACGTGGGCAGTTGTGTTGAAGGATACAGGAAAGATCATTGGTGAATGCAGTTTGCACTCACTGAGTCCGGAGAATCAACGTGCCGAGGTTGGCTATGCCTATTCGCCGGAAGTGTGGGGAAAAGGGATCGCATCGGAATCGATTCAGAAGCTTGTTGATTTTGCATTTACAGATTTTTCCCTCTTCCCTATAAACCGACTCGAAGCAAATACCGACCCACGAAACATCGCATCTGCAAAACTACTAGAGAAACTTGGCTTCACAAAAGAAGGCCATCTTCGCCAGAGGAATATCGAGAAAGGTGAAGTTGTTGATAGCGTTATCTATGCAATGCTTCGGGGCGAATACAAAAAATAAAGCGATCCCCTTTCGGAGACCGCTCTTCAACACTACCTCTGGGAAATAATTAGTTCTTTGAGGTAAGTTCTGCTGCGATGTCTATCTTGACTTCATCGCTTACTACTACACTGCCTGCTTCGGTCAGTCCGTGCCAAAGCAAACCGAAATCTTTGCGATTGAGCTTGCCATGAACCTCGAACCCTGCAGTCGGTACGCCTCCGAAACCTTCGGTGACACCGCCAAGCAATGCAATAAGCGAAATCTCTTTGGTCACACCGCGAATCGTCATGTCACCTTTTACTTCATACTCTTCACCATTCTTTTTCGTGACTGATGTTGAGACGAAGGATAACTTCGGGAAGCTCGGAGCGTCGAAGAAATCAGGACTCTTTAAGTGAGCGTCGCGCTGCTCGTTGCGGGTATCGATGCTATCGATGTCAGCCTCGAAGCTGATCTTCCCATCGTGGAAATCAGTGGATGCTGTCTCGATGGTTGCGTCGAACTTCTTGAACTGACCGGTAACGGTTGATACCAGTAAATGCTTGATTTTGAACTTGATCTCGGAATGTACCGGATCGATCTTCCAGGTTGCCATACGTTTCTCCTCTAAGAATTACACATTAAACATAAATTGCTTGTTGCAACAAATATACGAATTGGATGGGATATGTTACAGTGACAGGCAAAAAAAATCGCCCGTGAGGGCGATTCTAATAAAATGAGCTATTTGAGCCGTTCTAAGACACCTTTTCTTTTGACGACGTTCTTATAATCCCATTCGATCTCGGTCGCTTTACGAAGCCAGCGTTTGATGTCCTTTACGTTCACTTCGTCTTGGGATGTATAAGTTACCGAAGCATCCTTGAATTTCCCCGTGCTCGGCTGAAGCTTCTCTTCCTCAAAACTTGCACCGCTCCAGAACATCAAACGAACACCACTCTTGAGTTTACTGTACCCCACAATAGGATTCTCATCCAAAAACCACACCGGATGCGCATGCCAAACCTTGCTCTCCGCCTTCGGGAGATATTTATTGATTTCCGCTTGCAACACGTTGCAGATCGCTTTGTCGCTGGGTGATTGTTTGTTGTGGTATTCTTTGATGGTCATAAGACGTGTTAATTCTATTTGGCACTATATCCAATCTTGAATAATTATTAAGCTGTCCACTCTCCCCTACTCAAACAGTAAATAACTCTTGCATCGCTTGGTGCGGTGATGGATTTTCCGTCTAACTCTGTGATAAGCACACCGCCGAGCTTCTCGACTGCTTTTCGCGAGCGCATGTTGTTCTCGCCGATAAAGAAGAGGATGTTACCCGCGAATCGAAGTGCATGGTCTATCATTAGTCGCTTCATCGAGAGGTTATAGACTCCGCCCCAATACTCACGAGCGAGGAACGTCCAGCCGATCTCGATGGCATCTTCGCTTTCTTTCACTTTCACGAAGCGCGAACTGCCGATCATCTTGCCGCTCTTTTTATCAATAACTGCGAACGCACCGCCGGAATCTATCGCACCGCGAAAGAACACTTCAAACTCATCGCGCTGCCACCTGTCAAGCGCCGGGTGCTGCTCCCAGATGAGCGGATCGGATGCGACGGCGTAGAGAGCTTCAAAGTCATTCTCTTCAAGGGGGAGAAGAATGATCAGCTCATCTTCGAGTGTTGGCTGTAGATCAAAAGTAATACTGCTCATTTGCTATTAGTAGTAGTAAAACAAAAACGCACCGATGCGGTGCGTTTTATATGACTATGTGTTAAGAATGTTATACATCCAAATTCCTCACATACGTTGCGTTCTTCTCGATGAATTGGCGGCGGGGTTCTACTTCGTCGCCCATCAAGGTCTCGAACATATCTGCAGTGGCTGCGGCACTCTCGATGCTTACGCGAAGAAGTGTGCGAGTCTCGGGGTTCATCGTTGTTGACCAAAGCTGGTCGGGATTCATTTCACCCAAACCTTTGAAGCGACTGATGACGATACCCTTCATATCTGGTGACTGCGGAGTAACAATCGTACCATCTTCGGCGGCGAGTTCATCCATGATGACTTCCTCTTCCTCCGGCTCATCTTTTCCTTTTTTCTTATCAGCTTTTTCTGCTTTGTAACGTTTGACTATCTCGTCGCGCTCTTCTTCATTGTATGCGTACTGCTCCGACTTGCCGCGTTTTACTTTATATAGCGGCGGCTGTGCAATATAGACGTTACCGTTCTCGATCAAGTCACGCATGTGATTATAGAACAACGTCAGGATAAGCGTACGAATATGCGAACCGTCAACGTCAGCATCAGCCATAAGAATAACTTTTGCATAACGCAACTTCGCTAAGTCCTGCTGTTCGCCGATACCGATGCCAAGTGCGGTGAAGATATTGCGTATCTCCTCGTTCTCGAGCATTTTATGAAGACGTGCTTTCTGCACGTTCAAAATTTTACCCTTGAGCGGAAGTATCGCCTGGAAGCGGCGGTCACGTCCCTGCTTAGCAGAACCACCTGCCGAGTCACCCTCAACAAGATATATCTCACAATGCTCGGGGTCGGTGATAGAGCAGTCAGCAAGTTTACCCGGAAGCGCTGTGTTCTCAAGCGCATTTTTGCGGCGAACCATGTCCTTCGCTTTACGTGCTGCTTCGCGAGCCTCTGCGGCGCGGAGCACTTTATCTATGATGCGCTTGCCGACTGCAGGATTCTCTTCCAAGAACTGCGAAAGCATTTCGCCCATGATCATCTCGACAACAGACTGCACTTCGTTATTACCAAGCTTCGTCTTTGTCTGTCCTTCAAACTGTGGTTCTGCTACTTTACATGAAATAATAGCAGTAAGTCCTTCGCGGTAATCATCTCCCGTCAAAGTGATCTTATCACTCTTGACAAGATTATTCTTCGCGGCGAATTGATTCATCGTGCGAGTGAGTGCCTTACGGAAACCGGCTACGTGCGTGCCGCCTTCATGCGTATTGATGTTATTGACGTAGCTGAAAAGATTTTCGTTGTAGCCGTCGTTGTATTCGAATGCGATCTCGACAGGTGTATTCTCCTTGACACCCTCGACATAGACTGGCTTATGAAGAGAGATTTTGGTACGATCAATGTGTTTGACGAAATCGCGTAAGCCGCCTTTAGCATGGAATGTCTCCTCTTCTTTCCCTACCTCATCTTTGAGCGAGATAGTTACCATCGGATTAAGGAATGCAAGCTCCATCATACGTTCGCGGAGCGCATCGAAGCGCATCTGCTGACCTTGCTTGAATATCTCGGGGTCGGGCTTCCAACTGGTATGTGTACCTGTGATCTTCGTTTTGCCGATGACCTTTACTTTATCCTTCGGCTCTCCTTTTTCGTAGCGTTGGAAGTGCATCTCGCCGCCTTGGTGTACGGTTACTTCGCACCACTCGGATAGTGCATTCACTACCGACGCACCTACGCCGTGCAGACCACCCGATACTTTATAGACGTTCTTATCAAACTTACCACCGGCATGGAGAACCGTCATGACGACCTGAAGCGCCGAGACGTTCTCGCCTTTATGAATTCCTGTCGGGATACCGCGTCCGTTATCAGTGACCGTACATGAACCGTCTTCATTGAGTGAAACGGAAATTTCAGTCGCATGACCGGCGAGAACTTCGTCGATAGAGTTATCTACGATCTCATAAACAAGGTGATGAAGTCCGCGCGGACCAACATCGCCGATATACATAGCTGGGCGTTTACGAACGGCTTCAAGCCCTTTAAGAATTTGAATATCTTGCGCGCCGTACTCTTGAGTTTTTGCCATCTGAACGGATTATAAACCTATTGAAAAATAACGACTTACGAGGGGGTAAGTTTGAGTATGATATAACACGTTTTCGGGGCGTATGGTTTTGCGGAAAACCACCAATTTCAACTCATTTTATAATGCTTCTTTTTAATCCCGCTCGTCAGGCGGTGTGGCGCTTAGCTGGTCGGAGGTGAGTTCTATCTTCTTGCCCGTGACAGGATCCGAGACGACGGGTGAGCCATTCTTCAGCTCTTTATACGGCGTATCAACTTCAACGCGCTTGCCATAGGATGGATGCTTCTTATCAATGCAGTAGAGTTTTTGTCCGGCGTAGTAACTCATGGTGGTATTGGTATATGTGATAGGTTTTCAACTACCAAGACACCCGAACGGTTTCCGCCCCGATTCTCTCGGTTGCTATGTAACAAACGTGGTGCAATAAAAAAACGCCGCACATTGCTGCGCAGCGCTTTTTGAGAATAACTGCAATATGTATGTTATACTTTCTTTGCCATTACAAGATCATATGTGGCTGTTTGCGGTGTACTTTTGGTTTTTGCATCTACGCCGTCACCATCGAGATCGCCAACGGTTATCTGTCCCATGATGAGCATCGGAGTATTTGCATCCCATTCTTTGGAAATGGTGATTGGTTTATGCTGACGCTTTCCGCTGGACTGCCCGGTCGCAACATCGCGCGGAGCCTTGACTTCATATTCAAATGCAAGGACATGGGGTCCGCCACCTGCAGCGCTGCGCTTTGCAGAGCCGCTCTTGCCTTGTTTGGCTTTATAGACAATGTTATATGTTCCGGCTGGGATACCATCTGCGGAGAACGTACCGTCAGCGTTTTCGATAAGCTTGATATGCTTGCCTTTGCACTCGCCTTTGATTCCGTCAAGCTCGAGAAGGTAATCAGAAGCCGCGAATGAGTTTGAAACAAGTATCAACGCTGCGATAGCAACGAAAGCTATTTTATTAATGAGTGTTTTCATATTGCGAATATGGTTAAAGTAAAAAATCTTGTTGCGTAGATATGATAATAAACTCCGCACCCATCTGTTTTGTAACAGCAAAGAGCAATTATGAACAAGAATTAACTCGTGATGCCCTTTTTGAAGCGTATAATGTACCTGAGCTCACGATACTTACGGTTTTGGTTTTGGGTCAACACCGCGCCAGTTATTGGCTGTACCGACCTCGGCACCGTTCTGCTTTGCATAAAGGAAAAGCTGCATACGGTAGGCGGTGAGGTATTTGAGGGGTGCTTCAAGCAATGCTCTGCCGAGTTTTACTTTTTCACCCCAGGGATAGATCGTTTCGGTTTCAAGATCTTCTGTGGTGATTGCGGACATCAGTTCTTTGATATGATGCTTTTCTTTTTCGATAGCTGCCGGGATATCAACGAATTGAAGTTCCTTCGTTGCTGCAGATCGTGCACGAAGCTTATCGATATTCTCAGGTATGCCCCATCCACCCTTGTGGAGCGTTTCTACGCCAGAAGTACCGATGAATGCAAGGTATCGGAGTAGGTCAATAGTCGAACGCATATTTTCCGCTGGTCGCCACTCGGCTAAATCATTCGGAAGTTTAGTATAAAGATGTTCGATGAGGTTATACTCATGAAGCATAGAGTCGAGTAAAGTATTTTTCATGTGATCAATATAGTTGAGAGTAAGGTAACACTATAGTGCAGAAATGTTTTCCGCCAATTGAAAGGTTACGGGTAAAATCGCTCTTTGTTCTATGGCAACAATCCTTTTCGTAATGACGTGTGTTCATTAGGTATGAGTAAACACGAATACTTCTATTGATGAACACCTGGTACCAATTTGTTTTTATCATTCTTTTCCTAAGCTTTGTATTGAGCGTAGCAGAAGGTCAATACGTCATCGAAAAACTTCCGCCATCAATAAATACCGTTGAAGCAGCAGAAGGTATGCCCGTTATCAGCGTTGATGGAAAGATGCTATACTTCGCACGGTCTCGTCCATCAGCCGATGGAACGCTTGTCCTTGACATTTGGCGAAGTATCGGTGGTAGTGACGGTATCTTCAGTGAGCCCGAGCTTATCGGCGGTAAGCTTGCCTCACGTTTTGGAATTGCAGTCACGAGTATCGCTCCTGATAATAATACTCTGTACCTTGTCGGAAAGCTACGTCATAATACACCACCAGATGAGCGCGTATTTGAAACACATCGCACAAAAGATGGGATAAGTCATCCCAAACCAATACGAGTTCGCGAGTTGAATCTTCGTGGTGAAGTCACCGATTATTCTTTCGGACCTGATCAACGTACACTCGTTATGGCTCTTGAGCGAGATTCATCTATCGGCGGAAGTGACCTATATGTCAGTTTTCTTGATGAGGCAAAAAACGAATGGACTAAACCGCTCTGGCTTGGTGACATAGTTAATTCTGTTGAAAATGAGATTACCCCCTATCTTTCATCGGATAATAAGACGCTATACTTTTCAAGCAATCGTCCTGGTGGTTATGGTGAGTTAGATGTATTTCGTACTATCCGTATCAGTGATAGCTGGACGAGTTGGACAAAGCCTGAGAATATAGGGACGGAGATAAATCGTCGCGGAAGAACGAGCTATTTTACTATTGATGCCAAGGGTGAGTATGCATACTTTGTCTGGAGAAAAAATATTCAATCCCAGACCGACATCTATCGTCTGCGATTACCACCTAACTTCTCTCGCGCTATACGTATCGCCGGTAAAGTAACCGATGATAACGGGCAGCCAATTGAAGCTATCATTAGATATGAACGACTTTCAGACGGTAAGCAGCTCGGGCTTGCAAGAACAAATCCTACAAATGGGGAATATCAGATCGTGGTGCCATTCAACGAAACATATGGATTACGAGCTGAACGTGATGGATACATCCCGGTGAGTGAAAACATTAGTATTGATAGTGGAGATATGAGAGATGTAGTTGCAATGGATTTGATGCTCGTTAAAATCAGAGAGAATGTAGCGATCCGCTTGAACAACATTTTTTTTGAAACGAACAAAGCTGAACTTCTCACCGAGTCAGCAAGCGAGCTTGAACGACTACGCGGATTACTAATAAGTCAACCGAACTACCGAATCGCTATTGACGGGCATACTGATTCGACTGGTAGTACATCATACAACAACCAACTTTCCCTAGCCAGAGCAAATGCTGTTCGAGAATACCTTGTCTCAAAAGGAATATCGAAGACAAGAATTGAGACATATGGGCTTGCAGGGGAAAATCCTACTGACTCAAATACAACTGAAGAAGGACGTTCGAGGAACAGAAGAGTTGAGTTTAGAATCCTATCAAACTAATTGAGAACAAGCGTAGGTGCAGTTGCAGGAGCTCTATCAGTAACGATGAGCTGATCAATCTCAAAGGTCATATACTTTTGCATCGGGAAACTCTCCACGATTCGGAATGCGGCTTCCTCATTCTCGGCAAAGATGGTCATCCATGATTTGGTGCGGTCGAAGTTCAAACTGAAACTCGATATTACTCCTGTTTGCAAGAGTCTTCCTATCATCTGACGCTGTCTCGGGATAAGAGTTACGAACTCTTCATCCTTATAGTACGGCATCGTAATTTCCATCATATATGCGTTCATACGTATTCCTTGTCTTTTTTCAGTAGCAATTACAACGGATTATTTGCCGTTAGGTTCGCCCAAGAAAGGAAAGAACTTCGATACCTGCCTCGAACTTTTTAATTATTTTATCAGGCAGCTTCGGGCTCATGAGTTCTTCCTTTGTGATATTCACACCAAACATGTACTCCTTCATCTTGAGATACTTGATCGCGGGGTGGTCTTCATCAAATCCTTTCGGGGCGCGGACAAGTGAGGCGCCTGTTATTCCACCCGGAAATTCTTTCACAAACTTTTTATCTTTTACAAGTTTCTCAAGTGTTTTATAATTATCAAGAAGCTTCTCGCGGATGCGCTTGAGATACGGAGAGCTTGGGTCATGTGCTCCGCCGCCGATATAGGTTCGCATATCATTCTTTCCTTCGGGCTCCATACCGAGATACATCCCCGTCCACTCGTCGCTTGCTAGTCCTTCCATAGGAAAAACAATACCAATGTGAGTCTTGTACGGAGTTTTATCTTTTGAGAAACGAATATCACGATTGATGCGGAAGAGAGAGGTTTTAATATTAGCGCGCAGCGGCAATCCCGACTCCTTGACACGAACAGCCATTGCCTCAACAAATGCCTTCGATGGCTCCCGTAGATCTTCTTCGTAATCGGAGCGGTTTGCATCGAACCACTCTTTATTGTTATTCTTCTTCAAGTTATGCAAGAATTTGAACATCTCCGTCGGAAATCCTTCAAACTCCGAAGCAGGGGGTGGAGTATCAAGGAATATATCTTTCTTCTTCATCGCTATTATTCTTTTTTATAGATTTTCACTCTACCGATAGAATCGTGGAGTACGTAAGTCACGCCATGACGTTTCGCAGAGTTAGATATGTCGTCAATCTTTTCCTGCCAGTCGGCAATGTATTCAAATTGCTCTTGGGCAACATACGCACCAATATCATCTTTTTGCCGAGCACGGAGCGCACTTATATTTACTTTCCCATCAAGATTCACTACGTTTGATGCTACGAATCCTGCTGTACCTGATTGATCCATACCTACCCGCGCGGGAGCAACTGTTTCTGCCCACTCCCCCGTACGATAGAAATCACTATATTCATCTATGACGAAATAGTACCCGTAGCGGACATAGCTAAATAGGAATGCCACAACGATAAATGAGCAAAGCAGAGCTTTTTTTACTTTTGACTCCAATAACCACGCTATAATATTTGGAATTATCAATGCCGCAAGTATTAATGCAAGAAGCCGGTATGGTTGAAAGTATCGCGGAATAAAATGAGGTGCGCTAAAGAAGAACACATAGTACACAGTGAAAATGAGGCAGGTAAAAAGTAGTGGTAGCAGAACCTTAAGACGATAGTTATGTAAAATCATGCTCCATGACTTAGTGACTTTTAAGACAAAATATATTCCGCCAAAAACAATGAAAGTCCAAATAAGAGAAATAATGTTGGAGACCTCAACCGATTTCGGCAAAAAGAAGAATACACTAAATGAATCAGCAATAACGGTCAGTGCTTGCCACACATTACGTCCGGTCTCATCAACGAGTGATTCTGCAAATCCACTCTGCGGCATAATGTGACCAAATGTTGAATAATTATACCACCACCATGGCGAAGAAACCACGAGCGCGGATAGCCCGATAATTAAAGCATTCTTTAGTCCAGATACTTTATACTTTACTAATTCGTATAAACAGATTGCCCCTATAAAAATTGTAGCATCTATTCTGGCAAGGACTGTAAAACCAAGGAGCATTCCAAACAACAGCATATCTCTCCCTGTCGATTGTTTCCGCTCTGTACGTTTACGAAGTATGCCAGAATACACAACCAGAGAAGCAATCAGAAGTACTGAATACAAACCTGTTTCCAACCCACATGCCGTATGAACATAAACAGGGTAAAGTGTTGCCCACAAACCCGCAGCAAGTAATGGTGGTGATTTCCAAAGCGGTGCTCCACTCTCTTTCATTACCATCATTCTCTTGATAAGTATTGCCAAGAGCACTGCACTTATGGCATCAAAGAGGGCTACCAAAATAAAGGCAAGCTTTAGGACAAGTAGCTTTTGAAATCCGGCAATTAAAAAAAGAGGGGCGTAAAAAAATATGATGAGTGGTTGGACACCGTTTGTCGGCTGAACCCCATCAACGCTAAAACCCTCGCCACGAGCAAAATGCTCGGCAGTAGAAAATAGATAGAAGGAGTCTTCGTTGAATGGTCTGGTAAAAATTCTCTCTTCACTTCTGAACATCAATGCAAGCCGCATTATGATTGTCAGAATAACGACAACACGAAGTGCTTTTTTTTCTTTAAGCGAAAAGAGCTGCGTCACGGATGTTTGTCTATCTGTTACGTTTGTACACGAATACTGATTGTATGGAGTCCATCAATGTATAATGCCCGCCATATTTTTCAACACTACGAACGATTTCTTCAACCAAAACTTTATGATCTGCAACGTAATCAAGGTCTTGCTCTATCACATATTTTCCTATTTCTGCTTCCCGTCGCGTTTTCAATGCATCATAATTGACCTTCCCATCAAGATTAACTACATTGGGAGCAATAAACCCTGCTATTCCGGATTGGTACATACCGATTCTTGCATCAGGAATGGTCAGTGCCCACTTACCAGTAAGGTAAAAATCCGACACCTCATCGGTCGTATAGTTTGGAATATATTTAAGGAGACTGTTCAGAAGAGCCATTATACAGACTATAGCAAGAATTAATTTCTTTGCTGATGAAGTAAGCATATCTTTAGCGACCATAGGGATACACATTGCAGAAAAACCCAGAACAAGGATACGAAAAGGGATAAGATATCGACCTATAAAATGTGGAGCACCAAAAAAGAATGTATAATAAACAATCAACAAAAAAGAAGCTCCAATAAGTGGTGCAAAGACATGGACATCATACGTCCGTTGAATAACATCAATCACTTTCCATTTTCGTACGATCATAAAAGCTATCACTGATACTACTATAAACCATACTATATAGTAAAGCCCGTTAATTTGTATCATTTTCGCAACGGAAAAAAATACACTAAACGAATCTCCTAAGACTGCCAATGTCTGACTTACATTCCTCAGCAATTGGGGATCAATGGATTCTGATTGACCACTTTGGGGTATCAAACTTCCAAATGTGGTATAGTTATAATACCACCAAGGCGATGAAATGAGCAGAGCTGTTATCGAAACAATACCTGCGCTAATAACACCTTTTTTCTTGCTCCTATATATCTCATAAAGTGCAACCATAGAAACGAAAATGGCAGAATCAATTCTTGCCAATACAGTAAAACCTAGAACTACTCCTAAAAGCAGATAATGTAGTATTGGTATTTTCTGTCCCAAGCTCCTTTGGTTAAGTATTCGAGAGTAGAGATAAAGCGAGAGAACAATAAACATCGACAATAACCCTGTTTCCAAGCCGCTAACAGTGTGCACAAATATAGGATGCAGAGTAGCCCACAGAAGCGAGAGTATTACAATTGGGGTGTACCAAACTGACGCCTCCTCTGCTTCACTTCTTTGTTTCTTAATTGATGACAACAAAAGGACGAAAAACACGATCGTCAACGAATCAAAAATTGCAGTATATCCGAATGCAAGCTGTAATGTGAGAAGTTTATCAAAACCGGAAATGATAAAAAGTGGCGCATACAAGACTACTATCAGCGGCTGAACTCCGTTGGTCGGGTGAATGCCATCGATTGAGAATCCATTCCCCCGCGCCAATTGCTCTGCACAGTTGAACATATAGAAAGCATCTTCCTGGAAATATTTAGTATAGAGTAAGTGCTCCGTTCGGAATGCAAGACCTAATCGCAACGCAATACAAATAAGTAGTATTACCCCAATGGCGATTTTTTCTTTCCTTGAGATCAACTCGCCCATCATATCTTGCCTTCAAGAAGTTTGGCAAGTGCTGCGCGAGCACGGTGGAGATGAACCTTTACGGTACCCATAGGGAGTTTAAGAACATTGGCAATGTCTTCGTACTCAAGATCATCATTATGGCGAAGTTTGATGATGCGTCTATAATTTTCAGGAAGCTGCTCTATCGCTTCTTCAATAAGAGAGGTGCGCTCATCAGCAAGCATCACCTGTTCGGGTACCCACGAAGTATCAACGATCTCAAATTCTTTCGAGTCGTCTTCGCTCTTGTGGTCATGGTTCGATGATACAGCACTGATGGAAAACATCGCAAGTTTCTTGCGGCGAAGGTGATCTATCGCATGGTTTTGTGCAATACGATAGAGCCACGTAGAGAACGCATACTCTTCGGAGTAGCTATCAAGATGCAAAAATGCTTTCGTGAGTGCTTCCTGCACCAAATCCTCGACCTCATCAGTCGTGCTGGACCTGACTATGGGGCGTATCAAACGTTCGATGCCACGCTTATGACGTTTGACAAGTTCGCTATAGGCACGCTGGTCGCCGCCCCGTGCTTTTCGCACGAGCGCTTTGTCTTCCTTCTGCCTTTCGGTATTTTCCTTTACGGGTTTAACCTTCTCTTCTTCTGGAGGGTGTGTGGAAACTACACCGACAGCTTCCACTGGTGTAGAACTCGAAACTTTCTTCCTGGTATTTGAAACGGCTTTTGCCAATGAAATTCTTTAATAACGAACGATAGATAACAAATTTACGGGAGGAATCTCTCTACAAAAAAGCCCCTTTTTTAGAGGGGCTTTGAAGCACTAAATACGTTATACAACTTCGATATTGTCTGCGCCGCCATAAACATTTGTCCAAGGTGTTGCGTACTTGAAAATAACCTCGTTGAGTGTTGTAATGTTTTCAACACCACGCCCATTAAGCCATGCCTCAAGCGCATCAGCACCCTGCGCACCGAAGATCGCAACGCCGTCCTGCCATGTAGCGCGACCGCAGAGCACACCTGAAAAGCGAGAACCGCTTTCGCCTGCAAGCTGAATGGTCTCACGGAAGACATCATCAGTAACACCTGCAGAAAGATAAATGAACGGCTTCGTTGCCGCATCAGATGCTTCTTTGAATAGCTTCATCGCTTCTTCTTTCGTATATGCCGCTTCACCACCTCCAAATGAGGTAGTACCAGAAACGAACTTCATATTAACCGGCACTTCAACTTTCAGCACGTCAACTCCGTAACGCTCTTTTGAGAACTCGCTCATGTAAGCCGAAACATACTTTGGTTTGAGCTTTGCGAATTCCAACCCTTTCTCATCGTAATTATCATCATATGCAAGCGGTTCGAGGAAGAATGGCACGTCAAGTGCTTTGCACTCAGCGCCAATACGTTCGATAAACGCATGTTTGCGTTCGGTGATAGACTTTTCGTCGAAAGGATTGTAATAAAGAAGAATCTTTATTGCATTTGCACCTGCCTCAACAAGGCGACGGACACTCCACTGGTCAAGCAGATCAGGCAGACGTCCTTTTAGCGTGGCATCATAACCGGTCTTTTCATACGCAAGGAGGATTCCTGTAGCCGGTGCGCGGTGAGAAAGGGTTGGTAAACCGTATTCGGGATCCATAAGGATTGCCGACGAATGTGGCGTCAATACTTTCGTAACAATGATCTTAAAGTTCGTGAGATCATCATTTGTTGCGTCCTTACCAATTGCTTTACCGATAGACTTTTTCAGCGAACCGCGCTGATCCATCGCGGCAGCATTGATGATACCATTCTTGCCAGCACATGCGTTGATACCGTTAAATTTTCCTTTTGATATTTTTACTTTCGACATATTTTTAGTATTTACTAGTGAGTTAATCTCTATATTTATACTATAACGTTTTGTGTATTCGCACATGCTTCTTTCATCTTCCCTATCATGGCAGCTGGGTCTTTATCGCCGAAGATGCCACTACCGCTTACGATGGCATCAACTCCTGAAGAATATACTTCTGCAATGTTTGAGAGTTTCACGCCACCGTCTACTTCGATGATGCAATCAAGCCCTTGCGTATCTATCCACTGACGTAGTGTCGTTGCGCGACGGAAAAGTGACGGGATGAATTCCTGTCCGCCAAATCCCGGATTCACGCTCATAAGCAGAACCATGTCAACATCAGGAAGAATATCACGAATCGTGTGAAGCGAAGTTGCAGGATTCAATGTCACACCTGCTTTAACACCAAGCGACTTAATAAGCTGGATCGTCCGATGAAGATGTGTACATGCCTCAACATGAACCGTGATAATATCAGCCCCTGCTTTTGCAAAATCAGCAACGTACTTATCAGGGTCGGTTATCATCAGATGACAATCGAGCTTCAAAGTAGTTATCTTGCGGAGTGCAGCGACAACGAGTGGTCCTATCGTGATGTTCGGGACAAAGTGCCCATCCATGACATCGACGTGGAGCCAATCTGCCCCGCCGCGTTCCATGACGCGGACTTCTTCTTCAAGACAAGCGAAATTCGCTGAGAGCAGCGAGGGTGCGATAATTACAGGGCGGCGTGTTGTCATTTGGTAAATGAAACACCATACAATGTGTATTCTTTCCCAAAAAAAATGCTCCGTAAAGGAGCATTTTCTTACGTAAGGTTTAGTTAGTCGCTTTCCGTTTGAGCGAGGTTTCACTATTTGTGGCAGCGATCTTCATTGACTGAAGAAATTTATCCGCTTCCTGATAACCAACTACTCTATGGACTTCCTCGCCATTCTCATTATAGAATACGATCGTAGGAAAACCTTGTACCTTTGACTTCTTTGCTAAAGCAATACCTTCACCTTTTTCTGCATTTATCTTGAGTGAGACAAAGTCAGAATTTGCAAGCTTTCCTACATTAGCATCGGTATAGGTTTTTTTGTCAAGGACTTTACACCACCCACACCAATCTGTATAATAATCAACCATAACGACCTTTTTCGCCTTTTTTGCTTGTTCGATAGCAGCATCAAAAGAAAGATTACTAAAGGTTATTTCCGCTCTCAGATCAGAGACTGCAAGCATAAAAACCGAAAACAAAATAAGCTTTTTCATGTGTATAATGTGTTTGTCAGTACTATTTAACGTTCAAAACGAAGAACGGTTTCGTTTCTGCTATGTTACCGGAATGTCAATTACATAGAGGAAATGATAGACATCTCAATTTTTTTTATTAATTTTGTATCATTCTATTCACTTTATTACAACGTAACCATGAAAAATCTATGGTATTTCTTGGTATTTATGGCATTTGCATTCCTCGCCGGTTGCGGCGCTAAGGAAGAAGACATGACACCTGTTCAGCCGGGTGAGACAGAAGTCTTTAAGGATCAGGTCTATAAATTCAGCTATAAAGCACCAAAGAACTGGGTAGCTGAATCTACTCCAGGTCAGCGCACATCCTATTTTTCAAGCCAAGCGTCAGAAGTCCGCTTCCAAAAATTCACCGAAGGTGACTATGGCGCTAAGATCGAGATGGGTGCAAAAGATGGCGGCGGTTCGAAGGAGCAAGCACTTGATGAGTTTAAAAACTCATTTGAAGGTGTAAATTTCACCTCTGCCGAACCAACGACTCTCGGCGGAGTACCTGCTCTGAAAATCAGCTTTAATCAAGGCGATGACCCGGATGCTTACATGGGCTATCGCATCTACGGGCAGAAGGACTCTGTCGTCACCTACTTTGAAGCTGCTACCTTTGGTAAGAAGCGTATGGAAAAATACAAAGCCGTATTTGAGCTTGCAGAAAAATCTGCAACGCTTGGATATGTCCTTGACCTCAAGAGCGGCAAACTCGATAGTAGCACAATTGCAACACTCAAAGAGGAGGCAAAACCATCAGACCGCGCATCTAACTACAACGGGAATGGTTATTCTATCGAATATCCCGACAACTTCAATGTCCGCGCAAGCGGCAAGGGAGTTACTTTTGAAGGCGATTGGAGAGGTGCGACGATAGGTGTAGATATCACTGCTACAGGACAAGGTACTGACCTTGCAAAGTTTGCAGAAGAGAATTCCAAAAAGGCATACGGCGGCGCAGCTGTTAGTAATGCTACTATCGGCGGACAACCCGCCAAGGTTATCAATTACTCGATGGTATCTGGTGTTGGTTCAAGAGCATACTTCTTGATGAAGGGTTCAAATGCATATCGCATCACGATCAACTGGCCGAAAGAACTTGAAGGTTCATTCAAGCCGGCTTTCGAGAAAGCAGTAAATAGCTTCAAGTTTAGATAATTCTTTCTATTTTGATGTTAATCCCCTGCTTCTTTTCGGAGGCAGGGGGATTTTTTATTACGCAAGATATGCAAATACTTCACCAACTCATACAGCAATTTTCTGAAATGTCCGCCGATGAACTCGGCAAGAATCGCGATGAAGCAACAGGTAGCTTCACGAAGTTTCGCGCAGAGCTAAACTCCGGTACCATACGTGCCGCCGAGCCAGACTCATCTTCATCAACAGGCTGGAAAGTAAATACATGGGTGAAAAAAGGCATCTTGCTCGGCTTCCGTCTTGGCGTGCTTGAGGAGATGAAGTCCGCCGAACCTTGGTCGTTCTTCGATAAGGGTACAATACCCGTTCGCAAGTTTAGCATCGCTGATAATGTACGAGTTGTACCAGGTGGAAGCTCAGTGCGTGATGGTGCATTCATTGCTGCGGGAGTTATCGTCATGCCACCTGCATATATCAACATTGGTGCATTCGTTGGAACAGGCACTCTTGTTGACTCCCATGCCCTCGTCGGTTCATGCGCACAAATTGGCGAGCGTGTTCATCTCTCTGCTGCCGCACAGATTGGCGGTGTTCTTGAGCCAGCTGGTGCTATGCCCGTCATCATCGAAGATGATGTTCTTATCGGAGGAAACTGCGGAGTGTACGAAGGTTGTATCGTCAAAAAAAGAGCGGTACTTGGTTCAGGAGTTATCTTGACCGGCTCTACCCCTATCTATGACATAGTGAATTCAACGATCATTAAACGAGCTTCAGAATCAGAACCTCTTATCGTACCCGAAGGTGCTGTCATAGTCGCAGGCACTCGCTCAATAGCAGAAAAATCATCGTTTGCACAAGAGCAAGGACTTTCGCTTTATGCACCTATCATCATAAAATATCGAGATGAAAAGACCGACGCACGAACTGCGTTAGAATCTGCTCTTAGGTAGTAAGCAAAAAAGTCCGCTACGTAGCGGACTTTTTTGTTTTACTATTCTCTGTGACTTACTTCCACGGATTGGAAAATGCCGGATTCGTCATAAACTTTGTATCTGTAAGCGACACCAAGAAGGCGGCAATATCAGCAACATCTTGATCAGACAAATTAAGTGGCTTTATAAGGGCATCTTGATTCGTATTATGTGCACCACCTGTGCGATAGTGTTTGATAACCTGCTCAAGGTCGGCAAAACTACCGTCATGCATGTACGGAGCGGTTACCCCTACATTGCGGAGTGTTGGGGTCTTGAAGACACCATCATCGCTGGATTTCTTTGTAAATGCACCAAGGCCTTTATCTTTCTCATAGTACTTATAGAGACCATTACTGTGCATCTTATTATCCGTAAAGAGCGTAGTGCTGTGGCAACTTGCACAGTTCGTCTTTGTTTTATCTAAGAAAAGAGCGAGTCCGCGTTTTGCATAATCATTAAGAGCTGCCTTGTTTCCTCTGCCATATTCATCAAACGGGCTTTGATTGCTTATCATCGTACGTTCAAATGCTGCGATAGCTCTTGCAATACGAGGAAGGGTGATAACAGAATCACCGTACGCATCTTTGAATAATTTGCTATACGTAGAACGTCGAACAAATGCGTCCGCTGATGAACCAGAGCCACCTCGCATACGTGTAAACAGGAGTAACGTATCATTATTTGTTGGCTTTCCGCCATAAGGGCTTTCTTCTGTTTCTTTGGGTCTATCAGAACCGTTACCCATTTCTTTTGGATGAAGGATTGGGGCGATCGCGTGATCTTCGAGTGTCTTAAATCTGCCATCCCATATCAAGTGAGAACTATAGGCGACATTGACAAGCGCCATTGCATTACGATTTCCTGACTGCCCGAAGACCCCCTTGCTCGTTGCATGTCCTTGATCGGCAAAACCCTGACTTGGTGCATGACATGATGCACAAGACGTAGAATTATCCAAACTTAGTGCCTTATCATAAAATATATATCTTCCGAGCAATATCTTTGCTTGGTTCGGAGGGTTATCGTTGAAGTTATTTATGACAGGTAGTCCGACTGTAAACGGTATGACTGGATCGTCTGGTTTGTCAGTGGGGTTTTCAATGCCGGATGTTGCATCAGTAGGGGCAGAAGAATCAGCTTGTTTACAAGCGGTAGTAAAAAGTAGTGTACCGCACAACAACATCATGCAGTAACGGGAGATAAGAGTCTGCATTAGCTACTCCTTTATAAGGTTAAGTGAAAAAGCGTGAACAGTATATCCTAAAAACACTCTCGACCCCCAAAGGTTACATCGCAAGATGCAGATTTTTGAAGATTTATTTTTACCTATATCAAAAATCGCGCAATAACGAGGTTTCCGTCATTATTTTTTTCAAAGAGTACCTCTTCGGCAAGGGATCGAAGCAGAAACACACCCCTACCGCTCGGGACAAGAAGATGTTCTCCGTGAGTTGGGTCTGGTAAAGAATCAGGGTCAAACCCCTCTCCTTCGTCACCAATAGTAACTGTTACCCCATCTTCTTTGGCTAAGAATGATATACTAACATGCTTATTTGGGTCAAGTTTATTCCCATGACGGATAGCATTGGTAACCGCCTCACTGATAGCAAGAAGTATCTCGAAACGCTTGTTTTCTGTGAGAGGGATACGAGCGAGTTGATGCCGCGACCACTCATAGACATGCTCAAGCATCTCAAGAGAGGCAGAAATACGAAGTTCGGCTTCAAACGAATGTTCAGTCATTGTCTTGATGTATGTGCCAATCTTTATAGAGTGTAAGGTCATCTATTAACCCGACAAGCCTAGAATTTGCTTCTTTAGTATTAGAAAGGAATTCACTTGTCGATATCTCATGGTCGTTCTCGATGAGTTCTAATTGCAGCCGTATCTTCTCCAGCGACTCCAAAAAACTTTGTTGCATACGTTCATATCCTTGAGTATTCGGTCCCTCACGTTTTAGAACAGTGAATATCTTCTTAGCAAACGAAGCATGGAATGTGAGTTCATATAGCACCGGGGATTCCGGTTGAAGCGCAGATAGGATACTCTGCATCAACTCCGGCTCGTTGAGTTTTTCGGTTGATATTGAAAAGAAGAATGGATGTTCGCTCATGATTTAATCATTGGGTAATACCTTGCTAATACCTTTAGGGTATTTTTGCTATGGTTACGAACGACACAACACTCTCACCATCTTCGGCGGCTCACATGCCGAAGTACTCGCCCCAAAGCGAGTAAGCTTACAGGAGGACAACACGAGGGTCAGGTACGGGCGCAAACATTGGAGGTTGCGTCTCTTCCTGACCCTTGTTATTCTCCTTTAGGAAGCACTAATTACTCCAAGAAGCTCATTGCCGTATTTCTCAAGATGCTCGGGCGACATATCACTTGCAAGTGCCTTGAGTGCGTCAATGTCTGCGGGCTTTGCCTTTACAATATCTTCAAGCTGTTTATTATTGAACAGTATATACGGCTTTACTTTTTCTTCACGTGCTTGCTGATTACGCCATTTACGGATATTCTCATAAAGCCCCATCTGTTCAGGAGCGAGATCAGGAATATGCTCCATCTTTGGTTCTTTCTTTTCACGCACCGGTGCTGCCGGGCGTGTCTGAAGTGAACGGGGACGGTCTTCGTCATACCCAATGATCAGATTCCAACCATCTGCAGAATGGGAAGCAGTCCATTGATTAATACGCTTATTCTGCATGAATGAGTTAACTGCCTGTTCGCTTGCATCGTCAGTGATGCGAAATGTTTTCACGTGAAGTGCCATAACGTCTAAATATATATTAGAGTGAATGAGTAGTATGTTTCCTCGGTGCATCATTATCGGGACAATCCCAACCCGCACCGACGGACAAAGACAACAACAAGAATACCTATCAAGAATCCATCAATATGGGCAAAGAAAAACCTAACCATCCATTTTGCCGTTCCTTAGCAAAAGAACTGGTATTTTTGCCCAAGTAAGTTTAGCATAATTCGCACAATGGCAACACAACCTAAAAAAGTAGAAACTCGTAAAGTAGCCGCACCGGATACATCGCGTAGTATTGATGATATGATACCAACGAAAGCTCGCGGTCCGCTTGCTGCGGTCATACTCATGGTCGCACTTTTGCTATTCTTTGGCAAAGCCCTTAGTCCGGATAAAACATTTAATGCCGGCGATAATAAAGCAAGTGAAGCAGTGCTTCCCTATCTTAATGCCGCTCAAGACGCTGGGCAGGACGTACCGCAATGGATACCGAACATCTTTGCCGGAATGCCTTCGTTCGCATCATTACTCTCTACAGGTACACGTTCCTATGACGTACTTTACAATACGTTTAATATGGTGCGCAACGGGGCAAAGACGCTCGGCGGCGGAAGCGATGCGTTTTTCATGCTCTTCCATTATTTCATCTTTGGATTTGGTGTCTATCTGTTCCTAAGGTCAACGAGGAAAACTTCTTGGATCGTTGGGCTTTTCGGCGCGTTTGCCGCAATGCTCTCGACATGGATATTAACCTACGCGATGATAGGCCATAATACAAAGGTCTTTGCTGTAATGTGTTTTCCTTATATTCTACTTGCACTTGAAAAACTACGCAATGGTGATTTGAGATGGCATCATCTTCTTCTTTGGGCATCAATCTTGGGCATTGCCATCCACTTCCTCCTCGAATCAACACACGTACAGATGGCTTTCTATCAAGTGCTCGCCGTCGCAATTTATTTTATTTCATGGTTAATTAGTGATCTCGTTGGGAAACGAAATCTTTCATCATTTGTAAGAACAGGTGTCATCACTGTTCTGATGTCCGGGCTTGCGTTTTCGATGAGTGCGGATAGATACATGGCAACGCTTGGTTATGACCAATACTCGATTCGAGGAGCATCTCCTTTGATTGAACGTTCAAAAGAAGGAGAACCCGCAAAACTCTCAGATCAAAACAAAAAAGCAGGGCTTGATTGGGAATATGCAACATCGTATTCCTTCTCTCCAGCAGAGATGATAACCTTTGTCGTACCAGGTTGGTATGGCTTTGGTAAGCTCCCTTATAGCGGACCTGAAGTTGGAGGGCAGGAAGTATCTGTGCCAACGTATTGGGGACAGATGCTCGGCACTGATGCCGCTAACTATACAGGTATCATCGTCTTCTTCCTCGCACTTATTGCAATTATTACACTCTGGAAGAAAGATAGATTGATCGCACCGCTCGCAATCACTGCTCTCTTCGGTCTGCTCCTCTCTTTTGGAAGTACATTCTCTGTCCTTTACCGACCAATGTTCGAGTACTTCCCAAGCTTCAATAAATTCAGAGCACCGATGATGGCTCTTATCATGATGCAGCTTTCATTCCCGATCCTTGCTGCACTTGCCTTAGAACATATTATGCGAACAAGAAAAGAAAGTGATTCCTCGTTAAAGAACTCGCTCACTAAATTTTCAACTTGGGCAATGTACCTCTGCGCCGGGCTCTTCGTTATTTTCCTTGTTGGTCGTTCATCATTCGATAGTACATTACGCAGCTCTATATCTGCAAGTGGTAAACCAATCGCGCAATATCCTGATAGCATCAAAGACCTTGCCGTCAACACTGCTCTTAACGATGCTCTCGTCTGTACAATAATCGGCGCACTTGCTTTCGGATTACTCTCTTTCTATCTCAAAGGAAAACGATTTAGCGCATCACTCGTCTTCGGGGGAGTTTTACTCCTTTCAGTGATTGATCTTTGGAGAGTTGGAGGAAGACCATTTGAGGTCATTACAGAAGCAGACCTTAATGGTATGTTCAAAGGACATGACTACGTTGACTTTATCAAGCAGGATAAATCTCTTTACCGAGTGCTTGATTTGAATGAGTCAACATCGAACCTACCCGCTGCTTGGGGTATGCAAACAATAGCAGGTTATCATGCCGCGAAAGTTCGCAAATTCCAAGATGTAGTTGATGTAACTGGTAATGCAGGTGGACAAGTCATCTTTAATCCGAACATGTGGAATCTGCTCAATACGAAGTACATCATCGCTGATGGCGGCATCGATACTGTTCCGGGAAGATTTACCCCTGCTTTTATTTCAAAAGAACAAAAACAGAGCCAAGACGGTAAACAGCAGCAACCAACTGTTGTTTGGGAAAACCCACAAGTACTACCACGTGTATTTTTTGTGAATCGTTATGAAGTAAAGCAGTCACTCCCCACCCTTGAGGCAATGCGTGATGGCTCGTTCAATCCGCGTGATGTTGTTTATTTGGATGAAGAGCCAAAAGGTATTGGCGCAGTTGCAGGTGAACCTGTCAATGACTCTCTCGAATCGATCACAATCACAAGGTATGAAAACGAACGAATTGAGATGAAATCGAAGACAACCGGAAATCGGTTCGCTTTTTTTAGCGACACATGGTATCCTAATTGGCAGTTAACAATTGACGGAAAACCGGCAGGGTTCTACCGTGCTAACTATGCCTTCAGAGCATTCATGCTCCCTCAAGGAGAGCATACAATTCTGTGGGAATACCATGATCAAGCGTATGAAACCGGGAGAAGTATATCGCTCGGAGCAAATATCATTGCCATCATTGGCTTGGTTGTAGGTCTTGGGTTTGGTTTACGAAAGAAGCAGGAGCAAGAGTCGTAATTACATAGTGGCAAGTGAACGATATGCCTTTACTGTCCACTTACTCCCGATAACTTTGCTTTCGAGTTTGATATGATGGACGGACTCCCAGAGTTCGTCTATCATTTTCCAGATACGTTTGGCTTTGAGATTCTCCGACATGGAGATAATGACTACTCCATTGGTTTGAAGTAAAGAAAATGAACGCTCAATGACAGGTCTAACCTCATCAATTGGAAGATAGTAAAGCACCTCGTTAAACAAGATCGTATCATACGTTGAATGGTAGGTATGAGTGCACAAATGTCCAACTTCAAACGTAACGTTCGAAACGTCCTCATATTGCTTTGTGGCTTCGCCAATAGCGGTATCAGAAATATCAATCCCCTTGTATGAAATCATGTTATGCTGAAGATACTTTACCGATGTGCCATTCCCACATCCAACATCAAGTACATTCGCAGGTTTTTGCAATAGGTCAGTCATCATGCCCGCAACTACATAGTGACGAGGACTTTGATCAAGGCAATCAAGTTTCAATGAATACCCAGAGCGATACATCTCTTCCCACCTTGCCGGTGAATTAGATATGTATTTATTCCACACATTGAATATGCCGTTCTTGATCGTTAAACTTAATGAGATAGCCATGGAGGTCGTTACGTACATGAATAAAGAGTAACGAAATTACTAAGTGAGTAATACTACGATGTTATGGATACATCACAATCCATTGCAAAAATATTAACAATTGAATAACAATTTACCCTCTGTGTACAACCGCAGCACTTGCTTGCACTGTAGGAAACAAAACAATATCTGCTACTTGTACATGAGGTGGCCGCGTAGCAGCCCATACGACTGCATCAGCTACGTCATCTGGTGAGAGTGGCGTTAGATTTTGATAGACTGCTTTCGCCTTTTCTTCATTACCTCGAAAACGAACAATAGAGAACTCCGTCTCGACAAGTCCAGGATCAACTGTTGTCACACGAAGCGGTGTATCAACCAGATCCATCCGTAACCCTTTGGTAATGGCATCAACTGCATGTTTTGAAGCAGAGTACACATGCCCTCTTGGATAGACTTCCCTACCTGCAATAGAACCTATATTAATAATATGACCTTTTCTTCGTTCTATCATCCCTGGAACGACAGCTTTTGTAATATACAAAAGACCTTTCACATTGGTATCTATCATCTCTTCCCAGTCCAGTAAGGATGAATCCTGAAATTTATCAAGCCCACGCGAGAGACCTGCATTATTGACAAGGATATCAACCAGTTTCCACTCATTAGGCAATGAAGTTAGAGCACTAACTACAGCATCGTTATCACGGACATCAAGCGAGAAGATATGAATGCGAATATTAGGGTACTTCGCAATCAGTTCACTCTTGAGATTTTCTAATCTATCAACTCTGCGTGCACAAAGCAGTAGGTTTGCACCCTCTTCAGCAAATTTGCGAGCACATGACATACCAATGCCGCTTGATGCGCCTGTAATAAAAACTGTTGTACCTTTAGTCATCTAACAAGAAAATGTAGTTAATTTTGCAGAAGAAACATCGAATATTCTTAATATGTCCAAACAATACTGGCTCCTGAAATCTGAAGCAACATGCTACTCGATTGATGACCTCAAACGTGACGGCTCGACTGATTGGGGTGGGATACGCAACTACGCGGCGCGCAATTCGCTCCGCGACCAGATGCAAAAAGGTGACCATGCTTTTTACTACCACTCAAGTTGTGAAGTCCCTGGTATTTATGGTATTGCAGAGATAACAAGTGATGGACACCCTGACCCGACGGCATTTGACTCTGCCGATGACCACTTCGACCCAAAGTCAACTCCTGATAAACCTGTGTGGTATTCGAGAACCGTCAAGTTCAAAAAGACTTTGAAAAAGCCGGTAACTCTTACCGAGATCAAAGCAAAAAAAGAACTTCAAAACATGGCTCTCATACGTCTAGGCAGATTGTCCGTTACTCCGGTTACCGAAGACGAGTGGGAGATAATTGCGAAAATGATAGGATAAATAACACATTTTTCTGCCATTTTTCATTAAACCTTCTCCAGGAAGGCGGCTCTATCCTTTAGTCAATTTTTGTCGTTTTACACTTAACCAATACGACTATGGATAGAAGAAAATTTCTCGCAGGCACCGGGACGGGCATTTTAGCCGGAATCGGGCTTGCATCAGCGAGTCCGCTGAAGGCTCTTGCCGAATCGAATCGGGCAATTCCCGGATATGGCGTCAATGAGGCAAACCCCAAACCGCTTCCGACACTCTCAAATGACCTTACCCCCTATTCAGGCGCATGGGACGACGTAAAACTTCGCCATGTGCTTCGTCGTGCAATGTTCGGGGTTCCGTATTCCCAGTTCGCAACAGCAAAGGGGCTTGGCTCGATGAATGCAGTCGTTGCAAAACTAATTGAAGATAAGCCGATGCCGACTACTCCGGGTCCATGGCTTGAGAAGCTTAATACGACCGACAGATCACTGCCTGCTGCTGAACGTCAGATAGACCTTCAGAACAAGCAGCGCTTGAGCCGCTTTGAATTCCTGACCGTTCAGGATTGGTGGTTCGACCGTATGTTGAAGGAAGAGCTTTCTATCCGCGAGAAGATGACGCTCATGTGGAGCAATCATTTTGTCGTTGGGTATGACGCCGTTAAGCAGCCGACATACATGTTCCTCTACAATCAAATGCTTCGCAAGAATGCGCTTGGCAACCTAAAAACATTCGTTTATGAGATGTCAATTGACCCAGCGATGCTTGTCTATCTTAACGGCAATCAAAATACATACCAAATAAAAAACGGTAAGACGATCAACAATGTCAATGAGAACTTTGCTCGTGAGTTAATGGAGCTATTCACACTTGGGATTTACGACCCAAAGACAGGCGAAAAGAATTATACTGAAGAAGATATTCAGCAAGCAGCGAAAGCACTATCGGGTTGGCAGAATACGCAGACTGCGCCGTTCGCGACTCAACTAAATCCGTTATTCCATAATAACGAGACCAAAACATTCTTCGGTCAAACCGGCAACTTCGGCTTACAGGAAATCATTGACATCATCTTTGCAAAGAACGGCGGCTATAACGTAGCATACTTCATTTGCGAGAAGATATACATGAACTTCGTTTATTGGGTACCGAACCCGACTGTTGTTGGCGCGATGGCAGAAAAGCTCGTTGCAAGTAATTGGGAGTTAAAGCCCGTTGTAGAATCGCTCTTAAAGAGTGCTCATTTCTACGATGAGAATGTCATTGGTGCACAGCTGAAGAGTCCATTTGATTTGATGGGGTCGTTCGTTCGTGAGTTCGGACTTGTACTTCCTGCAGTTGATGCATCTATAGGGACGATCCCGGCAGGAATTGATGTTAACACCGGGTACAATAAGTACAATGATCAAAACCCAACACATACATATCTCGCACAAGCGGCAGGCGTTGTGCTTGGTCAAGACCTGCTCAACCCGCCAAACGTAAAGGGCTGGGCAGGTGGACATGCTTGGGTGAACACAGGTACGCTGCCAACACGTAAGTCTGTTGGTTATGCATTACTCCTCTACCCAAACTACTTCACGGGCAATGTCCCCAGAGCAAAAAATGTGAAAATCACATTTGACCCCATGGCTTGGGCAAAACAAATTCCTAATGCTGATACCATGACAGCATCTGAGATCACAAATGCGCTTAGCGATCAATATCTTGCATTTGATCTCGGACCGATTGAGGCAGGTACACTTGCAGCTGTTATTGCTAATAATCAGGGCAGCTTCTATCTTGATAACGGTAACATTTCAGTTACTACACAAGTGATCGCTCTTCTTCCCGAATTCCAACTCATGTAATTACGAAAGGATACAAAAATGATACGTAGAGATTTTTTGAAATTCGGTGCAAAGGTTGGAGCAGCGACAACTGCGCTCCCTATCATGCTCGGCGGCATTCCGCTTCGCGCATTAGGTCGTTCACCACTTGAGTCACTCTTAGCACAAAGTGCAACCTCAAATGACAAGATACTTGTCATCGTACAGCTTGCAGGTGGTAATGACGGACTCAATTGTGTAGTACCATACAGCGATCCGCTCTACAAAGAGTATCGCCCGACACTTGGTTTTGACAAAACCGCAGATGGGTTGCTTACTCTCTCAGACCATGATACGCTTGCATTTACAAAAGAGATGAGCGGTATGCACCAGCTTTATGGTGATAAGAAGATGGTCGTCTTGCAGAATGTTGGCTATCCAAGCCCTGATCTATCCCACTTCAGAGGCACAGACATCTGGAACACAGCAACGGATTCTACGCGCTTTGCAAACACCGGCTGGATAGGCAGAATGTTAAGCACATTGAATCCGGATTATCCGCCTACAACAATAGCCAAAGATAGCTTTCCGCTTGCATTGCAATTCGGCTCGTCATTAACCAACATGTTCTTCTCGGAGAACGGCGGAATGGGTATTGTTGTAAACACACTACCAGAAGATGACACGGAATCAACGCATTTGTACGATCCAATCCCATCTCCGGCAACAATCCCATATCAAGAGCTTGAATATGTTCGTACAATTGAGAAGGAAACTGAAGTCTATGGGCAATCAATAGTCGACAGAAGTGTAACAACGAATAAATCAACATATCCGACAACAGGAACAGGAAAACTCGGCACACAACTTGCAGGCGTTGCACAGCTTATTGCTTCGGGCTTCACAACGAAGATATATCTTGTGACACAATCGGGCTATGATACGCATAGCAACCAAGAGACAGATCATCCAGATCTTCTTAGCGAGTTATCCGGCTGCATCAAAGCATTCCAAGATGATATTGAAGCAAGCGACTTTGGTGATAAGGTTGCGCTCATGACGTATTCCGAGTTCGGTCGCCGTCCGCAAGAGAACGGCAGCGGTACCGATCACGGCACGGCAGCTCCACTCTTCGTGGTCGGTAATCAGGTTGTTGGAGGTGTACGCGGACGTAACCCGCAGCTAGCACTCGATTCACTTGTCAATGGCAACCTTGCTTACGAAGCACAGCATGACTTCCGCAATATCTATGCCTCCATCATGTATGAATGGCTCCTGGATGGAGAAGACACCCTCAAAGAAGATCTTGTAAAGTCAGTGCTCACTGCGTCTGCAAGTCAAACGTTTTCAAATAACGGTGACTGGACAAAACTTGGCATCTTCAAGAATCAACCTTCGACTGCGGTCTATGGTGACGAGTTCACACCGGGGTTAATGCTTATGGAGAACTATCCGAACCCGGCATCACAAGCGACGACTATTGAGTTCGCTTTGCCGGAGACAATGGATGTCCGTCTTGGTATATTTAACTCGCAGGGAATAGAAGTTTCTCGTGCCGTTGATGAGAAACTATCGATCGGGACACATCGCATCACAGTCAATACGACAAAACTTCCGACTGGAAATTATATGTATCGTCTATCAACTCCGAAGGGTGAAGTTGCTAAGCGGATGGTGATAATCAGGTAAAAGAAGTTCGAGACGGGGACGTGCCGTCTCTGCTTTCAATAAAAACAGTTGTACATTACCCGCACAACTTGAAAGCAGAGCGGCGTTCTCATTTACTGCGGTGTCATCCGTGTCTCGACGTAGCGAGCTATATAGAATATCATAATGCCGATAGCGGCATACATATACTCCTCACCCATTGAGTTACGCATCACACCTGCAACAAGCCCTACACCTGTTGTAGCAATACCGATGCCTTGCATGAATTTTAGAAATATCAGCATCTAAAATAATCCGAATAGTTTTCGTGCATTCACTTTTTTAATAACATCGTCGCGTGTAGTACGGTATTTTGCCGCGACCTTCCCGTTGACAATAAGCACAGGAATCTTATCCCAATAGAGCCGATAGAGTTCATCATCTTCTTCTATCTTCCGAATCTCAAGATCGAAGTCAACATAATCTTGGGCTGATTCAAGCTCGACAAACATCTCATCACAGAGTGTGCATCCGCCTTGCTTGGTAATGAACTCAACTTTCGCTTTTGCCATACCTATGATTTCTTCGATGGTTTTTGCGAGAATATGTATATACCGGCTATCACTAAAGCAATCGATATCCACTGCGCCATTGAAAGCCCTGCATAGAGTTGATTGACACGCAAGAACTCAACGAGCAAACGTTCGATTCCCATAAGCACAAGAGTTAAGCCAAATGTCTTCCCGACAATATTCCGATAGTCTTTGCGTTTTCTCTTCAAGAATTGATACGCAATAGCGGCGAAGAAAAATTCGTATAATGGTGTCGGGTGACATGGTGTTTCTTCATCGAACCTATTTATACGGTAACCCATATCATCTATCCTCGAAGGTATTGCCTTGAGCGAATCATACTTCCACTCTATTCTTTCATCGGGGTAACGCTCGAAGTGTTCGGCAAATGCAGAGGTCGGTTTTACTGTCCCGTTCGCATAGCTCATACCCCACGGAGCATGTGTCGGGATGCCATAATCACCATCGCCTGCAAGTTGACAACCGAGACGACCGATACCATACGCGAGAAATACTATCGGCGCTAGGACATCGACGATTTCTTTTAATGGTAGCTTCTGTGAGCGTATATAGAGAAGTATAATTACCATCGCCAGAATAAAACCACCGTAAAATGTAAGTCCTGATGGTGAGAAGAGCTGCCCTATCGGGTCGCGCATAAAACTATCCCAGTCCTCAAATACCGAGAATATCTTTGAGCCGGCAACGCCGCCAAGAAGCGCCATGATGGTCATACGCGAGATATGCTTCTGATTCCAGCCGCGAATCTTTGCCTCCTTCGAGAATAGGTAATTCGATACCAGAAAGGCAATAGCCATCATAAAGCCGAAGCTATAAATGGTAAGTGGTCCTAGTTTGAAGAGTATTGGGTACATCTATCTTGCTGATTTGATTGGGGTATAACGAAAAATTCGGAAAAAAGTGTAATTGAATGAAACTTGTTGGAACAACTATCGTTCAAACAGATATTATGACAGTAGCAGACAGACTCAAAACCAGTAAATTCCGCTCCAAAGAGCAGGAAGCACTCCTTGCAATTCTTGTTACCGCAAGCCATATTAAGAACGAGATGGGCAGCGATATTTTCGCAGGTGAACTCTCGCAAGAGCAATACAACATCATGCGTATTCTTCGCGGAGTTTATCCCGATGGGCACTCATGTGGTGATATTTCATTACGGATGGTAGATAACTCCCCTGACATAACGCGCCGAATTGATGCGCTTGTCAAGAAAGGATATGCTACACGCGAGAAATCAGCCGAGGACAGAAGAGTTGTTGTTACTCGCATCACGCAAAAAGGTCTTGATCTGCTCGCTAAACTTGATGAGAGTGTATCCCAAAAAGAACATGTCATCATGAACAAACTCTCGGCAGAAGAATGTAAGACGCTCATCGCGCTCTGCGAAAAGATTATCTAATTAACGTGTTTTTTTTGTTATTCAAACTTAGAGGAGAAACGTATGTTTAAGAACAGAGTAATTATTGCTATCACCGCTGTATTTATCACAGCAATTGCATTTGTAAAAACCGAAGCAAACGCGCAGAGCACGTTCAAGTTCAGTGATAAAGTTGGAAAGAACCAATTTGAATGGAATTCGACAATGCCTGTTGAGACAATCGATGGCACTGCAGAAGGCATCACAGGTTGGCTAACCTTTGACCCTGCAAAGCCAACAACAATTACTGGCACAATATCAGCTACCGTTGCTTCAATGAAATCAGGCAACGACATGCGCGATCAGCATCTCCATAGTGACTCATGGCTCGACGCGGCAACGTATCCGCAGATTACATTCACTGCAAAGACAGCAAAGAACGTAAAACAGAATGGCAACAAATACACTGCTGATGTAACAGGTGATTTCTCGATGCACGGCGTTACAAAGTCAATGACAATCCCCGTTGAGATTCAGTACATCAAGGCAAATGCAGAGACAGCTAAGCGCGCACCGGGTGATCTCGTAGCTCTTTCAGGTACATTTGTTGTCCCAATTAAAGACTTCAATGTTGCAGGCAGCAAGGGTACAATTGGTAGTAAAGTTGGTGAGACTATCACTATTAAGGCGAAGCTTTACGGCGCAAGCGGTTTGTAATTAAAGAAAAGTGGTCCTTAGAGTTTCTTAGTACGGGGCGAGGAGATATGCGTAAGCATAGGATGGTGATGATGGTTAAGGTACCTCGTCCCGGCTAAGACTCTCTTTTACATAGAAAGGATACTCCCATGTCAGCAATCACAAAACGTAATACAGCTATCTCTCTTGCAGTGGTAGCACTCGGAGTTCTCATCTACTGGTGGGCATCCTCCGGACATATCCTGACGCTTACGAAGATAGCGGTAGAGAAAAAAGATGAGCTATTCGGCACAACATACATCGAATGGCAAGACGGCTTCAAACTCGGCTTAGAATACACAGCCGCCGTAATACTCCCGATGCTCATCGCTTCCCTCTTCTTCTATAGAAGCTACCGGAAGCAAATCAGGCACGCATAATTTCATAGAGATTATCCGCTTTAGAACCCCTTGCCCTGCGGCAAGGGGTTTTTGTTTTGTAACTATTAGTGATGGTAAAGTGGAAGGTATATGAATCTGCTGGAACCATACTCAATACAAATTAGCTACTAATTGCTTAACAATCGCACTTACTTCACTCTTCACTTTTTTTCGACTCACCAACGATGAAAACTCTCTGTCTATTCCTACTCATAATCTGTTTTTCACAAAGTAGTCATGCCCAAAGCAATGATGTCCCACCGGGCAAAAGAACATTCTCAGGAGAATGTTATAAGAACTTAACACTCATCACTTGTCTAAAACAGGTACATATTGTTGAAGAAGGTAGTATTATTCACACTTACTTCGCCCCTCATTATGCTGATATAATAGATGCACAATTTAAAATTAGGGTAGGAGGTCAGTTTAGCGATGATCGTCTCCTTATCCTGCTTAGCGATGGCAGCACTGTTCAGTTACGGTTTCAATTTGGTAAATGGGCAACACTTTATTACGATCCAATCCCAAATGATGTGACTTTTAATGAATACTATAAAATATTGGGTGATGATTTATATGTGATGACCTATAATGGGGTGTATGTCTCTGACAGCGGTTATAACTGGGCAATAGATACAATAGGTTTGAACAATCCAATGTACTATGATATTGATATAGATACCATGCAAAGAGTTTGGCTATGCACATCGAACGGCTTGTTCACTCAAGAATTAAATGTTACAACTTGGGTCAAAAACAACAACTATACTGGCATTGGATGTGATCATGTGTTCATTAATCGCAGACAAAATGTATGGGTTTCCTATTTCAACATGCTATATGTAAGCTACAATAGAGGATTAAGCTTTCAGGAGGCACCTAGTGGACTATCTTCTGCAAAGATCGAAGCCATCAGCGATGATGCATTTGGGAATATCTACGCCATGAGTAAAAATAACCTTTTTTATTCTCAAGGAGGCACACAACCTTTTGTTCAGATCAGTCAACCTGTGATAACTGATTTTGATCTATACGTTAATAAGAATGTATTGAATGACATTGCCGGTGATACACTTATTTACCTCTTTACTGATGCAGGTCTTTATACATCTTCAGATATAG
This sequence comes from Kapaibacterium sp. (SeqCode), assembly GCA_046590205.1. GTDB lineage: Bacteria > Bacteroidota > Ignavibacteria > Palsa-1295 > Palsa-1295 > DATDEW01. The sequence goes on from JBKJTT010000022.1 coordinate 47,069, forward strand.
GTGTGACATGGATCTACGACCAAGCTCTCCGCGCTGATCATTTCAATTCCGTTGCATCAACTGCAGATGATAGGTTGCTGATGACCACCAATACCGGGCTATTTCGTTTGGAACACGATGATACAACATGGACAAAGCGCTACCCTCAAAACGGATTTCTTAATGACACCAAAGCTTTTAGAGCAACAAATGGAGATGTCTATCTGCTCGCCGAACGAATCGGGACCAATAGTAGCGGCAGCTACAGCCACATGGTGTACAAAAGCACCGACAACGCAAATACATTTTCTGCTGATACCTCTGGTATCAAGACAGCTGATGTAGCGATGTCGCTATTCTTCGTCGATGAAAATGGTGTGCACCACGCAAGTGCAAGTGTTAATCAAGGCGGATACTTCATTAGGGTATGGAAAAAAGAACCTGGTCAGCAATGGACGCTTGATACGGTCGGACTTCCATCTGTGGTGGGTTCTGATCTCCATCCTGCCTGCTTAGGAACAGATCATAGTGGTAAGATCTATCTCGCTCTATTGAATAGCGGAAACGGTTATACAACTATCTATTCACGACCTATTGGTGGCAATACATGGACATCAGAAACAGGATTGAACGGTTTTGTTTTCAATATCAAAGGAAGAAATGGCATCGTTACTGCCGGAACAGAAGCAGGAATGATATATAACAATGGAAACGGGTGGAAGACAGCACCACTTCCCGCAGGTGTTTCCCCCGTTGTTGGGTGGTGTGTATCAGAAGTAGATAATAATAATATTGCATGGGCTTACTATGATACTTATGATAATAATAACAACGGCAATATCGGTGAGGGCATTTACTATACTTCAGATTTCATAAATTGGAAAGAGCCCAAAGGGAATGTAGATACTATTCTTTTCAGCGAACTGACAGCTATTGGCGATTCAGTGTATGCGATTACCTTAGGTAACGATGGTATATATATCTTTGACACAACAACAACAACCGGAACAGCAGTCAACAACCTGTTATCTTCCGAAATGAATATTGTTGTCTTACCAAATCCATTTCAAGATGAAACGACTATTCAATTTGACCTAAAAGAACAAAGTAACGTCAGACTGACCATTTGCAATTTACTCGGAGAAGTTGTTTACGAAGCGAATGAGTCGGTGATGGGGGAAGGACAACACGAGTTTAAGATTAATTTGTGAGGGCACTCCAACGGAGTGTACTTATATGACTTGACAGTGAACGGAGCTTCAACACGGGGTAAGATAATGAGAAACTAATTTTCGAAAGAAGCTCGCTATCTATGCACTATAGCGAGCTTCATTACAATTAGGAACAGTTACTTTGCCAAGAACCGCTCTACCTCATCTACATTCTTTGGGCTGCCTACTACGAGGGGGGTGCGTTGGTGGAGTGCTGTAGGGATTACATCTAAAAGGCGCTTGCCCATGCCGTCGGTAGCTTTGCCGCCGGCTTGCTCGATGATGAACGACATCGGGTTCGCTTCATAAAGCAATCGTAGTTTTCCTCTCTTACTTTTAATATCTGCCGGATAGAGGAATACCCCACCATAAAGCAACGTACGGTGAACATCAGCGACCATCGAGCCGATGTAGCGCAAGCTATATGGCTTCTTCTCCTCTTCGGGAATTTCCTGTTTTACCCAATCAATATACTTCTGCATCCCAGGTGACCACTTCGTGTAGTTGCCTTCGTTTACGGAGTAAATACCTTTATGCTCAGGTATCTGAATGTTATCGTGCGAAAGCAAGAACTCACCGACAGAGGGGTCATAGGTAAAACCAAACACGCCACGCCCTGCCGTATAGACAAGCATCGTTGATGAACCATAGATTGCATATCCCGCCGCAACTTGTTTATAGCCGGGTTGCATCACGTCTTCGGGTGTGCCGTCAGTACCGTCATCACTTATTCGACGAAGGACTGAAAATATTGTGCCTATAGATACATTCGCATCGATGTTCGATGAGCCGTCGAGCGGGTCAAAGCAAAGAATGTACTTCCCTTTCGGATATTCTTCGGGTATCTTGATAATATCATCTTCCTCTTCGCTTGCCATGCAACACAAGTGTCCGCCGTGATCCATAGCGCGGAAGATAACGCCGTTGGCGAACTCATCAAGCTTCTGAACGACCTCACCTTGTATGTTCGTCATATCCGTCGAGCCAAGTACATCGACAAGTCCGGCGCGTGTCACGTCGCGATGGATAATTTTTATCGCAAGCGTAAGGTCTCGGAGCATTGCCGAAAAATCCCCGGTCGCCCCTTTGGATGCGCGTTCTTGTTCGATTATGTGCCGCTCGATTGTTATGACTTTGCTCATGTATAGTCGTTAGTGGATAGTCTTTAGTTTCTAGTTAGAATCGAAGAGTGATGGTCCTTCAAATTCTTTACGTAGTTGTGCTATTTTCGGTGAAATTTCTTTGAGTTCGTTTTGGGTGATAATCCATATCCTATGTATTTGAACTCCAAAGTACTCATGTATGAGAACATCACGCAAACCCGCTATTGAACGCCAAGGTATATCAGGATTAGCACTTCTAACCTCTTCTGAAATGCTCTTTACTGCCTCATCAATAATTTCAAGGTTGCGAATGACTGCATCTTGAATGAGATCGTTTGCAAGGAAATGTTCTTCGGAAACATTTTCAAGATACATTAGTATCTTGGCAATCGCTTCGTCAATATCAATGATGAAAAGTAATTCTTTCCTTTTCATAATATACGAATTTCTGCTGCAAGGATTTCATCCCGGAGTAACGGCTTTAATGCTGAATACTCAACAAGATCAACATTCCTACCGAGTATATCCTCAAGCCCATGCTTGAGTTTAATGTATTCAAATAATGACCTTGAGGAATCAAGCTCAATAAGTATATCAATGTCACTATCTGCTCTCTCTTCCTCACGAGAGTGTGAGCCAAACAAACCGGCACGACGAACCCCACTCTGTTGCAAAAGCGGTAAGATACTCTTTCTAAGATTGTCTATTCGGGCATTCATTACGTTCATATAACCAACTATAAAAAAGATGAATTCACTTCGTACCTGTATGTCCGAATCCCCCCGCTCCGCGAGAGCTATCGGCGAGGTCTTCGACCTCGACCACATTCAGCCGCTCGTACTTTGAGATGACAAGCTGGGCGATACGCTCGCCTCTAACGAATGTGACTGACTCTTTACCGAGGTTGATGAGAATGACCTTCACCTCGCCACGGTAATCAGCGTCTATTGTGCCGGGGCTGTTCAAGCAGGTGATACCAAACTTGGCTGCAAGTCCGCTTCGAGGTCGTACACCCCCTTCAAATCCTTCGGGTATTTCGATCGCTATACCGGTCCGGACGAGTTTCCATTCGCCAGGTGAAAGCGTTACCGCTTCCGATGAACGGAGGTCGAGTCCCGCCGCATGTTCGGTAGCGAAGGATGGAAGTTGTATATCGGATGTATCAGGTGAAAGACGTTTGATGCGAAGTTGAGACATATTATCCTATAAAATTGAGTACTTTAATTTCTGCCGGTTTTGCAATGTTTCCTTCTTGCTCTTTACCAGCAAGTATGAAATGTTCTGTCTTGAGGTGTTCATCGAGTGCCTCGCGGGACGTCCACTTCTCGAAGAAGGTGAACTCGCTGGGAGAGTCGGCATTTTCGTATAGGTCATATTCGATGCAGCCTACTTCTTGGCGTGTCGGAGGGATGAGGCGTTGGAGCACATCACCGATGAGGTCTTCCTTCCCCTTTGCTGCAAATATGGTAGCGACAACAGTTATCATGAAACATTATGTATTTTTGTGCAGAATGAAACGCTTCATTTTTACTTTAGTGTCAGTTTTTTTCTTCTTCGGGTGCTCCGAGGACGAACCCACCTCATGCCCGATATGTACAAACCCGCTTCTTGATTCATCTGCGGTGGTCGAGGTAACCTATATCACTGACGGCGATACATTCGAGTTCATCGAACGCGGTGAAGATATTAAAGTCAGAGTATTGGGACTTGATTGCTTCGAGACAAAACGCGGCTCTCGGCTTACCGAACAAGCACTCGAACGGGGTATTTCAGAAGACTCTGCCCTCGCACTTGGCTTCCAAGCCAAGTACCTCTGCGATTCACTACTCATGGGAGAGCAAATCGAGATATACCGTGATTCAGTAGAAGATAACTTTGATTCATTTGGCAGATTACTTCGCCACGTCTATGTAACCAAAGGCGGACGACGCATGAGTTATCAAGATACCATTATTTCTCTCGGATTATCTGCACCATAATTTGGAAATTACCAAAAAATTGCTTATCTTCGTATCCTTGAGTTGATGTTTTCACTTACATACTGAATACCAAATGAAACAACTATTATTAACAACGTTGGTCGGGATTGCGCTTTTCTCGATCGGCTGTACCAAAAAAGAAGGCGAGACCGCCAAAAGTGCTGATTCAACCTCGACATCACCAACTGATGTAGTCAAACGCGGGGAGTATCTAGTTACTATTGCCGGATGTAACGACTGTCATACCCCATGGAAAATGGGACCAAAAGGACCGGAGCCTGATATGGCAAAAATGTTATCAGGTAGTCCCGAGGGTATGGTTTTGAAACCTGCAAAATTAGAAATGCCGTGGATGGCGGCGTTCTCGGCAACAATGACTGCTGCATCAGGACCGTGGGGCATTTCCTACAGCAAGAACCTCACACCTGATTCGACAGGGCTTGGTTCGTGGGATGAGGCAGCTTTCAAGGTTGCTCTCCGGACAGGAATGCACAATGGAAGCGAACGTCCTATCATGCCTCCGATGCCGTGGCAGATGATAGGAAAAATGACCGATGATGACCTCCATGCCGTATGGTCGTACCTTCGCTCAATTCCGCCGGTCAAAAATACTCCGCCGGAATATCAGCCACCTGTCTGAGGATCAGAGACATTGCTATCGAAGAGGGCGGTATCCGCCCTCTTCGGTTTGATAACCTATTGCTTTATCACTAACACATTAAACATCTCATTGACAGGCATATTGCCGTTTGCTTCAAGAACAATGTTCCAAGCGTTGTTTATCCACACAACTCCATAGCCGGTGTTTAGCCCACCGTTAATAAGTACATGTGTGACAAAGAGTATATCATTTTGTGCCATACCCTGATAGTTAAGCATCGTTCTGTTCTGGACATTGTTCGCAATGTTTGTCGTATGCTGAAAAGCTGTTTTTCTTCCGCCAGCTACTTTTATGTAGCCATTGGTTATCTGTAGAGCGGCACCACCATTATTACCTCCGGCATACTCTGCAACAACACCAATCGCATTCGTGCCAGCACCGCTTCCATGAACACCGACACCATCGCTTGTACCGGTACTCTTTCCAATAACGCCTGTGCCGTCAGGTGTTTCGCCGGCTACTCCAACACCACTTCCTGCTTGGTAGCCAAGTACTCCCACACCAGCAGAAGTTGTAGAGTTATTTATTCCTCGAACGCCAACAGAATGGGCACCCGAGGTTGATTGATTCACAAGTCCTTGAACACCTGCTGCTCCACTTGTGAGCGACGCACCGGTTGCAGTACTTACAGTTGTTCCTTCAATTGCAGCAGAGGTACTAGCTACATTGGAAATTAAAAAAGACCCAGCATTGCCTGTTCCAACAGTTGAACTCGATAGTGCGTCCGAAGCATTCGCTGCTCCAGTCAATTGTGCCGTGAGAGCAGAACCAGTGCCGTTCGATTCGGATGATAATGCAGAGGCAGTGCTATTGGCATTATTTATCTTAAACGAACCTGCTTTCCCTCCACCGGTTGCAACTATATCAAAAAGTATATTGGCACTTGATGTTGTTGAAGAAAATGGCAGTACCAATCCGGTGCTCGGAACTGCATTCCAATTGAGTCCACCAGCGGTTTTCGTTAAGACATACCCATTTGTAACTCCATTTGAGTTGATCTTTGCCAATGTAATACCACCGTCTGCAATATCAACACCCCCGATAGTCCCGTCTTGAATCTTTCCGCTTGTTATCGATCCGTTCATGATCATATCAGAGAGAATGCCGCTTGTTGCGACATTGACTGTCGCAACAGGACCATTCGGATTCAGAATGTAAAATGCACCGTCGGTATTTTGTACTCCTTGAATACCTGTTGCTCCGGCACCGCCGGAAGAGCTAATAAGAATTGTATCATTAGAGGTTGTAATAGTTGTTGCTCCGCCGCCCATAAGCTTAAGTGAACCTGATCGGTTATTAACTTTTGTTACAACCCCTGTCGCATTTGGTGAGAGAGCCAACGCTTGTTCGGCGACTTGCGCCCTGAAAGCATACGGGCTTGCCGATAGTGCAGTTCGAGGCGTAAGCTCAGAACCACCATCAACTCCAACACCAAGAAAGTATGCCTTATCGAACGAGAGGTTTGAAGGCAAACCAGATGTCGAGCCAATGATAACGTTAAAGAGACCTTTGACTACCGTGACAGTTTGTGTCTCGGAGTAAAGCATTGCGTTTGATGCGTCGTATATTTTGAGTGCTAGTGTATGGTTGCCGTCGGAAATGAAATTCCCACTTGCGTCGGCAAGCACACCTTGATAACTGATAGTACGCGGCATCTGCGCCATTGCTGTTGTGCAGAGGCAAAGCACAACGAGAATGAGGATGTATCGTATCGTTTTCATAATATTCATAGATTAAGTGAAATGAACTATGGGGCTTCCAGTACGAATATACAAAGAAAATCAGTAAAAAGTACTCGTAATTCGAAAAATATCTTCTAGACCACCACAACACATTGAAATATTTGTACCTTAAAGATTGACCTTTTTATAGTAAAATCATCGTTACTTAACCTCATAAAGATCGTAAATTCGACAATATATGTGCGGAATAGCTGGCGTTTTTGATTATGGGTTCAAGTCGAACCCCGAGGTAACACCACAGTTGCTCACAACGATGAGCGATGCGATGCACCATCGCGGACCCGATGATGCGGGCTACTCTATCTCGAAAGATGGGCGATGCGGTATGACATTCCGCCGCCTTGCTATTGTTGACCTCTCACCTGCCGGACATCAACCGATGTCAACTCCTGACAGAAGATACACCATTACTTTCAACGGCGAGATATATAATCACCTCGAAGTCCGTAAAGAGCTTGAAGAGAAGGGGTATAGATACAAATCACATTCCGACACCGAAACAATACTCTATGCATTTGCCGAGTGGGGCGAGGAATGCTTCAAGAAATTCCTTGGCATGTTCGCTATTGCTATTTGGGATGAGGATAAACAGGAGTTGTTTATTATCCGAGATCGCATTGGAATAAAACCACTCTATTTTGCAAAACCAAATGGCAGATTCCTTTGGGCAAGTGAAATTAAAGTATTACTTAAGCATCCGACAATCGGTGCGAAGCTCAACCAGAGAGCATTACCTCACTACCTTTCACTCCTAATGCCGCCCGCACCTGAAACCATGTTCGAGGGAATCTACAAACTTGAAGCAGGGCATACGCTTCGCATAAACTCTAACGGCGAGATAACCGAACGTAAATGGTGGGACTTGCTTGATGCAGGTGATATTGACTACTCACTCACTGAAGCAAAAGCTATTGAAGATATTCGCTTCCTCCTTCGCCGATCTATCAAAGATAGAATGATGTCCGATGTACCGTTCGGCGTGTTTCTCTCCGGTGGTATTGATTCGAGTTTGAATGTCGCTCTAATGAGCGAATTGATGGATAGACCTGTCCAGACATTCACAGTCGGATTCAAAGAACTTGAGAAGTACAATGAGCTTGACTATGCACGTCAAATATCCGACAAGTTCAAGACGAATCATCACGAAGTACTTATTGAGTCGAAAGATGCACAAGACATTGTAACCAAGCTTGCATGGCATGAAGATGAGCCAAATGGCGACCCTGTTTGCATTCCACTCTACTTCGTCTCTAAACTTGCCCGTGATAACGGGACAATAGTTGTTCAAGTTGGTGAAGGCAGCGACGAGGAGTTCTTGGGCTATCCGTGGATGATACGCGATATGCGTTTCCACTCACGTTACTGGAAAGAGTGGATACCTGCGCCACTCCGCAAACTTGGCTATCTTGCATCATCACCTATCATTAAACATCCGTTGATGAAAGAATATCTTCGCCGCTATTCATCAGGTGAAGAATTCTTCTGGGGCGGTGCGATGGCATTTACCGAAACGCACAAGCAAAAATTATTCTCAAATTATTCAACTGATTCACATTCATCATACCAATTCGCCGAGAAGTGGCACCGCGAGATAAACTCCCGTTATCCTGATACCGAATACATGCGACGCATGATGTATCTCGAATTCCGCCAGCGTCTACCACAAATGCTTTTGATGAGAGTTGACAAGGTTTCGATGGCAACGAGCATTGAGGCAAGAGTCCCATTCCTCGATCACCGCATCGTCGAGTATGCATTCCGTATGCCGATGTCGGTAAAACTTGGAGCGAATATGGTGCCGAAGAATATCTTGAAGAAAGCATCGGAGGGGATTCTCCCCAATGAACATATTTATCGCAAAAAGCAGGGCTTCGCTGCGCCGGTAGCAGAGTGGTTGAAGAAGGACTTAAAGCCACTCTTTGATGAATCACTTGCATCAAGCAGAATTGTAAAAGAGCAATTTGATATGAGCTATATCAAGAACCTCCAGACTGAACACATCGAAGGCAAACGAAAGAACGGTGACCAGCTGTGGGTACTCATGAATCTGATGCTTTGGGAGAAGCAGTATTTATGATACTATCAATAAATTTGAATCTTACGCGCAACAATTAGGCCAATATTCTGTTAATCTGTACTTAATTTCCCCGAATTTTTCGATGATAAAATTCTATGTTATTTTCACTTGGGCTCTATGTTGGGTCGGCATGGCAGCCGCGCAGCAAAACACTGCCGGTATTTCAGTTGCCCCGTGTATCCTAAGAGAGAGCCAAGCTCCTTCGCAAGGCGACATCGCATATCCGCTTTCTTCAAGGTTTATAGATATTAATGACCCACTCTTTACTAGAGTCACATCAGGCAATGATCATATTGAACGCATTGCAAATTTCCCACTTGGTTCTAAGAAGGTCACTCTTATCGTTGAGGAGTTTGATGTCCTCTCGCAAGGCTCAAAAGTCCTTACTGCCAATAAGGAAGGCGAGAAAGAAGTATCTGCTCCAAGACATATCTTACTTCGAGGTAGCATTGAAGGTGACCCGGAGTCAAGAGTCTATATAGCAATCTTTCAAAACTATTGTCTTGGCTTTATACAACCATCCGACGACGGACGTTTCCTTATCTCCCCATTAGCAATCCCTCATGAAGAGAAAGCAGCTTCGATGATCGTCTATCGTGAATCAGAGATTGATCCGACGCTTCGCTCCAAACCGTGGAATTGCGGCACTGAAGAACTACCATTCAATCAAGAACGACTTGATGTCATTGCAAAAGAAATCGCTGACTTCCAAAGTAATCCTCAACAGGAGCCACAAGTGCAGCAAGTAAATCTCATGCGTATCGCGGTTGAGTGTGATTATTCTTACTATGTGGCACACGGAAGTAATCTTTACAATGCTACGACCTATGCTATAGCGGTGCTTGGTACTGTATGTGATGTGTATCTGCGAGATATCAAACTAGGTGTTACCTATCAATACTTAAAAGTGTGGACAACAAATAACGACCCTTACCCAGGTACAAGCCCCGGAGCGCTCCTTGGTCAGTTGCAGCAATATTGGAATGAAAATATGGTCGGGCAACCCAGAGCGGCTACACTCCTCTTTTCCAATAAAGGAGGGGGGGGGGGTCGCATACGTAGGAGTGTTATGTGCAGAAAATATAGATAGTTATAATTATGCATATTGCGGCTTAGCCAATAATTACGTATTCCCAGCCGACGGTTACATTTGGGATACAGATGTAACGGGGCATGAGCTTGGGCATAATGTCGGCTCACCACATACTCACAGTTGCTCATGGAAACCTGCCGTTGATTCATGCGTCAATGCCGAAGGCACTTGTTACAGCACACCAAAGCCCCGGCTTGGCACAATCATGAGCTATTGCCACCTTACAGCTTTCGGAACGGAAATGAAGATTCATCCTCGAGTCGCAACATTTATGAGAAGCAAGGCACAGAAAGCTGGGTGTCTCGATTGGGTTGAACCTCCTACAGTTCGCGCCGGCTCTGATAAACATATATGCTCAGGGAGCCCTGTCCCTCTTGGCGACGGAACAGACGGGGGTATGACACCATATTATTACTTATGGTGGCCAAGTGTCGGTCTATCAACTACTAATTCTGAGCAGGTCATTGCAACTCCTACGAAAACGACATCATATGTAATGCGCGTCAGTGATGGACATGGAATGCGGGCTTACGACACCGTAACGGTCTTTGTCGAAAAACCAACTGTTACCACTTCACCTGATATTGTAACGTGTGGTGTTGATAGTGTGGAGCTTTCTGCTGTCGGAACAGGATTTGGTACCATCAAGTACCAATGGATAGATACTTCCACTAAAAAAATCATTAGTTCAAATCCAAACGTAAAAGTTACCGGACTCAAAAGTGCAGCGTATAAAATAGTCGTTACCGATTCTACTGGCTGCCGCAGTGAAGCATTTGCAAAAGTCGTTACGAATACAATGCCACAGGCTACAATCACGTTAGCGAAGGGACAAAGTACTTTTTGTGATGGTGAATCCTCTACTCTTGATGCTGGGGCAGGATTCTCTTCATATCAATGGTCAACGGGGTCAACCTCTCGCTTGCTTGCTGTGAACAAAACCGGCGAATACTATTGCGTAGTGACCGGTAACGGTTTGGGCTGTGCTGATACAAGCTTACTATTCCCTATCACTGTATACACAAGACCATCTGTACCTATAATAAGTCGTGATAGTGATACACTCTTTTCGACCGAGGCAAGTCATTACCAATGGTATCGGAATGGCAATGAGATAATTGGAGAAGCAGCAAAAACACTGGTGGTAAAATCTAACGGAAATTACTCCGTTCAAATTACGGATTCCAACGGATGCAGCAGCTCATCTGAAAACATGTTGGTCACGCTTGATCAAACTGGTGTACATTCTATCAATGACATTGCAAGCAATGTAACCCTTTATCCAAACCCTGCCAATACTACCATTACTTTATCAGTAGGTACATACAGCATTGAACTCAAGGAGCTATCAATTACAGATATTACTGGAAAGACGATTTGGTATTTGCGCAAGATGGCTGATAAAGAACTTCCTATAGATATTTCAAAGTGGGCATCGGGACCTTATGTTCTCCACTTCATAGCCAATGGTGAAAGCGGTGCATTGAAGTTTGTGAAGGAGTAGCAAAACAAGAATGAGGAATCACAACTCGTAATTCCTCATTCGTAATTCGTAATTAAGGATTAAAATCCTTTTACCTTCGCAGCTCTCTTATAGAGCATGAGAACTGTATGCCAGCCGACGAGTGTAATACCTGCGAACCATACCCAGCCATATTCACCATGAAGAGCAACTGAATGTGAGTTAATCATTGCCCATAAAAGAGGCACTGACATATAAACATTATGCTTCGAGCGAGTACCAGCAAGTGCAACGACAGAAGCGTCTGCCGGATTGCCTGTCTTGATACCTGTTATGATCTTCTTCTGCGATGGCCAAATTCTAAACCATACATTGTATGCCATGATGCTTCCGAAGATAGCACCCATCTGAATAACATAGCCGCGATACCCAAATCCGCCGACTTCCGTCAAGAGGAACATCGTACCGATGATAAGCAAGAAGCAGACCGCTACCCAAACTTTCCAGTTCTTTGCGATTGCGCTTTTTGCAAGAGCATCATAAATGAACGGTGCGATAAGGAACAGATATTGCAAACCGCGACCGGGTCCCTGGATATTTTGTGGATCAGCATACGCAGCTTTCTGAATATCAAAAATGATCATGATCATCAAGAAGCCCGTTATCCACGTAAAGGCAGCACCCCAACGGAACCAGTAAAGTGCGCGAGGCATAAGCTCCGGCACGACCTTCTTCTTCGTCTCACCATCCATCGTCGCAGCAAAGGGGGCGTTGACGAAGTTGAAGAAGTATAGCATACCGATCCAAAGAATGCCGGCGATGATGTGTATCCACCGAAGCAGCAGTGACGAATAATCTAAGATTTCCATTATGTTCTCCTTAAAGGTTAGTAGGTGTTAGACTGTACAAAAATAAGCTATTTTCTGCTCAAGCCAAGATAAAGATGCTTTTACCCCTCCCTAACATCCACTATACCCTTCACCTCAAGTTCCGCCCTACTCCACTAACAACCTCACCGTTTTCGTCTTATCCCCTACCGAAATTCTACAATAATATATTCCGGAAAGATAAACATTGGCATTACTCTCAAGCAGCTTTTCGTAATTTCCTTGAGGTACAACTTCATCCACTACTGTTTGAATATCTCTTCCAAGAACATCAGATATTTCTATATGAACAAGTGATGAGTTCGGCACTGAATATCGAAGTGTTGTTCTTCCGCTAAACGGATTTGGATAGGCAGAGATATGTATTTCTTCATCGGTAATATTCGGAGCCGAAAGAGTTACTGAATCAGTTATAGGAAAACGCCAGAATGAAAGTGCGCCGACACCACGCGAGTTCACAAGCCACGGACCTTCATAGATAACAGCAAACTTGTTGTAATTCAGATCCGGCAAGTACGAAATAACGTTTGCGTTCGATGGCGACTTCAAATGCAATACAAGTTTATTGCCTTCGGTTGAGATGCTTATCACTGATGATGTGTCAGTGCCAAGATAGAAATAATCTTTGAGCACAGCAGGTACTCCGCTCACAACGGTATCGCTCGTAAGCTTAAGTGATGCACCTGCAGACGTGAATTGCAATACAAGTTTATCACGAGATGGACTGCGATAATATGCTTTGATAATGTTCGGCGGATCAATGGCGAGAGTATCATCCGAACCATAGAAATCACGAGCTACTTGTTTATAGACCATATCTCCAATGCTTGTATATCCGGCGGTGGTATAATGGCATCCGTCATGGCCACCAATACCCATCACTGATACCTGTACAACATCGGGCAATGAGTCAGCGATTGTCCGCTGGAGATTCCGAATCGGTGAAGACTCGCCTCCGCAGCCCATGTGATGTTGGAACATATAGAGCTTCTTGAAGTTCGGGTAGTCCTCTTTCCAATCATCATACATTGCCTTGAAGTTACCGTAGTAACCGGGTAATGAATTTGATTCGCCTTGATACCAGAAGATCGCCTTCGCGGCTTCTGCTACTTTGGCCTTTTGTATGCGATAGAGCAAGCTTCCATAAATAGTATTTAGTGTTAAGGGTTTTGTGTCGTTTCGTTGATGTGCTTCAATCCGTGTACCGCCGACACCGCCATTGATAAGACATGTAGGCATTCCTTGCTCTTCGAGGATACGTTGCTGCAAACGCAACCCCCACGTCCCTACATTCGGTGCTGTCGCTGAGAGCACTGCCACCGAGCGCGCCCAAAGTGTATCCTTAGGATTTGCTGATGCCGTGATACCGAAGGTGCGGCAGTATTCGTCGCTGTAAAGATTTCCGACATCGCCCGTCCATACCGTGTTCGACTGTCCATCAATGATATACACATCACCGCATACAATGCTATCACGAAATGCAATCAGCGAATCACCTGAAAGAGAATGAACATAGACAGACAAATCATGTTCTGAAAGCCCCGCATAAATTTTCGGAAGCAGTTCAAACTCTGAGACGTTGTTGGAGTATAGAAGCGGGGTTGATAGACGCTGCATAAACTCACCATTTTGTGTGATGATGGTGAATACTGAATCATATCTCTGGTTGAGCGATCTGCCTGCGATACGAACGACAGCCGTGTTCTGGGCATCGCGCGGAAAAAGTTGATAGCGTTGGGGTATCTCCGTCAAAAGTACATCGTCAGCAGCTTGCGCGTGAGCTTGCAAAGAAGCAAGCAGTAAGAGTAGAGTTGGGGTGAGTATCTTCATGGTACGAAAATACGAAATAAATTAGTTCGCAGCAATTTTATTTATCATGCCCTGAAATATAAAGCCATGGAAAGGAAGGACAGCGTACCAATACATTCTTCCTAACACTCCTAAGGGTCTGAACGTAGCGGTTTGAGTGAGGATGTTGTTCTCATCAATTTTGAATTCTAACCACGCTTCTCCCGGCAGCTTCATTTCAGCATAAAGCAATAATCTTTTTTCTTGTTTGTTGGCTAATAGAACCCTCCAAAAATCTAACGCCTCGCCAACAGATATTTCCGTATCACTCTTTCTGCCTCTTCTCATGCCAACGCCACCAATTAGCTGGTCTAAGAATCCTCTGACCTCCCATAACCAGTTACCATAGTACCAACCTGTTTTGCCACCAATTGACCATATTTTATTGAGGGTAACTATACTATCAATAACATGAACAGTGCGTACATCTATAAAACATCCGTTCACAGGTACTTCAATATAGTGTGAGATACCCTTTCGCAGCAGAGCACTTGTTTGAGCATCTTTCCAGCTCGATAATACCTGATTCTGCTCAATCTTGTCGAAGGCGAGCTGTATAGAGGCATCATAACCAATCAAAGTAATCCCCAGAACTTCTGCAAGATCATTCGGCTTACAGATCATCTCTATTTTCATGCTATTGACCAAATTCTTCGCCAATGAAAATGATGTCGCTGTTACAAAATATAACCAATATGAAGAAATCTTAGGAGTCATGACAGGCACAATAAGGATTCGTCGTTTGAGCCCTCTGATCTTCGCAAAATGTAAGAGCATCTCCTTATAGCTTAATATATCCGGTCCCCCTATATCATAGCTTTTGTCAAAGGTCTCTTTATTGTCAATTACTCCACGTAAAAATTCAATTACATTGCGAATAGCAATAGGTTGACATTTTGTTTTTAACCACCGAGGAGTGATCATAAACGGTAGTTTTTCGACCAAATCACGGATAATTTCGAACGAAGCGCTGCCCGAACCTACTATAATGCCTGCTCTTAATGTAGTAAGGGCAAATGTAGAGCCGGATAAGATATCCTCTACATTTTTTCGTGAGGATAAATGCTTTGATAATGCAGCAATATTAATTATACCGCTTAAATAGATAACCTGGCGAGCAGTTGTTTCTTGAATTCTGTCCTTGAAGTTTGCCGCACATATCTGTTCCATATCCTCAAAGTCTCCACTTTGGGTGGACATTGAATGAATAAGATAATATGCGACTTCTATATCATCGGGAATGGCTTCTAGGCTATTTCTATCTAAAAAATCAACCTGAATAACACTTAGATTTGCAGAGGAGTACCCTTTCTTGTTAAATCTATGAACATCTCTTACACAACATACTACGTGGTGTCCGTTTTCGAGGAGAACAGGGAGTAATCGCTGTGCAATATAACCGGTAACACCGGTAAGTAAGATTTTCATAAACTACTCCATCATATCAACCTATTCATTTGAGGAATGCTTACACATTAAACCTAAAGTGCATGACATCACCGTCCTGAACTATGTACTCTTTCCCCTCGGAGCGATACACTCCAGCTTCTTTCGCGGCGGCTTCGGTCTTTAAGCGCATGATGTCTTCGTACTTCATCGTTTCTGCGCGGATAAATCCCTTTTCAAAATCAGTATGAATTACTCCTGCCGCTTCAGGTGCTTTTGCACCTTTGCGGACCGTCCATGCGCGTGTCTCTTTCACACCTGCTGTAAAATATGTTTGCAAACCTAGCAGATCATATGCTTCGCGTACGATGGTATCAAGTCCGGCTTCTTTCATACCAAGTTCATGTAAGAATGTCGTTCGCTCTTCAGGTGGAAGTTCGGCTAACTCCATCTCTATCTTCGCGCAAATACGTACCATCTTCGCACCGACAGATTCCGCTATCTTCTTCACCTCATCTATATACGCATTCCCTTCAACGACACCAACCTCATCGGTATTGGCAATGAACATTACGGGCTTGCGTGTGATAAGGTGCATATCACGTGCCCAGAGTTCTTCGTCATCATTTGCGAGTGCAAATGTACGCGCAAGTTTTCCTTCACCAAGATGTGCCGCGATACGCTGATAAAGGTCTGCCTCTGCTTTCGCCTTCGCATCTCCTGTCTTTGCTTTACGCGCCGCGCCGTCTATCTTTTTCTCGACGGTATCCATGTCCTTGAAGATAAGCTCTGCATTGATGATCTCGATGTCGCGAGTCGGGTTGACAGAGCCGTCAACGTGAATAACATTTGTATCATCGAAGCACCGAACAACATGCAGGATAGCATCAACATCACGGATATGCGAAAGGAATTGGTTGCCAAGCCCTTCGCCTGATGCCGCGCCTTTGACAAGCCCGGCTATATCGGTGAATTCTATCGTCGCCGGGACTTCCCTCTGCGTTTCATAGAGCTTTGCAAGATTGACCAAACGCTCATCAGGTACAACGACGACGCCAGTATTCGGCTCAATGGTGCAGAACGGGTAGTTTTCCGCCGCAGCGAGATTGCTTGCTGTGATTGCATTAAAAAGAGTAGATTTTCCGACATTCGGCAAGCCGACGATTCCGCAAGATAAGCCCATGAGTTAGTCGTTAGTTAGTAGTCTATAGTCGTTAGTACGTTTGGCGGGAGCATAAGGAAATGAGGGGCGGATTTGTTCCAGTACCGCACGGTCTCACCGTGCGAGTCCTTTCGCACACTAAGAGTGTGCGCTACCATTTATATTGGCACAGATATTGAAACATAATTTAAACTGTATAGTACATTATAGAAGAAGGAAGATTTATTCATGCGGCGTTGAGACGACTTTTACATTTGTACAACTCACAGTACTTTCGTAAGGGTATTTATAATTCAACGCAACGTCATGAAAACGAACATCCTACCAATCGCGCTGACAGTCATTGTCGCCTACTCCTGCTCCCCATACGAACGCTCGCATATTGTTATGCGTGAAAATAGCCGAGCAAGCACCAAACGAATCGCCGATGATAGTGTACCCTACCCGAGATATAGGTACAACCCGCTTGTCGACGAAGTGCTTCTGACAATCAACCAAAACTATGTAGATGTCTTCAACTACGACCCCGCTGTTGATACTTCGCTTTCGGCTATCTTCTCAAAACTTGATAGGTACAGCTATCACATGGAAGATGAAGCGAAGACGAATAGGGATAAAGGACTGCAATTTGTCGAACGTACCGATCTTGGTTTTTACCTTCGCTCGGTCAATGATACGGCAGTTATTTCAAGCATTGTGCCCTATACATTCGCACATGAAAAGGGACTATTACCCGGAGACCGACTCTTTAGTGTTGATACACACAGTGTCGTCGGAGCGAATATTGATTCGCTCCGTCACGAGTTAAGCTATGCGCTCAATACATCCACAACGCTGGGTATCTTCCGACCATCGGAAGGAAAGTCATACTACATTACGACTGTAAGTAACAGCAGACAAATACGACCGACTGTATATGGGCGTATGCTTTTCGATACAATCGGTTATATGAAGATCACGAGTTTCGGTGATAAGACATACGAAGAAGTATGCAGTATGCTTAGAGATTTATCTCGTTACGGTATGAAACGACTCGTCTTTGATCTTCGCAGTAATCCCGGTGGGATGCTTGCGGAAACAATGAAGATTACAAATCTATTCTTTGATGAGTATTCGCCGATACTTGCGCTGCGCTCTGCGGCACATCCGGAAGAAGGAGACAACTACTACATCGAACCAGGTGGGGAGTATGCAACGCTGCCAATCGTACTGCTTGTTGATGACGGCTCTGCAAGTGCAAGCGAGATCATAGCCAGTGTCTTTCAAGATAAAGAACGCGCTCTTATTATTGGCTTGCCAACATTCGGAAAAGGTGTTGTCCAGTCATCATTTTCTCTCTCGCCGGGCAACGGTTGGCTTTCGCTTACCACCAACCGTATCTATACCCCATCAGGAAGGTGCATAGACATGAGCGAAAATAAGCGCGAACGCTTAGAAGATAAGCTCTCGATAGACACCTACATCAACAACATGGATCATACGTATGAAGAATCATTTGTCTCTGACAAGAAGAATTATTTCTTGACCACAAAAGGTCGTCGGGTTTATGACGGCATTGGGATCATACCAGACTATATTGTACCGCTCTATAGCAATGCTGCAACACGCATCTTCTTGTATGCTGACCCTGTCTATAATGCGACAAATGATATAGTGCGTGAAAGATTTCCACGTACATATATTGACCTCCCGACACCAACCGTGTTCTACCAGCATTTCGGCGAAACAAAAGCAGCTGAATATGTTAGAGAGGTATTACAGAGCTCACCTGTCGATATAGACATGATACATGGTAAAATAAATGTTAAAGAAGTAATGAACTACATTGCTCTGTATTTCTCTATGAAAGTAAACTCGTATTGGGCATACACCCGTGAAGCACTGCTCGATGATAGGCAGGTGCAATTTGCTTTATCACTCTTAGCACCAAAACAGGAAATAGTAAAACCTGTTAGTAAGGAAGTAAAAAAGAGTAAGAAGGTGAGAGTCAAAAGTTAAGCTGTTGAGTGGCGCACGGTGAGACCGTGCGCTACTTCTTTTGCCACGCTTCCCAATTACGTTCTATCTGCCGGATATGCGTGTCAACGTGCTCATCGTAATGTTCGAGCTGGTAGTTGAGATCAATGACGCCTGTCTCGGAATGATTGACGGTGCGGCTCCACTGGTCATCAGTGAGCGATGCAAAGAGCTTGTGATTTGCATTGTGAAGCAAGGAAAACAACTCTAATGCTTCGTTCATGTCGCGTGAGGAGTAGTCGAGATTATTTGCCCAAGCAGACTCATCATATCCCCATACATCCGTTCCAGGCTCTCCGATGGCTCGACGGAAACGAGTATAACCCACCGCCTCGCTATCAGCCATGTGGCAAACAACTTCATGTGCGCTCCATTTTTCAGGAGCTGGCTTGAACGTCAGAAATTCTTTCGGGTATTTGGCGATAGCATCACGCAGACGCTCGGTGCCTTCGCCGAAATGCTGAATTCGTTCGGAGCGTGTCATCGTCTTTTGCCTTGAAATTGTTGAAGTACAATTGAAATATGAGGTCTGCCGTCCTGCGCTTTGACAGCGAGAGAGCGTTTCATGCCGTCCCACCGTATCTCGCGGAAAACATTGTAGTAGTCTATATCTGGGTCACCGTATTTACCTGTCAATGTTTCCCTGAAGCGATTGAACATGGCTTTTGTATGCGATGTATCGGGGACTGTCGCAATAAATATAACTTGCGAGATGATATTTTTTTCGGTCGCAATGCGTACCTCACCTTTAATGTCCTCAAAATTTGCATCATATTTCACGATACCTGTGCCGGCTCCGTCATCGAAGAGTGTTTGTATTTGTGCATTCACAACTTTCGGTATCACCGATGCACTCATTCCCGGTGCAAGGCGAAAGAGCGACATCGTATCCATATCCGGCCGCGACTGTGCACGAACCGATACAGAAATGAGAACAAGCAGGATGGGGAGAAGTAGTTTTTTCACTGGTTATAAAATATTACTTGTATTATAACAATTGATATGGCATTTGTCATTCCATGCGTCAATCGAGGACGATTGACCCATCCCACAATAAAAAAAGCCGGACTTGCGCCCGGCTTACAAACGTATGAAGATCCTCTCCCCACAACAGTGGGACCCACATACCTTGCTATGTAAGTACAAAATAACGAGGTGGGTCGGATTTAAAATAATTATACCATTTCCGGCTCGCGGACGAGGTTTTTGAACGTAAAACACTTTTCTTCGACTCGAATTATATCGTTAGGGTCTTCAGGGATGATTGCAGCGGCATCATTAGCAACATGAAATATCGTACCGTTCTTTATATCAAAGACTCGTACATCTGTAGGTGGTGGTGAGTAAATATGAAGACCTATATACGGTTCGTCAGAGGAGATATTGTGGAGTGCATGAATCATCCCCATCGGCAACCGCACCTGCTCGCCATTTTTGATTTCCGACTGACCAAAAAGCTCTAAGGTATCGCCATTGAACCGATAATCTAAATGCACAACATCACCGCCATAACTTTTTACGATCCCGACGGCATTACCATGATCATGCGCATCGCACCATCCGTTGCGAGGCCAACAGCCAATGATAACTTCATATTTATCGGTCATTTTCAAGAGTGTGCGTCCGTAAGGCATCACTGCATCCGAGACAGCGCAGATTTCTTCCTTAGTGGGGCTGTTCTCGGCAAGGATACGTTCAAGCGACTCGATGGAATGGTCGGCGGCATTATCTAACGCCTCAAGAAGTGATGCAATTGTAGATGACATAAACAACTCTCTGTAGTAAGACGCCTAATTAAACAAATTTTCGGCGAATGTATCTCGAAAAACTATTTCAAACTTTCCCAATACGTTTTAAGCATCGGCGCGAAGTCGGGCTTGACTTTCACTACGTCATGCACCGTTGCAAGCGCGAAGACGGGCAACCCCGTCTCCTTCTCGAACGCTTCTTTTGCCGTTACGGATGAGCCCTCTGCGGGTTCGGCGCGGTCGAAGGCAATGATGAAGCCAAGTGGCTCGCATTCTGCTTCGCGGAGCTTTGCAATTGCCTCGAACTTCGTGCCGCCTGTGGTGATAACATCATCAACAATCACAGCTTTATCACCTTTGCGTAGATCACCAAGGAAGCTACTCGCATCGCCATGCGTCTTGGCTTCTTTGCGGTCACTGATCGAGCGAATGTCTTTGCGCGAAGAGTTTGCAAGTGCGATTGCAGTCGCAACAGAAATCGGAATGCCTTTATATGCAGAGCCGAAGATGATAGAAGCATCGGCAAAGACAGATTCCGCTTGGAGCTTCTCGGCAAAGAGTGCACCAAGCGCAGCAAGCTGCGAAGCTGAGCAAAGTTTTCCCGTATTAAAGAAATACGGCGACTTGCGTCCGCTCTTTAATGTAAAATCCCCGAACGTCAGGACGTTCTCTTGGATGAAATATTGGATAGCTTTTTCTTCTAAGGTCATGGTTAGTCGGTAGTTTTTAGCTTAGTTCGTCTTCCAGATCATCCCACGCTGCTTGTAGTTCACTGGCGGCATGAAGGTCGTTGGCTTGCCTTGCGGCGCTGATGCCTGATTTATAAGTCTCTATTGCTTTCTCGTTATTGCGGGATATTCTATAGGCATCAGCAAGCTGATAATACGTCGCGACATAAGCAGGGTCTTTTTCAAGAAGCTCCTCGAAGTGATTAATGGCTTCAGGATATACTTTCATCGATGCATACTCTAATCCAATAGCATACTTCGTGAAGCTATCATCGGGTTCGAGCACAAGAAATTGTTGGAGTTTTTCGAGTCGGTTCATTGGTAGTGGTCAGATAAGAAAACTGGTCACTGACCACTTGCCACTGACCACTAAAAATATGCTCATCATCTATAAGCCGAATTTTGTCTGTCCTTCTTGCGAAGGGAGATGATCATTGATCTATGCGACCTACCCGATACCTATGGCTTCGGGCAGAAGCACGAAGGTATCATACATGGTCTTGCTCCGCGTGAGGTTTATCGCAAACACCATATCACTATGATGCCGGTGGTCTCTTACACCGCCTTTTCACCCTTACCCTTGCGGGCGGTTTTGTTTCTGTGATACTATCTCTCGGAGGTATGTCCCTTGCGGTTTTTTCCCTCCGGCCTATCTTGACGAATCTCGATAGGCACGCTGCCCTATGGAGTTCGGACTTTCCTCATCCGGCCGAAGCCGAACGCGATCATCCGATGATGAGCAAAAATTATTCTGCCGCTTCTACTTCTGTCTCGTAAACGACTGGCTCCGGTTCGCCGTCAATTGCAAGAGCGATCGCTTCACCGACGACGATACGTCCACATGATTCGCAGACGGTATTCTTTTCAGATTTTTTTAACTCCAACACCAACTGGCGTGGGATAACGTGATAACATCCCCCGCATGCACCGTTGCGGACTGCAACAACAGCGATGCCTTCTTTTGCTGGGCGGATCTTTTCATAAAGCGAAAGATATTTGCTCGGCACTTCTGCTACCACCCGTTCGCGGTCTGCCTGTAAGCGTTTCTCGTCCTCGGCAGTTTCTGTGATGAGTTCGTTTAAATTCTTTTCGTTCTCTGCAAATTCCACACGTACATGCTCAAGTTCGCCGCCGAAACTCGTTGCATCTTCACGGACATTGTTGAGTTCAACCATCATTCGTGCAACCGTATCTTGATTGCGCCCGATGCGATGTGAGGCATCTTCTATCTGGAAACTGATCGCATCATACTCACGTGTCGTCTTGACATCGAACTGCTGTGATTTATAACGTTCAAGCTTTACTTCAAAATCGGATATGTCCGAAGAAAGTTTACGCTCTTCGGTCTCAAGCTCTGCAATTCGAGCATGCATATCGTTGAGGTCTGCTTCGCGGGCAGCAAGTTCGTCACGCATTTCGGCTACGCGGTACGGCAATTCACCGCGGCTTGATACTAATTCATCAAGATGCGTATCGATCTTCTGTAATTCGTATAATCGTAAGAGCGCTTCGTTCACGTAAATATCCTTTTAATAATAATGTACTATATTTGATTTTCGTCGGGAGTTGATAACGAAATTTTCAAAAGTTTCGTCGCTTGATTCTATTGATTTGAGTGCCATTCTGACTGCCTTCATGAGCCCATCTGCCACAAAACGCTCGGTTTCCCCGTGTCCTGCATCAATTAAGAGTATTCCCTCATGTGCCCCGCGGTAAAAGTCATGGTAATGAACATCACCCGTGATAAAGCAATCAGCTCCGGCAGAACGAGCAGCGGAGAAATACTCCATGCCCGAACCCCCAAGCATTGCCACCTTAGAAATACTCTTTTCCACTCCATTATGTCGAAGTGACGGCGTACCAAAAATGCGTTTTACGTCTTTAAGAAAACCATCGGTTGTCATCGGGACTGAAAGCTCGCCTATCGAACCCATTCCATAATGAGGATGACCATTAGTAAGAGAATAGACATCATACGCTACTTCTTCATAGCTGTGAGCTTCTAGCATTGCAGAAACGACTCGCGATGTTTTCCATTTCTCGGCAATCATCTCTATACGTACTTCACGGAGTGATTCACGCACAAGCGGAGTCCCGGTGGTCGGATTAGAAGAAGCATTACCTCTGAACGTCCCTTCACCTTCGAGAGTAAACGAACACTCATCATAATTACTGATATGCCCTGCCCCTGCTTGCCACATTGCTTCTTGGACTGTCTTTGCTTCGGCTTCAGGCGCAAAGACGACAATCTTCTCTAAAAGATTTGAAAGCGATGCAAGCGGTTTGATATTTGCAAGCCCAAGCGCATCAGCCATCAAGCGGCTTGTGCCAAATTGAGGGTTCGCATCAAATGCAGTATGCACGACATAGAGCGCAATGTCATTCTTGATAAGTTTGGTTAGCAGTCCACCTGTGCGCGTCGCATCGGTGATGCTTGAAACATTTGGGAAAATAAGAGGATGATAACTGATGATTAGATTCGCACCGACTTCCATCGCCTCTGCAACAACTTCATCTGTTATTTCATAAGCTACGAGTGCCTTCGTAAGCTCTACATCTTTTGCAAACCCAACCTGCAAACCGACTGCATCTTTGTCATAGCCCGCAGAGCGGAGCGGGAGTGTTGCACCAAGAGCAGTGATGAGTTCGGTCAGTTTCATGGGTTTAGTGATTTTCGCATGTCATTGCGAGAAGCCGAAGGCGACGAAGCAATCTAAAATGTCGAGGGTATCTGAATTCCGAAATTTGAGATTGCTTCGTCGGGCTAAAGCCACTCCTCGCAATGACATGCAAAAACTTGTATGTTAGGATAATTACTATCTACTCAAAAGCGGAAGCAGATTATCAATCTTCACAACATCAACCTGCTGAGTGCCAACGAACATTCTCGCGAAATACACACCTTCGTTCAGCGCTTGCATATTGAGGTCAGTTCCATACTCGCTCGATGAAATAAACTCGTCAAGTGCCGTCGCAACAGTGTTGCCAAGAATATCAGAGATGAGTATTTTTACCTGTGCCGGTCGTTTGAGGTTCATCTTCACGTAGTTCTTGCCCGTGAAGGGATTGACTCCGCGATGCTCAAGTGAATACCCTTCAAACTCTTTTGGCTTCTTAACCGATTTCGTAAATTCTGTTTTACCCACACCAAGTATCGGGTAGTTGTTCCCAGGGGTTACCTTCGTTACTTGCTGTAAGAAGAAGACAAGATGGGTATTATTAAGATTCCAATCCTTGCCCGTTGCATCGTACTCGTAGATAAAATGTTTTGTACCCGAAATAAGTAGCGGCTCGTCGCCATTGGGGGTTGGTGCGATTGCACGAACAATATCATTCCACTTCCCACTTAGCGGGTTACCATAACTAAGCGGGTTGTTATAGACAATATCCGATTCAAGGATAAGTGCGAACGGACGAACCTGCATTGATGATGAACCATTTACCGTCGCATGGATCGTGATGATATTATTTGCTATAGACTTTTCGAGGGCTACTGTGAAAGGGCTTGTTACTGCTGCTGCTTCTTGCGTAAGTGTTTTCCAATCGCTTACCTTGCTCCCTGCGCTATATCCACCGACGTACATGAACGGATTTGAGATGATACCATAAAAGATATTATTGCGAGGATTTACATCACCTTTAGATGCAAGATAGAACGGGTCTTGCGGAGAAGGAAAACTACTGTGATAGTTTACGAGGATAACTTTGTAATTTGGGTTCGCGGTAATAAATGCTTCATACTGATCATCAGGGACTTTGCAGTTAGCACAATCGGTATTGCGGAAATTTTCTGCAATAATCTGTGCATACGAAACGCCGGAAAGAACAATGAGCGACAGAACAACTAATATTCGTACCATGCTTATAGGGGGTTAATCAATCTATCTTATAAACACGAGAAAGATGGGGTTTGTTGCGACGGGATGATGTCCCCAATCCGACAAGAATTTACAACTGACTCGTCAATCCTACTCTAAAACCCTCAAATGCAGGCACAACACGGCAAACACCGCCGGTACAGTTCAAGCCACCCCGTTCGGCACCATAACTCACCAAAAGCGTATGTGAGGAACCGATACGTACACTTGCGAATGCCTGCGGCCAAATGTGACGGTTCTTTTCGTACCATGTCGTGAAATCGAACTGTCCACCGAAGGTAATAAGCGGGTTGAATGAGTACTGTGCGATAAAAAGCACATTCATCAGCTTATGATCGTTCTCTGCGCGCTGGGAATCGTACATATCCTGAATCTCGATCGAAGTCAGCAAGCTTTGGCTCTTTGTTGTTTGATATTGAAATTTCAAACCGAACGTCGAGCTGCGTTTCGAATCAGCGTGTTCGCCGTTATACGCTATGACATCCGAGCGTCGATGAAAGAACCCTTTGAGATAATCAAGATCGCCAAAGGTATGCTCAACCTCCGCAAAATATTCCCAGAACGGGAAGTATGAATCATCAGATAACTCGGGCAGACCCGAAACATTCGGCTTTGGCACAGAACCTTTGCTAAAACTAATGTGTCGGCTTGACCCCGCGCCGTAAAGCGTGATGTCCATATCTGGGATTGCCGTGATGTTTGCTTCAAGCTGGAAGCCGAGTTCATCATCGAAGTTCACGGCATGTGTTGTGCGCGATATTGTCGTGTACGTAAATTCTTTATACACTTCCGGTGGGCTTGAGATCGGAAGTTTACTTAAAAAGCTTTCATAATCTGCACCGATCTTATGGACAAAATAACGATAATCTTTATACTCACCCGTGATGCCAAAATCTTCATGCGTATAGGAAAGTGAGCCATAGACTCCCTGACCTTTCGCTGTATAGATTAGTGGGTTACTTCGGAATTTCGTAATGATCGAGCGCATCTCCGTGAATCCGATAAATCCCTCAAAGTTATCAGTTATGAACGAAAGATTTACTTCCGGTTGGTTCACTTCGCGCGAGGTTGTAACAATTCCAGACTGTGATACACCATCAATACCAACGAATGCTTGTGCAAAGCCGACGCCAATGTTTAGCTTCTTGTTAAAGAGTCCGATAGTGCTCGATATTGCTTGTGTACTTATATTCTGGTCAGCGTCGTTTGTATCGACTACAGGAATGAACGTAAGGTTACCGCCGATGGCACTTACTTTCAAACTTGGCTGAAAATCTATTTCTTCTTTTGTTGCTTTGAGTTCATACGAACCGGAGAAACCGTCTATCCACGTATCATAATTCAGCGCGCGCGACTCGAACATATTGACCATAAGCCCTCGACCATAAAGCGCGAAGGTGCTACCTGCCTGCACTTCAAGTCCGTCTTTTTGGTACTGTATCCATCTGCGGCGGAAACCGCTGAAGTTCTGTCCTACTTCGCTCGGATCGGAAAGTTCATAGCGGATGCCAAGCGTAATGCCTTCGTAGAAAATACGTGCATTTGCAATTTCCTCAAGGTAACGTTTCGCATAGACGGATGTCCCGTCGTCTGTCTCGCCCGAACCAAGGCGCAATGAGTTGGAGCCAAGTATGCGAACCTGCCCGTGGGCAGTTGATATGAATGCAATGATCGTTAAGAGAACAAGTACAAGTTTTTTCACGAGGGGATACGAGATGTTAACGATGCAAAGATACGAAGGAAAGATGGGTCGCTCGTAGTCGGAAGTCTTTAGTCTGTAGCGAGGAATCTATCCCTTGCTAACGACTATTGAAGCATCTCCAAAATCTCTTTCTCCACCGTTACCTCATCACCGGCTGTGAAACCGATATGCTTTTTGAATACGGTGCCGTTCTTGGTGATAACAAGTGAGTACGGAAGCGATTCCATTGCAAACTTCTCTGTTGCAATGCTGCCATCGGGGTCAATAAGCACGGGGAATGTATATCCCTGCGTCTTGATATAGCTGCGAACTTTCGCAAGAGAACGAACTTTGTCGGTATTAATAGAGATCATTGTCACGCCTTTATCCTGGTACTTCTCGACGAGTTTATTGAATGCCTTCATCTCCTGTTTGCATGGCTCGCACCAAAGTGCCCAGAAGTTCACAAGAAGCGGACCTTTGCCGATGAATGACTTAAAGCTGACCTCTTCGCCATCAATATTCTCGACCTTAAAATCCATCAGCTTATCGACGAGGATAGAATCCTTATTCTGCGCGAAGGACGACGCACCAAAAAGAACAAAAGCGGTAAAAACAATATGTGCAAATACTTTCATAAATCTATACTATGTTGATACACCTTTAACGAGAATCTGACCCCGAATGATTCTTAATTCGTGTTCATCTTCGTATTTTCGCGTTCTAAAGAACCATACAATGCCCGAACCGCTCAAAAACTACTACAACGACGCATTCTTCGACCTCTTCGCTGTTGCGCTTGCAAAGACCGTACCAACCTTCAACAAGAAGAAGTTTATCGCTGCTATTTACTCCCCAGAGTGGAAACACTTCGAGCTAAAGGACAGGATGCACCATATTTGCAGGGTACTTCATACGATCCTACCCGCCGATTTTCCGAAAGCCATCCGCACGATCAAGCAGACAATCAAAAAACTGCGCAATATTGACCGAGGCGAGTTTAACTTTCTCTATATGTTCCTTCCTGAATATGTTGAGGTCTATGGCATTGAAAATTTTGACGAGTCAATGAAAGCGTTCGAGTTTATCACAGTGTTCTCCTCAGCCGAGTTTGCTGTACGTCCGTTCCTAATCAAATATCCCGACAAGATGATGAAACAGATGCTCGTCTGGTCGAAGCATAAAGAACCGCTTGTGCGTCGGCTGGCATCGGAGGGTTCGCGTCCGCGTTTACCGTGGGCAATGGCTGTGCCATACCTTAAAAAAGACCCGAAACCGATACTTCCCATCTTGGAGAACCTGAAGAATGACCCGTCGGAGACCGTTCGCCGCAGTGTTGCGAATAATCTCAACGACATAGCAAAAGATCATCCCGATGTTGTGCTTACTATAGCCAAAAAGTGGTTAGGCAAGAATGCGAATGCTGGTGCACTCGTCAAACATGCTTGCCGCACTCTGCTTAAGCAAGGGAATAAAACCGCATTGCATCTCTTCGATGTCGGCGGCGACCATGATATTACCGTAAGCAACATGAATGTATCGCGACAGAGTATTCGCATCGGAGAAAGTATTGACCTCTCTTTCACTATTACGAACAACGAAAAGAAACCGGTAACCCTTCGCGTTGAATATGCAATTGACTTCGTAAAAGCACGGGGAGTTACCTCACGAAAGATATTCAAAGTAACTGAAGGAAGTTTTGCACCGAGCACCAAAAAAGAATTCAAGCGCAAACTCCGCTTTGCTGACTTGACCACACGCATTCATCACGCTGGCGAACACAAGATAACGCTTGTAATAAATGGAGCCGAGAAAGAAGGAGTAATGCTTGACCTCAAACCCGCCCGATAATTTATTCGTGGGAGGCGTTTCGTTGACGCACTACTTCATAAAGCACCATTCCTTGTGCTACACCTACATTCAGCGAATCAACGTCATTTGCCATAGGGATAATAACCTCTCCACTTGATGCCTCTATGACTTCCTTGCGAATCCCATGCCCCTCGGAGCCGAAGATGATTGCTGCATCGTTTTGCAATTCGCATTCCCATAGTGGTTGTGCATTCTCGCCAAGTGTTGCCGCATAGACTTGAATATTCTGCGACTCGAGTGATGAAATAGCATCCACAAGAGAGGGTACAGTAACCGTAGGTAAATGAAAAGCCGCTCCAATACCAACTCGCAGCGAACGACGAAGCCATGGGCTGTTGCTTTTACCATCTATAATAATTGCTGTTACTCCGAGTGCCAAAGCGGTTCGGTAAAGTGTCCCCATATTTTCCGCATCGGCGATCTCATCAAGTATTACGAATAACTGTGGCTTTGTTGAAGTAGCTATGAGTTCTTCGAGCGTTCGTTCTGTTGGTATCTTCGCCGAGGCAAGTATTCCCTGATGAAGCGAGTAGCCAACAATACCTTCCATCTCGCTTTTCGGCGTAATAAGAATTTCTGCTTCAGCAGATTGCTCGTGTACTTCTAAGCGTGCCTGTTGTTCGTTGAAATGTTCTTGTGTGAGATAAAGCGAAGTTATTTCTATCTCACTTTCGAGAAGTTGCACAACGACCTTCTCACTCTCGGCAATGAACATCCCCTCTTCACGCGGAAGTTTTAAGTTAGCGAACGGCGATGTCTTCTCCTGCGAAGGATTATTGTTTATCCGAAATTTCATTTCCCCGAGAGAACACCAAGAGTTATTTAATAATCACGGGAATGGTCTGAACATCTCCTCCGCTCACAACTCGCACGTAGTATGCGCCGCTCGCTATATTCCTGACGGAAATAGTCGTTTCGTTTGATGATACAACAGAAGAGTAGATGCTTCTGCCGAGTTGGTCTATCAGTTCTATCGTTGAGCGTTGTGAAGGCAGGTAAGAGATAGTGATATAGTCGCTAGAAGGATTTGGTGAAATAACAGCGCCCTCAGTCTCTCTCTTGTTAGATGAAACGTCCTTAATGTGGTCAGGTATGATCTCGAAAATCCAGTCTAAATATTTATGTTCTCCTGAGCTATTGCTTGTGGAGATAAAAACTCTTCCTGTCGGGGAAATACAAACATCGCGAAGTCTTCCGGCATGCCGAAGAGTGTCGCTTGTAAGGAACATCCATAGACGCTGCTCTCCGGTGATAGCATGTGTAAAGGTATCGATAGGTAATATATACAGAGAGGCATCTTTTAGTGTAGCAAGTAACAAGCAATTAGTCCAATCAGGATAAAGATCGCTATCATAATACTCAAGTCCACAAACAGCGATCGTTGGTGTCCAGGCGCGGAGTGGCTCCACGACATTTGAATCATTACAAAACGTCATTTCTGAAGCACTGTCACAGTACCCTCTCACTGCAGGCCAACCGTAATTCCGTTTCTTAAGAATATGGTTCACTTCATCGTCGGTATCTTCACCGTGCTCGCTTGAATACAATGTGCCATCTGGTCCGAAGCAAAGTCCTTGTGGATTACGATGTCCTTTGCTCCAGACAGGGCTTCCAGGCCAAGGGTTGTCTTCAGGTATTGTGCCATCAATATTAATCCTCAACACTTTTCCATTCGGAAGACTATCTGTTTGTGCCCAATCGGTAAAAAAATTTTCACCTGTAGTAATGAATATCTGGCGGTCTTTCGTGACGATGATACGGGATCCGTTATGAATGTAGCGTCCGTTTATCTTATCAAATATCGTTACTCTCTCTGCGAGTGTATCGTTCTCGTATGTGTATCGAACGACCTTCATAAACATTGGTGACTGCCCTGGGACCGAAACCGAGTCTATATATGTAAATACAGAATAGACGTAGGGCGTATCGGGAAAATTTGGATGGAAGTCCAGTCCGAGCATACCACTCTCAACGGCCTGAAATGCATCGCTTTCTACACGAAGTAGTTTCTTCTCTCCCGTTTCTGGGTTAACTCTATTGATCGTACCGATTCGTTCTGTGAACCATATCCAATTATCATCTCCCCATGTAATTTCCCAGGGGATATTCAATCCCGATACAACATCACGAGTTTTATATCCTACCGGCTGCCCGAATGCTGCCAAAGTAGAGAACAGTACATATGTAGAAATACCGGATAACAGTGTCCGTTGTAAAAAATTTATTTTTGACATCAACAAGTAAGCACTGGTTACGAATAACACACTAATAGATACCCCCAAAGCCGAAAGGGTTACACTCTATTATGGGGCAAGAAACTTGCCCCTCTTTTTTTATCCTACTTTTATCTTCAACTCTGCAAGCTGGCGCGGGTCAATTGGCGAAGGACAGTCTTCCATCAAGCCCTGCATTGACGTTGTCTTCGGGAATGCGATGACATCACGGATATTATCCGTGCCCGAGCAAAGCATTGCAATGCGGTCAATCCCCAACGCCATGCCGCCGTGCGGTGGTGCTCCGTAGCGGAAAGCATTGAGCATGAAGCCAAACTTCTTCTCCTGTTCTTCTTCGGATAGACCAAGCATATCAAACACTTCTGATTGCAATTTCCTATCGTGAATACGAATCGAGCCAGAACCAAGTTCATATCCATTGACTACAATATCGTATGCTCTTGCTCGGATCGCAGCGAGGTCATCAGTTTTGTTATTCCAGTCATCAACAACCGGCGATGTGAACGGATGATGCATTGCGTTGTAGTTACCCGATGCTTCATCGAGCTCGAACATCGGGAAGTTCTCAACCCATAGCGGTGCAAACTCGCGCTGTTTACCTTTGGTAAGTTCAAGACGTTTTGCTATCTCCAATCGAAGCGCACCAAGAATAGTATATGCCTTGCTCCATTTTTCATGGCAAGCAATGAGAGCCATGTCACCGACGTTCATCGCGCAGGAATCAGCAAGTTCATTATGAAGTTCAGGCGTGATGAATTTCTTCGCGCTGGAATCAACTCCTTCAGCAGTTTTCTTAAGCCAAACAAGTCCTCCGGCACCATGTATCTTCACATGGTCTGTCATCTCGTCAATTTGCTTCCGGCTCCATGCCGCTCCGCCTGGCACAACAACTGCGCCGATAGTCCCCTGCTTTTTCTCAAGAACATCATTGAACACTTTGAACTCCGTCTTGCCGCGCAGACGCTCGGTGAGCGTTGCGATCTCCAGTTCATACCTAAGGTCGGGCTTATCAGAACCGAAACGCTCCATCACTTCCTTATATGAGTAACGCGGAAATTCAGGAAGTGATAGACCTACATCGATCCAGACCTTACGCAGACAGCTTTCCATGACATCATAGACCATCTCCTCATCGGAGAAGCTCATCTCGACGTCAAGCTGTGTGAACTCCGGCTGCCTATCGGCGCGGAGATCCTCATCACGGAAGCATTTTACTATCTGAAAATATCTATCAAGCCCTGCAACCATCAGTATCTGCTTATAGATCTGTGGAGACTGCGGCAATGCGTAAAACTCGCCATGATGCAAACGGCTCGGCACGATGAAGTCACGAGCACCTTCAGGGGTTGCTTTCATAAGCATCGGTGTCTCGACTTCAAGAAAACCACGTGCATCAAAATGATCGCGAATAGACTTCGTGATCTTATGGCGCGTCATTAGGTTACGCTGCATACTCGGACGACGGAGATCGAGGTATCGGTATTTCAATCGCAATTCCTCGTTCGCCTTCACTTCTTCTTCAATAACAAACGGCGGTACTTCTGATTCATTGAGCACCGTAAGTGAGCTTACAACAACTTCAATTTCGCCCGTCGGAATCTTCGGATTAGGATTCGAGCGTTTGCGAATGATACCTTGGACAGATACGACGAACTCACTGCGAAGCTTCTTCGCCTCTTCGTAAAGAAACATCGTTTCAGGAGTCGGTTCAACGACACATTGTAGTACGCCGCTGCGGTCTCGTACATCGAAGAAGAGCAGTCCGCCAAGGTCGCGATTTGACTCGACCCATGCGTTAATGATGACATGTTCTCCGATATTCGAGCCGGTTAGCTCGCCTGCAAAATGTGTACGTTGTGGTATGTTCATATATTTTGGTTAAAACAAGTCCTG
Organism: Kapaibacterium sp. (SeqCode); assembly: GCA_046590205.1. Taxonomy (GTDB): domain Bacteria; phylum Bacteroidota; class Ignavibacteria; order Palsa-1295; family Palsa-1295; genus DATDEW01. The sequence continues at coordinate 79,709 of JBKJTT010000022.1, forward strand.
TTTAACAGATACGGGACGGGCTTGGGTTCGGATGGGTGGAGTGAAAGTCCTCCCGCTAACCTATCCCTATTCCCACTCCACGTCCTCCCTTTTCCGTAACTTTGCAATTATGAATAGCCGTATATACTATCCGTCTGTCATTCTTGCCGCATTATTTGCGCTGTATTGTTCGCTATTTGAATATCTTCCTTTTCAGGACCTTCCGAATCTGTTATATCAAGGTATCATCTACAACAATATTGTCTTTCATAGCAATGACTTCAATGGTTATTACATTCTTCAACCATATATTCCGCCAAACGCGATAAGCACATTCATCTTTGCAATTTTTTCAGAATTTATACCGCCGCTTGTATCAACGAGGTTGTATATATTTCTATTAGGGGTTTTACTATTTTCCGGAATTTATAGGTATCTTCGATATCATTCAGCTCTTTCATACTCTGCGATCTTTATTATTGCATTCATCTTCACGCTGAACATGCACTTTCTTTCAGCGTATCTAAACTTTGTAACAGGGCTCGCCTTTGTGCTTCACGCCATTACAAGCATACGAGAGCGGAATTGGCATACAAATATCATTGCCATGTCAAGTGCATTTGTTATCGCGTACCTGTGTCATTTCTTCGCACTCTCTATTTTCGGATTATATTTTATTGTTTATATCCTAACGACGAAGCAGTACAAAAGTCTCGCACGCATGATTGTTGCTGGTATTCCGGTTGCTGCTCTTTTCGGGCATTACTTCATAATGAAAACACTCGGTTCAGCAGATTCACTTGTGCAGCCTGTGACATTCATCGAGACCATACTCTGGAAGTCCTTCGTTTTTTTCGCGACTGTTATTCCTTTTCATCAGTTCAAATGGGTAACTGAAACCCCGCAGCTGCTTCAGTGGATGAACCTGTTGTATTGCCTGGGCATCACCGTCCTGATGGCATGTTCACTCATCAAAAGTATTCGCCAGAAACGATTTTCGCTATCATTCTGGCTGTTCATTGCGTCGGCTGTTATCCTCCTTGCGCTGCCATCGTATCTTAGCGGCAATATGCTCCCCGGTGAGCGGTTATCACTTTTTGCAATACTCAATGCTGTGATCCTCATAAGTGAATTTAATATTCTTGAGAGAGTTAAGAAGACTCTTCTTCGTATAGGTGTTGCAGTTTGTATCCTGATTGGTATTCAAGTCACATATAATATTTATGTATTCAATGAAATAGTTGGTGGTGGGATTATACCTAAAGACGCTATCGAATTAGCATATACCAAGCGAGAAGGAACAAATGCCTTTCTCCATTTTCATATTTATAAAGCAATTGAAGAACAACGTCAAGAACCACTTTTTACAACAGGATTAATTACGTATCGAGGTGCCAACCCAGCTACTCCGGATGGAAGGTGATTTTTTAAGGAGGTAAAAGCCGGACAATGTCCGGCTTTTTAACTATCAACTATCCGACTATCAACTAAGCGTGAGCTTTAATTGCATCTGCCGTATCAATACGGACTGAAGGTCCCATCGTTGTTGAGATAACGATACCTTTGAGGTACGCTCCCTTTGCCGATGATGGCTTCGCGCGCATGATGGTATTGATGAACGTATTCACATTATCAGAAAGCTTTGCTGCATCAAATGATGCTTTGCCGACTGTCGAGTGAACATTACCGCCCTTATCAACACGGAATTCTATCTTACCTGCCTTGACTTCCGTCACTGCAGTCTTGACATCACTTGTTACCGTACCTGATTTCGGGTTCGGCATAAGTCCGCGAGGTCCTAACACACGACCGAGCTTACCAAGCTCTGCCATAGCTTCAGGTGTTGCGATGATGACATCCGTTGCTGTCCAGCCGCCCTTGATCTTCTCAAGGATGGTCTCGAAGCCAACTTCATCAGCGCCTGCTTCTTTAGCAGCGGCTTCCTGATTCTTGGTAACGACCGTTACGTGAACCTTCTTACCAATACCATGAGGAAGAGCAACTGTGCCGCGGAGCGCCTGATCTGCTTTACGTGGATCAACACCGAGACTGATTGCGATATCAACTGACTCATCGAACTTTGCCGATGCAGTTGTCTTGACGACCTTCACCGCTTCATCTATATTATAGATTTTCGTGCGGTCGAGCTTCTTTGCGAGATTGGTATAACGTTTTCCGTATGTCATATCTTATCCCTCTACTGTTAAGCCCATGGAACGTGCGGTGCCTGCGACCATGCTCATTGCAGCTTCGACAGAAGCAGCGTTGAGGTCGGGCATCTTTAATTCGGCGATCTCACGAACCTGCGCCGAGGTTACTTTACCGACTTTTGAGCGGTTGGATTCTTTTGATCCTTTTTCAAGTGCTGCTGCCTTCAACAAGAGCACCGGAGCCGGTGGAGTCTTGGTGACGAACGTGAAGCTCTTATCAGAATACACGGTGATAACCACAGGGGTAATCATGCCGTCTGCTTTTGCGGTCTTTGCATTAAACTGTTTACAGAACTCCATGATGTTCACGCCCTTTTGTCCGAGAGCGGGACCAACAGGAGGCGCAGGCGTTGCCTTGCCACCAGGGATCTGCAGCTTAATATAGCCGGTGATCTTTTTTGCCATTGTTGTATTGTTTGTGTGGTACGTCGTTCGGGCGAGGAACCGCCAAAACTCCCACGGTTAAATTCAGAGCCGCATATAACGATTTCCTGCTAAAATAGTTCGTACCGCAGGTCTCCTAATTGCTCTTATTCCCCAACTAACCACTTCTTCATTCCACCCCAACTTCACCCCGTAACTCCTTTATAAATCAACACTCTAATTGTGCACCACCACGAGGGCGGGGTTCTCGAGAATCGGGTTTCGTGAAGAACATCCTGAGCGGAGGGGAGGATCTGATTCCTGTAATTACAAATAATCATCGAAAAGTAAGAGGTGCCGTAAATTTACACATCAAAACTGGCAGCTAACTACTTGCCACTGACCACTTCTAAGGCATACAAATATACGAAATAATTTGCGATGCAACATAAAAAGCTAAATTATACCCGATTTTATACCAGTTGGTAGTAAGTAATTATAAATCATCAAGATTCGTCATTTCCTCATTTGTGGGCGATTGAGGTACAGATTTAGAAATCTTTTACCTTTATCGGTATATTCGAGCAAGTTTGTATTTGCTTGAGACCTAACAATTAGGTCATTAGCAAACAAAAGGGGTAGGAGTTCCAAATCGTCATCACTAACTGAATATTTTGAGCCAATATATTTTGAAGCAGATGGAAAATGTTTGATAAACAAAGGGTGGTCAATTAGATGATAGAACTCTTGTCTTTCATCATATTCAAGCTGACTTAATCTATTCATTTCCTTGTCGGACTGTGAAGCTGTTGTTGGACTGTCAATCAATAAGTCATTAAGCTCTGCATTCGTAATTTTTAATCCATTAATTTCTAACTCTTTTGCCTTTAGAGCAGAATCGAATCTTGATTCAGCTTCAATTATTAGCATCCGCATCTGCCTTGATTGAGCAACCGTAAGCAACTCTGCACCTTCAATCTTATTCTTTATTCCATTCTGGTGAGCGCGGTATTTAAGCCACACCCAAAGAGCACCGCTTGTAAAAAGAGGATAAACAATTATAATAAAGACTGTTGATAGAAATGGGTACAAAACATTAAACTCAAATGTACGATAGTGTTCATCAATATATTTGAAGCGGTCTGTTATCGAAATGTAATCAGAAAATACTAGGTAATAAACAGGTCGCCAATTCCATGCAAGCCATGAAAATATCACTGTTCCTGAGAGTGGACTTGTGATACGTTCGTTAAGTATTAAATGAATGGATTTTCTTAAGTCGTTCAGCATGGTAGATATATTTATCTACCAGACTAACTTACAAGTCAATTTAATGGTTCTGAACTATATCTACTTCTTTACATCAACAATCGTCACAACTAAAAGCCCGCTCTATCGAAGTAATTCCTTCGGGTGTCATATTTTGTTCTCATACGAGTATCTTGTTGACATGATGTGTTAAGATAAGCTCTTTTCTACCCATTCCGCCTATTCAATCTGTTCGTCTATAGGATAGAAACCAGCATCAGTTCATTCGTGTTAGCATACCTTCACTAAATCGCAAAACACCATGAATAAAATAGACCTTTCAGATTTATCAGTTGAGGTACTAATAGAAGCTTCAAAAAGCTATGACGGCATGATAACAATCACGCCGATGTTTGGGCATATATATCCACTTCAAACCAACAGTCGTAGATTTTCTGGAGCAGAAGGTCGAGAAGAAGCAAATAACAAACGTACAATCAAAGAATTAGAAGGAAATGGATTAATAGATTGCGAAAGCGACACAATATACAAATTATCGGCTGATGGATATGACTACGCAGACCACCTTCGTGCTGAAGAAAAAAAAGAGAAAGAAGATTCTAAATAGTCGAATTGCAGACAATTAAAATAGTTTTTTGAATCGTTTTCCTTTTCTTATAAACCTGACTTCTTCGTCAGATATTTTTTCAAAGTGCCAGATGTTTGGGTCAAACTTTTGTACGTGATGCCAAAATAGTTTTAATCTTTGAAAAAAACGAGGAGTGATAATTGTTGCTCTTATTCCCATAATAATCCTTTCTATAATTATTTGTAGAAAAGAATTATGGGGCACCACTCAATTCAATCAACAAGGAGTTTTCATGGATTTGGTACTACGGGTGTTAATGAATGGAAAATACTCGAATGTAACAATTGCGGTCATATACAAACATTTAGAGTAAATTCTGCCGCTCCTCCTAAGGCATGGAAACGAATGTAAAAATAGACTTTATCTATTGCAATTGAACTCTGTAACTTGAATGGCAACTGAAGTGATTAAAACAATAGAATAATTCTAACTTGTCTTTCGCTTTAATTCTTTCTGATAGTTTGTGCTAATCATGCGTGATAGTTTTATCTTCGATATAAATCTACTGTCATTTTCAGGATACAGGTCTACCATAAAATAACTATCACGCCACTCCAAAAATAAAGAAAGCGCAATGTCAAAAACCGTTGATTGAAGCTTAGATTTTGGTACAGGTATTTTTTTTCCTTCTCGTTTGGCTTTAAGTCTAGCTTTTCGTTGGAGATTTTGCAAATCTAAATACAAACCTTTTTTCCATCCGATTTTTATTGCATCACGAAATAAATTTTCACAATAGTAGAGTTTATATCCGCTTCTATTATTTGAGTCAATGGCATCCATTGCTTCAGCAAAATTACTAGATGTAGCCAATGTTGAATAGAATTTGCGATAGTCATTTGTAAAATCACCCCCCATATGCTCACCTTCTCTTCCAAGAATTAGAAAGAAGGCAGTTCGCGTATGGGGAACAGACTGAATATGACCAATAAAAAAGCCATAGCAAACCGCCATCGTAATAAATAGATTGTTAGCTGATGCTATATTAATCCTTAGAATAGCTGTAGCTAATTCTTCCCAGTCAATAAAATTTCCTGAGGAGAGCACTAGACCTTCTTCATTTCCATGTAACACAAAGTGTAAAATAGGGACCCCATTCCCATTTTCTACATTTTTATAAATTACTTCAAGCAAGTTAAACAGGTCCTCTCTATAAATGACTTTGTGAAGTTCTACTTCAAGAACTATACCCTCCATTTCTTTGAGGGTTTTGTATAGCATATCAGCAGACTGCCACTCTGATTTATCGAGGGAGTCAATTATTATTAACTTTCGCGCTCTAAATGAAGATGTTCCTTTATACATTCTTACACATCATTTCAATTCGTTTTCTTAGTGCTTTCCTTGGCTTTCCTACAAATACTTCGCCCGTACTAGATGTAATAACAAACCGCATAAATCTTCGTCCAACATATGAAAATGTCAACGGGTACTTTTTGTATAAGTCAGGGAAGCTATCCTCAAAGTCTTTCATAGGAATTGCAATTTCGAGTGTTTCCCCATCATTCAATTGCTTTGGTAAGTCAATGATGCCACTCTCTGGGTGAAAGAATGCGAAATATTTCCTATTAAAAATCCCTAGCCTTATTCGTATACCTTTTATAATTACACTGCGAATTCCAACATTGATAATATCTAGTGAGAGTATTTTATAATCGAACCTTGCAGTATATACGTGACCTACATCTGGCTTTACCAACACTTTCAATTGGCGTTCACTCAACGATAAGTATAAAGCAGTGAATACAGCAGCAAGTGTACCAATTGCAGATACACATGTCGCTATCATATTTATGATTTCTAAAGTCTGGCGTTCAATAGGCATTTTAGGTGCTCATCGTTTAAGCCATTAATATACACAATATTTTCTGCGTTTGATTGGCAATCGGGAAAATTGTGTATATTTGTGTATTAACTTTTGAACAAAACATGAGAGACGTTAGCAAAATCTTAGAGGACTTGTTAAGGGATTGTAATCCACCATTAGACGATAAAGAGATAGATGAATTACAAAAGTATTTGGATAAGTTTGTTGGAGAACAGTTGTGTGGAGAGTTAACAAAAGACCTCTCTTATATAATTGAAAAGGGGATAGAAGTCTGGGCAGTAAAAAATATTCCGAGCCACTGTATGTCCACGTCTGAATTTGTAATTAAATTTTTAGAAATATTTTGTGCTCAAAAGTAGCACTACTTTCTCCATTCATTCCATAGCTCTAGTTTTGATTCTTCCGTTATGTTTTTCCAAGCTTCGACATCTGCTTTAAGTTCGGCAGATAACTCTTTTATATCGTCTATTGTTAGAAATATCTCGTGTGGATAAAGAATATTTTCAAGAAGAGAGTATCTTGTTTTTATCCCCTCTGGAAGAACTTCTAAAACAATCATTATTGCACCACTGTATTTTTTAAATGGTTGGTCATAAATTAATTTCTGTTGCACGACATCTCCAACTTCAATTTTCTTCTTCATTATCACCATCTCCTTCTTCACAATCCACATCGAGAAACAAATCCTCGACACGTAATGCACCAGGTGTGTCAGCTTCGACATCAATGTATTTTTCTTTATCCGAACTCTCTTTTAATATTTCTTTAAATGTAATCATACTTTTTTCTATAATTATTTTACAAATCAACTTTTCTTCTATGTGATTTCTGTAGATACAATTCTCTTTCTTTACCATTCATTTCATACTCGATAGGTATATCACTATCAAAAATAATGTTAAAATCTCTTTGAATTTGTCGCTTTGAAACCTTGCACTCAAAACGCCTTTCAACATTTCTTACAGATAATCTTTCTCCGAGATATAGCCAATCGAGCATTTTGATAATACGGTTTATTTGATTGTATGATTGCATAGGTATCTTGATTCTGGACGACAGATAATGACGCACAATATTGTTATAAAGACATGTCAAATAAACAAGCATTCTTAAACGTGACCGTCTTTTCAAAGTTAGGTATTCACTATCAGTTTTCAGGGGATAATGAACAATTCTCAGTATTGACTTGGAACAGTGATGATGAATCCATGTTGTCAACTAATTCACCGCAGTTAGAAGTGTTACAATACATTTCTAATTTCATTTCTAATAAATCAGAATTGTTAATCCCTGAACTCCCAATTGACCTCGAATCAACTTTGCATTTGATGTTCAATGATAAATCAGCCATTATACAAATCAGGACTGATAAAAAAATGTCTTTAATTTTCCCGTATGTAATTGGCTGTAAAGTTATAGTCAGCGTTGAATCAGGAAGTATTGACAAAGTTGATTTTCATTTAGAGTTTAAAGATGACGAACGTTGGCATATAATTTTAATCGTATGATTTTATGGGTGATTTTAAGAAGCTATCAGACCCAAATTGGATTATTTCAGAGGATACAAGTTATCTTCCATTTCGTCATACCATGAAATATCTTCAACTTCTTGCAATGCAGCCTCAATTGATTCGCAAAGATATTCAGCACCAATTGGGAATAGCTAATGACAAGGAGTTTGATAAGCTCTTTAATAATTTTGATAAAATACCCAATACTATTCCCATCCGTCTTCTTGAAGCATTGAATTACAAAGAAGATGATTTAACATTCGCATTCCAAAAGGATGTTGAAGAATGGGAAATTGCCATTCAAAATATTTCCTCATTTCCCACGACCTATGAATATACGTCCCATACATTCTACATGCTTCGTAAGCAATTCCCAATAGATGCTATCACAATTGATGATAAAATCCAGCATTTGTATAGCGTTAGAGAACTGATTCTAGATGGTTATATTTTTCATTGCTGTGTTAGTTTATACCCGCTTATCATGATATTCATAGATAGAGGTGGAAAACTACACGTATCTCCAAGAAAGCCTCAGAAAAGGCTGAAAGAAGCTCATATCGCATTCTATGAAGGCTCAGGCAATGTTGTACTCCCTGATTGGCTTATGGAAAGTAAAAGCATCTTAAGAGTATTCAATGATATGGATAATTATGATTCCCGAATCTATCTGTCATGGTAGCAAATCAATCCTTCTTTTCTCTATGTTGAATATAGTGCTCAACACTCTCACCAAACTTACCTCGTTGAAGATTCATTTTTGGCTCTGCAATTGCTATTGATATAGCCTCTAGATGATTCAGAACACTTTTAATGGCAATACTCCTTGAGCCAGGAGATTTGGAAAGTTGCTTGTCTTTAACTGTAACGAAGCGGATACCAAACCATGATACGTATCTCCATCTATCTGAAAGATGGTCATTACGGTGAAAGTTTAATCTCTTTAGTAGTTTATCATCTCCTGAGCCTGTCTGACCAACGTATAAAAGGTTGAAGGAAGAATCATATAAAGCATAAATTCCAGACTGCTCTCTAAAATCTACCGTACCACCTCTTTTGTCACCGACCTCAATTCCGTATAGGGTGCCTGATGATTTTTTGTGACCAAAATCAATGTGTTCTTTATCCCACATTAGCCCGTAATTTCTAATAATCATATAAATGTCTTTCAATATTGTTTGTTAAAGCCAACAAAATGGATGTGCTATGAAAAAAGCATATTTCGTACTACTTTTTAGCAATGAATATGTAGCTGGGTCTTGCTCGATGCAAAGCACTTGGACAAGTTCAGTAGGGTTAATGATGAATTCAACATTGTAAATTGATTCTTTTATCATTGCCAATTGAACCTCTCCGGGTATAAATTCAAATCTTCTTGCCATCTCTGGCTTTAAGAAAAAAGCCAATTCTAATTCGTCATTCGTAGGTGATTCTATCTTGAAAATCTCCTCTGGATTTTCAAAGATGTGATGAAGATGTTCTTTAATTTCTTCTGACATGGGGATTTATGGTACTTATTAGTCGCTTGATGTTGAATTCTGGTCAGTTGATTTATCGGTGCTATTGTCTGTATCTTCTCCTCCACCGCTTTGCTTAGGAATAATTATTTGATACCTTATAAAATCTCCGTCCTGAAAATAATCTGAGTACCAATACATTCTACCTGTAGCTTCCTTTGGGATTGCATACACTTCAATTAATCTACTTTGTTCTAACGGAGCAAGTGTACTATGTCTTATACCTTCTGATGGACGATATTCCAATTTGTTTATACCATTATCAACAATAATATAACCATAATAAATATCGCATCCGTACTGACCGAGATTCTTACGAGAAGTCGTTATTTGTATGTAATTAGTATTTTTGTTGTATACACCTAAAGGGAATGAAATGTGCATTCGCTCTTGCATTAAAGCATTTGGTAGAGAAACGTCTATAAGTTTAGTCTCAATATCATCTATGACTGCAATTGAGCCTACACTTTGAGTTATTGTATCTACAGTTGGCGCTGACCTTTCAGAAGGCGAGGGTATCATCATGCTATCGCTGGGCAGTGGTGTATCACTTCTTCTTGACGCACATGATACGAAAAGGAACGCGATAAATGCCCATGTCACATATTGAAACACTTTCATTTTGTTTTACTCCTTACTCAATAATATCTTGAAAATCTTTTTGTTTTAAGAAAGAAGAAATGTGCGAATGGTTCTCAATCTTTTGTAATACGCCTATAGCTTCAGAAATTCCTAGGAGCACCATTCCAATCCCAACACTAACAATTACAAACATTCCAATTACTATATGATAAGTATACTTAATCAGACTTTCTACACCTGAAAATGAATAAAATAGTAGCGAGAGCGAGATAAGTATTAGAAGAAATCCTATTACAGATATGGCTTGAGTCATTGAAATAGTTGCCCCGTTATCCGTTTTGTTCTTATTGTATTCTTCCTTGAGTTGTGATGCTTGTTGAGTAGTATTTTCCATACGAGATTTGTATTGCGATTTGGTTAAGTTAAACAACCATTTAGAGTGTGCTTAATAATACAACTATTTAGGTTGTCTTAGTTCCTTCAATTTCTTCGCACATTTGCATAATGAAATTGAATCAAATCATAGGTGACAACATACGCGGTTACAGGCATAAAATTGGTTGGACGCAAGAAAAGCTTGCCGTGCGCACAGATTTGCACTATAACTTCATAGGCTGTGTCGAACGCGGAGAAAAGAGCATCAGCATTGAGAAACTTGCTAAAATCGCCAAGGTGCTAAAGGTCCATATCAGCACCTTATTTGTTGAAACTTCTTATTTAAATAATTAAATTAAGTATAAATATGATTATCTCATTGATTTTCAATGAGATATAGGGCTGTATTTTATATAAATATAAATAAATATAGAATTGGAACTATTATAAATAATATTTGTTATATATTATATATAAAATTGGTATTAATAATATGTCCAATATAAATAAATCAT
>JBKJTT010000072.1:0-29897 GCA_046590205.1 Kapaibacterium sp. (SeqCode)
ATCGGCGGTTGTGGTCAGGACGATAGGATTCCAGCCGAACTCGGGGAGGTACTTCACGAACTTCAGCGTCCGCTGAACGCCGGATAGCCCCATCGGGGGGAAGTAATATGCTATGACAAGTACAGTATTCTGCAGAAGGTTACTTTGTTTGGTGGTACAGGCGACAAATTCTCTGCAAAAATACGACGGATCGAGGGGGAAAAATGGGGAAGTAGAAATTACTCAATTTTCCCTCGTAACTACCTTATTTATTAACGGACTAATTGTGCACCACACTCAAGCGTAAACTTCAAAGCGTAAAGCTTAAAGGGGTTTTGGGGACGGTGCTGTAAATTTACACATTTGAATAGTGACGTTTAGGAGTTATAGTGGGACGGACTTTAGTCCGTGATGTCATTGCGAGCGACCAGAGGGAGCGAAGCAATCTGAAATCTCTCGGAAATAGGGGAATATCCAAACTTTCCCGTACAAAAATACCACATGAAACCTCGTTTTGCAAGATGCTCAGAAAAGATTGTTCCCAACCCATTGAAGAACAACAAGATAATCTTTGGGCAATTCAATTATCGTCGTTTTCTGCTCATTTTAGCCATTTTGAGTAGGCACCTATCGTACTGCGTTTCAGGGGGACTGGTTTCTGCGACTTTGATTGCCATAGGAACTGCTATCGGTATGTATGTTGAAGCGTTATGAGGAACGAAATTAGGTATGATGCTTTTTAATTGCACATGAAGTCAACAGTCAAATCTCAAATAAGTACTCTAATGAGCATAAAAGTCGTATCACTTGCTATGGTGATTTGGTTTTCTGCTTTTGCGGTTAATAGATTTATTATCCCTGCGCTCTTTGCAATGGATAAACCACATGATCATGTGGTTAATCAGGGCATCTATTTTCTACCTATGCTTGGTGTAGCATTTTCTGTTCTTCGACTTGATACAATGCCCTTTTGGAAGAACACGCTGATAGCTGTCTCTTTGACACTGCTAAGTACTTTTATAGCTAGTATCCCATTTCCTATTTGAAAATTGTAAGCCGAGGACTTCAAAGACTCTGTCAAAGTAGAATTTACTGTCTTCTCTAATTTTCCCCTCTCTGTGATTTATAGAGAGGGGTTTTTTATTGTGTTCTTCTCTCGGAACATCCACTCGCACAATACCGTTGAACAGTAGAGTAACACATTGCTCCCGAAGCCGTAGGATTATTGATGTCCCAAGAGTTTTATCAGGAATTGCTCGTTCGTTTGGCAAAGCTTCGCTCCAAGAGCGAACGTCTTGCGTTATCTGTTGGTCTTTTCCGCGGGCTTGCGGTCTCGCTTCTTGTTATCCTCGCCGCTCTTGCGATTGAAGCAATCTTCCATTTCGGCATTACGGGACGTACTATCCTTTTCTGGAGCACCGTTGGCGTTGCCCTTTTTGCTCCGCTTTTTCTCGTAGCTCGTCCCCTTGCCGAGAAGTTTGGGATTCGTGAGCGCATCACTGACGATACGCTTACTTCGCGCATCGGTAAACATTTTTCAGAGGTGGAGGATAAACTTCTGAACGTCTTCCAGCTTTCGCGCGAACTTGCAAGTGCAGGCACAAGCTCGTCGCGTTTTGCCGAAGCTGCATTTGTCGGTACGTATAGCTCGGTGCGCAATCTTGACTTCAACCAGATACTCGACGAGAAGCCGCTTCGTCGAACGATGATCTTTTTCTTTTCCAGTTTACTTATCGGCGCAGGTGTGTTCTTCGGTTTTCGTGGCGATCTGTACGGTGCAGGAGAGCGGCTTATCAATCATAATACTTTTTACCAAAAGCCCGCGCCGTTCGTCTTTGATGTAAAGCCGGGTAGTACAAAAGTGCTTCGAGGTGAATCAATAAAGCTCGTCATTACAACAAGTGGCGAACAACTGCAAAAACTGAACCTGCATCTGCGCGAAGAAGGCGCGAAAGAGTTTGACAAGTTAGAACTCACCGGTTACCTCAACGAACGCGGAAAGATGGAGTTCGTCTATGAACTTCGCATTCAGCAGAACACAGAGTATTACGCCGAAGCTCGTGAGATAACATCTGATGAGTTTAAGGTGACCGTACAGGATAGACCTATCATCCGCTCGCTCAAAGCAACAGTGACACCTCCGTCATATACGCGAGAGCAGTCACGTACGCTTGATGAAAATCTCGGTGACATTTCCGGACTTGTCGGTACATATCTTTCACTCAACATCCTTTCATCGAAAGAACTGCTTTCGGCAAAGATAGTTTTTACTCCGCAGAATGAAGTTGCCGAAGGCGATTCATCCCGGATACAGGCGAAGACCGCTCCGAAGCAGGAAGTATATTCATTACAAGTTGCAGGGTTTGAAGCAAAGGGTGGGTTATCACTACGTCAATCAGGAAGTTATCATATCGAGTTGCTCGATAAGGATTCAATCCCAAGCGAACGCCCGATAGAATATACCGTTACTCTCTCGCGCGATGAAGACCCCGCTGTTGCATTGCTTGATCCGGGTGAGCGAGCAGATATACCGGGCAATATGCGCCTCTCGATGCTTGCGAAGATTCATGATGATTTCGGCTTCTCAAAACTTCGCATCGGCTATCGCATCACGAAATCAAAATACATACCCGAAGAGAAAGAGTACAAGTGGTTCGATCTTCCTGTCTCGAATTACAATACGCAAGACCTCGAGGTGCCGTATCTCTGGAATCTTGCAAAGATAGATCTCTCGCCCGAAGATGAGGTTGGGTATGTGTTGGAAGTTGCTGACAATGATATTATCAGTGGTCCGAAGAAGGTACGCTCGCCGGAGTATGCGTTGCGTTTTCCGTCGGTCGAAGAAATTTTCAAACGCGCCGAAGAGCAATCCGATAACATCGAGAAGAATCTCCGCGAAGTAAAGCAAGATGCCGAAGAACTCAAGAAGAAGATAGATGAGACCGTTGACGAAATGCGTCAGGCAAAGCCGAACGAAATTTCGCGCAAGCAACAGGAGTTCAGTCAACGCAAAGATATGCAGGAGATCGCGAAGAGGCAGGAAGAACTCAATAACCGCGTTGACGACATCAAAAAAGATCTCGATAAGATGACCGAGCAGCTTGATAAGCAGAACGCCATCTCACCCGAGACAATGCAGAAGTATCAAGAGCTTCAAAAGCTTCTCGACGAAGTTCGGTCGCCCGAACTTGAGAATGCTTTCCGCAAACTTGATCAGGCAATGAAGAACATGGACCCGAAGGCGCTTGAGGAAGCGATGAAGGAAGTCCAGTTCAACGAAGAGCAGTTCAAGAAGTCAATCGAGCGCACAGCGAACATCTTAAAGAAGATAAAGATGGAGCAGAAGCTTGATGAGATGATGAAGCGCACCTCCGAGCTTGCGAAGAACCAAGAGCAAACAGCAAAAGAACAAGAGGAAGCTGCATCAGGCAAGAAGCCGCAGTCCCAGGAAGACAAAGCAAAGTCCGAGCGTAAGCAGGAAGATGCGAAGAATGAGTTAGCGCGTTTGCAGGAAGAATCTAAACAGCTTGCAAAAGATATGCAGAAGCTTCCGGAGACGATGCAATCTCCGCAAGAGATGAAGGATGCGATGGAATCTGCGAACGATCCTTCGACAGAAAAGGCAATGGAAGAAGCCAAAGAAGCGATGCAGCAGAAGCAGAATAAACGCGCAGCCGAGCGCAGTAAAGATGCCGCCGCAAAGCTCAAGCAGACTCGCAACAAGATGCAGAAGCTCAAAGAGAAGATGCAGGAGAACGAGAAGCAGAAAAATCTTGCTGACTTAAAGCGCATCCGCGACGAGATGAACCGCCTCTCGAAAGAGGAAGAAAGCTTAAAGAAGCGTTCGCAGCAGGCACTGCCGAACTCGAATGTCTTCCGTGATATGGCAGCCGAACAAGCAGAGCGCAAAGAAGAACTCGGCAACGCCGCAAGCCAGATGATGCAATTGGCGCAACGCTCGACATCCGTCACACCGCAGATGGGTAAGACGATGGGCGAAGCGTTTGCAAAGATGCAAGAGGCGCAAGAGGCAATGACAGAGCGTACGCAAGGCAATGCAATTCAAAGTACACAAGCTGCAATGGCTGCTCTCAATAAATCTGCACAAGAGACGCAATCAGCAATGGAGCAAATGCAGCAAGGAAGTGCATGTCCGAACGGTGACGGTTCAAATCCGGGTGAAGGACAATCAGGCGAAGGTCAGCCGGGCGGCGGTGATTCGTTCGGTTCAGGCAAAGGCGGAAGCGCTATGCAGCAATTTCTCGATCAGATAGGTCAACTCACTGATCAGCAAATGGCACTTGGCGAACAGATGAAGCAGATGATGGGCGGACAAGGTTCAGGCGGACAGCAAGAAATGCTTCGTCAGCAGGCAGAAGCCGCACGCGCGACTGCGGGGCAATCAGCTGTGCAAAAATCACTCGAAGAACTTGCCACTGAACAGAAGAATGCAAACACCGGCACTAAAAAAGCGACCGATGACCTCAAGAAGATAGCCGAAGAAATGCAAGAGCTTGTCAGTGATATGCGCTCAAAAGGTGTGAACCAAGCGACTATTCAGCGTCAGGAAAAAATACTTTCGCGTTTGCTCGAAGCGCAGCGTTCTGTCAATGAACGCGACAAAGAAGAAACACGCGAAGCGAACACAGGTGAAAATGTATCACGGACAACTCCCGGCTCGCTCAAGTTAAGCCAAGAAGATACCCGCAAAGCCATCCGCGAAGAAATGCTCCGCTCCGGCAACGGCGGTTTCTCGAAAGATTATCAGATACTTATCAGAAAGTATTTGGAGAAGTTGGGGAAGTAAGGTGACGCGCAACGCATTTATTACCTCACCACTCGGCACGATTAATATATCGGCTACCGACGAAGGAATTACATCAGTTCTCTTTACCGATGAGAGCGGAATAAGTGACAACCATCCTCATCTAAGACAAGCTATCGCTCAACTCGACGAGTACTTTACTAACAAACGCAACACATTCGATCTGCCGCTTGCACCCGAAGGGACCGACTTCCAGAAAAGAGTATGGAATGAACTGCTGGCTATTCCATTCGGTAAAACTACTACCTACCTTACTATGGCAAAGCGACTCGGAGACGAGAAGGTCATCCGTGCCGCCGCATCTGCTAATGGCAAGAATCCTATTGCTATCATCATCCCTTGTCATCGTGTTATTGGTTCGGATGGTAAATTGACTGGCTATGCAGGCGGCTTGTGGCGGAAGGAGTGGCTGCTAAAGCATGAGGGAGTTATCGAACAAGGTTCGCTCTTCGAATAAGTGTCGTAAATTTGCAAATAACATTTGCAACATAGAAAGATGGACGAACTCACACAACAGTACCGCAAACATTTTCCGATTCTCGAGACATCATGCTATATGATTAGCAATTCGCTCGGCGCAATGCCGCGCGAGGTTGAAGATCAGTTGAAACTCTATACACACCAATGGCAGACCGAAGGCGTCGAGAGCTGGCATGAGTGGTTTCCGCTTGTTGATACCGTCAGCGGACTCTTTGGAAAGATCATCGGTGCAGAGCAAGAGGATGTAACTCTCATTCATAACCTCACAGTAGGTTCTGCACTCATTGCAAGTTGCCTCGACTTCACCGATAAACGCAACAAAGTTGTCTTCACCGAACTTCACTTCCCGACAATAAGCTATCTCTGGCATGGCTGGCAGAAGTACGGCGCAAAAGTACATCTTGTCAAAAGCGACGATGGCATTCACGTTGATGTCCAGAAAATTTGTGATGCAATAGATGAGGAGACGCTCATCGTCCCTATTTCGCATGTCTATTTCCGCTCTGGTGGTTTGCAGGATATTAAGACCATCATTGATAAAGCACATTCGGTTGGTGCGCTTGTGATGGTGGATTCGTATCAAGCAGCGGGTGTCGTGCCAATAGATGTCAAAGCTCTCAATGTTGATATTCTTGCATCAGGTGTGCTCAAGTGGCTGTGTGGCGGACCCGGTGCGGCGTTCATGTATGTTCGTCGTGATCATCACGAGCGTTTCAAACCCGCTATCAGAGGATGGCTCGGCGATAAAGATCCGTTCGAGTTTGCCATGCCTGATGTGAACTTCGCACAAGGTATGCACCGCTTTCTTACATCATCAATTCAAGTGCCATGCCTTTATACAGCAGTGCCTGCATTGAAGATGATGGGCGAGATCGGCATTGATGCAATTCGCGAGAAATCATTAACAATGACACAGCGTATTATTGATAAATCCGATGAGTATGGCTTCAAAGTCAATAGCCCGCGCGAAGCACATCGCAGAGGCGGCGCACTTACGATTGATCCGAACGGCATCTCGCAAGGTAAACTCTCGACAAAAGAAATAAACGACGAGCTTATACGTCGCCGCTTCATCACCGATTACCGCCCACCCACAGGCATCCGCATCGCCCCGCACTTTTACAACACGCTCGAAGAAGTAGAGGCAGTGATGGATGAAATGCGGAAGGTGAAGGGAGGGTGAGCGGAGAACAATACTTCAATTATAGAGTGTTAGTAATTGTATGAAGAATATGTCACGCATCACACTTGACCATAATGTTATGGGTGGTAAACCTTGTATTCGTGGTATGCGAATAACAGTCGGTACGATCATCGGTCTGCTCGCATCAGGGAAATCCGAGCAGGATATTCTTCTCCTCTATGACTATCTCGAACCTGAAGATATCCGCGAAGCTCTCGAATATGCTGCATGGCGTTCGGAAGAGATCGAGGTTCCTTACGCAGTTGCATGAGAATACTCATTGATATGTGCCTGCCTCCTGCTTGGGCATCCGTATTGAATTCAGCCGGACATGAGGCAATGCACTGGAGTGATGTTGGCGCAAGAAATGCTCAAGATGTTGAGATACTTGAGTGGGCACGGCAAAGAGAGTATGTCATCTTTACTCACGACCTTGATTTCGGAACACTATTAGCACTCACAAAAGCTGTTGGTCCAAGTGTTATACAAGTCCGGACGCAGGATGTAACTCCAGAGCATCTTTCAAGTTCGGTTATACATGCTCTTGCTACCTATGAGGAGAATCTTCTCTCTGGTGCATTAATGGTCATTGATGAGACAAAACAAAGAATTACTCTTTTGCCACTGACATAACTAAATCAACTCTGGCACAATGCAAAACTTTTCAGATTACAATACGCATCTTGATATCAAGTTCTCTCATTTTGAGAAGATAGATATTCCCGAAATGGTCGCAGCGAATCCGCACAAATGGTTTAACCAGACACTTACCGAAGTGAACAATAGTGTCGTCCGTCTCGGCATTGTTGAGGGTGAGTATCATTGGCATAAGCATGAGAGTGATGACGAGTTCTTCTTTGTGCTCGAAGGTCAGCTTCTTATTGACCTTGAGGATAGAACCATTGAGCTTAATCCGCAGCAAGGCGTAACCATCTCCAAAGGCGTCATGCACCGGCCTCGTGCTCCTATCAAAACTGTCATGCTCATGGTCGAGACAAGTGAAATCATGCCGACGGGGGATTGAGAACAAAATTTTCGTTATGCTCAGTAATCTGGAGATGGTGATCTGAGAGTGCTTAGGGTCAAGGGATTGTGAACAGAGAACAATACCTTAATTATTGAGTGTTAGTAATTATATGAGGAGTATATCTTTTATCGCACTATATTATTTCTGCTTGTTCATGGTTGTTGCTTCAACAACTTATGCACAAACTGGCTGGAAACCTCTTAATATTGAGGTTGGCGACATGACATTCTCGTCTCCGAATCAAGGTTATTTATTGTATGATGTTGGTGACACGGAATCCTATATTTCCAACGACTTTGATTCGGTTATAAACAACTCTGTTTTTTTATCGGGTAAGCCAAACCCCAATTATGGACTTGGACAATATCCTTCTTCAGTTTGGTCACTAAGTGATACTTCCGCAATTACTCTCGGTCATTCAATCTATCGTCGAACCTTTTCCTCTTGGGCGGAGACAACGAGTGATCAAGGCGTATCGTGGAAGTATTTAGGTGAAGTAAGAAATTTTGAAGGAAAGGGATTAAAGTTGCTAAAGGTTAATGATACTGCTTTTTTTTTACTCACAGGTGATAGTTATGATGATGATGTTTGGATAAAGCAAGGTACATTGTATAGGACTTCGGCTGTCGGAAAAAATTGGGATAGTAAATTATGGGTTCGTGGTGTACAACAATCTTTTAAAGATATTATATTCGTCGACAGCATAACCGGTCTTTGTATAGGTGATAGTATCGTTTTTGTAACAACAGATTTAGGTGACACTTGGGATACTCTTTCTATTCAATTAAATGATGGTAGAAGGGGTACTTCTTGTCAAAGTATGGCAAATGTAAAAGGTACTAATCGCCTTTTTGCAGGCTCAAAATATGGCATGATAGCAACTAATGATAAAGGCAAATCATGGTATATATCTGATAGTTCAATTTTACGTGTGACCGCAATATCATTTTTTGATTCATTAATTGGATATTGTGCTATTTCTTCTGGATATATAAATGGCAATGTTTATCAAGAAACATCAATTCTTAAGACCTTAGATGGCGGACAGACGTGGGGTAAGCAATATGTTTCTAAAAATAATTCTCTTGGTTACAGAAAATTTGTAATTGCTTCTAAACAGCGCACCTTTGCACTTAGTTATTGGGGTAGTCTATATATGTATGATGGAGGAGGTTCATCTTTGTCCGTTAATGAAAATAAGAATATCTTATGCGCATCTTCATATATCACATGTTATCCGAACTCTACAAATCAACGAATAGAAGTATATTGTCCTCTTAATGAGGGTAGTAGGGTTTATATTTATGATGATTTAGGAAGGGTTTTACTTCAGCAAGATCGATATTCAACTACAGCAAACATATCGATAATGAATATTAAGTCAGGCCATTATACTGTTAAAATTGGACAAAAGTATGGTAGGTTTATTGTGCAGCATTAATACTGAATAGCTAAATTATTGAATTGATGCAATCATTAATAGTGTATCCAAAAGACAAAGCAGAATTAAATTTCTTGCAAGTTATCTTCAAGAGAATGGGTATTTCCTCTATGGTTATTGCCTGTTCTCAAGTAGAAGACAAACTGTTTGGTGAACTTACGCAAAGAGCGAATCGCTCAAAAAAGTATCACGAAAAATAGTTTTACAAAAATTATAAGTAGATACTGCTAATAGTGTCAGCTATACCCCCATCCATCTCCATCACTCGCCGCCGTGTAAAACATGCTCGTATTGAGATAACCCGTTTGGGTGAGGTGAAGGTTATTATCCCTATGCGATACCCCGAGCTTTCGCTTGGTAAGCTTTTGGGTGAGCGTGAAGGGTGGATACGCAAGCATCTTGCGAACTTTGCAAAGACGAAGCTCCCTGTAAAGCAGCATGAGATACTTCTTCTTGGCAAGCCCGTAACGCCTACGCTCTTTGCAACTGGCGATGAGAAATGGTGCCGCACCGAAGCAAAGAATTACATCGAGGCACGTCTGCGTGAGTATTCGCGTGAGTTCGGATTTACCTATAACCGCGTCACGATACGCTCTGCCAGAAGCAGATGGGGTTCGTGTTCATCGAAGAAGAATCTCTCCTTCAACTGGAAGCTCATCAAAGCTCCGCAGGAAGTTGTTGATTACGTCATCCTTCACGAACTCGTACACACCGAGATCATGGATCACTCCAAACGTTTTTGGTCACGCGTAGCCGAAGTCTGCCCGCGCTACAAAGAGCACAAGACATGGCTAAAGACGTACGGACACAATCTGGATTAGTCGAGTCAATGGTATCGGTTTGATAGCAAAAGAACTTATAAGGGATTTTTTCAGCGAAATTAATCATTGTATTCCTCTCTTGTGAATCAATACAACTACCATAACGATCCTGAAGAAAAAGGCGGCTATCAAAAGCCGTCCTACGACCCACATGCAAAAGAGCCATGGGAGAAGATATCTGCTATCTGGCAAAAACATAAGTCACTGATTATTGTATTGGCAGTTGTTATTATAGGCGGTGGCTGGTTCATCATTGAAGTCAATAAAGGTCTCCCGACACTTGACCAGCTTGAGAACCCAAAGCCCGAAGTTGCTACGCGTATCATCAGTGCTGATGGCGAACCGATAGATCAGTTCTATATTAAGAACCGGACGACGGTTAAACTCCGCGAAGTACCCAAAGCACTTCTTGATGGACTCATCGCCACCGAAGACAGAAATTTCTTTGACCACTGGGGCTTTGATGTCTGGCGGACGATGAAGGCAGCATGGATAGATGTTATCACCCTTTCACCAAAACAAGGTGCCAGCACGATAACACAACAGCTTGCAAGGAATTTATATCTCTCGCAAGAGAAAACACCCCTTCGGAAGATCAGAGAAGCCATCAGCGCAGTACAAATTGAACGCTCCCATACCAAGAATGAAATACTTGAGATGTACTTGAATGTCTGCTACATGGGGCGTGGTGCGTATGGCGTATCGGTTGCAAGTCAGGTATATTTTGGTAAGGATGTCTCGAAGCTGACTCCGGCGCAATGTGCCTATCTTGTAGGCATACTTAAAGGACCTGAAAACTACGACCCTGAAGATAACTACGACAAAGCAATTGCACGTCGTAACACAGTTATTGAAAGCATGGTAGATGCAGGAGTCCTTGAAGAGTCAAAATCATTGAAGATGAAACAAGAACCGATCAAGGTTCAACCTCAAAAAGGGTATCAAGGTATTGCACCGCATTTCACGGAGATGGTACGGCAGGAATTAGCCAAAAAGCCGGAGCTTGCTGGATATGATCTTTACCGCGACGGGCTTGTCGTCTATACCACATTGAACGCTGATCTTCAACGTGCCGCAAATAAAGCGGTAGACGAGCACATCTCTTTCGCACAAGCCAACTATGTTGATAAGTCTTGGAGTTGGGCTACTCGAAAAGAGCTACTCGACTCTATCGTGGCACAATCAATACGTAAACAAGTTGAATTCAGAACAGCAGAATCAGACGAAGATAAATTGAAAATTTTCAAACGACTTCGCAGCGACCCAAGATATGTTGATAGCATCAAAAAAGCCGGACTTCGGCTTCAGGCAGGATTTATCTGTCTCGACCCAAAGACCGGGGCAATGCTAGCACTGGTTGGCAGCTCTAACTATCGAGAGGTCCGATACGGACTTAACAGAGTAACACAGTCTGTCCGCCAACCCGGCTCTGCATTCAAACCATTTGTCTATGCAAGCTGCTTCGAGAAGGGATATACCCCTGAATCATATGTCTCGAACGAACCGATAGAGATGCAGGATGGTGATAAAATATGGCGACCGAGAAACTCAAGCGGCAATGTTGGCGGGTCGATGCCGATACGGACTGCATTGCAGTGGTCTGTAAATCTCTGCGCTATTCATGCGCTTATGGATCTGACAACACCTCGCGATGTAGTAGCTCTCTCGAAGAAGATGGGTATAAAATCGAATCTTGTCGCAACACCTTCGATGGCACTCGGTACCTCTGATGTTACACCGCTCGAGATAACATCTGCCTTCAGCGTATTTGCTAATGATGGCATCAGAGCATCTCCATATTCTATCCTAAGAGTCGAAGATAGGAATGGAAAAGTTATCTACCGAGCCAAGCCGGAATTTGAATATGTCTTTGACACGAAGATAGCCCAAATGATGACAACGTGCTTAAAGGCGGTTGTTGATAACGGAACGGCATCAAGTGTTAGGCAGTGGTTTAACTATCCTGCTGCAGGCAAGACAGGCACGACCCAAAGTTATGCTGATGCATGGTTTGTTGGGTATACACCGCAATATGCCGCCGGGGTTTGGGTGGGTTTTGATGACAAGCGGATTACCTTTACCAGTGCAAATGGTCAAGGCGGCAGAGCTGCTGCCCCGATCTGGGGGCGATTTATGAAGTATGCATATCAAGCGATAAAGCCGAAATTAGCATATTTCAATACAAACTATAGCGGAAATATTATACCGAGAAATGACTCGACAGCGTCTGATTCTGGTGCGTTGCCTCTTAATATAGAGCCAGTTGACCCAAAACTGCAAGATCAAAAAACGCCGCCACCGGAAATTACGCCGTCTCAAGAGCAAAAGAAGGAGCGATAATTACTTGATTTTTTGTGCTAACCCCTGAAGAAATACCTATATTTGTAGTCCGTTTTAGAGGTCTCCAGTGGTTTTCCTCTGAACGTTCTTTCTTTGCTGTTGTTATTTTTTACAGTTGTAACTTGAGATAAGCGTAATCGTTTTAAGAGCATAGGTACATTAGTCGGAACATAGACTCTCACCGTAGGTGAAAAATCCGCTAAGAGTACATTCATGACGATTCGTTTTATTTGCTGTTGTTGTGTTTATAGAAAAACGAAACAAGAACATTATGAAAGTTCATGCCCCCTTACATTTTATACGTCTGACCTCGACTTATTTCTTTGCGGCATTGTTGCTGCTCTTTATTGCTTCCCCGAGCACTGCAACTCGAGCAACTGATGCGAATGCAAAAATAGCAGAAGAGACGCTCAAGAAAGAAGCGAAGAAAGCCATTGCGGAAGTTCATCCAGAACTAATCCCAATGACACCACTGACTCCGCCGCCACCTATTCCTGATAGCAGTGTCGATGGATTCAGAAGGCTTATTGTGAAAAATTTGGGACCAAATTTCAATACCTCTAAGGAGGATTTTGCACCTACCGTCACTGCTGATGGTAGAACAATGTTCTTTGTTTCTCGCAGAGATGGAAGCATCAAGGGTATTGAAGATTTCTGGAAATCTACAAGTCCTGAAAATGATGACACCACATGGCAAAACATTGTAAATGAATCACTCATTAACTCTGAATCAAATGATGGCGCTGCTTCGATTGCTGCTGACGGACAGACAATCTATATGGCTTCGCAGCGCAACACAACTGAACGTGGGGATGTAAACCTCTGGGTATCTACCCTTGAAGGCAGCACGTGGAAAAACGTCCGTGAAGTTGGTCCGCCGATCAATACGACAAAGTGGGAATCCCAACCATCTATCAGCCCCGACGGCAAAAAATTATTTTTTGCATCAAATAGGGAAGGTCGAGTAAGTAACGAAGGAGATGAAAAGAATACTGATATCTTTGTCTCTGAACAATTTGCTGATGGTCGTTGGGGTACTCCAAAAAACCTTGGACCAATAATAAATTCTGGTAAGTACGATGGGTCTCCTTTTATGGCTGCTGACGGGTCTACACTGTATTTTTGTTCAAACGGACGACCTGACTCTAGGAAGATTGACATCTATAAGTCAGAGTTTATAGGCCCTTCTGAAACCGATTGGAGTGTCCCGGTACGTTTACCAAATCCGATTAACTCTGAAGAAGACGATCTCTTTCTCACCGTCCCTGCTTCGGGTAACGTAATGTACTTTACCTCTAACCGTAGTGGTGGTTCAGGCAATCTTGATATATACGTCGCTTTCAACCCCCCCCCCCCGAAGGCAACGCTTGTACTTCGTGGTATTGCATTTGATATCAATACAAATGTAAAGCTTGGTGCGAACGTTGTAATTGTTGACGAACAAACCCGCGACACTCTTTACAACAAACAAGCCAACAGCCAGACTGGCGAATATCTGTGCGTCATTCCTGCGAATGCAAAAGGCGAATGTGGTGGTTCATACCTTGTAAGTGCGACCGAACCGACTCACTTCCCATATCAACCGTTCCGTGTTGTCATACCAATCCGTAATGATACATCACGTATCTGGACGCATGACATCCCAATGAATAACGAAGAGCCGCCAGTTGTCAAATGGGTTACCGAAGACCCAGCTCTCTTGAAAGAACTCCCTGGTAAATATCCGAACTTTAAGGGCGTTATTATTCGTGAGAAAAAGACGGTCGAACTTTTCGCTCTCCTGCCGATGGTATTCTTTGATGAAGGCAGCGCAAGCTTCCCAAGTCGCTACGTGCTCTTCACAAGCCCTGACCAGACAAACGGCTTCTCCGAAGATACTATCACTTCGACACTCAATGGTTATTACAATTACTTGAACTGTCTCGGTCTTCGTATGCGGAAAAACCCGAATGTAAAAGTTAATCTTGTCGGTTGTAATGCGATGAATGTGCCAGCCGAAAAATCCATTGATCTTTCTCGCAATCGTGCAGAGCTTATTAAAAAGTATCTTGTGGATATTTGGAGTATTGACCCGGCTCGTTTACCTATTGAGGCACGTAACCTTCCGGAAAATTCAACACTTGCGACAACAGTCGAAGGTATTGAAGAAAACCGAAGAGTTGAGTGTAAGAGCGATGATTGGGAAATAATTAAACCCATCAAGCGTGAGGAAACGCAGAAGTACCCTGATTATCGGACTGCAAAGTTCTCACTTTTCAATGGACTCCGTATCGAAAATATCGCAAGCCGTGAACTTGTTATCACGCACAACGGACAAGAATGGGACCGTATCAAAGATCTCGGTCCGCTTGATGCAACAATGTCAGACGAGTGGAACTGGCGTTCGGCTGCGAATAGACTACCCGAAGATCAGACAGACATGACTGTTCAGCTCTTAGTCACTGATAAGTCAGGTCGTGTTGTTGCTTCAAATATGGACAACACAGGTGTTCGTCAGTTTTCAACAGCTGACGTTGTAAAAGAACGACTCTCCGATAAGACTCGTGAGAACTACAACCTTATCCTCTTTAAGTATAACAGCTCTGAAATGGGCAAGTGGAATAGTAAGATCCTTGAGGAGTATGTGTATTCACAGATCAAGCCATCTACTGATGTAACGGTCAATGGCTACACCGATATTCTTGGTACTGATGATTACAACAAGAAACTATCACAGAACCGCGCGGATGCTACCAAGCGAGTCATTCAGGCAAAGATTGGAAGCAAAGTAAAGACACTTCAATCTATTGGTTACGGCAAAACACAGCCGCTCTACCCGAACGAAGTACCTGAAGGTCGTTACTACAACCGTACTGTGCAGGTCGTTGTAGAGACCCCTATCGTTGAGTAAGAAACTTCACCCCAGAGAAAAGCCGCACAAAATGTGCGGCTTTTCTCGTCTATAGGTGTAACGTTTTTGGTTCCGGAGTGTCTATAGTATAGAGAATTTCGCATCGCCAAACTCTTTACGAATATGAGACATATCATTTCTATACTCGCTTTAGTTGTGCTTGCTTCCTCTCTATCAGCACAGGGATATATTACCGTATCAAAGACATCGCACAAGGCAAGCACCGCCGGTGCTCCGCCAACGAGAGACTTTTGGTTTGCTATCCCGCAGAACTACGACCCAAAAGATGTCAATGGTGAAGTTTTTAGCTTTTACATCACAAGCCCTGTTAATACTACCGTAAATATCCAAGTACAAGGTGAGGCTGCCATCAAGAAGCCGGTCTCGGCGAACCAAGTCTTGACACATATTGTCCCAAGAAATCTTGAGATCAACCGCTCTTCAGCGATTGAAACAGATAAAGCGATTCATATTTGGTCTGATAATGCAGACTTAAATGTGTATTTTATGTCACGCAATGATTTTACTTCTGATGGTACAGTCGTCTTGCCATCATATTCTTATGGCAAAGAATATGTGGTTGCTGCTGCTAGTGCTCTCTTTGTGAGTGCTGCAGTTGACCTTCCTTCAGAGTTCATAGTTATTGCTACTAAAGATAGTACGGGAATTACAATTACGCCGTCACAAGATATTCGCAATGAAGGAGTCCCGACAGAAATAAAATATCCGAAAAATGTACCTTTTAATGTTACTCTCAACAAGGGCGAATGTATCCAATATCAAACAACTCAATCACAAGATATACCTTGGGACTTGTCAGGTACTAAGATATCGTCTACAGAGCCGATAGCTGTCGTTGGTGCATCAGCATGTCCGTTCATCCCAGCTGATCCTTATTGCGACCATGTTATGGAGATGATACCTGCGGTTGATATTTGGGGCAAGACATATTACTCTGCGCAATTTGCCGGACGTAAGTGGGGTGGCGACTCATTCTTAGCAATTGCTTCAAAAGATAATCAGTCAATCTATCGGAAAGGAATTCTCTACGCGACACTTGGTAAATTTGAAACATATTTTCGGGATGATATTACAGGCTCAAACATCTGGACAAGCGATGCGCCATTTTTGTTAGTGCAATATATAAATAGTGCAACCAATGGTGTCGCCCCAGGACAGCCACACAATAGTGGTGACCCAGCAATGGCAGTGTTATATCCAGCAGAGAGTGCCCAAAAGGATGTGGTCTTTCAAACTCCAAATATTGGTCCCGGAAGCGGACAAGCCTCATTCACAAACTATGTTAATATTCTTCTTCGTACGGCATCCGTGCCTAAGACCATGATGGATGGGAAGGTGTTGACGGACTTTACTCCAATTAGTCGTAGTCCGATTCCGGGGACGAACTGGGAGGCATTCAGGATTGAAAAAGTAGAGGTAGGTAGGCACAGCATAACTTCGGACTCTGAAATATGTCTTTATACCTATGGATATGGACCTGATGAATCTTATGCATGGTCAGTGCCAGGCACACTTCTGCCTATAAATAGTTTAGATACTGTCCCACCCACTGCCAGTTCAACTCAAGGATGCTACTGCACCAATATAACTATACAGGATAAACATATAAACTCTTCAAAGCTGCTTATTGCCACCGCATCGATAGATAGTAATATGACTGTGCTCATCCCTGATGATGTCTCTGGTGTAGATTCGATCGTGGTGAAAGTATGCGTAGAAGACTCATCCAAATCCGCAGCTGCATCTATTGAGGCATTCGATGATGTCGGTAATAATATAGTTGTTAAGTCGAGCTATGTAGAGCCGCAGTATCTCAGAAGTGTTACACCAAAGGTATCATTTGGGAATGTACCTGTAACAACTAGTTCTCAAAAATTGGCTGAAATACAGAACATGGGTAGCAGGCCGGATTCAATATTATCAATGAGTTTAGTTTCGGGTAGTCAGGGGTTTGCAATTGCAAACAATAACGCTACAACGTATGCACCGGGTGAGACGAAAGCCATTACGATTAACTTTTCTTCTGATAGAGAGGGAAGTTTTTACGATACACTTCTTTACACAACTTCATGTCAGACCAGCCGTATCCCGCTCATAGCTGGTACGGAGAAGCCGGAAGGGAAGACGCCAGACTCGATCTACGTCGGATGTATACCCGTCGGTGATACACTTGAAGGGAATGTTATTTTTACGAATGCCAATACGTATCCGCTTACTATCATAGGGATAAACCAATCTGGTTACCCGGACTTTGTCCGCGATGGTACACCTTCGCTTCCGTTGACCGTTGCGCCAAGTGTGACGGCAAAGATAGGGATACGTTTTAATCCACTTTCTGCGACACAAAAGAACGCGCTTCTTACGGTTGTCTATCAAACCGATGATGCCATTCGTGACTCCGTCTCGACAAAACTTGCCGGCTGCGGGCTTGACCTCGGAGTTGAAGATGAACCGGAAATTCATTCACTTCCATCGAACTCACCTGATTATACACATGCAATAGAACGTCTACGCTCTACTGACGAGCAGTTGTTTATTCAATCGTTGACGCCGAACCCTGCTTCCGGCACAGTCAAATGTGTATATGCAATAGATGAGGCAGATGACGTGTCTATTGAACTGCTCGATATGCTCGGCAAGGTTGTGGCAAGACCGCTTGCCACAACTTATCAGATTCGAGGGGTTTATGAAGTATTTTTTGATGTTTCAAAACTGCCTTCGGGGTCTTACATCGCTCGTATTTCCCGCGGTGGGTTTGTCGCATCAAGCAGGGTGATTGTGAGTCATTAGAACTTCGGAACTCTCTTTCGGCAGGTTCGTTACAAATTGTAGGAAAATTGCTCCTTTTTAGGGGTTGTGTTCGTATTACATTTTACGTTAGGGGCGAGTTGTGTGCCCAGTCCTTCTCGCTGCTTTTTTTTCGTCTATACAAATAGCAGAGCTATATGATCTACGCATCCTTACACTTACGTATGAAGGTTGTCTTCTTCGCATTGGTATCTCTTATGCTCGCTGGGACGAGCTATAGCCAAAGCCGTATTCGCATCCAAGAGCAAATAGAAAAAGAATCGCGCGGCGATGCACCGTATCTTGGTCGCGATCTCTGGATGGCAATACCCCAGAACTATGATCCGAAAGATGTGAATGGTGAGGTCTTTTCGCTCTATATCACAAGTGAAAAAAATACGACGGTAAATATTCAAGTAAGCGGACAAGCTGTTGTCAAAAAACCTGTTACTGCAGGCCAAGTGCTTACTCATGTTCTTCCGAGAAATTTAGAAATAAATCGATCTACTGCTATTGAGACCGATAAAGCAGTTCATATTTGGTCAGATAATGCCGATCTCTCGGTGTACTTCATGTCTCGCAATGATTTTACATCCGACGGTATGTATGTACTTCCAACAACAGGTTGGGGTAAGGACTATGTAGTCGCGGCGGCTACGGCTCTCTATGTTTCTGCTGCTGTTGACCTACCATCAGAGTTTATCATTATAGCGAATCAGGATAATACAGCAGTAAGCATTATTCCCGCACAAGATATTCGTGCGGAGGGGCAGCCAAATGTAGCCCTTCATAAAAAAGGAGTTCCGTTTACTGTATTCCTAAAAAAAGGTGAGTGTGTTCAATATCAAACGACGCAATCTCAAGATCTGCCCTGGGATTTATCTGGTACAGTAGTTACATCGAACAATCCTATCGGAGTCATCGGTGGCTCAGCATGCCCATTTATACCTGCTGATCCATTTTGTGATCATGTTCTTGAATATATTCCGCCTGTACGTACGTGGTCGAATACATACTATACAACACAATTTGTCGGCCGTAAATGGGGTGGTGATTCATTCCTCATTGTTGCATCAAAAGCAGGGCAAACCATCAATCGCAATGGAAATCAGTATGCTAGTATCGGTAGATATGAAACCTATTATCGAGATGACATAACAGGATCAAATGTATGGACGAGTGATGCACCGTTCATGCTTGTTCAATACATCAATAGCGCACTATATGGAGTCCCCCAGGGGCAACCAAGGAATACAGGTGATCCAGCTATGGTAGTCGTAAACCCCGCCGAACAGTTCGCGAAAACTGTCATCTTTCAGACTCCAAATATTACTCCCGGAAGTGGGCAGGCAGCATTTGTCAATTATGTAAACGTATTGCTGCGTACGTCCTCCGTTGCGAACACTACGATGGACGGAAAATTACTTACAGCTTACACTCCTATTAATCGCTCTCCGGTACCTGGTACGAATTGGGAGGCATTGCGTATTGAAAGAGTTCTTCCAGGCCGTCATAAGATAGTCTCTGATTCAGGTGTAGGTGTTTACATATACGGATACGGACCTGATGATTCTTACGCATGGGCAGGGGCACTTGGGACAAAGACGATAGACTCACTCGACAAAGTTGCTCCAACTGTAGCATCGGTTTCTGATTGTTTCTGTGCTCGTAATAATGTTTATGATATTCATCCTGACGCATCAAAGCTTTCATCAGTGACCATTGATTCGCTTGATAATACTACATTTTTACCAGACCCAAACTTTATACCCGGCGGTGCTCAGGATTCATCATGGTATGAGTTCTGTATCGTTGATAGCTCAAAGCCGGCATACATAGTTGTTTCTGTCTATGATGTTGCCGGAAATCGGACGACAATCACCAATACATATCAGCCACAGTTCGCATCGCTCTCGCCTGACCCACTTAACTTCGGGACAGGAAATATTGGTCAGAACAGTTACAATTATGTAACCATCACAAACGATGGCGCAGTGCCGTATCAGTTTACATCTGCAAACTTCAAATTACAAAACGGAGCACTCGGATTTTATATTGATAGTGTTGGGACAGATGGACCGATCCCCGTGGGTGGGACACGAAAAATCAAGATACGCTTTAACCCAGTTTTCGGTAATACTGTAACCGATACAGCCCTCTTCGGGGATGAATGTACTAAGTTCTCATCGAAGATCATAGGTAATGGCGGATTAGCTGATTTCGTATTACTTCCGTTTGACTTTGATTGCGCACTTCCGGGTAAACCAAAATCATCACAAGGATATAAAGGCGGGTTCAAGATCATTAATAATTCCGGCGGTGACGTAACGATTGATTCTATCTATCTTGATGACGTTGTGAATTTTGGATATGACCGTCTTATCCCTCCAACGAATACTGTTCCATTTACAGTCCCGAAACAGAATATTGCATCGGGTGAATATGAGGTTGTCTTTTCGTTCACTCCCGCTGCTCCTGTTCAATATACAACGCTTGTTCATATCCATGGTAAGAGTGGTACATCAGACATCGGCTGGAAGACAGCAGAACTTCGTGGCACGGGATGCGCTCCGAATATAACATCAAATGATAGTGCTACAAGTATTATTTGTGATGGCTCTGTCGTTTTCCCCGTTGATATTATTAATACCGGTAACGAAGTTGATTCTATCTTCCAAGTTACCCATATCCTATCGCCAAAGTTCGGGAATCCGACACTTACTGACTGGACAGGTGCAGTGGTAACATTACCGTATGCATTGCAGCCCGACCCCACCAAGTTCCTAAGGGCAACAATTGTTTTTAATTCCGGCACACAAGCATCAGGACTATTCACAGATGTAGTGTCATTCATACGTAAGAACGGTGATACAGCCGCATTCTCAAACTTACAAGTTGATGCGAAGTACCGCATCGCATCGGTTACCAAAGCGGTAGCGTCATTTACGAACGTCCCGTTCGGCAGTGGTATTCGTCAGGATTCTGTCTCGATCTGTAATAGCGGACCTGACCCGATCACAATTACCGGCATGACACAGGATGCTTCACCCGATGCGGCTTCCTTCTCTGTTGCGAATATCTACAAGGTCAATGGCACGGTTGTTACGATGCCGTATGTCCTGAATCCTGGTGAATGTATGCAGGCAGTCATTAACTTTGATGCGAACATTAGCACTGTTCCGTTGCAGTTGGGTAACTTCAGCATCAATTCATCAGATGGCTGCACGAGAGTCTATACTGTTACCGCACAAGCAACGCAGAGCTTCGGTTCACCAAGCGTAACAGGTATGGTAATACCGACTATATTCACCTGTACGAATGCGACTGACTCAATCTCAGTATTTAATCCGAATAGTTCAGCTAAGGAAGTAACAAATATTTCATTCTCTGGAAATAACCCTGCAAACTTTGCATATACAGGTACGTATCCTATCTCCCTTCCGATAAACACTATCACATCGATACCTGTTCGCTTCATTCCAACGCCAGGTGTAGGTGTGACAAGTTATGATGCACAGTTAATAGTAACTATGTTTGATCCATCAAATAATGTTACGATTGTTGATAGCACCAAGAAGGTATCAGGCACCGGCGCAGGTCTCGATGTAACCGTTAGTTCAGTGATGGCAGATATATCTGCATCGGCAGGTGAGGAAGTTTCGCTTCCGGTAAAGTTAGAGTACAATAAACAGGGAGGGGTAACAACAGATATATCAGCACTCGATATACGTAAGGTTGTTGTTCGTTATAGCTACAATACCGACCTCTTGCATATTGACCCGGCAAATGTATCCGGTTCAGTTCGAAATGTAGCAAATAATTGGTCAGTTGATGCGCTTCTTGCGAATACCTTTGTAGATGAGCCAAACCGTTTGCTGCAGATAACATTCGTTGGCACTGCTGCGCTTGCAGATAATAATCCACAGCTTGGCAATATCATTTTCAAGGTAATGCTTCCGGAAATGGACTCGGTCACAGATGTAACGCTGACATCCTCGGAGGTGTATCAAGGAATCTCAACAGTCCCAACTGCATGTGCTTCAGTTGCTACGACAGACTCAAACTTTACACTTGTCTATCTCTGTGGGGATGCGTCGCTCCAGAAATTCCTGCAGGATGGCAGCTACATACCGACAAAAATTGCCCGGGTATCGCCTAATCCTGTTTTTTCTGGCAGTAAGTTTGTAACTTTCAACTACGCCACTCGTTTTGAAGGTAGAGTCACATTTGAAATACTTGACGAATTAGGCGCACCAGTCGCCCGTCCGCTTACCGAAGAAATGCTTCCGGCAGGAGAATATCGTATTTCATTTGACCCGTCAAAACTCGCAAGCGGTGCCTACACGGCACGAGTCTCGCTCGCAGGCAATGGTGCATCGAGCACCCGTTTTGTTGTTCAGAAGTAAATTGTTGTGTTTCTCTGCCCTTTGACATTGGTCATTGGGCACTTTCTCCCGAAAGAATTAGACTCTCCATACTGCAATGTGCATTGGAGATGAGTTGTGTCACGTATTACTTATATATAGAAAAGGAAGGAGAGGCTATGTCAGTACCCTCTATCAGACGCGTCGTTCTATCATCGCTTCTTATCATATTTGCAGCTACGACATTTGCTCAAAATGCACGTATTCAGCATACTGTTATAAAAAAACAGAAGGACAAAAACCTTTCTATGGGTCGTGACCTTTGGTTTACGATGGCTCAAAATTATGAAAGCCAAAGTGGTAAGTATTACCAGTTGTATGTGACAAGCGCAAATAATACGACGATAAACGTTGCAATAACAGGTGGCACAACCTACCGCTTCCCGATCACTGCTTATAAAGTTGCTTCGTTCTTTATTCCTCTTGGTTGGGAAGTAACGACAAGTGGTGTTGTTGAGGACAAGGCAATACGGGTGTGGTCCAACGATGCTGATATTACTGCGTATTTACTCTCGCGTAACCCCGCTACCTCAGACGGTATGTATATCATCCCAACGATAGGGTGGGGTACCGAATATGTCGTCGCTGCTTACGGCTCGCTTTACGAGGGGTTTGGGAGTTTTGTATTTGATTATCCTTCGGAGTTTTGTATTGTAGCAAATCAAGATAACACTGTTTGTACCATTACCCCAACGACGGACATTCGCGTTGACGGACAGCCAACGACAGTGCTCCATAAGAAAGGTGTACCATTTACGGAAGTACTCAATCGCGGTCAGGTAGTGCAATATCAATCCGTGCTTCCGGAGAATGTTGATGACTTTGACTTTTCCGGTACCTACATTACTTCAAATAAACCAATTGGAGTTGTTGGTGCTTCTCAGTGCCCAAATATCCCCGGAGAATATTTGTATTGCGACCATATCTGCGATATGATTCCTCCAATGAGAACCTGGGCTCAAACGTATGCGACAGTCCCGTTCGCGAATCGTAGAGGAGGAGATTCCTTCTTGATTATCCCATCAAAAGATGGTCAGACTATTTACCGCAACAATTCAGTATTCTGTATACTCTCCAAAAAGTATGAGCCGTTTTTCCGTCCGGATGTTTCAGATGCATCATACTTTACCAGTGATGCCCCGTTTTTAGTGGCTCAGTATATTAACTCAACATCTTGGGTTGATGATCAGGGCATGGATAATAACGGCATTGGTGACCCTGCAATGGTGGTTGTTAACTCAATAGAGCAGTTCACACCTGAAGTCGTATTTCAAACACCTACTATCTCCACTGGAACTGGATTTAGTAACTTCGCAAATGTTATCGTACATGATAATGCAATTCAGACGACTACTTTTGATGACTTGCCGATAGCACAGTATAAAGCAACCAATCGGATGAAGATACCCTACTCAAATTATACAGCATTCCGCATTCGCTCTCTTAATCAGGGTACTCACCATGTAAAGAGTGATTCAGGAGTTGGAGTATATGTTTATGGATACGGAAGCTATGATTCGTATGCTTGGAGCGGTGCCCTTGGAATTCGGACGTTTAACGATCCGGATACTGTTGCACCACTCATTTCAGATATTGGAGACTGCTATTGTGCGGTAATTGGTGAATCCGATCAACATATTTTTCCGCCGGCATCAAGACTTGCTGATATGGTCGTGGATACCAACTATAACATGACATATACACCCGACCCAACGTATCAAAGTGGCTCACCGGATGACACAGCATTCTACTCAATGTGTGTTATTGACCCGACAAAAGAAGCATTACTTGTTGTTTCTGTCTATGATTTTTCGGGGAATAAATCAAAAGTAACGAGCGTCTATAAGCCACTTACGGCAACAATATCCCCATCACTTGTAAATTATGGCACTGGTACAGCAGGCCAACCAATCAGTCAATATGTTACTATTACCAATACGGGACTTGTACCCTTTACCATTAATGATGTAAAACTCTTCTTTGGCAATAAGGGCTTCAAAATAGATAGTCTTGTTACCACGGACATCCCAGTCGGTGGTAGTAGAATTGTAAAGGTATCATTTGAGCCACTTTCGCTCTCTACTGTAACAGATACACTCATTCTTGATGACGGCTGTTTAAAACAAAAGGTTGTTCTTGTCGGCAATGGTGGCTCACCTGACTTTGTCGTCAGTGGGTATGACTTCAAATGTAATCTCGTCGGTCAAAAGATATTCAAAACGGAGTTACTTGTTACGAATACTTCATCAACCCAACCGCTTACCGTTCAAAGCATAACTATAGATGATATAGTTCGCTTTGGGTTTGATCCGTTGAATCCCGCAAGCAATAATCTCCCATTTGTTATTGGACCTGCACGAAATGGATTTAACGGGCAGAAGAAATTTGAAATTACATTCCAAGCAAATGCAGTGGGTACGTTTCAAACCCTTGCTCATGTAACGACCCTTGAAGCGGGAGAAAAGACAGCAACGCTTGAGGGCTGCGGTATAGCTCCGGGAGGGATCACCGTTAAAGATACCGTCACGACAATGAACTGTGACCAGACCGTCTCGTTCGTTTTTCAAGTCATCGCGACGGGTACTGCTCCGTTGACCATTGACCGTGTAGTTGTAGCCGGAGACCCGAACTTTA
This sequence comes from Kapaibacterium sp. (SeqCode), assembly GCA_046590205.1. Taxonomy (GTDB): domain Bacteria; phylum Bacteroidota; class Ignavibacteria; order Palsa-1295; family Palsa-1295; genus DATDEW01. Next base: position 24,853 of record JBKJTT010000072.1, read on the forward strand.
CGCAACCGCTCATCTACACAAATGCAGCAGGGCAAGTAATTACCTTACCAGTGACACTCCAGCCGAATGAAGAATTTAACGCATTCATCGACTTTGTACCTCCGGCGAAAGCTTCAGGTTTATTCACAACAAATATCTTTGCGATCAGCAATACGAACGACACAACAAATACAGCATCTGCTACGGTGAACGCTGTCTATCGAGAAATGATCATTACCAAAGATAGTATTGGGTACGCGGTTGTCCCATTTGGCGGGCCTAAGCAGACAGGCAATCTTCAGGTGTGCAATAATGCGTCGGACTCTCTGACGATTTATAATGTGACCGAAACGCCAGGGCAATACGCTGCTGCATTCGCTGTGGTAGGGTATCGTGTTGGTGCTACAACATATTCTACATTACCAATAACATTAGCAGAGAATGAATGTTTAGATATCGATGTAGAGTTTGACCCTGCCTTTAGCACATCTTCACTGCAACGCCAGGGCTTTATCGTGGCATCGAACGATTGTTCGACCCCTCTTGGTGTGCTTATCTCACAGGCTGGTACATCACTTGGCGGACCGACAATTCAGGGCTTTACAGCGCCACTGACATTCTCCTGTGGTTCAGTTAATAACAACGTACTTGTTACTAACCCAAATCCAACAGGGTCGGCATCAATCACTATCAAGAGCGTAGCAGTCGGGGGTGTTGACGCGGGCAGTTTCAATGCGACAATGCCAACCCAAACAAGCGTTGCGCCCGGTACGAATGTCTCGGTGCCTGTCACATTCATTCCGATAGCATCTGTCGGTCCGCGCAGCTATACAGGGTTTGTTGATGTCACTGTTACCTTGCCGAGCGGTGTTGATTCCGTCATGAGAGCAGTAGTGAATGGCTCATCGGATGGTATCGTGACAAATGTAAGCTCGATATTTGATATTGCCGATCAGCAACTTGAAGCTGGTGAGGCAGATGTTGTCCTTCCGATAGACTTCTCGGTAACGAAAGACCCTGCTATCGGACCGCTTGATCAAGCAGATATTCGTCGAATCACATTAGTATATCAATATAATACTGATATTTTAGATATACCCAATAACGACGTGGCAGGTGCTGTCCGCAACCTTCAAGGCGGTTGGTCGGTTGACCCCGCATCGAATGTCGTGAGTAGTATTGGTGGTGCACCGGGAACACTCACGCTTATTCTGACAAGCACTGTACCTCTAAGTGATGGAGTAACCAAGCTCGGTGAGATCTTCTTTGCTGCGAAGCTTGCAAAAGAAAAAGCCACAACGGTAACGATGACGTCTGTGCAGTTGGCACATGATGCCACAAGACCGATAGGTGCATGTGTAACAATACAAGGTAATAGTACTGCTACAGAGCTTGTCTATCAATGCGGTGACTCTTCTCTTGTTCTGATGATGAACGGCAAAGTACCGACAGTGATCGCCCCTGCGAATCCGAATCCTGTTACTTCTGCGACAGGCGGAGTAGTCACATTCCGGTACGCAACTCGCTTCCAGGGAAATGTGAAACTTGATCTTGTTGACGAGCTTGGGAATGTTGTTGCTGTCGTTCTTGATCGTGCAATGCACCCTGCGGGTTCGTATGAAGTCCGATATGATACTTCAACGCTCCCAAGCGGAAGCTATATCTACCGTCTGGCTCTCGAAAGGGCTGTCACAAGCGGTAAATTAATAGTGAACCATTAAGTGTAAAATAACGTAATTTAATGACCCTTTTTTCGTTAAAATGTGTATGAAAAAGAAACTGATTAGTTGTGTTTTGGCGTGCGCTGCTTTCTTTAGCGCGCAAAATGTATCTGCGCAGGATTTCCCTGCTGGCGTTCTAATACCGGAGTCCGGTGGAGGATTTCTTATCGGACCTATCGGCGGTATTAACCTCGTAACCTATGGAACAGCTGCTTTCCCTATCCTCAACTCGGAACCAGGCTGTTTTATGGCGGAAAACGGATCAGGCGTTGCGCCGTTCGCTGGTATATCCGCCGAACTACCCCTTGGCTCCAGTATGCAGAACTTTATCATTATAGAAGCCATCTACGATTCTAAATCGTCAAGCTTCAGCTCTGATAATGCGAACCGTACTGATGTACCGACAAAGGTAAATGGTCAACAGGGTCCCGGTAACATTGAGACCAGTGTTAAAGCAGACCTGTCCTATATGCTGATCAACGTGGGCTATAAATATAACTTTGTTGAAGGTCCTGCTCCTGTTGGTCCTGGTTTATCGGTGGTGTTTACAACGGGTATTAAGATGGCAAGTACGCTCAATAAGACAGTTACTGTTTCTGCTGTAACTGGATCATCGACCGTTACCGAATCATCAGAGGTTGATGGCGCAAGCGGCATCCGTCTCGGGCTTCGTCCGATGTTCACCTATGATATACCACTATCGTCAACGTGGATCGCTACCCCAACAGTTGGATATGACCTCCCGCTTTCGAAAGTGGATGATACTGCTCGTGACTGGACAGCTAGCGGAGCATGGGCTGGGGTAGCGGTTCGTTATTTCATCCAATAAAAAAAGTTACGACACTTCTTTTAGAAAGCCCTCGTTCTTAAACGAGGGCTTTTATTTTTCCTCATAACTCTATGCACAATTCTTGGAAACGCGTCTCATCATTTGGTCAAAGTTTATGGTACGATAACATCAGCAGAAGTTTTCTTGCCGGTGGTGGACTTCAGAAAATGATAGCAGACCTTGATCTGCGAGGCGTAACTTCAAACCCATCTATCTTTGAGAAGGCGATCGCAAAGAGCACAGAATACGATGGTGATATTCGCTCGCTCGCAGCCGAAGGCAAAACAACTACGGGGATATATGAAAAGCTAACGACCGATGATATCCGAAACGCCTGTGATATACTTAAAGATGTCTACGCTGCTACTGGAGGTAATGACGGCTTTGTGAGTATTGAAGTTGATCCGCGCTTGGCACATACAACCGATGAAACTCTTGAACAAGCAAGGCATTTATGGAAGGTCGTTGACCGACCAAACGTAATGATAAAAATACCCGGTACACCTGCCGGTATTCCCGCAATACGAACAGCGATAAGTGAAGGGATAAATGTAAATGTCACGCTTCTCTTTGGCATTGAGAACTACGCTCAAGTCGCTAAGGCTTATATTGATGGTTTACGCGATAGATTGAGTTTGGGTGGCGATATAACCCGTGTTCGTTCGGTAGCAAGTTTCTTCCTTTCACGCGTTGACACTAACGTTGATAAGATGCTCGAATCCAAAGGGAAGGAATACGAACGCCTTGCTGGTAAGGCGGCGAATGCGAATGCGAAACTTGCATACGAGCGTTATAATGTACTATTCAATTCTGACTTTGATGACCTGCGAAACGCAGGGGGACATACCCAACGATGCCTCTGGGCTTCAGTCAGCACCAAGAACCCATCATATCGGGATGTAATGTATATTGAGCCCCTTATCGGTCCCGATACGGTAACGACGGTTCCTGATGATACCATTGCTGCTTTTAGCGACCATGGTATTGCTGCAAATACACTTGGTGCCGGACTAGCCGAAGCACACTCTGTAATTGATGAGTTGCGTTCGATAGGGATAGATACGGAGCAAGTAGCAGAGGACCTTCAGATAGACGGAGTGAAAAAATTCGAGGAGGCATTCAATGGATTGATGTCTGTTCTTGAAACGAAGAAAGAGTTAATAGAAGAAGCCGTGTAGATGGCAATATTTGTGTAATACCATCTACACATGCTCCAGACACTTCTTGGGGGCTTTGAACAAGCTGAACTTGTTGCAATTGGGGACTCTCTGAAGAGTTCGCGCGAGAAAATGCTTCTTGATCATTTTCTTGTCGGTGGTGCAAAAGATACTCTTGATGAACTCTCTAGAAAAGAAGGCATTACTCGCAATTATCTCTACAAGCTCGAACGCTCACTTATAATCCGTATATATGAGTGGTTGCACATACAAGGACATGATGTTATGGATTTCCTTTTTGAGCGACGTCTCTATAACAACTTCATTCACTATTGCAGATCACAAGAAGAACGGTTGCTCGCCGAAGAAGCAGATCAAGCATCATTAAATATTTTTTATAATAGATGCTTTGATTACCTTATCCACTTTGACCAAATAGATAATTTAGACCTAAAACTCATACGAGAGTATGGTCTGAAATATAGTAAGACTTGCGCTGTAATTGTCCCAGATGACCGACTTCATATAACTGCAGTGCTTATCGGATTGCAGTTAGTGCTGATTACCTCTCAAAAGCGACTTACCCTTGATAAAAAAAGAGCAAAGGCAGAGGCATTGTTAATAAAAGATCAAGCTCGTTTCTATCGTACAAAAAACGTAAAAGCCAAATACTACTACTATCTTGCACGTTCACGTTATTACTCAAGTTATCGACAAGATAAACTTGAAAGTCTGCTGCAGATACTGGCGAAAGCTGAAAGCATTATTACTTCCTATCCTGAAAAGTTTACAGAAGGTGAACGTACGCATTTCGCGCTTCGCATGGGACGTGTATATCTCATCTATAATCAACACCAAAAAAGCTATAAAGTATATAATGCTGTCTATGAACGATGTGAACGTTGGAAGCAGTTTGGAATACCCAACTATCTCGGTTACATACGTTCATTGATTCAAGTTGACAAATATGAAACGGCATACGAAGCCCTCGAACGAGCATCAAAAGACATACTCAATTCCGGTGAAAAGATATTTGAAGTTGCTCTTGAACTTCTTTATGCAGAGGTAATGCTTCATACTGAAAAGTACGAACGGTCACTCTATCATTTACAAAAGGTTAGAGCCCTTATGCAAGGGAAGGTGTATTACCATAATTATGATATTAGTTTGCGGGTAACAGAAACGACCGTTGCATTTCTAATGAAACGCTGGGATGATGCAGATGAACTCATCGAACGCAACCTGAAGTGGTTCAAAGATAATAAGGAAGACTCCGAAAGTCCGTTTGTAATATTTTTACGTCTTCTGAGGATATTATTAGAAAAGAAGTATAGCGGCAAACCTATACCTAAACGTTAC
>JBKJTT010000067.1:0-8952 GCA_046590205.1 Kapaibacterium sp. (SeqCode)
ATAACGCTTTGTGATCTTCCCATTGTATGACCGCTTGTAATTCTTCTGCATTACCTCTTTATAGAGCTTTTCAGACTTCATAAGGGCAAAGAGAACCTTCTGTTCTCTCCTAAACGACTTTGATTCATTTTGTTCGCTGTAGCAAGCATGTTTATACGCCTTCCGGTGGAGAAAGTACCTACCAATGCCATAGAGGTTTCTACATAGTAAACCAGTTACCGGACATTCAAAGTACCATATTACTCCACTACCTAAGTTACTTTCTACGGACCGGAGTTTTATAGAGTATTCTACAGGTTCACCATTGCAAACATATTTCAAGTGGATCGTTTTCGAGTGTCCGGTAATCTCCGAAGTGACACCGATAGAAGCAGCATGTTTACCGCTATCTACATAATTCCAACAGACAGAACTACTCATAGAGTGATCAAGCATACCGATCTTTTTCAGATAGGATAGCTGTAGGGTTGTGCATTTGTCAAAGTATTGCATATAAACTGACTAAATCTTTAGGGATTGTTCCACTTAATAACGATGATTTTTCCGTTTAAATCCCCACATATCAGTGAGTTACCTATGTTCATCAAAAGTACCGACTTTCATCATTCCAACGGTAATAATGGGACATAAAAGGACATATAAAGGTATTAAAGTACAATACTTTTACATGTTTAAAGGACTTACGGGGATAAGGTTTGTACAAAATATGACAAGGTTTGCCCCAATAGTGACAAGAACTGACAAGCTCCGACTACGAAACAACAGGTTACTGCCATTTTAGTATGAGAGAATAATGGGTAGTTATGAGTAGGTGTAGGAAAGTACGGTTCGTGTGTATAGGGCTTATCCCTCTTTGTGGAATGGTTATGGGGTGAGCTTCTTTATCTGTTCATCGGAGAATTGGTAGGCATTCTCTATAAGCAAGATATGGGAAGGTAATTGAAATTGTTTTGCAATCTTAAAGAGATTAGCAACACTGATTGTAGATTCCGCCCGTTCAACTTTCCCTATATATGTAAAGTAAAGCCCTGATCTGACAGCCAACTTTTCTTGAGACCAACCTTTTTTGGCGCGAAACCCCCTTATATTGTCCCCAACGATACGGTTAATGTTCATTCGGCAAATATTGGGGGTTATCGGGGAAACGCACATACCATATATGGTACTATCTCGCTTTTTTGTCGTATATTTGCAGGGAGGGGGTACGTGTGACTATCTTCGGGTATCGGTGTTATTACCAGTAGGCATTAATTAATACACCATAAGATAATGATACGATCACGCTACCTTTTGCTTGTGTGGGGTACTTTAAAGAGTATGAAATACATCTTTATCATAGCAATAGTCGCTTTGTTTGCTATTTCCAGTTTCGCCCAATCCCCGGCGGCGGATAAGAACGCTATTGATCTAAGCGCAAAATTAGATACTCTTGCACGGGGTGGGTCGGGGTCAAACTGGAGCATTGGCATTGGCGGCTCTCTCAACGTTGGCTATAAAAATACCGATAATTGGGAAGATTGTGAAATACTGTATGGAGCATTAAAAAGCTATTCCAAATTACGGTTTGGGGGACCTTTACTATTTGATACGTTATATAATCGTGTTTTTTTTGAATTTCCCGGTCACTATGGAGACTTTGATGGAGATGGTATAGGAGATATTATTGGGAATAACTGGATTGCCTTCTATAAAGGGAAAAAAGAATATCCGTACTTTGATTCAACTTATACCACTCGTTTTCGCACCCATACTGACCTTTTCAGCGATCAAAGTATCGGAGCAATTGACTATACTGGTGATGGCTATAAAGATTTTTTGATGAATGCCTCTGACTCCAAAAAATCATATATATTTCTGTGGAAAGGAAGTCAAGACTTGGATAAAAAAGGCAAGTATTTCCCTACCGACTCTTTACCTTTTGAACGCTGGACTCCGGCTAATATAGCAGAATATACGACCGTTGGAAAATTTGGGGAAAAACTAAATCCTTATATAATACTTAGTCGTGATAATGCACTTTATGTAATTAAGAATACTACCATCTTATCGGGTGACAGTTTGGTACTTATCAATGATACGGTCATGTATAAGAGTATCATTAGAAAAGTATCTTCACTTGACATCACTGGTGATGGTGTAACAGATTTACTCGTATCAGATGGTTCATACATATATATCTACAAGGGTGGAGATGATTTCGGTACGTACCCACTGACTCCTGCTACTGCTTTTTATACGATAGCTTCCCCGCGCGTTTTGGATTTAAATAACTTCCATAACTTAGAGAATGATTTTGGCAATTCGATGTGGGCAGCCGGAGATATAACGGGTTCGGGTATCCCGTATTTAGCGGTCAATGTGAATATAAGTAGTCAAACGGGTTATTTCCAACCGTACATTTTTTTCTATGCAGGCGGAAAAGCACTTGATAGTTTGTATGATGCTCATATTACTATCTATAACAGTAAAGGATTAGACTATTTGGATACTTTACATTCTATCAATTCATCGGGAAGAACGGTATGCACTATTAGTGATTATAACGATAAAAGTTTCGGGCTTAACGATCTGCTTTTTTTACTTTCTCGTGAGTGTGAAATGATACCCCATAAGACGAATCCTGCAATGGTGAAGGTAAATAACCAAAACAATGAGCTATGGGATATGTCGGTTTTTCCATCTCATGCAGATAAATTTACAAAGTTATTAGTCAACTCGGATCAGACACGCCCTGCTACGGTAGTAGTCTATGATATGCTTGGGGCAGAGATTGCAAGAAGGAAAACGGTTCTTGATCCGGGACCGAACATAGAATTTTTCACTACAACAGAGTGGACATCAGGAACATACGTTATACGCATTACAACTGATACTCACGTACAAACCCTTAAACTTATTATCACCCATTAACTTCAACAGGAGATTCCCATGAAAAAAGTATTGCTTTTGATAGCATTTCTACTCTGTTTTTTTACTAATTCCATTGCACAGCAGGACACCTTACGCGCTGTTGTACCTTATGAGGTGTTCCCAATAGGAGCACTTCGCTATCCTGTTGCTGATACACTCGAAAAAATGTTTGGTATGAATTACAACTGGTGGGGATTCGGGTATGCCGATACTGCCGTTGCCTTCAACATTCAGACACAAGCAATTAACAACGGCGGATTTACTGTCAATGACCCGTACTCAAGGGATTCAAACCACATGGCAAGGACAAGCAACAGTTACTACGACTTGCTTGTAAAAGGCGCATATGGTATTGATATACGGGTGTTTGCACCCGGTACGAGTGGGATTACAAGCGAGTATGATTATGATTGGGGAGTTAATACTGGAGTCAAACCTTCTTCATCTTCGGTAGAATGGAAGATAGATACATCCGGCTTATCAGTTGGGGATTATGTACTTCGGTTGGCAGTAGATGATAGTACTACAACACCTGCGATGGATGCTCCATACACTGACGGTGGTTGGGGGATGGATTACATTGATACAAGCCATGTTGGTACATGGTCGTATGAGATGGTGTATTTTTTCACCGATCTACAGTTAGAGGATCTTGATTCAAACGAGCCATTGTACTCTATTGAGTATTGGGCACGCCCAACACTTGGTACTACATCATGGACAGTTCTCGCAAGAGACACCATAACGAGTAAAAAATATAACGACCTATCAGAAGCTATTACACAAGCTCCGGGACATACTGTTGATGCAGAAAAACTTTCAACATGGGAAGGCGTACCCAAAAATATCCGTTACCGAATTCAAAAGCGCACCTTAGACGTTCGTTCGTATTATAGAGACAAAGGTCCGGGTGATTTCGCGTATAATCCTCAAGTTGATGTACGTGTTCGTACCTTCAAAAAAACACCTATGATGTTTCGCTGCTTACGTATTCGCGATTGGGTAGGACAGCGTTTACTTACAGGCAGAGCAGATATATACTTAGATTCTGCTATTCAAAATCTAAAGCAATTCCTAAATAATGACCAAATAAAATCATGGACAATAGGTAATGAACCAACGTATAAGAACTATCATGCGTGGGGATATATTAACGATCTATTAGTTCATAGAGGTGCTCCCCCGGCAAATGTGTTTGTTCTACCACATGATTATGGACAGTTTGCACGTATCGTACGAGACCAAACACAGGATACAGCACACTCACAAGGTATTCACGAGTGGACAATTTTTACAGGTGTTGGTTTTGTAAGTAGGTATATGCACGAAGGTGTACCTCAAAATGTGATTTTCTGGGGACAGCATCATCCACGTGCTATTCCCTCTGCAATGTCCACTGATTCTATAGGGCTTTGGAAACATGGCATAGCTGTCATGGGAGATTATGGTACGTTCACAACACACACACAAGATACAATGCTTGGGTTTGTTAGGACAGGCAATGAGGAAAACAAATTCGGAGATAATTACCAACAGTTGAAAAACATTTCTGTTGATTGTTACGATCTTGTCCCGTCTCGTCCGATACCATATTCTTTAATGGCTCAAACACTCGTAAAACCTGTCCCCATTCCAAAATGGAGAGTAGATTCACTTTTCCTATTATATAAGGACTCTATACTTACTGCAATACAGGGGAATGGCAGTATAGTTAATAAGGCAAGGTATGCGGACTCTGTATCATACTATTGGGCAGATAGTATCTACCATGCAACAATAATAAACCCTTATATAAACCGATTAAAAGCTATTAATCCCGATACGATTTTTCTGCAAATGGATTCTCTCTACGACTATTTTTTTGAAGACAGAAATCCAACTCCGGCAGAACTGTATTGGCAGTTATGGGCAGGTATACTTAGTGGAATGAAAAGCTACGCTCTTAATGTAGGATATACCGATGGACTTGAGCAGTACGGCTTCTTAAAAGATTCGGCAGGACATATTATGAAAACGGATCAACTTACAGAATACCGCTATACAACGTATCAGTTGACTACGCCAAGAAAATATGTCCGACAAGATGATTACTCCATACACAATGATTCATTGCCCCCACATAGATACGGAAAGAACTTTTATCAGGGTGACAGTGCACATAGAGCATTTATTCCCTTACTTCCGGGATACAAACAGTTAAGCTCTAACATACGTAAAGTAATCACGGAAGAACTCGGACCAATTGCACAAAAACTTTCAAAATTGCTATGGAAAGGTAGTGTAAGTTGGCATAAGAAGGACTCTATTCCCTTATATCTTTCCCGTTTGCCAGTTGAGGGTGTACTTTCAAAAACTCTTGCAGGTTCAATTGATTCACAATCAAAAACGTATGTTCAGTTTGGTATTCATCAGGATGTAACGGATTCCCTTGCAAAGTACCTAACAGTACAAAATCGTCGTTTATGGTGCAATGAAACCAACACTGACTCAACAGATTTTCGCAGAGTATCTTTTAAGATAAATACCGATGTGTTCCCGGAAGAGCATCAGGATCATGCGCTTTGGCAAATTACAGACGTTGCTACAAATAAGGATACAACAATCTATGTTGATTCTTTATATACCCTCATACTCAAACCGGGGCAGGGTCGTTTGTTCCGTATCGCTCCTGCATTTGGTTTGAATCTTGGTCGTATGTCAGAGAACCTATTTAACAACGGAAGGCATGTTGCACCTGTAGAACCACCACTCGGAGCAGTGGCGGCATACTTAACCACTTACCAAAGAGATGGAAATATAGTTGTGAGTTATCCGGTTGAAACACCAACGGGTATTCCATCAAAACGCAATGCAGGAAATCCGGTAGATACCGTCATTGACAACAGTGGGCAATGTTTTAATCCTGCTATAGCATATAATCAGAAAACGAATGTTGTAGGATTAACCTACAGAAAAGTAATTCCGAATATGGACACTAATAGCTTATTAGATACCACTATTATACTCTATCGTCGTGCAATTGCTCCATTCCCGTCCAAATTCGATACTTGTGATACGGTAGATAGATTCACTGCAAACCGCCCGTATTTTTCACCCCCTGCAATCATGCCCGTTAATGGTAAAGATACGAATACCAACAAAGATTTTTGGATCGGATACAATCATCCAACTGCTGGCGGTGTACTCACTGTCGTTAAAAATCACACTATTCTCCCAAAGCAGAATTTCTTTAAAAGTATTGCTGCCCATGTGCAATTTGTCTCACTTGCAACTCATGTCCCCAACGATACGGTCCGTATCGCTTTTCAAGAAGGAACCCCTGCATTTTCGGCGATTTATTATGCAGAGGGATGGATCAACAATGGGGTACAGGTTACTGCCCAAGCACAAATAAAAGATATTTCAACCGAAAACGGTCTTTGTGTAAATGAACACCCTCAAATAGCAGTTTCCGAAGATAGTACGGTATTAGTAACTTGGGAGTCTGTGAACATAAGGTGTATAAAACCCGGATGTGCAAGAAGAGAATTTAAGCACTTAGTCTTCAATAGGACCCGTTCACCATTAACAGGTAGATGGTCTCCTATAAACCAATTTACAGCTATTAGGGACACGCTTGATTCAGCATTTACCTCTACTTATCATACATACCCTAATATACAGGCAGGTATGTTCAGAGAGTCAAGCGGAGCAGATGAATGGCAAGATAGAATGCGACTCATGTGGAATAATGAGAAAACAGGTCAGATTGCAATTTCACGCCATTTTGATCTGTTGCCCGGTAACATCGTATGGAAGGAATATCAAATGCTTGAACCTTCCCTTGAACCTGCTATGCCCCATGCTTCATTGGGTAAGAGAGTTCTTGAACCAATGCTATATAGGCATATACCCGGTGGTGAAGATGGTTTATTTGATGCTCGAATCACACGGTACGACTTCCCGCTTGTTGGAGTCGAAAACACGCCTCTGACTTGGATACGACTCAAATCAAACAGTATTCTTTGCTTTTCATCAAAAAAATTAGATGGAGAGATTGGTCATGTAGCCGTAACACGATTGGATTCAATCCATAAGATTCCGATGAAAGCACTCCCTGGTACTGATGGTAGTACAAGTTCTGATGCTGTACTTGGATGGGATGACAAACGGTTACGGACCGCAACCTTTCATCTTGAAGAAGGAGACTCATTATCTTTCTACAGGCACTTACATATTGGGATGTTTGATGATGGTGAAATATCTGATGCTGCGAGCGAACTCTACGATTCTACTGATTACATTGGCATAAGAGTTCGTTTGAGAAAAGCATCCAACGACTCAATACTTCTACAAATTGATTCGTGCCGTCTCGGTATGTCATATTTTACCTTTAGTCCGACAAATGCACAGCAGGGATGGAGAAGTTTTTCTCCGCCTATTAGTTTCTCTGATAGTGTGTATCTATCAATGGAAGCATTCAGAGCTATTCCTTTCAATGAATGGGATATAATTTCGGGTCTGCGTTTCAATGATGATTACTTTGAACCTGCATTGCCGGACTCAAATCCTGCATACAAGCGCACTTCGGATAATCCAAAGCCTTCAAACTATGATGGAGATAGCTCAACCATTCGCCTAACCATAAACCCGAATCCTTTTGAGGGTAGTACGAAGGTATTACTTGACACGTATAAGGACATACCTCTTTCTGTGCAAGTGTATAATGTCTTAGGCGGACTTGTAACTACTCTCTTCAACGGATCAAGTGCCCAAGAACACTATCAGTTTACACTCGATAGCAGAACCATTCGTCCGGGCACATACTTCGTTCGTGTTCAGGCAGGGAATGAAGTCGTTACGAGGAAGGTGCAGTTTATGAAGTAAGTAACATCTAATCTACATTTTACCTACCCATTGTAGTTTGTTTTGCAATGGGTAGTTTTATTTTTATGAAAATGATCGGTATCTAACGGGGGTCCGCGTTGGATACTATTTTTTGATATAGAGCTTGCAGGATGTTATTATACTGGCGGAGAAAAATACTTATAATGAGAACCGTGTGAGAACCAAGTGAGAACCGACTTTTCGAGCTATTTCTGACACTGACTCCAACCGGGCTAAGCCAAAATTTTCGTATGTTTGTAAAACGGTGTAGGAATAGAACGATGCACAATACATTACTAACTGCTGATATTTGAATCTGTTACAAGGGCGAACCGACTCTGTGCATGTGTCTATTTCCGTTTTTTGTAGCAGGTAATTTGTTGTTCTTTGAAATGCTACTTCGAGCTTCAAAGGAAATAGCAGGCGGACTTTTAGTCCGCCCTTTTTTTATTGCTTGATGAAAGATTTAGTCGTTCTCACATCCCCTCGATTGAGAGTAAGATAATAAGCACCCGATGGAATATCCTTCGTATCAAGACGAAGCGGTTCGGACGAGAGGTGAATATCCGTTTGCATCATCACACTTTTGCCTGTCATATCAGTAACCTCAAGAGTAACAGTTTGCGCATCATCAGCTTCAATCATAATATATGATGAAGACGGATTCGGATAGATTCGAATGCTCTTATCTTCTACAACATTCTCTACCGACGATTGTCCAGCTGTTTTGAATGACCATGTTGGCGACCACTGCCCGGCAGCAGTGCCATTGAGCGGCTGAATACGCCAATAGAATTTCTTCTGCGAAGGCATATTAAGCATGGTCGTTTCAGATTGCTCAACGGTAATATCAGAATATATTGCTGAGATAAACCGTGAATGCTCACCTATCTGCAAACGATACGACGATGCTCCTGAAGCGATGTCCCAGTCGAAATTCACATCCCGCAGCGGCACTGTCGAATCATCAGGTGGCCAGAGAAGATGTGCAGTCGTAGGAGGAAGCGATGCACCCTTCTTCACATAGAAATGATATTTATAGATAACGTCTCTAAATTTTACTGCATACTCCCACTTACCTTCAAGAGCATTAGCAGGTATATTGCGAGTCCAGTACCACCATGTTGATGAATAGTAATCTTTAATACTGCTTGCATGTGTCCAGTTGCTATAGAT
>JBKJTT010000038.1:0-4461 GCA_046590205.1 Kapaibacterium sp. (SeqCode)
CACATGGAACAGACTCAATGGAAGAGACAGCGTACTTCCTTGATCTCACAATAGGTGGCCAGAAGCCGGTTGTTTTTACAGGTGCAATGCACCACTCGCTTGATACCGCATGGGACGGCGGAAGTAATATCATTGATGCCATCGCAGTTGCCTCAAGCAATGATTTTAATGATGAAGGTGTACTTATCGTGATGAATGGTACGATACATCATGCCGCTGAAGTAACCAAAGCTCATACGATGCGAACCGATACATTTCGGTCGCCCGAATACGGTCCGCTTGGTACAGTTGATACGCTATCTCTTGGTGCACCGGAGAAGCTTCGATCTTCCAAGTTTCGTCAACATATTTCGGTAAGCGATGATAACGAATTGCCGTACGTTGAGTTATTTAAGACATATACAGGGATGGATGATATGCTCATCTCATGTGCGATAAGAGAGGGAGTAAAAGGTATCGTTTTCGAGGCAATGGGACAGGGGAATGTACCCCCTGGCGCAATGAACGGTATTACGAAGGCGCGTGAGATGCGTATTCCTGTCGTGATCACTTCTCGTTGCCCGTCGGGTCCGGTACGTGCGTATTATGCTTACCCTGGTGCTGGGCGTCAGCTACAAAAGCTTGGGTGTTTATTTGCTCCTTACTTGAACGGGCAAAAGGCGCGGTTGAAACTGATACTTGCTCTTTCGGCGGGGTATAACCAAGAGCAGTTATCGGCATTGTTCCCGACGGCATAGTCATTGTTCAAAAGAGAGTTCGGGTGTTGTAAATAGTACTAAATTACCCCCACAGTTAAACACTTTTCAACATTTCGTATGTTTGTGAAGTATTGTTCATAGAAATATGAAATAATCATCACTTTTTTAACAAATTATCCACGTTGAGGTGTAATTTTTATCGTGTCTGAAAGTTCTTACATAGAATCGGGCGAACCTCCGAAAGACAAGGGTCAGAAAGAGGAAAGCGTGGCTCGAGATGAGGATAAATTCGACGCCCTCTTCGAATGGATGCCAAACGACTTTCCTATAACTGAGACCGTTCTTTCCGGTGATGATTCGCTGGAGATTGTGCAGAAGCAGCCTTTAGATGAGGTAGAGATACCGCGCTCGGAGTTGTTTCCACAAGCACAGGCGAAAAAAACACCTGCACTTGCACGAAGTTTCACCGATGAGTTCATTGATTCAAAAGCCGGTGGACCGGAATCCGACGAGGAGCTATTCTTTCGCTATCAGCAAGGCGATGAAAAAGCGTTCTTTGCTATCTATCAACGATACAAAGCAAGCGTCTTTGCCTACTGTACGAAAGTGATGCTTTCAGCCGGACTTCAGCAAGACCTTGTGCAAGACACATATCAGGAAGTATTCCTGCGTGTCTCACAGTACCGAAATACCTTCAAGCATGGCGAGTTTCGCGCGTGGATCTTCACGATAACGCGCAACACCTGCCTAAGCTGGAAAAAACGCGGAATCAAGCACATGGTTTCGTCTTCGGGTGGACCTTTTGACCCCGATCACCTCAATGAGGATGAAGCACTTGATGCACCAACAGGCATTCAACGCTCCGATAACCCTCTTGAAGTGCTTACGAAAAAGGAACAGACCGATCTCTTGCTCAAAGCAATTGCAGAACTACCTGAAACCTACAGAGAAGCGCTTATGCTCTGTGAGTACGAAGGGTTGACCTACGATGAGATTGGACGCTTGACGGGAACATCGCTCTCGACTATTCGTATCAGAGTATTCAGAGCAAAAAAACGTTTGCGAAAAGTATTACGTCCCATGTTAGGTGGTGAATACTTAGAAAAGCTGGCGAAGGAAGAAAAAGAAAGTGACGATGATGAATAAGAACACATATTTGAACGAAGAGCATATTGTTGCCTATCTCGACGGTGAACTTGATGTTACCGCACGTGAGGTAAAGACTGCTCTTGCTAGTGATAAAGAACTTGCACATGCTGCCCTTGAGTATCATGTGATGGCGAAAGCATTTGCTCGCTCGGCGAGTGATGAGCGCTTTATGCTTACCGCTGAAGCTGATAACAAGGCAATGGCTGCACTGCGCAAAGAACTTGCTAAGAAACAGCTTGTTGATGCTCCGCCTGCACATCCGATGCGTACTGCTGCACCAATGATCAAGCAGATGTGGTTCCGCCGCACGAGTATTGGTGTTGCATTTGCTCTCTTGCTTGGTGTCCTCTGGACATCATTGCCCAAGAATGATATTCAAGTCCAGCCCACTATTGCACTTGAGCAACCCAAAGATTCTCCGGTTGCTTCGACCCCAATTGTTGGTACCGAAGCTCCTGTGCTTGCTGATGTAGCAGCCCCAACTGCTAAGACGACTTCCGTAACTCCAAAGCAGACACGTAAGAATGTTTCGACCGTCGCTACAGAAAAAGCACCGATCGCAAAAGAGAACATTGCTGCTGCTTCAGAAGAGGTAAGCACTCCTACTGATGTTATGATCTCACGCCGTTATGCAAAGCTCGTAAAGGAAACTCCTGTTATCGAGATTACCCAGCAGGACAAAATGTAAACTGTTCACACAAGAACAATCTGCATGGTACAACTCAAGAAGATCGTAAGACACAGTGCCGCATACCTATTGGTAGTTGCGGCATTTGTCATTTCGGTTTCTTCGCTACGCGCACAGCAAAACACACTTCCCGAACAAAAGTACAGTAACGACGACGACCCGAGCTCATACGTCAAAAGTATTGATGACCTCATGTTCGAGCGCATCGAAAAAGAACGCGCTAACTATCGCGATACAAAGCTTGAGCCGGAGATACTCCGCGTCATGGCAGATTATATCCGCACTGATGCGCCAAGTGGTGAAGTTGTCCTCCACGAAACAAGTTTTCTCCTTGAGCCAAGATACATCGCCTTCTCGCCACAAGGAAAAGAGAGTATTGATAAAAGCCCAGCCACGCCGCAATCAGTTATGTATTTCGTCGGTTCTGCTCGTACACCGCTTGCGCTGCCGCTTGTAAGCAACCTTTCGAATGTTCTTCGCGGTGATGATGCTTCTTATACTGTCTATCTCGGCATTCTGCCGCTTCCGTCGGTAAGGCAATCTGATACGATTCGTTACTATTGTATTATCGAGCGCGCTATACAATCCAACCGCTCCGAGAGTGAAGTACGCTTAGAGCGTTATGCGAAAGAGTTTGCATTTAAGATCGGTGAGCCAATCCAACTTCGTCTTGATAACACACCGCCTGATCGTCAAGCGCTTATCATCAAGATCGAGGACAATGCTGAGCCGTTAAACTTCTATGAAGATTTTGCGCGTCATTTGCGCGAGAACATACTCCTCTCAAGCGAACGCTTGAAGTTCGATCTTGGGAAGGCATCGCTTTCACCTGTTTCATCACGTCTTTCAGTACCATACACAGTTGCGCAGATAGCGCATGTAAAGTTTGATATACTCTCTGTTGTGGATGAAGCACATCCGCATACGCTCATTGATTCAATTATGCGCCCGGCGGATTACTTGGCAGAGTATGACGCAAAGCCTCTTATCAATGGTACGTATCAATACCGCATGGTCGTAAAAGAAGTTGGTACAGGCAGAGAGCTTTTTAACGTAACAAAAAACTTCGAGAAGAAACAGCCGCTTATGGTCGGTAACGGTATCGACCTCATGAATGCTGATACACTTGAAGTCGGTGGACAAAAACTTAGTGCGAAAAAGCGATTAGAGCAGCTTAACCTTGCTCTTGCAATCGAGCAGGTAAAGTCAGAGCGACTCACATCAACTAATGATCTGCTCCGAGACGAGAATTCTACTATCAAACAAGAACTTGATGCAAAGTCCGGCGATGTTATCGCAGGTATTCAAGGCCGCTCCGGTCTTGGTTTTGGTAAGAGTACGGGGATGAATGTATTTATCGGTGTTGAATCTGCGGTGCCTGCACTCACATTCGATATGTCATTCGGCTTGCTCTACTCATCGAACGTACCGTACTTAAGCTACGAAGAGCCACAGAACTTCTCGCAGATATTCCAGTCGCCAAAGTCATTTGGTTTGCAGTTAGGTTGGTCGCCGATTTCGCTTCTTGATGGTATTATCAATCCTGTCGTCCGCTTAGGATACTACGGTATCTTCTCGAAGGAGACACCTGAAACCGCAGGTGAGAGACACTCTGCAACGCTCCTCGAACCTGCTGTCGGCATTATGTCAACCCCGGGTGGTAGCGGTTCGAACTTCGGATTTGATTTTACCATCGGTCCTTCATTCGGTCTCGGTATCGACGAGCCAGCAGAACTTGATATCCAAGCCAAATTCTATTTGCGCTTCTAATCATTAGAATCTTAAGCGGAACTATATAGTATGGTTCTAACTTCTATTTACTGCTTTATCAATGAAACCATTGATAGTTTTTCACTTTAACTATACATCACAATGAAAAAAACCTATGAATCTACTCGTGTTTTCTGGGGGGGGGGGGGGGGGAAA
>JBKJTT010000065.1:0-81248 GCA_046590205.1 Kapaibacterium sp. (SeqCode)
CCTCAACAGCAGTTGAACCTGCTTCGCGGATATGGTAACCGCTTATCGAAATAGTATTCCACTGTGGAAGTTCTTTCGTACACCATGAGAAAATATCTGTAATGATACGCATTGATGCAGATGGGGGGTAGATATACGTCCCACGAGCCGCATATTCTTTGAGAATATCATTCTGTATCGTACCGGTAATCTTCTTCAGATCTGACCCCTGCTGCTTTGCCTTTGCAACATAAAATGCAAGCAGTATGGATGCAGTTGCGTTGATGGTCATTGAGGTCGAGACCTTCTCAAGTTCAATACCATCAAAGAGTATATCGATATCTTCAAGTGAATCTATTGGCACACCAACTCTGCCCACCTCACCCATTGCCATCGGGTGATCGGAGTCGTATCCTATTTGTGTCGGTAAGTCAAAGGCGACTGATAATCCGGTCGTGCCGCTTTCAAGCAAGTACCGATAACGTTTGTTCGATTCTTTTGCACTACCAAAACCTGCGTACTGTCGCATAGTCCAGAATCGTGCACGGTACATCTCGGGATAGAGACCGCGAGTGAAAGGAAATACACCCGCATCCTCATTACCATAAATACGGTTAATCGGGATATTTGAGCCAGTCGTAAACTCTTCTTTGCGTAACTTCGCCATCGAAAAGACGTTTATTAAGAGTATGATAACACGTATTATGGCAGAATTGAGCAAGAAATAGGCATCTCTGTTATCCACATTTTCCCATTTTTACCCACAAGTCATGGAAAAATGTCGTAGATTCGTATCCGAAGAAATGTCTAACGCGAAATACTTCATGAGCGTATCAACTATGGCATCAAAGCAGTATCATAAAATGAACAGGAAACGGCTTGGCTCGTTAGTCGTTGCTTTAGAGTTATTCATATTCATTCCGATGATCATCTCATCATTCTATGGCTGTGCACATACCGTTGAGCAACAGGTCATCCATGATACTGATACGGTAGTGCAAGTTGACACAACCTTCAGAAATGCAAATGGTCCAGCATTTATTCGATTGACGTCTTTCATTGATGGTGGTGGTCCAATACTCCTTAGAACACGTATTAATAATGTAGATTATATATTTGGTAATGCTCTATCGCAAACAGTAAAAGATTACGTACCCGTACGCAATGACACAGCATTTACGCTCTACGCAGAATATTTTAACGGTACCACAAAGTTTGAAGATAGCATTAGTGTACCTGCGGATTCGTTCTCAGCAAACTCACTTACATCTGTCGCCCTCTTCCAAGTATCAGATGGGACAGGACCAAGCCGGCTCTACCCTTACTTTGCAAATGATTCAATGAAGAAAGTGTCTCCTGGTGAAGGGACATCTTACTTCAGATTAACGAACGGATTAGCCGATTACCCACAACCAACACCAACAGTTCAAGTGTATATTGATGATCAGAACGGTACGCCGATTTTTACGGTACCTGTAACATATCAGGAAATACGCAATTATGTATTAATCCCATCAGGGCAGCATACTCTCTATATCAAAAGCAGTATTGATGGGCAACTGCTTTATACCCTACAAAAAACGTTCGTCAGTGGACTCTATTATACCGGGCGACTTGTTGGCAGAAAAGAGCTTGGCTCTGACCTCTTCACTATTGATACAGAGTAATTAGTCATCGTTGTGCTCTTGACTCATCGCTACCTCATCAATAGCAACCGGGTAATTCCCCGTAAAACAAGCGGTACAATAATCAATTTTCTGTCCGCTTTTATCTTTATGTGGTACGCTTGCTAAAAGTTTTTCTATACTTAAATATTTAAGGGTATCAACTCCGAGTGATTTCGCTATTTGTTCTTCATTCGAATTGTGGTCGTTTGCGATAAGCTCTTCCTTACTCGGGAAATCCATGCCATATTTACATGGGTGTGTTATTGGAGGAGATGTAATTCGCATGTGGATCTCTTTAGGAGCCGCTTCACGAAGAAGTTTGACAAGTGACTTAGAAGTTGTTCCCCTAACAATAGAATCATCCACTACTACAACACGTCTTCCGCGAAGAACACCTTTAACAGTATTAAACTTCACTTTGACCTTCATCTCGCGGTTATCTTGCCCCGGCTGAATAAATGTTCTGCCTACATAGTGTGAGCGAATAAGACCAATCTCATACTTTGATGGATTTCCTACTTTGTTGTTCTGGCTTACGTATCCGAGTGTTGCAGTGTTAGACGAATCCGGCACATTAATAACCGTTACACGTTTACCATTACCTTCATACTCTACCGGACTTTCGGCGGCAAGGTTCTTACCAAGCTTTCTGCGGATTTTATCCACACTTTCTTCAAACACTTTTGAATCAGGTCGAGCAAAGTAGATATACTCGAAGATACAATGATGAGGAACGGGAGGATTATCAAGGATCTTTACTGATCTGACTTCACCCGTCTTGAGCGTATTCGCATCGATGATAACGATCTCATTGGGTTGGACATCTCGGATATACTCGGCATTGACAATATCAAATGCACATGTTTCACTTGCGCCAATATAGGCATAGCTTCCGTCTGCAAGTTTCAATCTTCCGAGTGCAAGAGGACGGATTCCATGGGGGTCACGAGCCAGTACCAAAGCGTCGTCAGTCATCATACAGAGTGAGAAGGCGCCTTCTACTTTAATGAGTGCATCGCGTATCTGCTCCACCTGATCTTTTTTCTGTGATCTCGCGACAAGATGGAGAATCAGCTCACTATCAGTACCCGTTTGGAACAATGTGCCTGCATTCGCAAGCTCTTCACGTATAACTCGTGTGTTGGTAAGATTTCCATTATGTGCGAGGGCAAAGTTGCCGTTGCGGTAATTCATGTGGAAGGGTTGGATATTCTCTATCTTGCCGCTTGCGCCTGTTGTCGAGTACCTGTTATGTCCTATCGCACCGTCCCCGGCAAGCTGTTCGGTGAGTATCTTATTATCACCAAAGATATTGAGTACATGACCATGATCCTTATAGACAGAAAATGTGCGTTTTCCGCTTGACTCTTCGCGCGATGCAATGATACCTGACGCTTCCTGCCCTCGGTGCTGTAATGAGTGGAGAGCATAATAGGTAATAACAGATGCCTCTGGATGCCCATAGACGCCAACGATACCGCAGTTGGAGACGGGCTTATCTATCTCTTCGGTTGGCTTTGATCGGGTGCAGGTTTGGCAGGATACGCTATATCCTTTGGGGTCGAGAACTGATGATTGTAGTAATTCCGGGTAGTTTTTCACTCGTAGCAACAGGTAACAACGAACAACATGAACCGTAGAAACACCGCAATCGGCAATCGCATTCCGAAAGGATATTTTCTATCGTGAATATGTTGCTACCTCGCAATTTATGGCTCACGAAGAAGAATTATTGGGGAAAGCTTACGATGGTCGACTTATGAAGCGGCTCATCGCCTATTTACGTCCGTATAAATGGCGTGTTGTAGGTGCAATCTTCATCACTATCATCATTTCCGCCCTCGGTCCGCTTCGGCCACTCCTTATAAAGATCACGATAGATGATTACATCTTAAAGAAAGATTATGATGGTTTTTATATGTTGGTCTTTCTTTTGGTGTCCACTGTCATTGTTCAAGCGTTAGTACAATACGTTCAGACCTTACTTACGCAGTGGATAGGACAAAAAACGATCTATAATATCCGTAAAGAGATATTTACGAAGCTTTCTGCGCTTTCAATGCGATTTTTTGATAAGAACCCGGTTGGGCGTTTAGTCACAAGATTAACAAGTGATGTTGAAGTGCTTAATGAACTTTTCAGTTCAGGCATTGTCATGATCTTTGCTGATATATTCGTGCTTGTTTGGATCTTTGTATTCATGTTCTCAATTGACGTCGAACTTTCATTTGCGGTGATCACTGTGTTGCCATTCCTACTTTATGGCACCTCGCTCTTCCGAAAGAAAGCACGTGAATCTTACCGGGAAGTTCGTTTATATGTTGCTCGAATGAATGCTTTCTTGAATGAAAGAGTCTCCGGCATTATAACGGTTCAGCTTTTTGGTCAAGAAAAGCGTACATATAAAGAATTTGAAAAGATCAATCGCGATCACGCTGATTCAAACATCAGGTCAGTATTTTACTATGCTGTCTTTTTTCCTGCCGTAGAGTTTTTTTCTGCAGTTGCATTTGGCCTTATCATTTGGTACGGAGGCAGCGCGATCCTCGGAAAGCCATTACATATAAAGGACGGCTTGACCGTAACAACACTCATTGCCTTTGTTCAATACACGGAAATGTTCTTCCGTCCGCTCCGAGATCTTGCAGAGAAGTATAATATACTTCAGTCAGCTATGGCATCCAGCGAGCGAGTCTTCAAGCTTCTTGACGATGATACCATTATCTTGCAACCTGCAGAGCCAGAGAAGATACATCGTATTCATGGCGGGATTGAATTTAAGAACGTATGGTTTGCATATAATGATGAAGACTATATATTAAAGAATATTTCCTTCAAAGTAGAGCCGGGAGAAACGGTTGCATTTGTCGGCGCGACGGGTGCTGGTAAATCTTCCATCACGAATCTTTTAACACGGTTCTATGAATTTCAAAAAGGCGAGATACTCATTGATGGACACGATATTCGTTCTCTTGACCCGCGTGATCTACGAACCCATGTTGCGATAGTCTTACAGGATGTATTTCTTTTCAGTGCTGATGTTTTGACAAACATTACGCTTGGCAATGAGCACATATCTGCCGAACAAGCGAAACATGCTGCGATCACTACAGGAGCAGACAGATTTATTCAACGACTCCCGAAGGGATATGAAACAAATGTAAAAGAACGCGGGGCGATTCTTTCTGTCGGTGAGAAGCAACTTCTATCATTTTCACGTGCACTTGCATACGACCCAGCTATTCTTATCCTCGATGAAGCAACATCAAGCATTGATACTGAAAGCGAATTGATGATCCAAGATGCAATTGAAAAACTACTTGAGAACAGAACGTCTATCGTGATCGCTCATCGCCTCTCTACGATAATGAAAGCAGATAAGATCATCGTAATGCATAAGGGGGAAATACGTGAAAAGGGGTCTCATGACGAACTCCTGCAAATCAATGGCATTTACCGAACGCTTTATGAGTTGCAATATAAGGAGCAAGAGATCACTATCGCATGACCAAAAATTCGCTCGTTAATAAAACAGTAGGGTGGTCGTTTACTCTGCTTGGAGTTGCCGGATTTATCCTACCAATCTTACAAGGTTTACTTTTCTTTATTGTTGGTATCCTATTTTTATCGAAAGAATATAAATGGGCATTTCGGCTTCAGCTGTGGCTACGCACGTTCCTTAATAAGTCATCGCCAAAACTTGGCAAGATCTTTGATGATGCTGAAAAATTTATAGAGAAGGAAGTCTATAAGCTTACCCATGAAAAAGGATATTTTTGGAAACGGAGTTGGGTTATTGTCCTCATCCTCGCTGTAATGGTACTGTTAGGATGGCTTATGACAATCGTATTTGTTTGGTTAAAAGACCTTATTTGGGGATAACAGCGAAATTTCGATGATTTTTGAACTTACTCTGCTTTTGCGCCGTTTATTTAGTCGCTATCAGCAATTTGTGCCCATAGCTCAGCTGGATAGAGCATCAGCCTTCTAAGCTGAGGGTCGTTGGTTCGAGTCCAACTGGGCATACGGTTTCAAAAAATATGGCGGGCGTAGCTCAGTTGGTTAGAGCGCTAGATTGTGGTTCTGGATGTCGGGGGTTCGAGACCCCTCGCTCGCCCTTATTCTTGCTTCGGCAAGTAAACCGTTTCCCGAAAACCCTCGATATACGTCGAGGGTTTTTCGTTCGAGTAGAGAGTATATTCTGTCAATATAAATATGTCTGACGTAACCCGAGTACGCTTTGCCCCTTCACCAACAGGACTTGTCCATGTCGGTTCACTCCGCACCGCGCTCTATAACTTTCTCTTCGCTCGGCATACCGGCGGTGTAAACTTACTTCGTATAGAAGATACTGATCGTACACGTTACGTAGAAGGTGCTGTTGATAATCTGCTTCGCACAATGGAGTGGTGTGGTATCACCTTCGATGAGGGTCCTACTCAAGGCGGAGATTACGGCTCATACACACAATCAGAAAGAACAGAACTCTATCAGAAGCATGGTGATATTCTTATCGAAGGAGGTCATGCATATAAATGTTTCTGTACTTCCGAGCGACTTGATGAAGTTCGCAAAGCAATGCAATCTCGCGGTGAACCGCCTATGTATGACCGTCATTGCCGTAACTTGACCAAAGAGGAAGTAGATGCAAAGATAGCATCCGGACTTCCTTATGTAGTTCGTCTTCGTATTCCGCTCGGCGAGTCGATCACATTCAATGATCTTGTTCGCGGTGAAGTTACCTTTGAGTCAAAAACGATAGACGACCAGGTCCTTCTCAAATCCGATGGCTTCCCGACATACCACCTTGCAAATGTCGTTGATGATAAATTTATGAAGATAACGCATGTGATTCGTGGCGAGGAATGGCTTTCCTCGACACCGAAGCATGTGCTACTCTACCGTGCATTTGGTTGGGAAGATGTTATGCCGAAGTTTGCACATCTGCCGCTTCTTCTTAATCCGGATAGAAGTAAACTCTCGAAAAGACAGGGTGATGTGGCTGTAGAGGATTTCAAGGCACAAGGATATTTACCTGATGCTTTAGTAAACTTTGTCGCATTGCTTGGCTGGAATCCGTCTGCAACAGAAGAGATATATTCAATGGAAGAACTTATTGCGAAGTTCGAGCTTGAGAATGTCAATAAAGCTGGTGCGGTATTCGGACGCGAGAAATTAGAGTGGATGAACTCGGAATATATCCGAGCCAAGTCACCGGATGCACTTCTTACCCTCGTTCGTCCGATTGCTACAGAGCGTGGATATATCGTGAGTGACGAATACCTCACAAAGGTTATCAAACTCATGCAAGAAAGAGCTCGAAGTATAATCGACTTCGTTGACTTCTCCAAGTATTTCTTTACTGCCCCGACCGAGTTCGACGAAAAATCTAAAGCAAAGAACTGGACACCGGAAGCAAAAGAGCGACTCGCAGAGTTGCTTCCTGTCTTCAAAGCTGATGAGCAGTGGACTCATGCCTCCATTGAAGCAAATGTCAGGAAGTATGCAGAATCAAAAGAGCTTTCAGCAGGGAAGCTCATCCATCCGCTTCGGCTTGCTGTCAGCGGTGTCGGAATGGGACCCGGTCTCTTCGAGCTATTTGAAGTCATCGGCAAAGATGAGGTGATTAACCGCATCGAGAAAGCGTTATAAGTATTGTAATTATTATGGTGGGGCGGATCTTTAATCCGCCCCAGTAGTATATGCTCTTTAACTCGCTTCACTTTCTCATCTTCTTCCCCGTCGTTACGGCGCTGTACTTCCTCCTTCCTCATAAGTACAGGTGGGCTTTGCTGCTTGCTGCGAGCTGCGGTTTCTATATGGCATTCATCCCCGTCTATATCCTGATACTTGCACTTACTATCGTTATTGATTACATTGCCGGTATCTACATCGAGAAGGAAACGAATCAACGTCGAAAGAAGCAGATACTTGTTGTCAGTATCATCTCAACGTGTCTTGTCCTTTTCGTCTTCAAGTATTTCAATTTTTTCAATGCCACCTTCGATTGGTTTGCTCATCTTATGGGCATGGAATACCCGGTTGAAAACCTTGCTATCATTCTTCCGATTGGTCTTTCTTTTCATACGTTCCAAAGCTTGGCGTATGTTGTTGAAGTCTATCGCGGCAAACAGAAAGCTGAAAAAGATTTCGGTATCTACTCACTTTACGTCATGTTCTATCCACAACTGGTTGCGGGTCCTATCGAGAGACCACAGAACTTGCTGTGGCAATTCAGAACACATCATCAGTTCGACTATGATAGAGTCGTCCGCGGTTTGCAACTTATGGCTTGGGGATTTTTCAAGAAGGTAGTCATTGCCGATCGCCTCGCCCCGATGGTAAATCAAGTTTATAACGATCCTGCCGGTCATAACGGTATCGAAGCACTCCTTGCTACTGTCATGTTCGCTTACCAGATCTACTGCGATTTCTCAGGTTACTCTGATATTGCTATTGGCGCTGCACAGGTCATGGGCTTTAAACTGATGAAGAACTTCGACCGGCCGTACTATTCTAAATCTATTTCTGACTTTTGGAAACGCTGGCATATTTCGCTTTCGACATGGTTCAAGGACTACCTTTACATTTCGCTCGGCGGCAACCGCGTCGCAGTGCCGAGATGGTACTTTAATCTCTTCTTCACATTCCTTGTCAGCGGTTTGTGGCATGGTGCGAATTGGACGTTTGTAATCTGGGGAGCCTTGCACGGGTATTACCTGATCTTTGCTGTCATAACTCAATCATTCCGAGATAAAATAAAAAATATTCTCGGCATTTCAAAAGTGAAATGGCTTGAGAAGTTGATACAAGTTGCTTGCGTCTTCATCCTCGCCGACTTTGCTTGGATATTCTTTCGGGCTAATTCAACAGGCGATGCTTTTATCATCATTGATAGAATTATCCGTGACGGCTCGCTCTTAATACAACATCTATTCTCCGGTGACTTCAAGTATATCTCTGATATTATCAAGATGATGCCGTTCAATAAAGATGACATGATGCTTGTCGCAGTATGTATCATCGCATTGGAAGTCGTTCAGCTCTGGCAGCGAAGTGGTTCTGTACGAGATGCGCTTTACCGTAAACCGGTCTGGCTGCGATGGACGTTCTATTATGTTTTGATAGCCGCAATACTCTGGCTTGGTGCGTATGGAAGTGAAGTACAATTCATTTATTTCCAATTTTAAATGAAGCTCTTTATTAAAAGATCACTCTATTTCCTTCTGCCTATCGTGATATTCATCGCGATGGTAGTCCTTGCCGATCCGTATAATTACTATCGTCGCGAATCCTTCATCCCGAACAAAGTAAAACTCGAGACATCCTACAAATTTCACTACCCGCTCTGGAAGCTAAGTGAGTATTCCCAACATCCGATAGAAAATATTCTCCTTGGCGATTCCCGTACCGATGCCTTAGGTACTTCTGCCATCGAAGAGAAGACTAAAGCCAAGTGGTATAACCTTGCGTATGGCGGTTCGACCGTACCCGAAATCATCGAGACGTTCTGGTATGCTAATAAGCTAACCAAGCTAAAGAAAGTATATATCGGACTCAATTTCAATCTGTTCAATTCATATAAACGAATGGACAGGGCGACCGAAGCGAAAAACATCATTGATGAACCGATTCTCTACCCGTTCAATAAAACTGTTGTCAAAGCATTTTTCTATAATATATACTACACTGCCACAGGCGGCGACCCTGAAATCGGTAAGCCAACAATGGAACCTGAAGAGTTCTGGAAATTCCAGCTTGATAAATCTGCTGCCAACTACTACTCTCCCTTCAAGTATGCTGATGACTTCATGCAGGGCTTCGGCGACATTGCATCGCATTGTAAAAAGTATGGGATTGAACTTGTCTTCTTCATACCTCCGACTCATCTTGACCTCCAAAAACGTATTGATGACTTCGGCTTACGCCAAACAGAAACTTGTTGGAAGAAAACTCTAAATGAGATTGCTCCTGTCATTGATATGGATGTCCCGAATGACTTCACATCCGATCACAACAATTTCAAAGATCCTTATCATCTCAAAGATGCTTCGGTCGTGATGGATAGTTTATTCAACAATTGACATATAATATACTTACTTCACACTTCGATCTGATCACAGACTTGGCATGGTTTGTGTACCACTCTTTCACGTGTCCTTTTTTTATTAATAACATAAGGAGTAAAAGTCATGAAAATAAATAAACTGATGGTCGGTGCAGGAGCACTCG
The DNA here is from genome assembly GCA_046590205.1 of Kapaibacterium sp. (SeqCode). Taxonomy (GTDB): domain Bacteria; phylum Bacteroidota; class Ignavibacteria; order Palsa-1295; family Palsa-1295; genus DATDEW01. Next base: position 9,879 of record JBKJTT010000065.1, read on the forward strand.
CAGCAGCGGGAGCCGTAACCGCCGGGGTCTATTTGATGAGGAAAAGGGCGTCAGATGGACAACGGGCTGACCGTTTGACGCCGAAAGAGATCCAACCAAAATCCCAAGAAGAACTTTCACCACAAATAACGCCCGAATATCTCCGTTATGGAGGCGGTGAATAAGGATTATCTCGTAGCTATGTAACAGGTATTACTATAAAAAGCAAGATCTCTTCCATATTAACGAGGCAGAAGCGGCTCTTCAGAAATGAAGAGTCGTTTTTTTTATTGCAGCATCCAATTCTGATAATTGTATAAACTTATCGTACAATTCTTCAATTTTTTAGTCCAACTTTGGCACAATACATGCCCTATTACATATTATCAATAAGTTTTAGTACAGATTCATTAAGGAACAGCACATGAACAAGTTAATCATTGGAGCATTAGCAGCAGGTATAGCGGCCGGCGTATATTTCTTGGGAAAAGCTACCGGAAAAAAACGCAGCAAAGGTTGGGCATTCGAGAATATCATACCTCGCGTTAAAGAGATCGTCGCCCCTGTTGGGGAGTTAATACCTTCATTTTCCCATAACGGAAAACGAAAGAGCTGAAATAGCAACGTTTTGCTCCCGTAGATAAAATAGTGTCGATATAATGTGTCAGCTATAACCATAGGAGACTAGTATTATGAAGATACGAAAAATAATGGAGTCAGCTTTCAAGGCTGCTACTAAAACTGGAGCATATATGGTAAGCCGAGTAAGTCAAGCTACAAAGCTAAGACTTATCCACCAAGCCAAAAGCAACTTACCGCTTACGCGAAATAAATTACCACCTGAAGAACTTGCAAAGATGCAACTCAGTAGGATAAAATAAAAGTTATTTTGATAGTGTGCAGTAGTAATTAAGTATTTTCTTCTGTAAGCTAATATCGAAATCAGGAACGGCTCTTCAGAAATGGAGGGCTGTTCTATTTCAATATGTTACCACTCGTTACTCTCAGGTACAAACTTTATAGACCATACTCCGCTATATTTGAACGTATTACCGAAGATAATTTTTGAATATCCAGTTATAATCTGTTTACCATGATTATCTTCTGTCCATATCCCGATTAGCTCATACTTCATTTGCTCATATGGCTTAATACTAATGTTCACATTGCCGTACGAATCAATTGTCCCATTAACCTCAACATTCTTGGTTCTATTGACCTTACTGAAAAGAAAATCCATCGTACCCTTGCCGGATAATAGAGAATCTGTCCGGTTTATCTTTAGCAGAAATTTATGCGCCGCCCCTGTGCTATCATTTGCCAATCTGGAAGAGAATTCAAAGTACCCTTCCCAACGACCACTTTTAAAGTACTTTAGATTAGGTGTCAAGATCGTACTCGATGCGATCTTCTTCATACGTTTGCGGTAATCATCATCTCCTTCGTCAGAACGTTGTAGATTTTGCGCATTAGTGCATGATGCAATTACTGATAGTATTAGAAGTGCGATTATTCTCATGTAACTTTAGCAAAGGTTCTAATGATAGAACACATTATCTAACAATAAGTCGCTGATTAGAACAACTGTCCTGGCCTCTTAAACAAGTGAGTTGCTAATGGCTTCTTCGGCATCTGCATACCGTACTTATCCGATAGCGTATGGATAAGAGTATGCATGAAGTCGGCATAGGCGCCGGTACCCGTCATACGTGTTCCGAAGTTTGGGTCATTGAGCTGTCCGCCGCGAATCATGTTGATCCTCGCCAAAACTCGTTTAGATTTCTCAGGCACATTTTTTTCTAACCACTCAATAAATATCGGAGCTACAGCATGAGGCAGGCGAAGTATCGTATGCGCAACGCGAGTCGCTCCGGCATCGGCGGCTTGTTTTAAGATATTCGGCACTTCGTTGTCATTGAGTCCGGGGATGATAGGACCGACCATCACACCCGTTGGAATCCCTGCCTTTGCCATCTCTTCCATTGCCTTGTACTTCATCTTCGCCGTTGATGTGCGCGGTTCAAGTGCGCTGCGAAGGACGGGGTCGAGCGATGTTATCGAGATAAGTGTGCCTACAAGATTCAAACTTGCAAGTTCTTTTAAAAGGTCAAGGTCGCGAAGGATAAGAGCATTCTTCGTAAGAATGCTCACAGGATTTCTATATTCGAGAAATACCTCCAGCAGTTGCCGCGTAAGTTTATACTTTCGCTCGGCCGGTTGATAACAATCGGTGTTGCCACTCATCATAATTGACTGCGGCTCCCATTTTGGATGGTCGAATGCTTTTCGCAGAAGTCGCGCCGCATCATGCTTGACCATGATCTTCGATTCAAAATCTATCCCTGCATTGAACCCAAGATATTCATGATACGGTCTAGCTCTACAATAGGCACAGCCATGTTCGCAACCGCGGTACATATTCAGCGAATATGCCGTAGGAATATCGGGACTATCATTCTTGAAAAGAATACTCTTCGCATTATCAGGCATGAATTGCGTCTGGATTACCGGCAATTCCTCACCGATCGTTTCCCATCCATCATCAAATGTTGCGTACCCCACCGTCTTGAAGCGGTTCTTTATCGTAGATTCTGTTCCTCTGATAGTCATAAGTTATTTTGGGAGTTATTATACATTGACAAATTGTCACATCGTTTTTCGTACCTATAGGTGCCCGTGAAGGTCCGCTAAGTATATTGTTTTACAACGAACTAAGTTTACACATCACTACTTTCCCCTTTCGCTCATGACAAATTGTCACAAATGCGAATCTCTTACATTCGTAATTTATAATTCAGACTTCCTAATTGCCCAACAGGTGCCCATAAAAGTACATATCAATATAAGGAGAAAATCGGGTAGATATTAAAAATAGAAAATAATTTTTCGTATCACCTCCCACCCCAACTAACCACTTGCCACTGACCACTGGTCACTACCCTTATCGACGGATTTTTCACCCCAAAAACTTTGTTTTCATTTATCTATACTGCTTATTATACTTCAAAATGCCCTCAAAAACGCCAATTACGATAGCTTATGGAGACGGGATCGGGCCCGAAATCATGACTGCCACACTGCGAATCCTTGAAGCAGCTGGCGCCCAGATAGAACCCGAAGTTATTGAGATAGGAGAAAAGATTTATCTCTCGGGCATTTCGACGGGCATCGAAGACTCATCATGGGATACCCTTCGCCGCACGAAAGTCTTCCTGAAAGCTCCCATCACTACCCCGCAAGGCGGCGGCGTCAAGAGCTTGAACGTCACGATTCGTAAATCACTCGGTTTGTATGCGAATGTACGTCCTTGTGTTGCCTACGCACCGTATATCGAGACGATGAAGCCGAAAATAAATATGGTTATCGTCAGAGAGAATGAGGAAGATCTCTATGCCGGCATCGAACATCAGCAGACACAAGATGTGGTACAGGCACTCAAACTCATTTCACGTCCCGGCTGCGAGAAGATTGTTCGATACGCATTTGAATATGCCAAAGCCCATAATAGAAAAAAAGTATCCTGCCTTACGAAAGATAACATTATGAAGCTGACCGATGGATTGTTCCATCGAGTATTCAATGAGATAGGTGAAGAATATCCTGACATCATCAAAGATCATTATATCCTTGATATAGGCGCGGCGTTCGTCGCCGAGAAGCCCGAGATATTCGATGTTATAGTTACACTGAATCTTTACGGCGATGTTATCAGTGATATAGCAGCAGAGGTTGCAGGTTCTGTAGGCATAGCAGGCTCTGCCAATATCGGTGATGGTTATGCGATGTTTGAAGCAATTCACGGCTCAGCCCCAACTATTGCAGGACAAAACATAGCAAACCCGTCTGGTCTATTGCAAAGCGCGATACAGATGTTAGTCCATATTGGACAATCGGAAGTGGCAGAAAAGATAAATAACGCATGGTTAAAAACCATCGAAGATGGAATTCATACCAGAGATATTTATGCATATAATCATAGCAGAGAACTTGCAGGGACTAAGGAGTTTGCTGATGCCGTAATTGAGAGATTAGGACAACTACCGGCACACTTCAAGCCAGTTGAATTCTCGAAGGAGTCAAGAATATCAACAGCATATACTTACCATCGAAAAGACAAAAAGAAGGAGGTTGTAGGAGTTGATGTATTCCTTTCCGATAATAGTACACCTGATGTAATTGCAAAACGACTTGAGAATATTTCAAGTAATGCTCTCAAGCTCATTATCATAACTAATCGCGGAGTAAAGGTTTGGCCAGATGGAATGAAAGAGACATTCCTGACAGACCACTACCGCTTACGCTTCAAAGCAACAAATAATACAATATCACATACTGATATTATATCGCTTTTAGCTGAGATAGAAAAATCTGGTCTTGATTTTATCAAGATTGAGACACTTTGCAGCTTCGACGGTAAACCGGGTTATTCATTAGCACAAGGAGAATAAGATGAGCAAATCAAAAAATCCGATAGTTGGTGTTATTATGGGAAGCAGTTCTGATTGGGAGACGATGTCTCATGCAGCAGATATTCTTTCTGAATTTGGAGTTGATCATGAATGCAAAATAGTCTCGGCTCACCGGACTCCTGAACTGATGATGCAGTACGCAAAAGAGGCAGAGCGACGCGGCATTGAGGTCATCATTGCCGGCGCAGGCGGCGCAGCACATCTGCCGGGAATGACAGCAGCAAACACCTTAGTACCTGTACTCGGAGTACCTGTCGAGAGCCAGACGATGAAAGGAATTGATTCACTGTACTCGATCGTACAAATGCCCGGCGGAATACCGGTCGGGACGCTGTCTATAGGCAAAGCAGGAGCGAAGAACGCAGGACTTCTGGCAGTAGCTATACTCGCGAACTCACGCCCCGCACTCCGCGAGAAACTTCGCACCTACCGCGAAGGACAAACAGCAAAGGTCATTAAAGAAAAGCTACCACATTGAACCCCATACTCCCCGGCTCTACGATAGGTATTCTCGGCTCGGGACAACTCGGCAGGATGTTCACGCTTGAAGCAAAGAGGATGGGATACTATGTTCATACTTTCTCGCCTGAGAAGAACTCCCCGACAGGACAAGTAGCTGACAAAGAATTTATCGCATCATATGACGATGTAAAAGCGGCGAAGAAATTTGCAGAGAACGTTGATGTCGTTACATTTGAATTCGAGAACATTGCAAGCAAGGTAGTCGAAGCGATAGAAGAACGAATTCCTGTTCATCCTTCATCAAAAGTGTTACATATCACACAGCATCGTCTTCGCGAAAAAACATTTCTACAAGATAACGGCTTCCCCGTTACACCTTTCTACCGCATCTCGTCGAATGATGACATTGATAGAGCGATACAAACCATTGGCATCCCTTCTATCATCAAGACAGCTGGGTTTGGTTATGACGGAAAAGGTCAGAAGAAGATAACTTCACGGGAAGACCTTCAATCTGCTTTTGAAACATTCAACGGACAAGAAGCAATACTCGAAGCATTTGTGAATTTTGAGAGAGAAGTATCCGTAGTAGCTGCACGAAGCGCGAACGGAGACTTTGCACACTTCGGAACGGTTTGGAATATTCATACGAATCATATTCTCGATACGACCTACGCACCTGCTCCGATACCTGATTCTCTTCGCGATGAAGCTATTGAGCTAGCTCGCGGCATCATGGAGTCTCTTAGCTGCATTGGGATACTTTGCATTGAGATGTTCGTCACAGCTAACGGTAAACTCATCGTCAACGAACTTGCCCCTCGCCCGCACAACTCCGGTCATTGGACGATAGATGGATGCATCACAAATCAATTTGAACAGCAAGTACGAGCCGTCTGCGGCTTACCGCTTGGAAGTACCGAACAACTAAGCCCTGCGGCAATGCTGAATATCCTCGGTGATATCTGGAGTGACGGCGAACCGGATTGGAATGAGCTTCTGAAAGACCCGAACGTCAAACTTCATCTATACGGCAAAGCCGAAGCACGAAAAGGGCGAAAGATGGGGCATGTGAATATTACAGGTAATACGACCGATGAAGTTCAGACACTTCTAAAGAGAGCCAAAAGCATTCTCAAAATAGACTGAACAAATTAACAGCCCGAGCGAAGTAATCATTTATGTAACTGACTCCGGACTCCGGACACCAGACTTTCGACTTCCCCATGAACCTCTTTCGCCGCTCCCTGCGTTGAAATCCCATTAACTTCTCACTTATTATTCATGAGTTTTACCGCAAAAGTTACTGACGAACTTATCCGTTCTACTGACCCTGCTGAGATGGGCAAAGCAATACGTGAAATGGGCTCGCACTTCCGCGACGCCGCTCGTCTGACAAATGAAGCCCTTGCAAGCCAAACACTTCCGAGCAAGTCTAATATTCAATCAATAGTTGTCGCAGGTCTTGGCGGCTCGGCAATTGGCGGCGACTTGGTTCGCTCCTATCTTGCTGATTCACTTGGCGTACCAATGAGCATTAACCGCACGTACTCACTTCCGGGTTTTGTCGGAAAAAATACGCTTGTCATTGCTTCGAGTTATTCGGGTGATACCGAGGAATCACTCTCAATGTTCGCCGATGCAAAAGCACGAGGTGCGATGATTGTCTGCATCACTACAGGCGGCAAGATAGCAGGACTTGCACAAGAGAATAACTTGCCGCTTATTACACTTCCAAAAGGTTTTCAGCCACGCGCTGGACTTGCATATTCATTTGTACCGATACTTCTCCTTCTCGAAAAGCTAGGATTTACTTCAGGCGAGATGCCAAACATCGAAGATGCGGCGAAGATACTCGACTCACTCGCTGCAAAGTATAACGATCATGAATCTACTACAAACATTGCTCTCGCACTTGCAACAAAGCTCAATACAAAGATACCCGTCATCTACTGCTCGAACGATGTAATTGATACAGTGAATCTTCGTTGGCGCGGACAGATACAAGAGAATGCGAAGCATGTTGCATTCGGGAATATCCTTCCCGAAATGAATCATAATGAGATAAACGGTTGGGATCATCCGCGAAGCATGCTCGACACGTTTGCAGTTGTTTTCTTACGCTCAATGGCTGATGAGCATGAGCGTGTTGCAAAACGTTTTGATATATTGCGTGATGTACTTCATCAGCGGAGCATTCATACCGAAGAGTGCTTAGCTGAAGGCGCGACACGCCTTGCACGGATGTTCTCGCTCGTTTCGCTCGGCGACTGGATAAGTTACTACATGGCACTCCTATCAGGCGTTGACCCAAGCCCTGTGCCTGTCATTTCGTTCTTGAAAAAGAAATTGGAAGATTAGTGAGCGATACTCCCTCCGGTTTACGCATCGTCTTCTTTGGTACGCCGCAATTCGCGGCGTATATTTTAGAGCACCTTGTATCGAGCGGCGAGAACGTAGTCCTTGTCGTAACGACAAGCGAGAAGGAACAAGGCAGAGGACTCAAAACTCGCCCTGCCGCATTACAAGAGAAAGCTGTCGAACTTGGCATTCCCTTCTTAGCTCCCGAGAAAGTACGTGATGCGAATTTCATTGAAGAGTTGAAGAAGTATGAAGCCGATATCTATTGCGTCGTAGCATATAAGATATTGCCGAAAGAGATATTCTCTCTTCCTAAGTACGGCACATTTAATGTGCATACTTCCCTTCTGCCAAAGTATCGCGGTGCGGCACCCATGCACCGAGCAATAATGAATGGCGAGACAGAATCAGGCATCACAACTTTCCTGCTCGATGATAAGATAGATACCGGCAGTATGCTTTTGCAAGAGAAAGTAGCTATTAGTCATGATGAGAATGTCGGCGAACTGCATGACGACCTCATGCGGCTCGGCGCAAAGCTTGCACTTGAAACAATACGCGGACTTGCAAGCGGTACACTTTCTCTGAAGCCACAAGAGAACTCCCTCGCAACCCCTGCACCGAAGATATTTCCTGATGATTGCAAAATAGATTTTTCTAAACCCGTAGAAGTCGTTCACAATCAGATTCGCGGTCTCTCGCCGCATCCCGCAAGCTTTACGTTCTTGCCCAATGGCGAGAGAATAAAAGTCTATAAAGCAAGGATTGCAAATGAAGCCGAAACACTCCCTTCCGGCGCATACAAAATGTCGGATGATAAGAAGCGGCTTTTTGTTGGTACATCTACGACGGCGATTGAGTTGTTAGAGATACATCGTGAGAACAAGAAACGCATGAACGTTGAAGAGTTTTTACGAGGCGCATCAAATTTATTCGTAATTCCTAATTCGTAATTGAACATTGTTTCTTCCCCTCAAAGAATATCCGTTCGATAAGCAGCCGATGATATGTGCTCATCGCGGCGACACTACCCGTGGCACGCAGGAGAATTCGCTCGATTCTATCCACGCGGCACTCACAAGCGGTGCGGAGATGATAGAGACCGATGTGCAGATGACTTCCGACGGCATACTCCTCTGCAATCATGATGAGAAACTACCAAACGGCAAGCGAATTTGGGAAGTTAGTTGTGATGAAATTCGTCGCGACTACGACGGCAATGAAATCCCTACATTTGAATCACTTTTGGAAGTTACTGCCGGCGTAGTTTATCTCAACATCGAGATGAAGGAGTATTCTGCCCGCGACCCGAAAAGCTTTATCGAGCCGCTCGTCGCACTTGTCCGCAAATACGGTATGCACGAATACTCACTGTATTCATCATTCCGCATAGATTACATCCGTGCATTGCCGTGGGATGCAATCTCTACCATCATTCATCCTACATCAGATTATCTTGCTTTCTTCAACAGCCGTTCTTCAAATCCAATCACAACACCAAAACGTGTTGAGGATATGCTGCCATCAGAACTGCTCGGCTTCAGCAATGCAATCACCTACGCCTGTATGCTCGAAGAACTTAACGAAGCAAAGATTGCTGACATCAAGACAAGAAATATTCATCTATCTGTCTATACGATTACGACAACCGATGGCTACGACAGAGCAAGAGCAGTCGGAGCAAAAGCAGTCGTAACGGATGTGCCGCAAGTATTAAGAAAATATCGCGATAACCACTAAAATACTTTCGGACAAGTCCTCCCTCTTTGTTGTTACGTTTCCCGATGAAAATTACCGACAAGCCAAATCGGCTCTTACAAGAGCGTTCGCCGTATTTACTCCAACATGCGTATAACCCTGTGGATTGGTATCCTTGGGGTGAGGAAGCATTCGAGAAGGCACGCCTTGAGGAAAAGCCGTTGTTCCTATCCATCGGGTACTCGACCTGCCACTGGTGCCATGTGATGGAGCGCGAGAGCTTTGAGAACGAGTCCGTAGCGGCATACCTCAACGAGCATTTCGTATCCATAAAGCTCGACCGCGAGGAGCGGCCGGATATTGACGCTATCTACATGACGGCAACACAAGCAATGACGGGCTCGGGCGGTTGGCCCATGACTGTTATGATGACCCCGCAGCTAAAGCCATTCTTTTGCGGTACGTACTTCCCTCCCGTCCCGAGCTACGGCAAACCAAGTTTCAAACAATTGCTCGAGCGCATCCGCGAGTTATGGGATACGAAACGTGATGAGCTAATCAAGTCTGCTGACGGACTCACGAATGCGATTCAAACCGAATCACTCGCTTCAGGAGAGAACACCGGCTTCAAAGAGCATAGCTTCGATGTATGCCATGCTCATTTTGTGCGGACGTTCGATAAGACATGGGGTGGTTTCGGTGGCGCGCCAAAATTCCCGCGTCCTGTGCAGTATGATTTTCTCTTAAACTACTTTGCGCTCAAAGAAGAAGAAGAAGCAAAGCAGATGCCGCTTCATACGCTTGACCGTATGGCGCTCGGCGGAATTTACGATCAGCTCGGCGGCGGATTCCATCGTTACTCGGTAGATAACTACTGGCTCGTCTCGCACTTCGAGAAGATGCTTTATGATCAGGCGCAGCTTGTGAATAGTTATCTCGACGGCTACCAAATCACGGGCGATAGTTTTTATCGGCAAATAGTACGCGGGGTTTGTGATTTTGTGCTTCGCGAGTTAACTCATCCAGAAGGTGGATTCTATTCCGCGCTCGATGCTGATAGCGAAGGCGAAGAAGGCACGTTCTATATCTGGACGAAGCAGGAGATAGAATCAATTCTCGGCGATGATGCAAATGTAATCAACTTTATCTCTTCTATTACCGAAGAAGGTAATTGGGAAGACGAGAAGAACGTCATCTTCTATGCTCGCGGCACAACAGATGCAGCAAAAGAATTTGGTAAGACCGAAGATGAAATCTCCGATATAATTGACCGTTCATTCGAGAAGCTTTTTGCCGAACGTGCAAAGCGCATCCGTCCGCATCTCGACGATAAGGTCCTGACCTCATGGAATGGGCTTATGATAGGCGCAATGGCGAGAGCGGGAGTTGTTCTTGGTGAAGCGAAGTATATTGATGCAGCGACAAAGTCAGCAACATTCATCTGGGATGAACTCTACCAAAAGCACGGGAAGCTCCTGCACCGCTGGCGCGAAGGCGAAGCGCGGTTTGAGGCAACGCTTGATACGTACGGGTTTCTGATAAAAGGGTATCTTGATCTTTATGAAGCGACGCTTGATGATGAGTGGTTATCGCGAGCAATTACCCTTCAATCCGAGCAAGACCTCAATCTCTACGACTTTATCAAGGGCGGATACTTCACGAGCCGCGAAGCTGACGACATTATCATCCGCACAAAGAACATGTATGACGGCGCTGAGCCGAGTGGCAACTCTATCGCTGTTCTGAATCTCTTGCGTCTTTATACCATAACAGGCAATGATACGCACAAGACGAAAGCCAAACAAACGATAGAGCTATTCGCCGCACAGCTTGAAAAGTACCCTTACACGATGCCGGAAATGCTCGTCGGTGCGATGTGGCTCTTGCATCCGCCGGATGAGATAGTCTTTGTTGGTGAAAAGAATAGCGAATATAATGCGATGAGAGCAATACTTGCGAAAAGCTACTCTCCGAGACAAGTCATTTATTCGCCGAGCGAATTCACAAATGATTTCTCTCGCACACTAAAACCGTATGACGGAAAAACGACACTTTATAAATGTAAGCATGGCTCCTGCGAACTTCCGGTAACGAGCGCCGAAGACATCGTTCATTCGTAATTTTGCACGTACTATTACAACAGACTTGACTACTACTACACGACCGAATATCACAATCTACACTGACGGCGCATGTTCGGGCAATCCGGGTCCCGGCGGGTACGGCGTTATCCTTCGCGACGAAGAAGGTAGAGAGAAAGAGCTTTCCGAAGGATTCAAGCATACAACGAATAACCGCATGGAGCTTCGTGCCGTAATCGTCGGGCTTGAAGCGTTGAAGCGTCCGTCGAATGTTCGCATCGTTACCGATTCGCAGTACGTCGTTAATTCTATTGAGAAGAAATGGCTTGACGGCTGGATAAAAAAAGGATGGCGCAAAGCGGATAAAAGTCCTGTTCTTAATATCGATCTCTGGAAACGATTATTGCCGCAATTGAAAGAGCATAAAGTCACATTTACATGGGTTCGCGGACATGCAGGACATGCAGAGAACGAACGCTGCGATGTGCTCGCCGTTGAAGCATCGCAACGCCCACCTTTACACGACGACACTCCTGCCGAATGATAATCCGTTTCATATTTGGTTTTCTTCTGCTGGTTGCGCTTCTTGTTAGCGGCATCTATATTTTTGGTACGGTGAGTATCGAACGTTCCCTGCCGCAATATGAAGGTGAAGTAGAGATCACCGAGCTCAAACGCCCCATCAATATCTACCGCGACAGTTTTGCCGTCGCACACATCGAAGCGGAGACAGATGAAGACGCATACTACGGACTTGGCTACGTTCATGCCGAAGAGCGTCTCTTCCAGATGGATTTCGCGCGCCGCATCGGACAAGGGCGATTAGCAGAAGTTCTTGGCAAAGAAGCGCTCATCGCTGATAAATGGTCGCGAACCATCGGCTTCAATCGTATAGCTGATGAGATGTGGAAGATGTCTTCAAAAGAAACACAGAAGGCGCTCATCGCATACTCGCAGGGAGTGAATGCCTATATCGAAACACATCACGGCAAGTTCGGATTTGAATTCGACGCTCTAAAGTACGAGCCAACATGGTGGCGACCGACAGACTGTATGCTTATCGGACGGCTTATGAGTTGGGAGATGAATTTCTCCTATTGGAATGATGCGGCGTTCGGTGATATAGCACAAGCTGTCTCGCGTGAGAAACTCCAAAGCTTAATGCCGAACTATGACGGTCCGACAGTGCTTGAAGGAAACGTTGCGCCACGTCCGATTCCAAAAACTATTATCGCTGTTGATTCTGTAAGCGACTCTCTTGCTGTGCCGAAGGATTCGGCTATTGCAGAAGTATTCCGTTCGCTTTCGCGTGTTACTCGCAAGATTTATGAGCTAACAGGTTCGCTCGGCATTGGTGGCGGCTCGAACGCGATTGCAATCAGTCCGAAGAAGTCTTCGTCAGGCGGTGCACTGCTTGAAAATGATATGCACCTTGCCATCGGGAATCCCTCTCGTTTCTACATTGCACACTTGGTAAGCAAGAAGGGGTTAAATGTTGCAGGGTTCACCGTACCCGGTCTGCCAGTTATTATCAGCGGACGCAATGAGAACGTAAGTTGGGGCGTAACCAACGGGATGATAGATGAAAGTGATTATTTTATCCTTGATGGAAACGGTGCTAGTTACAAAACTCCCTTCGGTACAAAGTACATCAAGACAACTATTGAGAACATCGCAGTTCGTAACGATGATCAATCCGGCTATACGCTCTCGCCAATCACAATCAAATTAAGCGAATACGGTCCCATAGTAAATGACATCTCTACCTTTGAGATGGGAAAGTTCTTCTTACAAGATACTCTTCATTCGATTACACAAGGCAAGGCAAGCATCCTCGGGAAGAATAGGTCAGTTGCTCTTATGTGGAATGGGGCGAAGGTAACGGGCGATGAGATCGGCGCATACATAAAGCTCCACCGCCTATCAAGCGCAACAGAGAATCCGCTCATGAGCGAGTATGCTACGCCATGTCTGAATTTCTGCCTTGCCGATAGAAAAGGTAATATCAGGTTTAATGTTGTCGGCAGAGTACCCAAACGAAACGGCGATGAGGAGAGCGTACTCCTGCCGCGTAGAGCTGGCGACGGCGCTGACGGATGGTACGACTATGCTACATCCGCTTCCTTACCTTCTGCGCTCAATCCATCTGAAGGATTTCTCTTATCGGCGAATAACCCTGCAACGGTGCATCGTAGTTTCCCGTACTCAAACAATTGGGAGCCGCCGGGAAGAACAGAGAGACTGCGTCAGTTGCTAAAGATGTATCCCAAGTTCGACCAGAAACGCTTGAGCGCTATCGTCCGCGACGTATCAAGCCCCTTCGAGAAGCTGCTTATCGCACCGCATATCATCCGCGTTATGCGTAGCACGAAAGACTCACTGCCCTATAACAAACTTACCGAAGAAGCACTGGAATATCTTGAGAATTGGGACGGCGTGCAGTCAGAGATAGATATTGCTACATCTATTTGCAATGTCTTCTTACTACGGCTCATCACCGATGCCCTCATTGATGATATTGGTACCGATCTCCTCAATGAGTATATTTATATTAATAATGTGCCGGTCCGGACAATGCAGAATCTTCTCCGCGATGAAAATAATTTACTCTGGGATGATACACGCAGTCCGCAGCGCGAGACGCGAGACACTATCATCAAATATGCATTTCACCAGTCGATCGAGAAGCTCAAAGAAATGATGGGCAGTGATAGCCGTAAATGGAATTGGGGAAAGCTGCATCCGCTTACTTATCGTCATCCGTTCTCTCGCTTCAGCCCGCAGGTAGCAAAGCTCGGGGATATCTACGCCGGCTACGCGCCGGGAGGGTTTACAACACCAATGCAGACAAGTTACTCGTTTTGGAAGCCCTTCGAGATGCGCGTCGGTCCTTCGATGCGCGCTGTATCGGATATGAAAACGACGAACATCTCCGTCTCGCTGCCGACAGGCAACTCCGGCAATATGTTCAGCAAGCACTACGGCGACATGGCACAGATGTTCAAACGCGGCGACTTCCACTCCTTCGACCTAAAGACCAAACCAAGCGGCGCAACGCTCCTGAAGCTCGTGCCCTCACGTTAACTACTGCTTCACGAACTTACCTGTCACTACATCCTTACCCATTTGGAGTCGGAGGAAGAAGGTGCCGCTCCAGTGTTTCTGGATGGGGATTGTATAGTTGTTTATGCCAATTCTTGGAGAGAGTGTTTCTTCTATTTTTACCTTACCAATAAAATCGCTTACTTGTAAATTTATGTTTTGTTCTAGTAATGATGAATAACTGACTGCAACATCTCCACTTGTTGGGTTAGGAAAAATAGAAAGTATTTCCAAAACGGGTTTAGAGTTTAAGAATGCTCGTAGGGTTGAGTCACCACACTCATTTTGTATCACAAAGTTAACCGTATCGGTTGCGCTAAGAGTCGGTATCATACAGTCTCGGAAGGTAACATCTTGATTGAAGTTCACTTCGTCAAGTGTTAACTGCGCTGTTGTATCTCTTGTAAGATATGCTTTAAAGTAAAGCCGTAGCATCAATGAGTTGAAAGCAACTGTATCAGTCGTTGTTCGTTGAAGACAATACTTCATTGTTGAATCAGTTATACTTCTCCACTTTATTTTCCAGCCATCAGCAACAGAATCCAATTCATACCCCATCATTTCACCTTTTAGATTCAGCGTAAAGCATACCGAATCTACTGCTTCATAATTAGATTCATTAGGATAGAAAATATTAATTGGGAATAATTTATCGAAATATACAGTCTGCTGATTACGACCGTCAATTTTCAAACGAACACCATTTCCTTTGCCTGACCTATTTAAATATAAATTCCCATAGTCATCACCAGCATATAATCTGTCATTTGCACAAAAGAAACGGGTATCGTAGTAGTTACTAGGTCCGCAAATACTTATCCAATTTTTCCCGGAATCAACTGATTTGTATACACCTCCAATATCTCTATAGCTTTGACAAAATATACCATATTGATTGTATCCCATTGTGCCTGTAACCATAAAAGGAAATTGGTAGCTTAAATACCAGTTTTGTCCGAAGTCAAATGACAAATATAACTTTCCGCCGTCTTCACTCAACGCATATATAACTCCATCCTTAATAACAGGATGATAAGACTCTTCACCAAAAGAAAGGAAATTCCATGTAACACCGCCATCTTGTGAAAGTATGTACGGGTTCGGTGAAGGAAATCCACCTTTTGCGGTACTAACTATTATTGATAGATTATCTTGTGTAACGTATGAGTTCAAAATTCCACCTATTGGCATAGGTGACCAGTTTTGCCCTTCGTCATCCGAAACTATCCCTTTGCCAGACCAAAATGAAGCAAAGAGTTTTTTAGTTCTACTATTATAAAATACAGCTGATACATCGCCTGTTGTCCCAGGCAATAAAAACCAACTGTTTCCTCCGTCCACAGTTTTATATACACCGCCAAAATTGTGCAAACTAAACCATCCAACCATTGAATCCTTAAAACTAAATCCAGATACCCAATTTCCGTCAACTCTTGATGATGCATTAAAAACTTTTTTCCATGTATATCCTCCGTCACTTGTGCGCCATACTTCTTCCCCTTTATTTTCGTTAGTCTTAAGTCCTACAAACCCTACACCATTACTAAAAGAGCTATCGATGAAATAAATACAACCTATTCCTGTTAAACCATCCCCAAAAGTATTTAACTTTTTCCATTGTGCAAAACCTGCTTCCGAAAAAAGCAATACCAAGAAGAACCCGATGAGGATAATACGTTTCATTCGGATAAAAGACAAAATATTCCGTAAGTCTGTTTCCGGATTGTTCGGGGTATGGGGAGGGAATAGGGCACGCCACCGGCGAGCCCCTACGGAAATTCATAGGTGCCCACGGAAATTGCCGAAAACGGAGCCGAAACGAGGATTTTGGAGATACCCAAAGATTATCTTATTGATTTATAATGGGTTACAGGGTATTTTGTCCGAGCATCTTGCAAGAGGTGGGCCGGATTTCGTATATTTGCATGGGGAAGTTCGGGCATTTCCCGTAAGTCCTTTTGTTTATATAGCAACTGTCATCCCGAACACATTCACTGCGTTCAGTGTAAACTCCGTGAGGGATCTGGAAGTGGATACTCCTTCAAATACCAATAGTCTTGTAAGTCCCAGATTCCTCGCTTCGCTCGGAATGACGGACTGAAAGCTTGCACTGAACATCATGAATGTGTCCGTCCTACTGTACTCCTTCTAACCAAACCACCATTCAATCATGTGTAAATTTACAGCACCATCCTACACCCTATTTCCCAACACCTTTTCGCTTCTCGAAAATTGCGGAAAGTGTAATATTAGTTCGTTGATTTATAAAGGACTTACGGGGCACCAGCGGGAAAATTCAGGGGTGACTTATTCGATGCGGAATATACTCTTTAGGTTTATTGTTTTACTGGCTATGAATAAAAACATCATGTTCTCTGCCCTGTTGATCGGGGCTACCCTCATTGGTTGCGGTGGTAAGGAAACTGCTGAAGTTAAGCCACAGGCAACAGTTGCCACTGCTACCATCGAGCTTCCGACAGCAAAATGCGGCATGTGCAAGAAGACTCTTAAGTCGGCAATGGTTGACGGCGGCGGTGCATCGGATGTGAAGTTCGGCGGCGAATCGCCTGCTATCGTTGCTACCGTCTCCT
This sequence comes from Kapaibacterium sp. (SeqCode), assembly GCA_046590205.1. Taxonomy (GTDB): domain Bacteria; phylum Bacteroidota; class Ignavibacteria; order Palsa-1295; family Palsa-1295; genus DATDEW01. Next base: position 26,622 of record JBKJTT010000065.1, read on the forward strand.
TTGACCCATCGAAGACAAGCGAAAAAGCTATCACGGAAGCTATCGGCAAAGCAGGATATAATACAAAAGGTGTTGTCCGTGATTCTGCTGCCTACGAGAATCTGCATTCCTGTTGTAAATGAGAATTGACATCATCTCTGCTGTCCCGCCGATCTTAGAAAGTCCGCTCGGCGAAAGCATCATCAAGCGAGCACAGGAACGCGGTCTCGTCGAGATCGTCGTTCATAATCTCCGCGATTATGGTCTTGGTAATTATAAGCAGATAGATGATGTGCCCTTCGGCGGCGGTGCAGGGATGGTCATCCGAGTGGAGCCCGTCTTTACGGTGATGCGAAAGCTGCTTGCCGAGCGAACCTATGACGAGGTAATCTTCATGACTCCCGACGGCGAGGTATTTAATCAAGACACTGCGAATCAGCTCTCCCTTAAAGGCAACCTCCTTATCTTATGCGGAAGATATAAAGGCATTGATGAGCGGATACGTCAAGCGTTTATAACAAAGGAAATTTCTATCGGTGATTATGTTTTGACAGGAGGCGAACTTCCTGCTCTGTGTGTCATTGATGCAATCGTACGGCTCCTGCCCGGGGCGATAGGAGACAGCGAAAGCGCACTGCTTGATTCATTTCAGGCAGGGATACTCGACGCGCCGCTTTATACAAAGCCGGCTGACTTCGAGGGGATGAAGGTACCGGAAATACTACAATCAGGCGACCATCAAAAGATAGCCGCATGGCGCCACGATGAAGCCCTCAAGAGAACACAAGAACGCCGACCTGACCTACTCGGCGAATAGTTTTATCCTTTACCGTTCTTACTGAAAGAACCGATCAAGTTCTTGACAATTGAAACACCTTTTACGAGACCACCGACGATACCAATGGTCGTATTACGAACAGCAGAAAGTGGAGCATCTATTGTTGCGACTACACTATCTTTAATTCGTTCAACATCTTCGATCGCACCATGTGCGACATCAAGGGCATCATCAAGTGTACGGTACACATCATCCATTCGAGTATGAAGTCCTTCAGTGATTGATGCAATACGGGTGGTAACTTCTGCGATATTATCAATGACCGGTATGAAATGTGTTTTCATCTCTTTGATATCGTCAGATATGCTATCAATGTCCTGCTTTGCTTCTTGCAAAAGATGTTGTGATTCACGCATTAACGAATCTACATGGCCCAACGTACGCATTGCACGCAGCATCAGCAGCGTAAATGCAATAAGAGCGATTCCACCAAGAATATAAAGAGCGATGTCCATAGGATTATCCTCCGAAATTATAATTATTATGATATTTTAGAACGAACGTCCGAAATAAGGCGATCAGCTTCGTTGATCAGATCTTCGGCACGTTCTGCAGCTTCCTGCACAAGTTTATCGCCACGTTCTTTGCCCTCATTTAATAACTCTTCTGCATTATCGCGGACATCGCCAATCACATTACGTAGTCGTGAAGTAGCGTCACCGACAGTTTCGGCAATATCGGCACGAAGTTCGCTGCCCTTTTTTGGGGCGAATAACAATGCCAGTGCTGCGCCAACTGCGCCGCCAACAGCAGCACCGACAATAAATGTTTGTATGGAATTACTTTCTTGTCTCATAAGTGTATATTATTAAAATGTTATTCATACTCTACCTAAAACAGGAAGAGATGTAAAAAGTATGCAGAGAAAATTGGGAGACAGGTCTGATTGGGTAGTAAGTAAATGATTAAGACCTACGAAGTGTTCCATTTTCTTTGGCTTCATATACCCTACAGGCACGTTTATAGTCGCAATAGGTACAGGCAGAAGTACCATCTTCACGGACAAGAGGGAATTCCCCGCGAGTCATCCCATCGATGTAATCATTCGCATAGCGGATGGTCGTCTCGATAATAGCTTCAAGTTCTTCGGGTGACTCGGCTATCCCCTTCTTCTTGCTCTTTGATATTTCTACATACGTTTTAGCTGCATAGTCCCTAATCAACAGTGCAGGTTCTTTCCCGACTTCCTTTCCTGTCAATTTATGATAAAACGCCCCGACTCCTTCGAGTTCACTGCCGATATGCAAACGAAGGATATCTTCGGCGATACGCAGATAGAGCGGCAACTGCAAACTCAACCCATTCTCAATTTCTTTTTTCGATGCACCTTTGGATGTTTTGTAATCGGTGACAGTATAGAATGTATTCTCACTATCAATATCTATCCTATCAATTTTGCCGCGAATCTTGAACGAACGCCCCGGCTCGTCGCCATTTTGTTCGGTTACTACTTGGCTCTCAAACCCTTGTTCAAAAAGGACAGGATACGTTTTTATCGCATCGTTTCTTTGCTCTGCTTCTAAGAACTTATCGAGTACACCTTTTCTACCATCGGGCGGATTGTAAAGAGTATCTAAATCAATACGCCAGAACGGATGCCTTGCACCGGGTTTGGAAAGCAAGTCATCAAGTTTCTCTCCGCTATACGGGTCATAACTCTTGAACTCATCGAAGGAAAGGGAGCGGAAGTTTTTCCCTTGCTCACCGATAGTAGCAAGCATCTTTTGCAACTGACGATGCAATAGTACTCCTCTCTCGCTTGACTCCATCCCCTCCTCGATCTCAACTTTAGGTGCTTCGCCGAGATCCATCAAATAATGCGAGAAGAACTCGAACGGGCACCGGGCATAGCTTTCAAGCTGACTGACAGAATATGTCCGCTCCCGCATGGTTCTAAAGCGTTCTGCAAGTTCGGGAGGCAACGTATTGGGATCGATATAACCATTAAAATCACTGATGGCACCTTCAGTTCGCTTTCGAGATGTTGCATCTGCTCCGGCGAGAATATGTTGCAGCCAATCTTTATCGCGGGTTGCAATTTCGGTATTCTCGGGAATAACCATCTGGGGATTAATTGCAGTAGCCCTAGCGAATTCACGTGAAGAGAGTATGAAATCCGCATTGCTATCTTCCTCAACTTTCTTGAATGATACAATCCGTTCGAGAGCATCAACAAATACCGAAGGTAACTTCTCTGACTTTCCGCCACCGCCTGCACTTTGCCATGAAAGATAGAGCTTCCCTTTCGCACGAGTAAGAAGCTGATAAAATGCGAAGCGTTCACTTGTTAGATGCTCATCCTCCGATAGCTGATACTCACCCGGTGTTGTTACTGACGGCGAGTGTATAGCTGGCAACGCATCATCATTCAAACCAACAAGAAATAAATGCTCGAAGTCATACCCTGCTGTTTGGTCGAATGATGTCATCATTACGCCGCTCCCCGGTTCGGCACGAGCTGCGAAGCGTTTCTTGAGTGCGGCAGTCCTGATTCGCTCCCCATAATACTCTGCTCGATGCTCTGTACTTGCAATACCAAGTGCACGAATCAGGGACTCGACTTCTTGAAGCGTCTCCATCAAGGCAGCATAACTTCGGGTATCAAGCTCAAGAGCATTCACCGCGATAAGACCATCGGGTGAGTGAAGCAATCTCTCTTTAAGAGAAAAATCTTTGAGCACATCCTTAATGAGAGCAAAGAAATCTGCGGGCTTTAGCTCCTGACGAAACTTCGCAATGACATCCTCAACAAGTATAATATCTTTAATTCCACGCTCAAGACGGACTATTGACCTTGCCTGCGAACGCTCATCAAATTCATCGTCAAAATCTTGCAGAGCTTTGAGCCGTTCAAGATGTCCTGTCATTTCCTCGCTCCACTTTTCGGAACCGCTTGTCAGGCGAAACTCTCTGATAACTTCGATAAGATTATGCGAATCTATCGGGTCTTCGGTGCTGTGACGAATATCAAAATACGGCGAGTGCAACAGACGCAACACTTCACTTACGCGCAGCTTAAACTCCACAAGACGGAAAAGAGAATCTAGCGCAACAAAGATCGGCGCAGTAGCCAGCGTTCTTCGTTCAGTCGAGTTTACAGGGACACCATACTCTTCAAAGACTTGCCCGGCAAGCGATGCAAGCCCATCCTGCTTATACATTGCGACACAAATCTTCTCAGACGATGACACTCCGCCAAGAAGCAACAATTTTATTTTCGTCGCGACTCGCTCAAGTTCTTTGCGACTTGTCGGTGAAGTGGATGATTCAATGAATGATGAACCATCAAACAATACAGTCTTCTTTTTACCGACACGTGAGAAGAGATTCTTCCGCAGCGTTTCAGTGAAAGGATGTCCGGCATTCTTTTGGGCAGATATGACAAGCTGAAGACCTTCGCTCTGTTGCTTTTCAATGAAGCTCTGCAGTATTGCAAAAAGATCAGGATTAGATGAATGCTTATCAATAGCAAAATATAACGACGACGAGGTGCCGCATCCATTGACGATACATCGTGCCGGGTCAGCCATTTGGATGAATACCTCCACGAAGATATCCTTCACTTCAGGGAAAGTACGTTTGACGTGTGCAGTAAAATCAGCCGATGGCTTCATTCCTTCGGTGAGTCCGAACTGCTCATTCAACCGCAGATATTGACCGTACTCGTCAGTTAAACTATTGCCAAGTTTATTCTCGTATCGATTGTAGATGGAATAGAGGTCGCGAGTGCGGCGAAGGTCAGTTGACTCAAGCGCACCTTCTATACTCTTTTCTTTGTGGGTAATATCATCGGCAAGAATCTTCGTTGTAATGCCTCTTTCTTTGAGCGTTGCTATTGCCGCAACGAGTTCTTCAAATGTGCCTTGCGGAAGTGGTAGTGCTCTGCCTTCGCGCTCCTGATAATATCGCAGCGTACCTTCTTTAAAAAGTTCTCTGATTGCAAGCTCGACAAGGACGGCAGATTCTCCGCTTGATATAACTCTCTTGAACGGCTGGAGCTTCGCATGAAGTTTGCCGACGAACTCCTGCATCGAATAGATATGCGGTACGGCAACTGTTCGAGGGGAGGCTATCTCGACAACTCTCGATATTTCCTGCCTTGCCCATGCACCTGTCGGGAGGATATAGATAAAGCTGGATGTATCTCCGCCCGAGACGCGCCGAGCTATCTCCTCGCGAAACGAGGGAAAAGCTAAGGACGGCTTGGCATTTGTAAGAAAATCCATTCTAAAATGAGATGTGTTATGAAGTAACCTGTAAGATACTTTCTTTGTTGCATTTACTTGGTGATTAATCCTCTTTCACATATTGGATATAAGACGCTCCGATTTCTCGAAAAATTCGGAGAGATATCGCGGCTTTTGGGCCGTACGTTCTCCTATATACCACGTCTTGGTCGAGATCGACGCCTTCTCTTTAAGCAGCTCGAACATATTGGTTCGGACTCAGTCCCGCTTGTTGCCGTTATCGGCTTCTTTACAGGAATGGTAGCGGCTTGGCAGGCAGCCTATCAGTTCAAAGGACTTATTACGTTCAGTTTTATCGGCTCTGCAGTGAGCCGTGCTATCTTTATTGAGCTTGGTCCCGTGTTGTGCGCCATTGTTATTGCCGGACGTGTCGGAGCTTCAATTGCTGCCGAGATAGGGACAATGAAAGTTACCGAGCAGATCGATGCACTCGAATCCCTTGGCATTCACCCTGTGCGTTATTTGGCTACCCCCCGCATTGTCGCCTCAATTATCATGCTCCCGATTCTGACGGTCTTTGCGAACTTCATCGCACTCCTGGGAGCATTTGTTGTCTGTAATTTCTTTTTGGAAATTACAGCAAAAGTATTTTTTGATAGCGTAAAACGTTTTTTTGAACTTAAAGACATTGTTGGCGGACTCGTCAAAGCCGTATTTTTCGGGGGTATCACATCGCTCATCGGTGTGTATGTCGGATTACAGACCTCCGGTGGTGCTGAAGGTGTCGGTAATGCATCGATCCGTGCCTTTGTGCTTGCGGCTTCGATGGTACTTATTATGGATTATATTCTCTGGACGATCATCTTTTAAGAAGTGATAGAAGTACGCGATCTGCATAAATCATTCGGTGATAAGCCCGTTTTACGGGGCGTGGGCTTCTCTATTGCCGATGGCGAAACCGTTGCGATCATCGGAGAATCCGGCTGTGGCAAAAGTGTACTTATTAAACACGTCATCGGCTTACTTTATGCAGATAAGGGATTCGTAAGCGTTGATGGTCATGACATTGCCACGGCAAGCGAAAAGACGATTTATTCATTACGTAGAAATATCGGCTTCCTCTTTCAGAACTCTGCACTTTTCGACTCGATGAACGTTCGCGAGAATATCGTGCTTGGATTGTGGGAAAACGGACTTCGCGATGAAGACAAGCTAAGAGCTATCGCAAAAGAAAAGCTCGCACTTGTCGGTCTAGCAGGCATTGAAGAACGCAAACCATCAGAGCTATCCGGTGGAATGCGCAAGCGAGTAGGGCTTGCCCGAGCTCTTGCCTCCGACCCCCTCTATATGTTCTACGATGAACCGACAACAGGTCTTGACCCCGTGACAAGTGACCAGATAGACGCACTTATTGCTGATCTTACAAGAACACTCTCCGTGACAAGTCTTATTATCACCCATGATCTCTTTACGGTCAAACATATTGCAAAACGAGTGATATTTCTCTATCAAGGACAAGTCTATTTTGATGGTTTACCCTCCGATCTATTGCATTCAGAAGAAGCTGTTATCAGCAAGTTTGTGAAGCGATTCAAATAAACGCTTTAAAAGCAAAAAGGTCAGGCATGATACCCGACCCCTTCGCAGTGTGAGAGAATCTAAAATTAGAAGTTCAGCTTCAAGACGGGTGATACGATAACGAAATTACTCCACTCCCATTTTCGTACATCGCGGCCGATAACTGCCGAGTACTTTGCCTCAATATTGAGCCAGTTAAAGACTCGTACGAACCCATCAGCGAGCAATGTATTGCAATACTGCAGACTTACACCCCATGCCTCTCCGGAATTGTCTTTATGGACATACCCTATCGTTATGAGTGGGTCAAAGTAATGGAATGTCTTTGGAAATTGAAGCTCGGTATATCGACCATCATTTATCTGTGTAACACCTTTAGCTCCAACAGTTGTAGCACGTATAGAATGTTTACCCGCGCCGGCTTTAACATACAAACCTTTGAGCATATCACCAAAGTTGTAAGTTATCCAACCATGTCCTGAAAAGCCAAGGAAGAATAAACTATCTTTTTTCAATCCCGGTGTCTGGTTGTTGATGTAATCGGTACGGAACTGACGATCTGTGCTTGCACGAAGTGAAAGCGTTGATAGGTTCGGATCAAAAGCATTGAATACCTCGCCTCCGATACCGAGAAGTCCGGATATCTTTGGATCACCTAAAATATCGAGCTTTTGTTCGATCATTGCATTAAAACCCTGAGTACCTTCAAGTATGCGCTCTTTAACACGGAAACCACCACCTGTTTGTGAACCAAATGGCGTTAGCCCTGCTTCGCCCAATTGGAAGTTGATAGCAAGTACGAGATTTGTCATCTCCTTCTTTATCACACCGGCAAGGGATACATTACCCGGTAGCCAGAACGGATAGCCGATATAATCATGGCCCATGTATGCACCAAAACCAAATCCTGACTTAAAGACCATATCTCCGCCCCAAACCGCAGCGTTGATATTTGCAAACTGGATATTGTCTTGAGGTGATTCGATAGTAATGAGAGTATGCTCATAACCTGAACGGCTTTTAATCTTGCCGTAGAGCTCTTCGCCAAGTATCTTCTTGATAGTTGGTGTGCCGTAGATACCGACTGATTCGATAACAATACGAAGCAATTCTACTTCTGTATTCAATTCGCCTTCATTTATACTTGCTGGTTTTTGTGTTACGAGCAAATCAGCGTTTGAACTTGGAGAGATATTTTTGCCTGCTTTGCGAAGTGCCGAGACGACACGCGAGCGAATGCTGCGATCAGTGATAATCCACTGGACGAGTTCATTCTGGCGAGCAGTATCAATTGACTCAATCGCTTGAATCACTGTGCGAAGTGCTTTATTCTCTTCTTGAGCTTGTTTTAGCTCATCACCCCAGTTAACCTGCTGTGGGGTGCCTCCAGGTTGTTGGGCTACAACAACTCCAATTGGAAGCATGAGTGCTACAATTACTAAGAATCGTCTTACCATGTTCATCTTTATAAACTCCAAATCCTTTTGCATTGTGATGTTTTTCATAGGTGTTCTTCCTTCCTCTTAGAAATAGAAACGTGGAGTGATCTGGAAGAAGCCCTTATGTTCCCACGGCTTCGGGTCACGAATCACCGCAGAAGAATAACTTGTTTCAAGACGTAAACGGTCGTTGATAATTTCGATCCATCCGCTAAAAGTAAATAGATGATCGAAGGCAACACCAACGCCAAACTTCGCAGACCGATGGTTGACATATTGAATATTGACAAGCGGGTTAAAAGGAACTGATACCCTACGAATATCTTGCGTCTTACCTTCCTGCTCAAGATCATAGAGTGGATGTGCCGTACGCTTGGGATCAACATCATTCTTTGTAGGTATGTATGATTGCTGAACATTATGGATTCCAAAACCAACTGATACATTCACGAAGCTATTGAGATCAAGCTGTAAAATAACCGGAACATATATCTGTGCAATAAGTGATGTCCTATAGAATGTTTTATTCTCTGCAAGTACAACTTGCGATCCGTCGAGTGCTGTAACAACGGTAGATTCTCCGTTATAAATAATGCTCTTATTGCTGTCACTGCCACCCGGATTAAAAGTAACCTTGAATGCGACAGGCAGGTTGAACGCACTGAAGAAGTCAATGCCTGCAAAATACGCAGATATTGTTGCTCCCCAACCACCTGAAAGATTTCGTTTGCTCCATAAGAATTCGTCATACCTTCCGAAATCTTCGCCAAAGACAGAGACAGGGAAAGCAAGACCAATTTTGAAATCACTCTCGGTGCCGATCATATTGCGCAAAATAAGAGAGAGATTCCCTTGCCCTGATGTCCAAAATGGCAAGCCTATTTCAGGATTACCAAGTGCAGCTTCAAATGCGAAGTTACTGGATGCGTTCACACGGAGATGGTCAATAGAAAGATCAAACATTCTTTCGTTACGTCCCATTTTTTCAAAGAGGGGGATGTCTTCAGGGAGCTGGCCGCTACCGGTCAGGAGCATGGAATCTACAACGGTTCCGCTTGAGTCCTCAACGCCAACTGACTCAATGGTCCTTTCTGTAAATTGATACTCTTGAAACGTCTCATCCGATGTTGGGAGACCATACATGGCACGTTGCGCATCAAGGATTACTTTCTTTGAGTAAAATCCTTCAAACATACGACTCATTGCATAGCGCATCTGTACGTTCTTTACGAGTTGTGTACCCGTCGGGATGATTTCACCGGGGAGTTCAACATTATCTCCCTGAATCGTATTGACGTCCTCAAGAAGCGCGGTATTTTTACGGAAAAGCTTAATGACGTTCTTGCCCTTGAAAGCAATCGGTATAGCTTGCCCGGTATTGCCATCATCATCGTCTTCAAAACCACCGAACCCGCTACTCTTCTTTTTCCCTTTTGTCTTTTCCTTACGGTACCCCTTTACAAGAAGGTGAAACGGTTCTACCCTATCATTACTCGCTGGGGCAGCAAAAATGTAAGTATCGGTAACATCAAAATCTTCTTTTTTTAAGTTAAATGGCTCTTTTTCAATCGCGTCGCGGATTTTATTCATAAGATCAGCATCTACGACCTTCCATTTTATGACATTGGTAAATGAATATGATTCACCATCATCATTCATCGAATTTAAAGCACGATAAAGCTTGTCATTTGTTTTCTGCAGAGCTTTCACCGTATCAACGACCGGCTGCGCCGACGCTGTACGGTTTGTGATTATAGCGGTTGAAGCATACGCAACAACAATCAAGAGTAATGTACTGATTTTTATTTTCATCCTTGTCATCAGAGTCAACTAATTAAAGATAGTAGTTGGTCAAATTTATTTGCCCTTAGGGTAGAATCGAACTGTCTTCGAAACACTTTGTCCGGTTTTAGGGTCAGTAAATGTCACATTGACATCCTTACCTTTTTTATCAACGCCGTTAGGGGTTTTGATCATACGAAGAGTATATTTAGTGTCTTCTCCTTTAGCGGCTCTGTTGTCAAACACACCCCCGTCAGAGCTAACGGAAAGTTCACCGTCAACCTCAGAGTAATCACCTTCAATTCCATATCCGGCTATGAAATTTATTGTGGTTGGGCTACCTATCTTAAAGCTCTTCGGGAATTTACCCACCAAGAAAGGAGGTGGCTCTATCTTAACTGTCTTATTACTAATCTCTACATAATCCCTGGCAAAAGGTGATTTAAAGAGAGTAGTAATACCAAGCGTCTTGCCTTCCATGGTACCGAATTCAGGTCGGAATTCATACGTTGCACCATCAATGGTTTTAAGGTCTTGTCCATCAAGAGTAAGCTTAAGACGATATGATCCATCAAGCCCCGAATGGAGCTGGTTAATCTTAAACAATACTTTTGTATAAGCGAGGGCTTCCTTCGTTTCGTCATCAAACGGTTCAAAAGGTGTACTATCAGCGGGTGATAGTGACTTAACGCTAGCACTAAAGGAGCCAGAAAAAACATCCTTTGCCCCACCACCACGATTAGCTTTTGCCTGGTAGCGAACAGTATAGTTTTGCCCTACATCGCCAACTGCAGGAGTGTATGTCCAGTACCAGTTGGTATCTATCTTTACAATTTCACCTGGTCCTTCTATCTTAGTGATCTGTACACTTTTTGATTCTGCACCTTCAATTCGTATAGGATTCGGGAGATTTATTCCAGGGAAAGAATTGAAGTCAGACACTTGTGGCATAGCTGCCAACTGATCGAAGACTTTTGCCTCTGGGCGTTTTACGTCTACGACAAATTCGTTATTACCGATGTTCGTCGAGAAGTCGCGATACTGATCGCTCAAGAGTGAATCAATATAGCCACGAAGCTGTACGTTCTCAGCAATACCGTTCTTTACTTCTTTTAATTCCTTAACTGTCAACTGAACAGCACCAATCTTGACCGTATCATTTTCTGATGCGCCGACAGCCACACCGATAACCTGATTGGTTCGGGCGCTAAAGCGCAATTTATAGACACCTTCACCATAAGAAGGCTTAAACTTGTAGTTGAAGATATAATCCTGACCAACTTTGGTACGAGGATAAAGGGCTGTATCACTTGTGATGAGTAAACTATCAACACGCGTATCATTGCGGTAAATAGCAAGCGAAAGGTCATTAACTGAATCGCGAGCAGGATCAGAAACACGCACCTTTACGAGGAATTCGCGTTCGGGCTCTTTCGGGTCACCGAGTGTCATGGACTGGTTTGACGTGCTCGAAAGTGAGGTTTGAGAACCACGCAGAGCATTAATAATCGTTTCAGCGATCAACTGAATGCGCTTGTTCTTCTGTCGTAATGACTCCTGCTCCTTCTTCAAGTGCTCTTCGGCTTCATCGCGTTCTACGATGATGATGAGGAGTTCGAGAAGAACTGCGAGGTAGAGGATAAAATAGACTCCGCCCTTACCTTTTGACATAGATACTTACCTTTAGTTTGTATATCGGAGAAACAACACTCGCCGTGCACTGCTTTGTGAAGCGCAGATTCCGACCTTTACTTACTCAATAATCTTTCAACCATTTTCGCTATGATGTCAAGCTCTATATTGACCTTGTCACCTTCGCGAAGCCACTGGAAAATTGTTTCGCTGTATGTATGGGGTATGATCGCTATTTTGATGACGTTACCCACAACATCGGCAACCGTCAGACTGACACCGTCTATAGCGATAGACCCACGGGGAACAATGTAGCGCATATACTCTTGCGGCAGCTCAAAATAGAACTCCCAACTCTCGCCGCCGGCGCTTTTGACCTCTTTTACCGTTGCAAGTCCGTCAATATGACCTTGGACAAGATGTCCGCCTAGGCGAGTGGAGAGCGTAGCCGCACGCTCCAAATTTACATGATCCCCAACTTTCAAAGAGCTAAGCGTCGTTTTTGTGAGCGTTTCTGCGACTGCCCACGCCTCGAAACGGGTGGAATCAGTTGAAGTGACAGTTAAACAGACGCCATTAACTGCAATAGAATCATCAACTTTAAGGTCGCTAAGCACATTCTCTGCACTAAATAATAGACGCTGAGACGTACCTACACCTTCTAATACAACACACGTACCAATTTCTTCAATTATTCCAGTGAACACCTAAAATAGTTGATAATTTTTTCTTTTTTTGAGCAAAAGACACTTTCACTCACCCTTCCTTGATACTCTGAAGTATTTCTTCAGCGACACGCAATGCCTCAAGTCCGTCTTTTCCGCTCACAATTGGCTTCGTATTCTTGACGATAGCATCCCGAAATAACTCAAGTTCGTGCTTGAGCGGATTAATGTCCTTGACCTCTGGCTTCTCGTAAATGATGTTGAGCTTCTTATCAGCTCGCTCTATCTCGCCAAGGTTGAACATGAGCGAGACATTCTTCTTCGCTTCATCATCTCCAGTAAGACGAAATACTTCCGAGACTCGCGCCGCGAAATCAACCGAGAGGTAAGCATCGCGTTCAAAGATACGAAGTTTTCGCATCGGATTTTGTGAAATGCGACTTGCGGTCACATTTGCAACAGCACCGTTCGCAAATTTGATTCGCGCATTTGCAATATCTATTTCATCAGAAACCACTGCAACGCCGGACGCATCAACACTCACAACCTCGCTGCCCGCAATGGAGAGGATAACATCAATGTCGTGTATCATCAGATCGAGTACGACAGCAACATCTGTCCCGCGCGGCTTGAACTGTGCCAATCGGTGCGACTCAAAAAATCTTGGCTCGGTGATGTACTCTTCGATCGAGAGCAGTGCCGGATTAAACCGTTCGATGTGCCCGACCTGTATCTTCACACCTTTGCGCTCAGCCAATCGGATAAGATCAGCAGCTTCGGATGTCGTATTCGTTATCGGCTTCTCAATAAGGACATGCTTCCCTTTCTCAATGGCAAGTCGCGCTGTTTCATAATGAGAGAATGTCGGAGTTACAATAGATACTGCATCAACTTCATCAAGGATATGCTTGAGGTTATCAAATGCTTTTACCTCATGCTCACGCGCTACCTTCCCTGCTTCTTTTGTATCAAGGTCATAGATACCGACAAGCTGCACATCGCGCACTTCCTTCCAGAGCCGTGTATGAACCTTACCCAGATGCCCAACACCAATAACGCCTACTTTCAAACTCATATTAAAATGTTGTGCCTAAACTAATTACGTAACGAAATGCAATGTTCTCTTTACCGTCGTCGGGGTGATTAAGATATATCGGGAAATGCAGCCCAATCGTAGGGATACTTGCATACTGCCCCGTCACTCCCTGCAACTGCCACGGCAGCCAAGATAACAGATCAATCTTAAATCCTACACCGGCATCGGTAACAAGTTCTTTGCGAATGATGGCTATGTCTACTTCATTCCCTACCCAACCAGCATCAAAGAATACAAATGGTGATATCGATGCAGGAAGCCAGCCCAATTTACGAATAGGATTTGGGAGGTTCATCTCTGTTGAGAAGCCAACGCCACCATAAGCACTCCCAGAACTATATCCTCTTACACCTGCACCGCCTTCGCTATAAAAGTTTGCTTCATAACTGAAATGGCGACTTATTGAAGTCACTGCCCTTCCAAATTCATTTTTATCTTCTTGTGCATTGTTAGCTCGGCCAAGTTGATACAGTTTTTGAGTTGGGACTGTACCGAACTGTGCAGCCGCATTAACACGGAATGCGAAGCCAAAGTCATCTGCAATGTTTAGCTTCTGACCAAACTTGAAATCCCAACCGCCGAAAAAATCATATTTACGAGTTCCTCCAAATAGAGCACCAGAATAGTCTATTTCGTATGTATTTCCATGCTCTCCAGCAATTGAAAATCGCGTATTACCGCTATTTGAGATGAACGAGTATTTACCGCCAAAGATAAACATTGTTGCATCATCCCATCTTTGATGATAGATCGGATAATCGCCGTCATTTCGATCACTCATCTCAAATGACAAAGTTACAATGTTTGTAGGACCGAGATAACGATATGTAGGACGGATGATATGATCGAGAGAAACAGCGAGGGTTCGGATGCCATACATATCTTTCGCAAGAAAATTCAAATTCGTGAGATTCCCAAGTAGTTTTGTTGCGTATGTTCCTCGCATCTGTATATCACCGTTATTTTTTGAAGTTCTACCAGTCTTGAGAATAAGTTTTACGTCAAGAGACATTGACCGAGGTTGACCGAGTATTAATCCTACACCCAGATTAAACTCTGATGTTTCTTCATACCAAATAATAGGACGTAAAACACCATAAAGTCCACTTAATGGTTGATAGTTATTCAATTGTTTAAGAAATGCAAACTCCATCGCAGGTAACAATCTCCAACTTGAACTACTTACTCTCTCAATATCCATCAATCGAAACGAGGTATCTATTTCTATACTTGAGACCTCTTTGGGAGTTGTGATGCTTCCGTTGTAACATGTACTTACCCAATCCCAAGACGGAAAGAAAAGTCTTCCTTGCTCTGGCTTGTGATAACCAGTGCCTTGATTTAAAGCAATAGGTATTGTGGCAATACCGGTGGAGCCGTCATCGTATCGAAGTGTAAGATCGATAGGCATAACTCCGAGGTCATTGTTATGAAGGTCAACAGTAGTTTTATATGAGCCGTCGGGTAGCTCGTCTGATGATACACGATATGCACTATAATCAATCGTCCTTGTCGTATGGAACCACTGGTCAAAGTACCAATCGAGTTTTGTCCCGCTTACATCTTCCATGGCTCGCTTGAAATCGTTCAGATTTGGAGATTTAAAACACCACCGACGGAAGTACTCCTTCATCCCTGCCCAAAAGACAGAATCACCAAGCACATATTCGAGTTGTGCCAATCCATTCAAGGTCTTGAAATATACTTGCCCGGCATTCACGCCTTCTCGCGCCCAATCATGAGGTATGTTGAGCGGCTCTTCATATCCGTCTGTTGCAAGGTTGAAATACGATGAATAATAATTACGTCTCGTATCATATTCAGGGATGAACATCTTCGTTAGCCATGACGTATCACGATGAGGCGAGCGTTCATTGTGTCTGCCATAGTACGATTCCATACCGACCATCTCGATAAACTCTGTAAAGCCTTCATCGAGGAATGCGTACCGTGTTTCATTACTTCCGAGCATACCATAGAACCACTGGTGAGCACCCTCGTGCATGATAAGTCCTGCATTCGGGCTGCCATCCATAATAAGCTGCGGATACTCCATACCGCCGTCGCCGGAATGCGTATTATAGAAGTTCGGGTACTGATACCAGCCGATTGCCTTCGAGTGATGTTCAAGCATAGCGAATGTATGCTTCATCGCTTGCTTCCATTCTTTCTCTTCGTTTGTTTTATACAGGCAATGAACTGTAACGGTATCGCTCCACGTATCCCACTCATGAATGTAGTTATGCGCTACCCATGCGAAGTCGTGCACGTTCGATGCTTTGAAGTGCCAAGTAACGTCTCCACTTCGCGGATAATCTTTCGGATAGACAACTCCCTTCTTCTCACCTTTGGCTATCTTTTCATATCCCCACTTTACTTCATCGGGGTTCTGCACTTGCCCTGTCGCACCGAGGCAATACTTCGCTGGTACGGTCAGCTTCACATCGAACTCACCCCATACTCCATAGAACTCACGACCGATATACTCCTGATTATGCCAGCCCTCACGGTCATACGCACATACTTTCGGATAACACTGCGCCATCGAGTAGGCAATGCTGTCAGAGTTCATCCATCCGTTGCGCCGAGTTTGGCGAGGTATCTGCTCGAAGAAGTTAAATGCAAGAGTGGTCTGTGATTTTGGAGCAAGTGGCATGGCAAGCGTAACCTTCATCACTGTACCTGTAATAATGAAGCGGCTGTCAATACCGTTGACATTGACCTTGTTAATTGTATATCCGCCCCAATCAGCAGGCGTTTTATATCTCTCGAATCGTTGCAAAAGTCCTTGGTCGTTCAACTCTTGTGCACGTTTATGCATCATCGAGCCGGGGCGGAAGGCGTTGTTGTAGAGATGGAAGTATATTTCTCGCAGCGTATCGGGTGAGTTGTTCGTATAGACGACTTGCAGCTTTCCCTCAAGTGAATGGATAGAATCCAGAAGCGTCGCTTCTATCTGGTAGGATACATGCTGCTGCCAGTAATCCGACGGCTGTGCAATAGCAGATGTTGTAAAAGCAAGAACGAAGAAGAGAAGTAGTTTCATCAAATCCAAGAGGTGACACAAGCGCAAAGAACAACGCAAAGACGGGAAAGAAAATCCTAAAATAAAGCCTCTCTCTCCAACTAAACTACTGCACTATCAACTTCTTCGTTATTACCTGCCCATTCGTCTGCAATCTTACGAAGTAACTTCCTTGTGGAAGGTCTTTGGTATCAATTGTTATGGTATGAATATCGCTCTGGTAGATTCCATCTGCAAGTGTCATTCTTCTCTTACCGAGTATATCGTAGAGTTCGATGCTGATAGTCTCTGCTGTATTGAGTTCAAACGAGAGCACGGCATCTATTTCAGTTGGATTTGGTGAGATAGAAACGGTTATCGCATCATCTACCGTCATGCTGTGTACACCTTTTGGTTGAAGAGGCGGGAATCGGAATAGAAAGGCATTTTCATATACTGAATCCTTCCCTCCTGTCGTAACGGTAGTAAATAACTTTGCGGGGAATACACGCTCCGTCTCTGTAGGAGTTAACTCTGTCGTGAATGTAAAGTTGAGCTGTCTCTTCCGAGTAAATGGCTCCATGAGGTAAGAGGATAACTCTGTGCCTACTGTATCAATTCTAAAAGTTAGTTTAGCAGAATCACTAACGATTAGTTGCCAATTGGAGAACGTAGATGAGTCGGATACATTATTATACATTGAAAAGAATGCACCGATCTTGTTTGGAAGATATTGACTGTTATTGGTGTCTATTGGCATTACAACTGAAGGATAAACAACTTTTGCTGTAGTCATTGAGTCAATGCCGTCGACTTTGAGAATTGCTTCTAATTTAGTATAATCAGGTTTACAGTCATGCGTGTCATGTAAATCCCCTGTAAATGTTGTAGTTACTATACCTTTTTGATGAGGATGTACACTAACTACTATGGGATAAGGCCACTGGCTATACAGAGAAAAGTCCACAGTTTGATCAATACTTTCATAACTAATAGACGAATAATAACAGCCGTAGACTGGATGTTTGTATGGCAGTGTTAGGGTATAAACAACAACTGTATCTCCAACCATCACCTTTTGTTGACCTAACGCACTAAATCCTTGAAAGACAATAATGAGGAAGACGCAATATGACAGCAGTTTCATAGCTATGTGTTTTAGCAAATATACTTCTTTATATGAACATCCGCAAGGTCAATAATCTATCCCAAACAAAAAGGACGGGTTAAAGCCCGTCCTGCCTGTAAGAAATTAGTCCGAACCTATGCGTACATGAGCTTCCCTTTTGGTTCGGGGATTAACCGTCCCAGCATTGTAGCTGTTTCGAGCCAGTCTTCAATGACCTGCTCAGCCGCGTGTAGTGCTTCACCCCGAGTTAGTCCATCTGCCAAACAACCACTAAGCTCCGGGACTTCGGCTATAAATCGAGCGTCTTCCTGGCTCCAGTAGATTATAATTTCATAAAGTGATTTCATTGTAGCCCTAATCTATACTTGAGTATAAAGTTACGTACCTGTTTGACTTGATATGCTTTCGCATTTGAACCAAGTGGCTGTATGTTGAGGATTTCAGGAAGTCCTTCCTTCCAGTAAATATGGTGGCTTCCTTTTATCCTACTTTCAAGTCCCAACGTGTCAAGAAGCGAGCAAAGTTCAGAGAATCTGATGTTGGAATCGGATCGTCCAGACATTACTTGCTCAAAAATCTGCTCCCTTCTACTCATACTGCAATCAGAAGAAATATGTTACGCCCCGAACAGCGTCCGAATCCTGCCCATTGCCTTCTCGATGTTCTCGATGGAGTTGGCGTAGCTGAAGCGGATGTAATTCTCGCCGTATGCACCGAATGATGTACCCGAGAGGCACGCTACGTTCGCTTCGTAGAGTATCTTATCAGCGATGGTGCGCGAGTCAAGCCCTGTACCTGTGATGTTCGGGAATACATAGAACGCGCCGAGCGGTTTATGGCACTTGAAGCCGGGGATGGAGTTCAGCGCATCAACGATGTAATCACGGCGGCGTTTGAATTCCTTCACGACTTCATCAACCCAGTCCTGCGGACCAGTCAATGCTTCCATACCTGCGATCTGCACAAAAGTTGTAGCACAGCTTGGGACGTTCGTCTGGAGCTTCGCACACACTGCGGCGAAATCAGTCGGCATAATTCCAAAGCCAAGACGCCAGCCCGTCATAGCATACGTTTTTGAAAAGCCGTCAAGAATAATTGTACGCTCACGCATTCCCGGAAGCGTTGCGATGGAGTGATTGATAAATCCGTCATAGACAACTCTGCCATAGATCTCATCAGAAAGCACCATGATGTCGTTCTTAACTGCAATCTCTGCAATAGCTTTCAAATCATCAAGTGTCAGGATGCCACCCGTCGGGTTCTGTGGCGAGTTTATGATTATCATCCGCGTCTTTGGCGAGACGAGCTTCTTTAGGTCTTCAACATCGAAACGAAATTCTTTTTCTTCCTTGAGCTGGAGCGGGACGGCAACACCACCTGCAAGCTCGATACAACTTTCGTAAATCGGGAAGCCGGGGTTCGGGTAGATAACCTCATCACCAGGGTCAACTGACGCCATGATAGCATAGAACATGATGGGCTTTGCACCGGGAGAGATAACTACTTCGCTCGATGTGAATTCCAGACCACGACGTCTGCCCTCAACCTCCGCAATTACTCGGCGAGCTTCGGGAAGTCCGGGAGCAGGACCGTAATGTGTAAACCCATTATCAAGTGCTTCCTTTGCTGCGGCGATGATGTTCGGGGCGGTGTCAAAATCAGGTTCGCCAATCTCAAGATGGACGATGTCTTTTCCTTGTGCTTCAAGCTCGCGAGCTTTCTGAAGGACGACAAATGATGTTTCTGTTCCGAGACGGCTGATGCGTTGTGCTATATGCATTCGTTATCTGTTGATATTCAAGAATACAAAAATACGTCAAATAAAAAAGGGACAACCCAAAAGTCGTCCCCCTTTCTTCCTATGTAATAGTATCTAACGCTTCCAGTGCGCTATATACGTATTTTGTGAGAGAATTTGTGTTGTTTTCGTTGAAATATCAAGCAGCTTGAGATCGTGTGTCCCGGCCGAATCCGGTGGTATACCTCGGTTATCTTCTGCGACAAAGAGAATATATTTTCCGTCATTTGAAAATGTGGGGTACTTAAGTTCGCAGATTGGGTCGGTATAGAGCGTCTCGTAATAATCGCTTGAAACCGACATCGAAGCTATCGATACCTTACCATGCTCAAATCGTGTGCAGATAATCTTACTACCGTCAGGAGAGAATGAAGCAGCATAAAGAATACCATCCTCATCTTCATATATTTCTTTCTTTCCGGTACCGTCAGCATTGACAAGCATCATTTCATACTTGTTCTTATCTTTAATAATGATAAGTATCTGCTTCCCGTCAGGCGACCATGAAAGTGTCTTATCATCAAATTCATCGTGATCGCCAAGAAGTTTTATTCTGCCAGTACCATTTATGTTCACTACTATAAGTGAATCTTTATGATTCCCGAGTCCGCCCTTGCGGTCTGTCGAAACAAATGCAATTCTGCTACCATCGGGTGAGAATGCGGGCACGAAGCCATCCTCAATATCTTTTGCAAGTATGACATCAGATGTACCATCGGTATTCATCACATGAAGTTCATGCTTAAATTGCGTTTGGATAGTGTAAAGTATCTTCGTAGCGTCCGGTGATAGTGAAGCTGCCTCAAGATAGTTTATCTCTTTAACAAGACGTCTATCTGTGCTGTCAATTGTCGCAAGCATCAGACTTATCTTTGTCGGTAGAGGGTACGACAATTGATAATTATAATAGAGATACTTATCTTTCGATGGTTTCGAGAGGTATAGTACATTCTCCGAGAGGCGCAGGAGGTCATGCGGCGAACTACCATCAACTTTCATCGTCGCAATAACCCATGAGTTGTCATGCTCTGCCGTTGCATAGAGGATATCATGCAATTCAGAAGTATTCTTACCCGGATCTACGGGAGGCACATCAATGAAGCTCTCGCGGCACGAAGACAGCCCGAATGCAACACTGACAATAAATATGAAGAGTATTTTTTTCATAAAAGTTAAAATCGTACTGCTACACCGGTAGTCATTGATATCTTCTCGCCGTGACCCCAGTTGCCGTTATATCGGTAGGATTGCATCATCCCTTCAACACCGAGCATAAGCTCTACACGGCTATCGGGCTGCCAGACCATACCCGTCGTAAGTTTTCCCATCGGGCCCGATACAGTACCGCCGCCGAGTATCTGACCAAAGAGCTGCAACCCGCCGAGGGAAACGAAGGGGGCGGTCGTGAAGCGGTAGAACATACCGCCCCACAATAGACTTGTCTTCTGTTCTATAGTGCCGTCAGAACCGACGACATTCATGGGGAATGTCTCTTGTCCACCTTCAATACCGAACGAATGATTGTTCGTAAGGTTATAGCGGACATTTACGGAAAGATTATTGACGAGCTCTTTCTCGCTTGACTCGATCTCTCTACTCGGGAATAACGTAAGCATTGTCATGCCTCTGATGCCGACAAAGATATCATTGCCATCAATCGTTTTTGTTCCGCGAATATCAGAAAGCGTTGTTTGCTCTTTATCATTTATACTCTTAATCGGAAGATCCTCAATCGGATTCTCATCCTTCGGAGTTACGCTCGGCGTTGCTACTTCTTTTATTGCCACTTCATTGCTTGAATTAATATTCGTATTCTGTGGTACGAATATTTCCTTCTCAATAACAACAGTGTCATGTATAACTGCCGATGGTACATATACCGTCTTCACAATAGTACGTGTGCTTGCTGAAGTGTTCGTATTTGTTTCCGCCAGTAATTCTCTCGGAGCAATTGCAGAAAGTGCAGGCGCCGGATTCACAGATACACTTTGCAAAGTTTGTTCTGCAACAGGTTGTCCGTTTGAAATACTATTTGATGCATCACCTGAACTAACCGCGAAGTACGTAACTGCCGAACCAAGCAGCGCAGCCGCAATAGGAATAACCATCTTCGATGTGAGAGCAAACCAGCCCGTCTTTGCGGCTGTACTGATACTCGTACCGATAGCCGCTCCGCCGCCAAGACCTACCGTCGCAAGACCAAGCTTTGTAAAGAGCGCACCAGTCAAGAACGGTGCGGGCTTTGTGTCGCGTACTTCATGCTCAAAAGCATTCTTCATCTTGAGCGCACGCTCGAACTCATCCTGCAATTCATGATCTTTGCTCATTGCATCAAAGAGCCGTCCACGTTCAGTGGGTGTCGCTTCTCCATCGAGCAGAAGGTAGATGAGTTCGTTAGTTGTAAGTTGCTGTTCCATTTGTTATTATGCTCCTTGTCTTTCTCCGTCCTTTGGTTCTGATAAGTACGGAGTTAGAATTTTTTGCATTTGCTGCTTGGCTCGAACTATCCAGTTACGGATGGTCGTCACCGGTACACCCATCATTTCGCTTATCTCCTGATAGCTCATGCCACCATATACTTGCAGTGTTAGTACTTCTCTGTATTGCTCCGGCAGAAGTTCGAGCGACATTGCGATAAGCTCCGAGGTTTCTTTTTGCTCGTATGTCGTATCAATGTAGGGCATCTGAAAATCTTCTATCGGCACCGTAGGTCGTTCATCACGCTTCGCATTAAGTATCAGGTTACGGGCAATCCGAAGAAGATATGCCGGCACGTTCGTAAACTCGCTGATTGTCTGCGAGCTTTTGAAGAACCGAACGAACGTCTCCTGATAGATATCTTCGGCTTGGTCAACTGACGGCATTGCCCGTTTGCAGTAGAGCCAAATCCTGGAGGAATAGCGCGAATAGAGTTCGCCGAAAGCGGTATCCCGCTCTGCGCCCTCTACTTTGAGAAGCTGACACAGCCCCTCATCGCTCAATGCAGCATATTTCCTCTGTTTTGCCACTATAGAAATGACACGTAAAGCCCCCGATAGTTTCGGAATTGATTATTTTTCTTCAATTGGCAACATTTGATAAATTCTTAACGTTTAGCCCTCGTAATCACAATTTATATGACAGAAGGTAATACTAAACCTCCATCGCGATTCCGCCAAAGCTAAGGCGGGAGAATACGGCTTTTTCCAGAAACGCCCGAGACTCCCTCCGCATCTTTCTCGGGATCAACAAAATCACAGTTTCTTTCATAGTTGCCAAAGTTGGCGGCATAATATCAGGAGTACATTCATGCTCGGAAAACTCTTACAGCCGGAAATAAACGAGATGATCGCAATCCGCGACTTTGCCTCGCTCAAGGAGATCATCCTCGAATGGACTGCGCCGGAAATAGCAGAGGTTATCGAAGATGTTGAACTTGAAGATCGTGCGATTATCTTTCGTTTACTCCCTCAAGATATATCAACATCGGTATTCGAGTATCTTGAGCTTGCCTCGCAAGAACAGTTGCTTCGTTCGCTTGGTCAGGCAGAAGTTGAAGCCATCATCAATGACATGGCTGCTGATGATAGAACTACCCTTTTCGAGGATCTGCCCGGTCCGATAACAAAGCAGCTCATCACTCTTCTATCCCCGCAAGAGCGGCTGACTGCCTTAAAGCTCCTCGGCTATCCTGAATCATCTATCGGGCGACTCATGACTCCCGAATACATTGCTGTCCATGAAGACTGGACTGTTCAGCAAGTGCTTGATTTTATCCGCAAGAATGGCGATGACCAAGAGAATCTCCAACTCGTCTATGTTATTGATTATCGAGGGCGACTCATTGATGATATTAAAATCAACAGATTCTTGATAACATCGCTCGAAGGAAAAGTCGAAGACTTGATGGATTCCACATTCGTCTCGCTCCATGCAAATGACGATCAGGAAACTGCTATCGAAGTATTCAGAAAGTATGACAGAGAAGCATTACCTGTCGTAGATAATGAAGGTCATCTGCTCGGAGTTGTAACAGTTGATGACGTTCTCGACGTTGTCGAAGAAGAAGCAACAGAAGATATTCAAAAGATCGGTGGTACATCTGCTCTTGATGAGCCATATATGGATACGCCGTTCTTCAAACTCATACAAAAACGAGCCGGTTGGCTTATCGTTCTCTTCTTAGGTGAGATGCTCACAGCAAGCGCAATGGCATTCTTTGAAGATGAACTTGCTCGTGCTATCGTCCTTGCAACATTTATTCCCTTGATCATTTCATCAGGTGGAAACTCCGGTTCGCAGGCATCAACACTCGTTATCCGTGCGATGGCGCTCGGGGAAATAACAATTAAGGATTGGTGGCGAGTTGTTAGCCGTGAGTTTTTTTCCGGGCTTACACTCGGTCTGATACTCGGAATCATCGGATTTCTACGAATAGAACTCTGGTCAACATTCTCGCCTATTTATGGCGAACATGCAACCCTCATCGGCGCAACAGTAGGTCTTACACTTACGTGTATCGTTATGTGGGGCACGCTAACCGGCTCGATACTTCCGCTCTTACTAAAACGTTTCGGCTTTGACCCGGCAACATCATCAGCCCCATTCGTCGCAACACTCGTTGACGTAACAGGGCTTATTATTTACTTCGGTACAGCGTCGGTAATCTTGAGCGGAACGTTGCTTTAAACAGCATCGCTTATACTCGCAAAATTAAATCCGCTTGTTACGATGAGGGGGCAGAGCATCGGCATGCCGTCCCAGCCGTCACGTGGGGCAGTGGCTACGGGCTTTGATGCACCAATGATGTTCTTAAATACTGCAAGCGGTGACTCATTCCACCGGAAGTTCACGACACCGTGTTTTATTTTTCCGTCTTCAAAATAATAAAGTCCGTCGCGCGTGAGACCTGTCTTTAAAAGTGTTTGGTTATCGAGGTCGCGGATATACCAAAAACTTGTAATGAGGAATCCTTCTTTGACTGTCGTAAGATAATCTTCGGGGAGCATTGCGCCGCCTGCTTCAAGAATAAGATTTGATGGACCGGGCTGCGGTGCTTTGCCTGTCTTCTGCGCCCAATAGCGTGAGCGCTGCATATTCTGAAGTTTTCCATCAGTAAACCAATCAACCTGTCCACTTGGAAGACCATTATCAGCATAGATACCTGCTGGCACCATTGGGTGATTAGGATCGGAGTAAATACGAACTCCATCAGCAAGAAGTTTTTCTCCTACGGCAGTTGCTCCGTTTGGACGAGAGAACGCACTTCTTCCCTCTTCTGCATCACGAGCATCAAGCGACCAGACAAGCTGTTGAACCATATCAGCAGTTGCCGATGGTTCAAGTATCGCTTTGTGCACACCCGGGTCATACTCTTTTGGACTATCCCATGCAACACATTTATCTACAGCGCGATTTATCGCAAGGTTTGCCTCGAGTCGTGCAATAGCATGTGACGCTTTTTTATTCCATCCGCTTGATGACCCCTTCTCATTGCGAATAGTCGTTGAAAACGTTGTTCGTGTTTTTTGGTCGTTCGCAAAAATACCTTTTGAATTTGCGAACGAGAAACGCGAAGTCGTTGATTCAATAAATCCTGATGCAATAAGTTGACGTGCTTTCGCTTCTTTTATCGCTTGGTCTGCGATGCGAGAACGCTCGTTCGAGGAATACTCTGTATCTGCGCTTGATGAATCAAACTGCCCGCTTCGCAAATACTTTTGCTTTTCACTAAGCGGACTAGCAAGCTCTTCATTATCAGGCGCAAGTGATGCTATCTCTGTTGCACGAGCAACTGCACGTTTGAGTCCATCTTCGGAGAGATCATTCGTCGAGACAGTGCCGGATTTCTTACCGTTAGCGCATGTAATGTTTACGGTTGTATTGACAGACGAGCCGCTTGTCGTAACGGTATTCGCCGCAAAACGGAGATTAGCCGAGTGCTCGGAGTTAATGCTCACTTCGCACCACTCTGCCTTTGAGAAGCTGATAATCTTTTTCGAGAGATTCTCTAACTCAAGCGCCGATATAATGTCTTTACTGATTGCCATGTGATCAAAATTAATTATCGTAATGAGTAGCGTTAGTGGTTACAATCTTCATGATGGAGCATACCGCTCCGCGAATTCGCAGATTGTGAACGAGTATTGAGCACGTTGATTTTTCTAAACCGTGCAACAGGACAGCCATGCGAGACGGGGTTCGATTGTGATGGTTCTCCTTTGCCATCATACATTGAACCGCCTATCATGTATGTGCTCGCATCACCGAGCATATCGAGTTTTTTCCAGAACGGAGTTGACTGCGATTGATAGGCAACATCACGAAGCATTCGAGTTATCTTACCGTCCTTGACCTCGTAAGCAACTTGACCCGTGAATTGGAAATTAAATCGTTGTTGATCGATCGAAAAACTTGAGTTGCCCTTTATATATATTCCATTCGACGTCTCTTTGATAATATCTTCAAGCGAAGTTGCGATAGGATTTGGCTTCAAGCTAACGTTCGGCATTCTCTGGAACGGTACGTTCGACCATCCTTGAGCGTAGCTCTCGCCATGCGACTTTGTCTCGTTCAAGTACTTCGCTTGCTCGCGGGTAGTTTGTGCACTAACAAGCTCGCCTTTATCAATGATAGAATACTCGGTTGCCGGACATCCGTCATCATCATAACCAACGGTTGCAAGTGCGCCAACTTGTGTTCTATCAGCAACGATGTTCAGAAGCTCACTCCCATACGTATAACGACCGATCCTATCTTGCTGTAAGAAACTTGTTCCTGCGAAGTTCGCTTCAAAGCCCATGATGCGGTCAAGTTCTGTTGGATGACCGATGCTCTCATGTATAGTGAGCCATAGATGTGTCGGATGAAGGATGAGGTCATACTCATCAGGTGTTACACTTACTGCCGATACTTTTTCGCTTGCTTCAGAGACTGCTTGTGCAATTTCATCTTTATATGGATACTCCTCTACGTATTCATACCCCTTCCCTTGCGGAAGGACGAAGAGCGCGCGTGATGCGAACTCTCCTTTTGCAATATCACTGGCTGTAATCCATGTCGATGGATTCATGCGAGTTACTTCCTGCCATATCCGTGAACCCTCACTCGATGCAAAAAACTTCTCCTCGCGGACAGAATCCATGTTCGAGGTAACAAGTATCTTCTTGCCACCGGAATTTGCACCAAGAGCCATACCATGAATGTTCAGAAGCATCTCTGCACGTTCTTTGAATGATACCTCGAATGGGTTCTTCTTTATCGGAGTCTTCCACTCTGCCGTTATCGCTTCAACTGGCGCAAGCTCGACGGGTGATGATTGCAGTTTTGCATTGGCAGTTGCAATCTGTATCGCCTCGTTACAGGCACGTTTTGCGCTGTCTTCAGTTACGTTGCGCGTTGATGAGAATCCCCATGTGCCATCTTTGATGACACGGATACCTATCCCGAATGAATCAGAATCGTTGATACCGGTAACAACATTGTTCCGCGCGCTTACCGACTGACGCAAGTAATGCGAAATACGAACATCACAGTAGGTCGCGCCTTTTTCTTTTGCATAGGCAAGAATGGTTTCTGCGAGTGCTTGTTCGGAAGCGGAAGGTTTTGATAGCCCTGCCGGAGCAGAGGCACGAGCAGCACGAGCGAAACGGCTATCAAGCCCGGTAAGCGCTAACGCGCCTCCGGCAAGTGCCCCTTTGAGAAAAGATCTTCTTTCCATAATACTATCTGTTAAAGTCTGAACAGCGAAAATACGGAGTGAAATGGGTTCTCAAATGAAAAGCTATAGGGCAGATAGCAGCGTCTCCCCTTGCGACCTAAACAATTAATTAATTCTTAACGCGATTGGATGAACTCTATGGTAAAATTTTGGATTAGAATGCATAGCCAATTTTGGCTTTTGGAAGGAGCACACTATGATAGAATACGTCAGCTTGGTATCAAGACAAGACCTCGTTGGGATGTATCGCTACGAGATAGCCGATGCTCTGCATCGAAGACATACTGTCGAAATACCGGAATCCGTGGTGCGCATCGATCCGCGTGACTACCAACGTGGTTCAGATAAAGACCATCTGGATACCATTGCATGTGGTACTGTGCTTATGAGTATGGACGAGCATTCGCTTTTCCATATCGTTGACCGTTCTATGGTTAACCGTGCATACCGTGCCGCAGAAAACGTGCAGCTCTATGGCAAGTAGATCAACTTCTCGTTGATCGGTTTGACATGGCGCATGCCGAAGAAGCCGCTCTTTCAAAGAGCGGCTTTCTTTATTTAGGAAGTCGTGTTTCCTCTGTTGAGATGATTCTTGGTAGAACTGTCCGCTTACGTTTACTGGTCACAGATCGTATTTGAAGGCGAGAAAATTTCTCGGCACAGCATGATTTGGCAGTCAAAGTTTGGATATTGCATAGCTGCATACCCGAAACTGCAAGCAGACCTACATAGAGTAGATGTTTCATAGGAGATTAGTACTTGTACTGCGGCTCCCAATCGCCTGCACCTTCGCCCAAGAGATCGAAGACATGCCATACACCTGCATACATATCACCCGGACCGAACTCATCGTAACCGATTCGTTTGATCGTACCGTCTTCTTGCTTCTGGAATGTTGAGTACCCAGGTTGTGGATAATATTTCCCATCCTTCATCTTGCCAAAGCCCATATCAATTGAGAATTCTTTGTCTTTATCAGAGAGCATCGTAAACTTCCAGCCCCGGCTCGAAGCGAATTCCTTCTGGACTTCAGGAGTATCAGGTGAGACAACAACAAAGGCAGCTTTATTCGATAAATGATGCTCAACGCCGTTGATGCCGTCAGCCCACAATGTGCAATAGCGGCAGCTCTTGCCCATGTTATGAATAACGATAAGGTCTTTCTTATCACCAAAAAGATCGCCAATACCGATTGGTAGGTTTTGGCTATCGATGAATTTGTATGATTTCTTAATGGTCGTTGGGTTTGCCTTCAAAAGCTCGATGATCTTCATCCGCTTCTGGACAATCTCCTGCTGGAGTGATTCGATTTCAGGGTTTGCGTAGAGTTCGTACATGTGTATTGTGATTAGTAAAATACAAACATACGAAAGAGAAAAAGGTTATCCTTCTTCAATACTGCTATTTGGGGATTGTGGCTTAAATCGGTATTGAGCCGGTGGGACGCCATACACGCGCTTGAAGAGTGTCGTGAACGAGCCGTGAGACTCGAAGCCGATCTTTTGGCTTATCTCCCCAACTTGCATGTCAGTTTCAATCAACAATGTACATGCACGATCAAGACGTTTACTAATAATATACTGATGGGGAGTAACTTTGAAAACACGTTTGAAAAGACGAAGAAAATGAAATTGCGATAAGCATGCAATCTTGGCAAGGTGCACAATTGAAAGCTCATTTGCAAAGTGTGTATCTATCTCCTCTTTTGCAGAAAGCAACCTGTTATAGGTTTCACGTTTGACCTCCGGTCTGCTCTGGGGAAGGTTTGTTACATCCTCGCTTGCTCTGGCATGTGCATCGAGTGCGGTGCGTGTCAGTAGTTCGAGCGGTTCGGCAAGGTCTGCAAGCTCTCTGTTTATCTCATCGGCTTTTGTGCCAGTCATCTCGCGGATGGACTCGAGGTCGGTATGACGATAGAGCCGTTTGAAAAAATCCACATGCTCGGGCGGTATCGTCGTTGGTGTTTCATGCGAAAGATCTTCGGGCAGAGGTGACTCGCCATTACTATCAGAGAGTATCTGGTGTATGGCATTGCGGCGCGAGTCTATCTCATCTCGCAGACGACGAAGCTCATGTTCTCTTGGTACCATATTGATTCACTAGGGGAAAGAAACGTTAGTGAAATTACCGTGACTCCATTATCTTTTCACCCGTCGCTCCGACATAAAAAAGGAACAACACTATCCGATCTACACTTGTAACATACAGCAAATTCACTAAAAGTTACGCCGAAGGGTAAAAATTGTTGCACCGCGACGAAAAAAAAGCAAGAAAGGATAAGGCAGTCATTATGCTCTCGGCTCTCACTATTATGTGGGGGACAACCTTTGCCATTACACAAAACGCTCTCGCGGATGTATCCTCTATCCTCTTCGCAGCAATGCGCTTTGGGCTGGCATACATAATCTACATTGCATTCTCGAAGGCAGCACGAGACAGCATTCACATCATCATCAACCCCAAGACAGAGCTTGAACGAGATTTGCGGCATAAGTCCGTTGTACTTGGCATTGCACTCGGAATGGGGTACGTCCTGCAATTTATCGGGCTTGAAACCACGACAACATCAAAGTCAGCATTCCTGACCGCAACGACAGTCGTCTGGACTCCGATGCTTGCAATACTCATTACAAAACATGTACTCAACCTTCCGACTATCTTTGCAATCATCACATGTCTTATCGGTATTGTGCTTTTGACACACCCATTCCCTCTTGAAGAGATCGTTATAGGTGATGTGTACTCGCTCGGCTGTGCAATATGTTTTGGTGTCTATATCTTTCAGCTTGACCGCATCATGCCCAAAGCACTTGAGTATGAAAAGAGTGAAATTCGCGCCGTGATGATGGTAAGCGCGTTGCAGCTTGTTGTTGGTGTTGTAGCGATACTTTTAGTTATGCCATTTGCCGAAGCACCGCATGTTGAGTTCACGAGTAGGTTCATTATAGCGCTGCTCTATACTACGCTCTTCGCCACTGTCCTCTCGACCTACATTCAGTCAATGTACCAAAAAGAGATAACACCCGTAGCCGCAACGCTCATCTACACACTTGAGCCGGTAGCTGCCGTTATCGTCGCATACATCTTCATGAACGAACAGTTCACCCTTGGCGAATGGATAGGCGGCGCACTGATTGTTGGAGGGATGCTGTTAGGACAAATAAGACAATAAAGCACAATGTCAAACTTTCGTAAAGACCCAAAGATAACTGTCTCCGATGGACAAGGCTTTCGGCTCGCTGATTTCGATCCGAGCTATACTGATAACTATTCCAATATTGAAGAAGCGAGGGAGGACCTCAAAAAAGACATCGAGAAGAACAGTAAGTATCAGGAAAAACTCTACGCCGAGGCAAGGCAATCAGTCCTTGTTATTTTTCAGGCAATGGATGGAGCAGGCAAAGACTCGACCATCAAGCATGTGATGACAGGGTTGAACCCGCAAAGTGTGCATGTCAGGAGCTTCAAGAAACCCTCGCTTGCCGAACTTGCGCATGACTTCCTTTGGCGGACAACACTGCATCTGCCCGAACGAGGACACATCTCGATCTTTAACCGCTCCTACTATGAGGAGGTACTTGTCTGTAAGGTACATCCTGAATACATATTGGG
The DNA here is from genome assembly GCA_046590205.1 of Kapaibacterium sp. (SeqCode). Taxonomy (GTDB): domain Bacteria; phylum Bacteroidota; class Ignavibacteria; order Palsa-1295; family Palsa-1295; genus DATDEW01. Next base: position 57,060 of record JBKJTT010000065.1, read on the forward strand.
ACAAAAGATCGCCGGCATTAAGACACTCGATGATGTTAACGAGAAGTTTTGGTCAAAGCGGTATGATTCTATTCGCGAACATGAGAAGCATCTTCACCGCAACGGAACGACCGTCGTGAAGTTCTTCCTGCATGTCTCGAGGGAAGAGCAGAAGAAACGCTTCCTCGAACGCATTAACGACCCGGAAAAGAACTGGAAATACAACTCTGCAGATATTGCCGAACGAGAATTATGGGATGATTATATGGCTGCCTACGAGGATGCAATCAAAGAGACGGCAACCGAACATGCCCCCTGGCACATCATCCCTGCTGATAACAAATGGTTCATGCAAATGGCTGTCGGGGATATACTCCACGATGTGTTTAAATCCCTCGATCTGCAATTTCCTGTGTTATCAGCGAAGGAAAGTGCCGAATTGGCAGGGGCAAAAGAACAGCTTTTGCGAAACCTTTAGCCAATTTTCGTGTCTAATATATAAGGTGGATTCTGCTTTCGGAATCCCCACCGACAGAGACGATGAAAAAGAACGCATTTATAATATTACTATTGGTCTTCATGACGGGCAGTGCCCTTACCCTTTGGGGGCAAAGCACCCCGTTCGGTAAAAACAAGGTTCAATATCGCGAGTTCAACTGGAAGTATATCCAGTCTGCACACTTCGATGTTTATTACTACGATGGCGGTAAAGAGCTTGCTGACTTCACAGCTGAAGTTGCTGAACCGGCACTTATAAGCATCCAAAAAACTTGTCACTTCGACGTAACCGACCGCATCACCCTTATTATCTATAACTCACACAATGATTTTCAGCAGACGAATGCAGTCGGCGAATTTTTACCCGAAGGTGTTGGCGGCGTTACGGAGTTATTGAAGAACCGTGTCGTTGTGCCTTTTGAAGGCGACTATACAAAGTTTCGTCATGTCATACATCACGAGCTTGTTCATGCCGTTCTCAATGAGATGTTCTCCGGCGGTTCGTACCAAGCATTACTTACCGGCGGAGGTATGCAGATACCAACATGGATGAATGAAGGACTTGCCGAATATGAGTCACTTGTCGGGCTTGATGCTGAGACTGACATGTTCATGCGCGACGCAGTTCTTGCCGATGAGGTCCCGAAGCTTGAACGCTTAGCTGGATATGTTCAATACCGCGTCGGGCAAACGATGTATACTTACATCGCAGATAAATACGGAGCAGAAAAAGTTGGCGAGCTTCTCAATAGAATAAAAATGTCGCGCTCACCGGAGCTTGGTTTCCGCTCGACGTTCGGTTTAGGAATATCAGAGTTTGGCGAACGCTTTCAAGAATATCTCAAGAAAAAGTATTTCCCTGATATTGCAAAGTACGAAGACCCCGCGACATTCGCAGAGGTCATCGCTGATCATAAAAAACTTGATAACTTCTTCAACTCATCCCCGGAAATTTCTCCCAACGGAGAGTACGTAGCATATATCAGCGATAGAGATGAATCCTTTGACGTATGGGTGCAAAGTTTAAGTAATCCGAAAGATCTCAAGCGTGTCTTATCCGGCGGCGGCTCTACAGCAGACTTCGAGGAACTTCATCTTCTCGCTCCGGGCTTAGCATGGACACATGACGGAAAGAGTGTAGCCGTGGTCTCAAAGGCAGGCAGATATGATATTATTTCTATCATTGATGTCAAGACAGGAGAGATTAATAAACTTCCTATATCAAATCTTGATGGTATTTTTCAACTTAAAGTATCACCTGATGGTAAGTACATCGGATTTATAGGGTATCGTGATGGTGCTAGTGATCTTTACCTCTATGAAATGGAGTCAAAATCGTTCAAGAACTTGACACGTGACGTATTTAGCGACCAGGATATCTGTTGGACAGGTGATTCACGTTCGATCATTTTTTCAAGCGATAGAAAAGCGCACATTACTCCCGGGGAATATATTGTAGATGGAGTAGCACAAGCAGCATATAAACGCGAGGGTTGGGATCTTTATGAGTTCAACATTGATAATACCACCATCTCACAACTTACCAATACGCTTGGAATCAATGAAGAAAAGCCCTCGATGGCGTATGATAAAAAGACACTTTTTTTTACGAGTGATTCCAATGGTATTGACAATATCTACGCATACGACCTTCAGACTAAGGTGCGCCGCCCGGTGACAAACTCCGTTTCACGTATTGTACAAATATCAAGTTCGAAAGATGCTTCAAAGCTTGCGTTCTGTGCTGTAAACAAGACCGGATACAATATCTATGTAATGCGTAACCCGCTTGATAGAAATGTTGACAGCGTCCCATTGACAGATTTTTATTCCGATAAACGGGAAATCTCCATGGCATCTGACTCAGTGATTGCAAAACACTCGGGTGATAAAAATACCAATCTTGAGCCTGACACAACAAGGGGATATGGAGGAGTAGGAATCGACCTCACGAACTACGTTTATAGCAACAATCCTGATGCGAATGCTTCACGTATAGACATGCGTGAGAAGATCAAACCTACTGTGCCTGTTATCACAAATTACAAAGACAGTACTGGCGATTACATTGAGCGCGAGTATAAATTACTTTTCTCATCTGATATTATCACCGGTAGTGCCGGTTATGTCGGATACTATGGACTGATGGGTTCAGCGCAGATGTTATTTTCGGATGAACTTGGCAATCATCAACTGTACTTTGCCACGAATCTTATCATTGATCTAAAAAATTCTTCTTATTTACTTGCATATTACAACTTGACCGATAGGATCAACTATGGGGTTCAAGGTTTTCATACAGCACGCTTTTTTTACACAGTTCCTGATGCAGGATACCAAGATAGATACAATTTCTTTTATTCGCGATTTACAACGTCGGGAATTTCGGGTGTGGCATCATATCCATTTGATAGGTTCTCACGGCTTGATCTTTCGTTTGCGGCACAGATTCATTCAAAAGATGTAATTGATGAGAACCTCAATGTCCCTACAAAGACGAAATACTCGCTCTCGCCTTCTCTTTCATATATCTTCGATAATACATCATGGAGCTACTTCTACCCGAAGGGCGGCTCACGGTATAACCTAAGTGTCTCAGCAGCACCTGGTTTTGGGAGTAAGTTCATCGGCTTCTTTACCCCATCTCTTGACTTCCGTCATTATATTCCTCTTTTCGGAGGGACATCACTTGCATTGCGATTTGCAGGTGCAGTAAGTGTCGGACCAAATCCGCAGAAGTTTTATCTTGGCGGTATGGATGGTTGGATCAACAGTTATACCAGCGAGTATGCATATCCAATAACTGAACCCGAAGATATTTCATTTTATGGAGTAGGTCTCCCATTACGCGGATATGCCTACAATGAAAAAGTAGGTACAAAGTACATGCTCACAAACATTGCGTGGCGCTTCCCATTCCCTATTTTTGTCTCCGGGGCACCACTTGGCTTGTTCGCCGAAGCATTTATTGATGCAGGTACAGCATGGGACAAAGAACTTTATCTATTCCGCAAAAAAAGCAATGGAAGTTATGTTACTGACGACCTGCTTATGTCAACAGGTATCGGCTTCCGTACTTATTTTTTCGGGTTCTATCTGAAAATGGATATTGCATGGCGCACAGACTTACAGTTATGGTCTCAACCTAACTACCTCTTCTCGATCGGACAAGATTTCTAAGATACTATTTGTCAATGATGAAAGAAGATACGCTCGTTTCTTCTTTTCCTTCATTCTTGAAAGTTATGATACAAAAATATGTTCCTGGAGGTAAACCAGAAACGTTTACCCCTCTTGTTTCCTGATTCCTATCGGGTATATAGAATGTTTGAATATGACGTTCACTACCAAGAACATCACATATCCTCATCACCACTGTTGTATTCATAGGAACACCACCAGTAGTTGAGAGCTGAAGCATAAGAACACCGTTTCGTACAGGATTAGGATAGGTCTGTACTATAAAACCATTTATACCCTCGATTACAGTTGGAGTATCAAGCGTAGTATCCGGTGGAAAAGGACGATACGGTGTAGTCGGTGTCAGTATCATATTATCAATATCAAGCAGGTACTCTGTTGAAGTTGGATGCGTTCCAGTGCAGACGAATTCAATAGTATGTTTTCCTTTTGCAAGGAATACTCTACTTCCTGAAAGTTTTGATGATCGACGAATATCGTAATCATCAAACCCGACTATCTTTGTTGAAAGAATGGAATCTATGAATACATCAAAGTTTCCATATCTTCTTCCTATCCCATGATAGTATGATATATCGAACGTATCACTAACAGGGACTATGAAGTGGAAGCCAAGTCGTTTACCGGGTTTTTTTGCCCAAAAGAATCCGGTATTATGCTGACTAAATGAAGTATCAGCAATAAGCCCTAAATATCGCGGCCAAGCATCATCAGTTTGGTAGTGGGGTGGATACATATCTTCAAACTCGTACTGTAATATTCGCGATATTTGGAACGAGGAATCAGAGGTAATTAAACCACTTCCGTTGATACGAGCTGATACTTTGTATTTTCCTTCAGGAAGCCACGGAATGTTTGCCCATAGGTCAAACCTATAATTCGAGTCAGGTTTAATTCCTGTTGCAATCAAGGCAGTATCTATATAAAGTGATATAGTGCTTCCGCTCGGGTAGCCTCCTCCACGAACATGAATTCGTTCGCTATAACGATATACATACGGGATACTATCTCGAATTATAGTAAGTACAGGATTCTTCAAAACGGTAATTGGTTCAGGGCGGACGACACCATTAATGCTCATCATATACCGAGCGTTCGTAAGTGAAGGAATATCTACAATAGTAGAAAATAATCCTTTACTATCAGCGTTCATGGTAATGAATGTACTACTACCAAGCTTTGCAGTAATTACTTCATTCGGCATATATCCTGTCCCACCGACTGCAAACTTCTCCCCCACTCTTACCGAGTCTCGAGAAACCCAAAATGGTGTCCACTGTTTGTAAAAGAACCCAACAGTTCGGAAGTTTACTTGGAAGTCATTCCTATATCCGTGTTCAAGTTTAAGGTCGAATGACTTATGGAAATCATAAGGGGCAAGGACATGAAATCTGTACATGCTATACCACCTATCAGGACATCCGGTAAAAGGGAGTGAGAATCCACCGTCCTCGAAAAAATTTCCACCGTTGAAATACTCTTCCATCCCAGTATAACGAATATAATTATCTAAATTTGAGTCTATCGTGAACATCGGGTCTCCTTTGAGAAAATATGCTCCGTTATATTCAGGGAATGCCATATGTATCCCTATGTATTTTCCTCTTCCAAGTAATGCCCCACCGGGATGAAGTACTCCAAACTTCGTCGGAGTAGATTCATTGTACAGTGTCTTGAAATATCCTACCTTTCCCCTATCAACTTGCTCTTCGGAATATGTTACTTCGGCTAATATAGATGGCGTAAACACTGAATGATTAATAAGGACGATCTTACCCTTGAATGCAAAGGGCATTGGGAAATATGATGTAAACTCTCCGCCTTTAGTTACATACTGATAAAATGAGTTGATATTCCTAAGACCAGCACCTGCACCGAAAAAATCCGGTAGTGGGACCTCTACACTTGGATATGGAGAGCCATCCCAATACATAGCAAGCGTTATCTTTCGTAAGATTGCGCTATCGATAATACTTGGAAGGATATTAAGCATTTTAATAATTCCTGATCCATCAATATTAGCCAAGACAAGAGTATCGTTGGCGGGTAAAGTTTCGGAAATATTTATTGTCTTTGTATTCGTATTATCCCAGATTGTACCCGTTTGATGGAGTCGTGCCTCTGCCGATTGAAGCTGTTGCATATACGTAGTTGACGGAGGATTCCTAAATGATTCAACGCGATTAGAATCTTGGATACGTCTATACTCAACTGCCCAGAGCAAACAACATACATTCCAATCGGCATAGTATGTCACTCGAAAATTCCGTTTGTAGGGAATCTGAAGATCACAGACCTGTGCACCGGAACAAACGGAATCAAGTGGTGCACGGAATGCACCATTATTCTGCTTAAAAAAAGAATAGAGGTGTCCTTCTGCAACCAGTGAATCATCTACACGAATGCGGAAGAACGTGAGTGAATCTTGCTGCTGGTAGAGATGCGTCCAGAGATGTGTGATGATACCCGCACCGGTATCTTGAGCTAAAACATGAAAGCCATCGATTGGGTCACGTGCACCTTTTGGCCAGCCAACCGCTGCACTAATTCGAATGGGTTCATTATCTATATTATCAAGACGGGTAATAGCGAGCGGGTCAGTAATACGCTCATAATAATCTAACTCTTGAGCGTTTGCCATCTCGACGAAGCTGACAAAAGCATACAGCAGGACAGGTAGAACAACTCGAAGTAATTTCATATTGTCATAAACAACCATAGATTCAGAGGCGAGGTTCGCTAAGATAGGGGCATTATTTGTGCCCTTGTAAAAGAGTTGAGTGGTTGTTAGGGATAAAGAAATTTGAGTAAAGTGTCCCTCATTAATTCAGGACGAAGATGAGCAAATTTTTCTATTGGAATAGTACATACGTCTCTATAGAATTCCTCATCGTCAAATAATCTATAGGTCAACTGCAACGCTTTCTCAAGTTCAAAAGGCGTTTCCATTAATAGAGTAGGAAAAAAATCTTCTTGATGTCCCGTTGATCTTGTCGAAATAATGGGGATTTGTAATGCCGCAGCATCTAATACATTTCTACCCCACGTATATCGTTCATCAAAATTGAGCCATAACATTGACCCGCCTTCAATGCGGAAGTGTTCTCCTAATGAGCGTTCTCTGTGAATATCAAGTGTAGGTTCATTATAAATCTTTCTCGCTTTATCCATATAATATTTCGGATTAATTGTACCATACTTCCTTAAATTAGGTAGCAGTGTATGAACTTTTCGTGTTAATCTTCTCTCGATACCATAGTATGGTACCTTTGCTTTACGCGCAACAAATACTTCGCTCCACCGGCTAAGAAGAAATGGCGAAAGGTATATTTCTCTGCGACGTTTATCAATAGGTGTTGAAAGCTTTCGTATTGTTTCTGCCGGATACGGAATGCCAATGTATTCAACCCGAGTTGTTGTCATCGCTCTGAATAAATCTGTTGTGTACTTATTAATAGAAACTACCAAGTCACTGACATCAAATATCTTTGGTACCCCGGGAAGCGGTTTAATGTAGTCTGTCCCTGATCCTTCAATAAGTGTAACCCATTTAGTCTCTGGTCGACGAGATTCTGCGAGGGTTAATAAGTGTGGAATAAACGTAGAATTCGTATTTCCGATAATAATATCATACTTAGCAATTGTAGAAGGAGTTGCGTCCATCCCACAGATATAATCGCCGCCAAAGGCATATACCCAAGATTCAATGCCTGTCATTGTATCTGCTTCATGGAGCCGTTCGCTTGCTTTCCAAGGCAATGTATTTCCTCCAAGTAGAAGAACTCGGGGGGTGGATTGGGTATGCGTCAGTTCTGTCATTTGTCACAAAAATACGCACATATACTTTGATTCAACCTTCTCAATAGCATTTTTGTTTGAAACGCTCATGTCAATACAAAAAAAAATAGTCGGCATCATCCTTGCAGGTGGAACGGGCTCTCGGCTTTTCCCGTGCACAAAAGTAACCAATAAACACCTATTGCCTATCGGCGAAATGCCGATGATATTTTATCCCCTCAAAAAACTTGTCGGGGCTGGAATCACCGATATTCTCATCGTTACAGGCACCGAACACGTTGGGGATTTTATCTCTCTGCTCGGATCCGGGAAAGATTTTGGCTGTAAGCTTACCTATCGTGTGCAAGATGAGGCAGGCGGTATCGCCGAAGCACTCTCGCTTGCCGAACGATTTGCACAGAGTGAACCTATGTGCGTTATTCTTGGCGATAACATCTTTGAAGATTCTATTGCAGATATCATTACTTTGTTTTTACGAGACACGAGCAAAGCGCATCTTGTGTTAAAGAAGGTAGCTGATCCCGAGCGATTTGGTGTTGCCGAAGTAAAAGATGGAAACATTTCGAACATCGTCGAAAAGCCAAAGACGCCAACTTCTGATCTTGCCGTAACAGGTATCTATTGCTACCCCGCTGATGTGTTTAACATTGTCAAGCATCTTAAGCCATCACAACGCAATGAACTTGAGATCACGGATGTCAATAATGCGTATCTTAGGGAGAATCGTTTGACATATTCTACATTTACAGGATACTGGAGCGATGCGGGGACATTCCCTTCGCTTGATAAAGCCAACGAGCTTGTCCGCACTTCACCACCACAATTTTAATCATCGCTTGAATATCTTCGTTACCGGCGGTGCCGGATTCATCGGGACAAATTTTGTCCGTATGGCTTTAGCTAATGGATACAATGTCCTCAATTATGATGCGCTGACCTACGCTGGTGATAGACAGAATCTCGTCGAGTTTGAAGGGAATTCAAACTACCATTTTGTGCAAGGCGATATTTGTAATACACTGGTTGTTGAAAAAGAACTTGCAAAAGGGTTTGACGGAAGACCGTACGATATGGTCGTCAATATTGCGGCAGAAAGTCATGTTGACCGATCACTCTACTTTGCGACGGAGTTTAGCCGCACTAACTGTTTAGGCGTTGCCACGCTTCTTGAAGCTGCGAGAAAAAACAATATACCAACGTTTATCCAAGTATCTACCGACGAGGTCTATGGTAGTTTAGGCGCGACTGGGATGTTCACACTCAGCTCTCCGCTTCGCCCCTCAAGCCCATATTCAGCATCCAAGACAGCCGGTGATCTTGTTGCGCTGTCGATGTATCATTCATTCGGATATGATGTCCGCGTTACACGCTGTACGAATAATTATGGCGCATATCAACATCCTGAAAAATTTATCCCTACTATCATCACAAAGGCATTACATAAAGAGACCATTCCAATCTATGGAGACGGACTTGCCGTGCGGGATTGGATATTTGTCGAAGACCATTGTGATGCGATCTTCGCCGTAATGGAGAAAGGAAAAGCAGGGCAAGTATATCTTTTTGGTGGTTCTTCCGAACTTTCAAATCTTGACTTAACAACACATGTTCTTTCAGCATTAGCAAAGTGTAAAGGGGTTGAACTTGATTCGTACACATTGCTGCTTAAACACGTAGCTGACCGCCCTGGACATGACAGACGCTATGCAATTGATTGGTCTGTCTCAGAAAAAGAGCTTGGTTGGAAACCACAAACACAGTTTGCAGAAGGAATACAAAGAACCGTTACCTGGTACCTCGAAGAGGAACAATGGTGGACAAATCATCGTAAAAAGTTAGCATGAACATCATTATTATTGGTAACGGACAGATCGGCTCTGCATTACTCGATGCTCTAAACGAGCACAACATCCTCCATTGGAAGAAGGATATCGCAGAGCTAACCGAGGCAGAGATCATCGCCCATAAGACCCAAGCTGTTATATGTGCTGCTGGAAAGACAGACCTTGCATGGTGCGAGGCAAATCCGAGAGAAACATTTCGTTCAAACATCGAAGCACCGGTAGAACTCTATCAGACAATTCATGCTCTCAACAATGAGCTTGTAGAGCCGATACGATACTTACATTTTTCAAGTGGTTGTGTGTGGGATGGTCCTTACAATGAAAAAGGCGAACCATTCACACCCGAACATCCCCCTACTCCAGCGGCTCTCTATTCATGGACAAAAGCGGCATGCGATGAACTTCTCCTTCGTGAGGATAGAAACAATGTTGCGATACTTCGCCCACGGCAGGTCTATAGTCCGCAGAACTCTCCGAGGAATACCTTAATAAAGCTATTAAAGTACCCTCAGCTTGTTACGACCGATCAGTCACTTTCAAGCATTGATGTTATCATTAAGACAGTTCGTTATCTTCTTACTGCCGGACTTAACTGGTCAGGTATCTGGAATATTTACGATAAAGGTATTACTACTCCCTTTGCGATCGGAGCTATGATGGCTGAACTCGGGATGCGCGAAGTACCAACTGCTCTTGAAAAGACAGATCTTGACAGCTTCCACAAGCCGCGCCGAGTTGATACGGTTCTCTACGATGAACGCTTCGAGCGACTCATAGAACCCGACGAAGTTATTCCTACACTCAAAAGAACATTAACAGAACTTAAGAATACATTGTAGGATCGGTCTTGTGTTTGTTGCGCCGCCATAGCCACAGCACAAATGTAGCAAATGTTACAACGACAAGAAATAAACTCACGACCAGTATAGATTCATCATCCAGCTTAGGTATCAATGCAATTGGTGGCTTTGCCGCAGAAGTGATTTCCTCTGATACAGAAACATACCCCCAGACTGTCAATGCAAGTAGTAAAAGAATAATACCGCATCCTATAATTGTAAACACCGGACTTTTTCTTTCTTTATCCGAATGTTTATCAAGGAACGGGACGAGCGTCCAAAATCCCATCAACAGACCAAAGCCGAGTAAGGCAACCCATTCAGGCACGACGCGCACTGTCTGAAAGAGAAACATAAAGTACCATTCGGGATGGACACCCTCCGGCGGCTCTGATGGATTGTATATATCATACGCTTTGCCAAGCTCCCACGGATACATCATTGCGATTGCAATAAGAACACCAAATCCTACGAGCCATATCATCATCTCCTTTGTGAAATAGCTCGGGAAGTATTTCTCTTTTCCTTTGATGGTTGTTCCGATAGGAGTGCTCACGCCAAAGAGTGCTACCATTGTGATATGTACTACGACAAGTAGTATTGACAATATCGGAAGTACTGCAACATGAAGTGCAAAAAGTCGCGTAAGTGTGGTGCCGCTGACATCAGCCGAACCTTTGATGATAGAAGAGATAAACTCACCAATGATCGGCACTTCATTCGGCACTTCGGCTCCTACTTTCGTAGCAAAGTATGCCGTCTCATCCCACGGAAGAAGATAGCCCGTAAAACCAAAGCCAAGCATAAGCATCAAGAGCACCACACCTGATAACCACATCAGATGTCGCGGCATCCTGTATGACTTCAAAAAGAACGTGCTAAACATGTGGGCTATCATCACAGCAACTACCACGTTCGCCCCCCATGAATGTATCGAGCGGACAAGCCAGCCGAATGGTACGCTTGTCATAATCCGCTCTACACTTTTATGTGCTCCTTGTACACTGGGTTCATAATAGAACAGAAGTAATACGCCCGATACTATCTGTACAATAAAGAACAGCATCGTCAAGCCGCCGAGATAGTACCAGAATGAATGTTTATGACGCGGGACGGTCTTTTCTTCAAGTGCAGTAAGCGGCTCGCGCAAATGAAGCGCATTGATAACTTCTTTGTACCAGTTCTTCATGCTTTCTTCTTTGGCATTAGTGATATTTCGAGCATTTCGCCGTCTTGCGTGATAGTGAGTTCGGTAAGCGGACGTTTTGGTCTTGTGCCGGGGATGTTCACACCGTTCGCATCATACATTCCCTTATGACATTTGCAAAAGAATCCGGGTGTTCCCTTTTCAGGAAGTTCGGGGCGATAACTAACTGTACAGGCAAGATGTGTACACTTCGCGCTGAATGCTCGGATATTATCCTCACCTTCCATAACAACAATAACCGGGTCTTCTCCAATATTGACTATCTTCGAGGGGGTTTCTGCCGAGAGGTCACCGGCAGCAATCTTGACCGTAGCCGACATATCAGTCTGCCGAACATACGAAAGATACTTCGCAAAGACATAGATGACCGGCGCCGCAACAGCCGCCGCGCTTGCACCAAGAAGTCCCTTCAGGACTGTTCGCCTCTTTTTCACTTCATTCGCCATAGATATCAAAGAATTATTATACTAATGACACGTAGAGTAGTGCAAAAATAACACCGAATTGGGTTAATATTTTTGTTTTGGAGGGAAAGAAATGATAAGGATTAACCCGCTCTTACAATTCATGTAAGAGCGGATCGGAAACGGAATGTTTTAATTCAAATCAACCCAGACGCTCTTGGTCTCGGTGTACATGTCTATTGCAGCTTTGCCGAGTTCTCTGCCTACACCGGAATGTTTGAACCCGCCGAACGGCAGTGCGTTATCGGTTGTCGAGATCGTGTTTATCCAGACAGTACCTGCCTTGAGGGCTTTCGCCATCTTATGAGCTTTCTTGATGTCGCGAGTCCAGACTGATGCAGCTAAGCCAAACTGCGAGCCATTCGCCTGCGATAATGCATCTTCGATAGAATCGAACTTCATCACACTTGCAACTGGTCCGAATATCTCCTCTTGCGCGACGCGCATTGAGTTCGTTACATTCTCAAGAACCGTCGGCTGCATGAAGAAGCCCTTCGTCCCGATTCGTGAACCGCCAACGGTGACTTTCGCACCTTCCTTCGAGCCAATATCAACGTAGCCAAGAACTCTATCAAGATGCTGCTGTGAGATAAGTGCTCCGAGACGTGTCTTCGGATGAAGCGGATCACCAGCTACCATCTTCGCGGCGCGTGAAGTTAAGACTGACATAAATTCATCATAAGCACTTGCCTCGACCATGATACGTGAACAAGCTGTACACATTTCACCTTGATTGAAGAAGATGCCGCCAAGTGCATACTTCGCTGCTGTCTCGAGGTCGCTATCAGCAAAGATGATGTTCGGAGATTTACCACCAAGCTCAAGCGATACTCTCTTCAAGGTATTCGCCGCTTCGTGCATGATCGCTTTGCCGACTTCGACGCTTCCTGTAAAAGCAATTTTATCAACATCAGGATGCTCGACGAGCGATGAACCTGCCCCGACACCAAACCCTGTGATGAGATTAAATACACCATTCGGAAGACCTGCTTCTCTTGTCAACTCTGCAAAGCGTAGCGCTGTCAGAGGGGTTTGTTCTGCGGGCTTCAAGACTATGGTATTGCCTGCTGCAAGAGCCGGAGCAACTTTCCAGGCAAGCATCTGGAGCGGGAAATTCCAGGGGATGATCTGTCCGCAGACTCCGATAGGCTCGCGAAGAGTATAGGCAAATGCCTCGCCACCTTTGGAGACCGGTATTGTCTCACCGGCTATCTTCGTAGCCCACCCTGCATAATATTCAAAACATTCTGCGGCTTGCGGAATATCGAACTTTGATGACTCGAATATCGGCTTGCCTGTATCAAGTGTTTCGAGTTCAGAAAGTTCTTGCTGGTTGGCTCTGATGAGGTCAGCAAGTTTCAGAAGAACTCGTGTTCTATCTGTCGTGCTCATCTTGCGCCAGTCACTGCCGTCATTGAATGCGGCGCGTGCTGCTTTGACTGCAAGATCAACATCTTCTTTACCGCCTTCGGCAATGCCTGCTATCACCTCGCCTGTTGCGGGGTTGATGGTATTGAATGTTTTACCACTAACGGCATCAACAAATTCGCCATTGATAAATAACTTTCCGGCTTGCGGCTTTGCAACTTGTGGTTGAAGTTCAACTAAAATATCTGCTGTCGTCGTGCTCATAAAATTACTTTTGTTGGTTATCCTGTTTTTCAAGTTCTTCAAATTCAAATTCTTTTTTATAGAATCGTACTCTGTCGGTGAAGTAAGCATTCTCTTCTACCGGAGCCAGTGCCAATGCCATCTGCGATGCTTCTACTGCTAACTTCCCTTCATATTTCTTGAAGTGGATCAGTGCTTTGGTGTCGTAGTAGTTCGCCTGATTCCTATCGAGTGCTAATGCTTCCATGACGAGTGCCATTGCCGTATCATACTTCGTGCTATAGCTGACAACATCCCATGCATAATTATTCAAGAGGTCTGCTTCACGTTTTCCGACAAATGAAAATACTTTTTCATACCAAATACTCAAACTATCAACTTTCTTTTCGCGCTGCCAGAACTCAAGTATTGCGTAATGTGCATTTAAGATATCAATACTATCCTGTCTGTTGTTTTTAGAAACAGTCGTTATCCACTTTGCAAGATATTTCGGGTTGCGTTCGGTCGAGAAGCGCATTTCGGCAAGACTCTTCCGTGATTCTTTCGCAAGTGCTGCGTACTGTTTATCTTCGGCAACAACGCCGAGATGACGGATAGTCGAATCATAGACAGAGCGTTCGACAAGCTTCTCGATGTACTTGAAGCGGACATCCATCTTCGTCGTATCGCTCCAGAACTGATTCCTGACTGCCTCAAGTGTTCCTTTGCCGTTAAGATAATCTTTCAGCTTCTGGATAAATTCATCGGGCGTCATCTTCTCCGGATGCGAGATGCGGTCTATCTCCAAGCTATCGGGGCGAAGAAGCAAAGCCGTCGGGCGGACTGCAACGAGGTACCCCTTCTCAATATGGTCAAGACGCAGACCTAAGTTGCGTAAGCTATCCCAGCCCACAGTTGGCGGAGGGTCGGTAGCAAAATCATTGACGGCAAGCTCGAAGGTCTCGTTGAGATAATCCTGCACCTTCTTTATCCGAAGGATATTATCTCGCAAAGAGATGCTCGCCGAGTCAACGTAGTCAACATTAAAGACCAGAACAGGTCTGCCTGACAACTTCGAGGCGGCAAAGGCATCATCCCAGAATTTACGAATCGGGAATTGGTCAGCGTACAGCTTCTTCATCGGCTGTGGCTTCTGATGTGTTGAGCGTTGTGCAAAGCTAACGCCGCTGATGCAGACCATCAGGATTATCAGGAGGACTCTGGTTGGAAAATTAATTCTCTTCATTCGCTTTTGTCATAACTCGGGCTATCGTTGCTTCATCGAACCCTGCCTTGCGAAGATTTTCTTCGTTCATCGTATTATGGACAAGGTGCAGCATATTTTGCGATAGTCCCATTAGCGAGAACCCCCCATCATGGAAAAGGTTTTGCATCGTCACCTTTTTTGTCAAATCAGATAGGAGTGTGACGCAGTAATCACCGCATTCTTCTGCCGTAGCATTACCAAGCGGAGCCAAGAGGTCGCTGAAGAAATACATCTTATCAAAATCTTCGATCCCGCTGCCAGCGCGGGTCCATGTCGGGGATTGCGATACGGTATTGACTCTGATGCCCCTGGCCCCGAGACGTGAGCCAAAATTGCGACCAATTGATTCAAGTACCGTCTTCGCCTCTGCCATATCGGTGTAGGTCGTGAATGGTCGCTGCGCTGCCATATGGCTAAGTGCTACGATGCTTGCGCCGTCGTTGAGTGAATCAGTCTCCAGTGCTCCGGCAATGATCTTATGGAATGAGAGACCTGATACATCAAGTGTCTTCATGTACCATTCGTAGTTCAACTTGTCATACGCCATCCCTTTACGGATATTCGTTGACATACCGACAGAGTGAATGATAAAATCCAACTTCCCGAGCTTTGCCGTTGCTTCGGCAAATGCGGCTGCTATTTCCTCCGGCTTGGAGGCATCACAAGAAACATACGGCGCGTCGCCGCATAGCTTACAGAGATCAAGCGGTTTGCCTATCTTTACGGCAAGAGGGATATTGCTGATGGCAAGCTGTGCGCCTTCGCGGTATGCCGATAGTGCGATATGCCAGCCAATGCTCGTCTCGTCAAGCGGTCCGAACACAATGCCTTTTTTGCCTTTTAGTAGCCCAAATGATGTAGTTTCAGCCATAAGATAGGTTAGAATAGACGGGTTAAAACAACAGGAGCACGTTAGCGGTTCGGGGTATCAGATTTGTGCAATTTTCCCCTGTAAGTCATTGATTTACCTACATACTAAGTGTGCACCACACTCAAGCGTAAACTTCAAAGCATAAAGCTTAAACGGGGAGTTCGGGGATGGTGCTATAAATTTACACATATGAAAAAGGACATATAGGCGTTTAATTGGGAATGTTATTCCGAACGGAGTGAGGAATCTGGATGAAGAATAATCTATCAGGAAAAGGACGAACTCCGACCTGCAAATATACGGAATAAAATCGCATTTTCCAATAGGTGCCTATCAACTTTCTGTAAAATATTTCGTAACTCCTTATTTCCCAACAAATAAAAATGATAAATTCTTTGTCATTGCCCTTTCCTGCTTGTTTTGGGTAAAATGGGATGAGCACCTATTATTTTAACTTTTGCAATTCTGGTGGTTCGCTATAGCGGTTATATCTGGCAAGTTCTTTGATAGAAATAAGGTCTTTAGCATTCATAGGGTCATACGCAACTTCTGCACTTGGGATAAGATAGCCAATTACTCCTCCGGCGATTGCAAAAGGTATCGCTATAATTGCTCCACCAAGAGCAAGCCCCTCCCCACCTTGAGCATCAGGACCGTATATACTAACAACAGTTATCACCGAACCAACAAGACCAACAATTCCTCCGATAATCATTCCCGTTATTTCGGCACTACTTCCCACCCAGACTCGTCTGATATCTGCAATAGGTACAAGCGATGCTCGAAGAGTTGAATCGGAAATATCTTCACCGACAACGAATACATTGTCACGTACAGAAAGTAGTTCACAGTCTCGACTTGCTGCATCGTGAAACTCGATTCTCACTTTATTCCCTTCAAGATAGGATGAGCCACATCCTACAAACGGAAATATGAGTAATATATAAAGGATATACTTCATTTTACTGCTCCCCGAACTCATGAAACACCAACCCTGTCAGGAGCTTCGGATAGAAGAATGTTGATTTTTGAGGCATGAAGTTGCCTTCGGCTGTGACGGCAAGCGTTGCTTCGGGTGTGACGGGCGCAAGATAGAAACAGACGTTGTAGTCACCGCTCATCATCTCGGCTGCTTCTTTGAGTGAATGCGGATAGTAGAGATTCGTCTTTGCATTTATCTCCTCCTGCGTAAGCCCTGCAATGGGCTTGAGTATCTTCTCATGCAAACGATAGACATTGAGCTTCGCAAGCGCTGATGCGCCTTCGGGGTCGTCATAGACAACCACGAACTTCGGTTCGACCGGAAGCTCAAGGACAGTCAGCACATCGGGGTTCGGGAGTTCGGCAAGTGCGGCTTCTTTATCATCCACTAACTTGATGCGGAATTCCTTCCCGAGCTTTGCAAGAAAATCATACTCATTAAAGTTTGCCATATCATGGAGGATGCGGTGCGTCGGGAAGATGACCGTCCCCTCGCCTTTGGTATTGGCAAGATAGATCATGATATAGTCTGCGCCTGCAATTTCCGGATGCGCGGCGGCAAATGCGACTGATGTCTCGTAACGATGATGCCCGTCAGCAATGACGATCTTCTTTGTGGCGATAAGTTTTTCCAGACGTGCAACAAGTGCGGGTTCTGTAAGCCGCCACATCGTATGACGGACATGTTCGCCCGAAGGAAGCACTTCGTCAATATCAGCAAGCGGCGGATATGCGATAACAGCATCTATCGTATGATCGAAGATGAACGCCTCGTCGTCAATAAGTCCGAAGATAGGACTGAAGTTCGTATGCGCGGCTTCGAGCAATTTGAATCGGTCTTCGCGTGCCTTCGGAAGTGTCTGTTCATGCGGCAGGACATTCCCTTCGGCGTACGGCGTAACCTTCAGCCGACCAAGCACACCGCGCCGCGTCACCTGCTCGCCGGATGGAGTGGTGAAGGTTTGGTAATACACATAGAACGCCGCATCAGAGTCGCGGATAAGGATGCCGTCGCGCTTCCACTGGTCAAAATCTTTTTTTGCAGATGCGTACGGATCAGCGTCGCGGCTGAACTCCAGCCGCACGACGTTATGCGCGTCAAGCTCGTAGAGCCCATCGCGGTAGTCCGAAGAGATAACATCATAAGGCGGCGCCACAACCTTCCGCACCGCAACCAAATCCTTATTATATCGTGTCCCGATAAAGGGGGAGAATGAGTTCATGGAGTAGCTATTTAAACAAAATCTGACATTGGTAATTAACTTCAACGAAAATTCTCGTTTTCAGTTTAGCATTTATTGCATCAAATTAATTATCATCGGTGCAGTTGGAAACCTGCAGTACTATAGTCCCTCGCAGGTTAAAACCCGGGCCACTATCCCCAATTCGTAATTGATAATTCGTAATTCCTAATTGCTCCCTACACTTGATATCCCATCCCCTTCAACGCTTGCTTGTCATTGCGCCAGTCGTTGCGGGCTTTTACGTGGAGTTCGAGATAGACGGGATGACCGAGGAATTTCTCGATGGAGAAGCGTGAGCGTGAGCCGAGATTCTTGAGCGATTCGGCTTTCGCGCCTATCATGATGGCTTTCTGTGATTCGCGCTCGACGATGATATCAGCGCTGATGAACCACTTGCCCGCTCCGCGCTCGGAGTAATCGGTGATGACGACCTCCGTAGAGTACGGGACTTCGTCGCGGAAAAGATGAAAGACCTCTTCGCGGATGAACTCGCTCACGAAGAAACGCTCGCTCTGATCGGATAGCTGATCGGGATCATAGTAAGGTTTGCCAACGGGCATATAACTTGCGATAAGCGGAATAAGACGCTTGAGGTTATGTTTTACTTTTGTCGAGAGCGGCATGATCTCGGTAAAGATATTCATCTCGCCGTACTTCGCCAGAAGCGGAAGCAGGTCTTCTTTATCTTTAACAAGATCTATCTTCGAGATCAGGAGGATGCGTGTCTTCCCTTTCGAGAGTTCTACGTATCTATCCCACTCGCCGGGCAATGCCTTCTCAATCTCTTTGTTCGCTTCAGCAAGAAAGACCACAACGTCAGCATCGTTAAACGACTGCTTCACTTCTTCAAGCAATGCCTTATGGTGCAAGGTCGTCGGGCGTGGCATGATGCCGGGCGTATCGAGGAAGATTATCTGCTCGGTATCGGATGAGTGAATACCAAGGACTCGCTTGCGCGTCGTCTGCGGCTTTGCAGATATAATAGAAAGCTTCTGTCCAAGCAGTGCATTAAGCAGCGTGGACTTGCCAGCATTCGGAATGCCGACGATAGCGCAGTAACCAGATTTGAATGTTGTTTCTTCCATGTATAGTAGGTGTTCAGGCGTCTGACACCTTTTTATTACGGTTCGTTTAATATAACTTTAACACGCTCATCAGCACTCTTCATTGCCTCCTCGGGTGTTTTCTTTTTGTAAAGTGCTTGCGCTACTTCGTCCTCAAGTATTGCTTCTATCTCCAGCCACTTCGGATGTACGGGCGTCATCTTCGCATTGGCGAGCTGCCGCGAAAAGACATCGCCTTGCGAGCGTTTGAGATAAAAGCTATCCTGCTGTAACGTTCTATCGGCAGGAAAGATGTTAAAAGCTTTTGCTAATCGAAGTTCATTATCTTTACGAGTCAAGAACTCCACAAATTTCACTGCCTGCGGCTTCATCTTCGAAGCGTTGTTTATCGCAAGGTACTCACCCCCAGCGAATGATACGCCCGGATGTCCGTTATTGCCGGGGAATGGTGTCGTGTACCAGTTGAACTCTGCCTTCGCAAGCCCACGCACAAGCCATGCGCCGCTATAGAGTATCCCGAGCTTCCCACGCTTGAATGCGTCATCAAGATTCTTTTGTGTCTCGAGCATACCTACGTCAATCTGTTTCACATAGAAGGCAACCGCTTCGATGTTCTCTTTTGTAGCAAATGTCGGGTTGCCTTCCCGGTCAAGGATATCGCCGCCATTACTCCACATCTGCGGCATTATCTTTTTATAGAGACGGTGCATATCGGAGCCATTCACGCCGATGCCTTTCGCTCCGTTTGCATTGATACGTTCGCCGAGGCGATACAATCCATTCCACGAAGTAAGATCATAGTTACCATCTTGGTAATCAGAGTCAGCTTTCATCGCAAGATCGTGATTGACAAAGACAACGCGCGTATCAACGAACCATGGCACTGCATAATACTTGCCATTCCACATTCCGCATGGCAATGAATATTCAGGCGCAGCTTGGAATGCTGATTTGAGAGACTGTTCATTAGTCATCTCATGCAGCACACCCGATGCGGAGAACTGCGCTATCCAATCGCTGCCAAGTTCAAGGATATCCGGTGCGGTCTCGGCATTGAAGTTTATCATCAGTTTCGTCTTCCCATCCGCCCAGCTAAGCTCGGAAACTTCAACGTTTAAATCAGGATTCTCACGACGAAAATCATTCACAACAGAATCCATGACAAGTTTTTGTCCCGGCTCTGCCCAGAAATGCCAGAAGCGGAGCGTGTTGTCGGGGATGCCTCGGTTGCATGAAAGGAAAAGAAATGAAGATAGAATAAGAGTAACGTATGTGTCATTGCGAGGAGAGAAGCGACGAAGCAATCTAACATCTCGGAAGCCGGTATTCTGCTTCCGAGATGTTAGATTGCTTCGCTTCGCTCGCAATGACATGGAGGTGGATTTGCTAAAAATTACAAACCCTCTCCATGACAATTCTTATACTTCTTACCCGAGCCGCATGGACAAGGATCATTACGTCCGACCTTCGGCTGGCTGCGTACCATCGGTGCTTTTGGAGCGTTCGGTGGCGGCGGAGGGGCGGGCATACCTGCCATTGGTTCGCTGTACTGCGGGGCTTGTGTTGCCGTTGCTGTTGAGTAATCCTGCTTCATCGCAGTCATGCGCTGCTGCCGAACGGGCTTACGCGGTGCCATGTTTGTTGCGCCGCTCTGATTCTGATTTTGTGTCGGGAAAAGTTTGAATGCAAGATCAAGTACACCATCACGGATGAGATCAAGCATCTGCGTGAACATCTTGAATGCTTCCTGCTTGTACTCGATAAGCGGGTCTTTCTGACCGTAAGCACGAAGGTGAATACCCTCTTTGAGGTCATCCATCTCGCGTAAATGCTCTTTCCATTTTTCGTCAATGACCTGCAAGTACGCAAAGCGTTCAAGCGATGCCATCAGGTCAAGACCAAGCTGCTCTTCTTTGCGATTGTAAAATCCTTTTGCATCTCCAATGAGAAGATCAGTGAGTTTATCGCTGCCCATCGTCTTCCAACCGTCAACATCTACGTTTACATCGGTCATAAAACGTGTGAGCATTTCGTCGCGGATAAGCTCGAACTGTCCTTGATCGAAGTGCGTCGCTACAACTTCAGCTACCGCATCTTCGAGATACTCAAAGATGTCATCTTTGAGTCGTTCACCGCGAAGCGCATGACGGCGACGGTCATAGATAACCTCGCGCTGCTGATTCATGGTGTTGTCATACTCAAGCAAACGCTTACGAATGCCGAAGTTATTTTCTTCAACCTTCTTCTGCGCACGCTCTACCGACTTGGTTATCATCGGCGACTTAATAACTTCGCCTTCTTTCATACCAAGTTTCTGCATCACACCTGCAATACGCTCAGAACCGAAAAGGCGCATCAAATCATCTTCAAGTGAGATAAAGAACTGCGAAGAACCTGCATCACCCTGACGACCTGCACGACCGCGAAGCTGACGATCAATACGACGCGACTCGTGACGCTCGGTACCGACAATATGAAGCCCACCTGCATCTGCAACTCCGGGTCCAAGTTTTATATCAGTACCGCGACCAGCCATGTTCGTAGCGATGGTTATCGCTCCGCGCAAACCTGCGTTCTGAATTGTCTCTGCTTCACGAGCATGTTGCTTAGCGTTCAAAACATTATGAGGAACGTTGGCACGTTTGAGCATTCGGGATATCGTCTCCGACACATCAACGCTTGTTGTACCAACGAGAACAGGTCTGCCTATCTCACGGCTTTTCTGTATCTCTTCAATAAGAGCGTTATACTTCTCGCGCTTTGTGCGATAAATATTATCATCGCGGTCATCGCGCGATATATTTTTATTCGTTGGGATGACTACAACATCGAGTTTATATATCTCGAAGAACTCGCCCGCTTCTGTTTCAGCAGTCCCCGTCATGCCGGCAAGCTTATGGTAGAGACGGAAGTAATTCTGAAGCGTAACGGTTGCCATCGTCTGTGTATCACGCTCGACGACAACATTTTCCTTTGCTTCGATCGCTTGGTGTAACCCCTCAGAGTAGCGTCGTCCATGCAAAACGCGCCCCGTAAACTCATCAACGATCATCACCTTGCCATCTTGTATCACATACTCTACGTCTTTTTCATAGAGAGAATATGCGCGCAAGAGCTGCGAAATGGTATGCAAGCGGTCAGAGCGGTCAGCATAAAGAATTGCAAGCTGATCTTTCTTCGCTTGTTTCTCTTCGACTGTAAGGTTCTGCCCTTCGAGCATGGATAGCTCTGTCGTAATATCAGGTAGAACGAAGAGATCTTTATCAGTTCCACCACTAGCCAAGAACTCACGTCCTTTATCAGTTAGATCAATAGAATGATTCTTCTCTTCGATAACGAAGTAGAGTTCTTCGTCAATGAGATGCATGTTGCGGCTCTGGTCGCGCATGTACTCAAGCTCTGTTGTCTGCATGAGCTTGAGTGCTTCGCCCTCGCTAATAATCTTTGTGTAGCGTTTATTTTTTGAATACCCGTGATGAGCGCGAACAAGAAGAACACCGGCTTCCTGTTTTTTCTTTGAATCAGGATTCTTTAAAAGTTCTTCCGCTTCGGTTACGATCTTAGCGACAAGATTCTTTTGTGCATTGACAAGTCGCTCCACGATGGGCTTTAACTCATCGAACTTATGTTCGCTTGATTCAACCGGACCGGATATGATAAGCGGCGTACGCGCTTCATCAATGAGTACAGAGTCAACTTCGTCAACGATGGCGAAGTAATGCGGACGCTGCACCATGTCCTCGGCATCAGTGACCATGTTGTCACGAAGGTAATCAAAGCCGAACTCATTGTTCGTACCGTACGTGATATCGCAGGCGTATTCTTTCTTTCTGTCCCATGGCTGCATCGTTGCAAGTATCTTCCCAACGGTCAGACCATGAAACTCGAACACCTTCCCCATCCACTCAGCATCGCGCTGCGCAAGGTAATCATTAACAGTTACAAGGTGGACACCACGAGCAGGGAGGGCATTGAGATAAAGCGGAAGTGTCGCAACAAGCGTCTTACCTTCACCCGTTGCCATTTCGGAAATTTTCCCTTGATGAAGTACGATACCTCCGATAAGCTGAACATCATAAGGTACCATTTCCCACTTGACCGGTTGACCTGCTGCAAGCCATGTTTGCCCGACAAGACGCTTACACGTCTCTTTTACAACGGCGAATGCTTCGGGAAGAATCTCATCAAGGACAACTCGTGTCTCGGCGTCTCGTTCTTTTTCAAGTTCTGCAATACGCGCAAGAGTATCTTGACGTTCTTCATGTGGAAGGTCTTCTTTAAGTTTACCACTAAGTTCACTTAGCTCTACTTCTATCTCACCGATCGCTTCTGCAATACGCGTCTTGAACTCCTGCGTTTTCCCGCGAAGTTCGTCATCAGAGAGTGAGGAAAGTTTGGCGAATTCCACATTGATCTCATCAACGAGCGGTAACAATAACTCGACATCTTTCTGGTTCTTTGAACCGAAAACCTTTTGTAAAAACTTTAACATTATAGAATAGTAGTGTGAGGGTAGATCAGCTAACCTCTATTTATACTTCCCGAAAGTTCACCTCGCGGGCATAGACCTCTTGGAACAGCATTTTTTTACGCTCGGCTCCCCATATTTCGAGTCCAAGGTCCCGATGTGCGCCCCGTATGGGTTTCAGAAGGAATTCGACCCCTTTTTTACCGACTTTCGACTCTACGGAGCGGACAATGCCCGTGTTTCCCCTATCGAAGCTCTCTGCCAACCGCAGGAGAGAGGCAAGCTTCCGGACGGTCTCGCGATGCTCATCGGTCTGGAGGCGAATAAAGCCCTCATGCTTTAACTTTGGGTGTGATTTCCTGTGATAACGTGCTACATTCGCAATGATCTCGATTTCCTCGTAGGTAAATCCTAAAAGATCGGCATTACTGATGATATAATAGCTATGCTGATGATGTTCGGCATGGGAAATATGATAGCCAATGTCATGTAAAAGCGATGCATACTTTAAATATTGTCGCTCATTTTCTCCAAGTCCGTGAAGACGTTTTGTCGCAACGAACATCTCATCTGCAAGCTGAGCTACTTTCTCTGCATGTTTTTGGTCGTAGTTGCACTGCTCCCCTAAATGGCGGACACTTTGTTCGCGGACATCACGAAGTTTATGATGACGTCGTTCGGATTGAGGCAAACGATTATGAAGGTAGTCATAGATGATACCTTCTCGAAGAGCATAACTTGAGATGGACAGTTCTTTAATGCCGAGCAGGCGCATTGACTCGACAAGAATTAGTGTGCCGCCAACGATTATATCAGCGCGACGTTCGTCAATGCCTAAAATTTTCTTCCGATCGACGGCAGTTGGCAATGCAAT
>JBKJTT010000028.1:0-12488 GCA_046590205.1 Kapaibacterium sp. (SeqCode)
ACCAATATTCGTGTGTGCATTATGTGTGTTATTGAATAGAATAACACACATTAATAGCAGAAGCGTTGTAGTCCGACAAGGAAAAATACAATGCAATTGGAACAGAACATAATATGCTGAAACTTAGGATTACTCTATAAATAATCCCAAGGCTTACGCCGCTCTGCGTTACCAACGTTTTGCTACTATCGGAGCTTGCGGAGGGTGCAGGTCGGGGACCTGCGGTACGGGGGTGCCTATGTAAAATGGCGATAATGTGCTGGAAACGGGGATAATGGGAACATCAAAAGATTATCTTGTTGATTTGCAATAAGTTAGCGTCTATCTTTTTTGAGCATCTTGCAAAACGGAGTTTCATGTGTTATTTTTGTAAGGGAAAGTTCGTCTATCCCCCTTATCTCCGAGAGATTTTAGATTGCTTCGTCAGTCGCTGCCGCTCCTTCCTCGCAATGACATGACGGACTGAAAGCATGCACTGAACAACGTGAATGTGTCCGTTCCACTGATTGTTAACCACTAATCACTTTTTTTATGTGTAAACTTACAGCACCTCCGCTAAAACCCTGTTCATAATTCATAGTTCATCATTTCCCGAAGAGTGCACAATTAGTAGGATGATTTATAAGGAGTTACAGACCATTATTGCGAAGTTGGACCTTGGGTTTCTTCACTCTGGAGCTTCTCAAGTAGGCCTTTTAAGAGTGTCGTTCTTTCGTCGTCCTCTATTTCAAACTGTTCCTGCGGTATGCCGGTACAATCCTCGCTATGGAGGTTTTTCATCGGGATTGCCAGCAACATGGCATCATGGATATCTTCGCTAAGATCGACATCAGGAGATAAATGGGATTCATAGGTATGGAGGTAAAGCTCTTCGGAATCATCCCCAATCTCTTCTTCAGTAAAGGAGATAACCACTTTTGTCGAAAACTCCCGCTCAAACTCAATGCCGCATCTATCGCAGATGAATATGCCCTTTGCAGAGAGTGTAAGATGAAAATTGAGCTGTTCGGCGATGATTAGCTCCCCAACTGCGGAAATATCTCCGTTAAACGGCTGTAGCTCGAGAAGTGCCGTATCAGCTTTCAAGTGTACAGGATATTGCCCGTCTTTTAGTCCGCGAACTCTGTACTTTATAATGTTCCTCATGATATGAAAAACAGTCATTCTCACGAAATAATCACCCGAGGTGAATCAATCTCGTAATTTTGCCAACGTGCGATACGAACTCTTTCTTGCAAAACGATATGCCTTCTCAAGGCGGTCGCAGAATTTCATCACTATTATCAGTGTCATCTCGACGCTCGGTATCATGGTTGGTGTCGCTGCGCTAATCTGTGTGCTTTCTGTTTTCAATGGCTTCTCAAAGGTTGTAACGGATATACTCGTCAGCTTTGACCCTCACATAAGGATCACAGCCGTTCAAGACACTACCCGTTCTTTTGAAGAAGCATTTTCCATAAGCAATACCGAGGAGGTCATTAAGAAACTGTCCGGCATAGATGGGATTCGTTCTGTTGCACCCGTCATAAAGAGCAAAGCTGTCCTCGTCCACTATACACTTCCGAAGGTGGCAAGCGTTATAGCCATAGACGAAAACGAAGTTGAGAAAGTATCGGGGATGTCGAAGGTCGTCAGTTCAGGGGAAATGAAACTTGATTCGGAGAGTATCCTTCTTGGTCAACTTCTTGCCGATAATCTTGCTATTATTCCCGGCGATACGATTGAAGTATTTAGTCCGTCAGGAATGGAGAGAATCCTAACCGAACCAGTTGAGCCGAAATCGCGTCGGCTAATTGTACGAGGTATCTTCGCTACCAATAATCGCGATTATGATATGCAGAATGCGTACGTCTCGCTCACTACCGGAAGAGACCTCTTCGAGATACCGAAAGAAGCAGCAACAAGCATTGAGATTCGGCTTGAAGACATTCAGGAGTCAATACCTACTAAAGCCGAGATAGAGAAGATATTACCGAAGGATAAGTACACGGTTCAAACATGGTTTGATCTGCATACTGACCTTTATAATGTGATGGATATGGAGCGGTGGATCGCTTTTGCTATTCTTATCCTTATCGTCGCCGTTGCATCGTTCAGCATCTTTAGTGCACTGACTCTTACTGTCTTTGAAAAGAAGCGCGACATCGGGTTGCTCTCTGCTCTCGGAGCAGAAACCAGTAATATCCAACGAGTGTATCTCTATCAAGGACTTTTAACAGGCGTATCGGGCGTATTCCTTGGATGTGTGATAGGACTCGGTATTGTTTATTTACAGCAGGAAATAGGATTCTTTAAGCTCGATACAAGTGTCTATATCATCCCTGCGCTGCCTGTAGAATTAAAGTTGTCTGATTTTCTTTGGGTTAGTATTGGGGCATTGATACTTGTTTCGCTTGCAGCTATCTATCCAGCAAAACAAGCAGCAAAAGTTCGTCCGGCAGAAGCATTGAAGTGGGAATAATTATGCAAGAATTATTAAAAGTACAAGCATTAACGAAACGATTCGCATTCTCTGGCTCTGGAGTCGTGGATGTTTTTCATGATGTTTCTTTCTCTGTTAGTAGCGGCGAAGTCGTTACGCTGACCGGTCCCAGCGGCTCGGGAAAAAGCACATTGCTCAACATCATTGGCACGCTCGATACCCCAACATCTGGCAACGTACTCTTAGAGAATGAAGACCTTGTCAAGCTCTCGCCGAAAGAACTTGCCTCACGACGCAATAAAAAGATTGGGTTTATTTTTCAATTTCATCATCTGCTTCCAGAATTCACGGCGATCGAAAATGTCGCTATGCCAGCACTCATAGCAGGTGAGGATAAAGAGACAGCTACAAAGAAAGCAAAACAACTACTCGAAGAAGTCGGGCTTGGCTCTCGTCTTGAGCATCGCCCTGCGGAGTTATCAGGCGGCGAGGCACAGCGTACGGCTGTTGCACGAGCGTTTATTATGAATCCGGCTATTGTTCTTGCCGATGAACCAACGGGCAACCTTGATCTTGAGAACAGCAATAAACTCTTCTCACTGATATTAGACCTCTCGAAGTCAAGGAATCAGACGTTCCTTATCGTAACGCATAACGCCGATCTTGCAGAGCGTGCTACGCGCAGACTGCATCTTGAAGGTGGGATATTACACCAGTGACAAATAACAAAGGGAACGGCGTAACGACCGGCAGGGTTTTCAACACGTTATTAATAACAAAAGGTAATGGCAACACAACGTCCGCAAACTCGTCAACGTACAACAGCAGCAAAGAGCAGCACGAAGCAGTCTTCTGTTCGTCCTTTTCAGATGCCCTTCGAGTCGAAGAACATCATGATAATCCTCGGTGGCATCCTTTTTATTACCCTTGGTTATTTCCTCATGTCTTCGGATGAAGTTATGGGCTCAATGGCTCTCAACGTCTCTCCTATTATCCTCTTGATTGGTTACTTGGTAGTTATCCCGTTCGGAATCATGTACGGTTCAAAGGGAGCTAAGAAAGCAGAGAACGCTACACCGGAGAATTCCTAAGTATTACTCTCCCCTCGAGAGAATGCTTCCAGTAAATTCACAGTGATCTTTTTTGCAGAGCGTTCAATACGAACGAACTCCGGGCTGTTTCTATGGACCAGTCTCTCTTCCCCATCAGGCAAACCAATCGAGACAATGTTTCCGCTTGGAAGTTCTAATACCTCGGTTACTACTCCAATTTCAGAACCTGTCTTTTCTTCTATTGCTTTCATCCCGATAAGTTCATCAGCGTATGCTTCATTATCAGGGAGTGGTAAGCGTTCTGATTCATCTATGACTATCTCAAATCCCCGAAGCGCATCTGCTTCATCTCGATTATTGATCTCGGCAAACTTGATAATCAATCCATTGGTACTATTGCGGACTTTCTCAAGTGTCAGCATTTGCTCTGTTTTCCCTTTTACTCGTACTGTCTTGAGTTTGGTAAAGCGTGAATCATCAAAGGTATAACTTTGCGCCGTGACCTCGCCGCGTACGCCATGCGGTTTGCGAATCCGAGCTATGGTAATATCAGCCATGTTGTTTAAAATACAAAAGCCCCGAGGGTTCGGGGCTTATTGTTAATAGAATTCATATTACACTGCTGCCGGAGCTTCAGCCGCAGGTGTTTCAACAGCCGCTTCTACAACTGGTATTGCTTCAGCAACAGGCGCAGGCGCCTCAACAGCAACTTCTGCAACTGGTGCAGCTTCAGCCGGTGCCTCTGCAACAACTTCAGCAACTGGT
Organism: Kapaibacterium sp. (SeqCode); assembly: GCA_046590205.1. Classification (GTDB taxonomy): domain Bacteria; phylum Bacteroidota; class Ignavibacteria; order Palsa-1295; family Palsa-1295; genus DATDEW01. The sequence goes on from JBKJTT010000028.1 coordinate 4,240, forward strand.
GCTTCCTCAACTGCCGGAGGAGCCGCCGCTGCTGCAAGTGCATCAGCTTTAGCTTTCTCTTCAGCTTCTTTTTTCTTACGAGCAGAGTCTTTCTTTGCTACGATCTTACGTGCTTCAGATGAATCTCTGTTCTCTTTCCATGTATTGAAAATCTCTTCAGCGCGAGCTGGCTCGATTTTCTTCTTTTCAAGATGCCATTTCAAAAGGACACCTTCTTTTGATAGGAGTGAGCGAACGGTATCGGTCGGCTGTGCACCAACTTTGAGCCAGTACATAATGCGCTCTTCGTTGAGGTCAAGAACTTTGTTAGTTTCGTTGGTTGGGCGGTACTGTCCGAGCGCTTCGATGAAACGTCCGTCACGGCGTGAACGGCTGTCTGCCGCGATGATCTTGTAGATAGGGAGCTTTTTACGCCCCTGCTTTGCTAAGCGAAGTTTAACCATAGTTATTTATGTTTTAATGAGTTACTGAATTTGGGAGGATGTCTGCCGGGGCGCCGAACTATGGAAGCCCATTAGCAGAGTCTCTCAAATGTGGGGCGTATAACACCCAATGCGCCAAAAGATTTCCCTAAACCAGCATTTCAGCCGTAATCTGCGTCATTTCATTGAGCCGCGAAAGTGTCCTGCGATACTTCTTAGTATCACCACCATTCATGATTGTATGGTGGAAAATCGCTGAAAGAGGGACTTCGGAAGAGACAACAATAGCAATATTATCGTCATAGCATTTATCGATAAAATATACAAATCGGAGTGCTTCATGAGGATGTGTAAATTCTGAAAAACCGGAAATAACGAAGGCATTGACAGAGGAAAGTAAAGTCCTGATTTTCATCGGATGAGCTGATGAAAGCAGATTTTTAAGCTCTTTATAGCTAATATTTATAACATCTTGCAAATTTCTATTCAAGCTATCTATAGCATTTCCAAAGCCATGTATTTCTGCACTGACATACCATGTTGACTGTTCTGTCTGATGAAGATGATGCGAGATACGATAGTCTTCGCCATCTATGCGAACTTGTCTGAATTTCTTTGCCATCTCGCCAATTTCGCGACGGAAATCTTCGTCCGAAAACCGCTCATCCCCAAGTGCTCCGGGAGGAGTATTTGAGCTTGTAATGATATGGACACCAGCATCAAACAACTGTCCGAGAAGATTAGTCGAGATTCGAGAATTAGCTGGGTCATCAAGCTCAAATTCATCGATAATGAGCAGATCAAAGTCCTTGAAAGTAGCAAATGTACCGTCAAGCTTCTGCAAACCGACAAGGTACATCAGCTCCTGAAATGAGAGATATGCCTTCTTCTCTGAAGTAAATGAATGGAAACATGAAGCAAGCAAATGGGTCTTGCCTACACCGAAGCCACCATCGAGATAGATGCCGCTTCCCTTTGGTCTGTCTTTTGATGAAAATATGGAAAGTAAGGAGCTTTTTGGTCTATTTTTAGACTCAACATCCTTTAAGAAATGACGGAGTATCTCAACGGCTCTAACTTGAGATGGAAATCTGTCATCAGGAATATAGTTTGAGAACTCTGCTTGATTAAAATGTGATGGAGGTAGAAGGTCAGACAGAATTTCATCAAGAACAACAGGCATGTTGGCACGCCTAATAAGCTCCTCAATTGTAGTGGTAGTAGGCAAGGACTGTTATGAAAGTTCGGATAATGCTAAAAGATATGCCCCTGTCCCCCACCACCACTCACCTTGCGAAAGGGATTTGTAGTATTTTATCGTTCCCGGCCATGTCCCTTCAGAGACACCGAGAAATTTTGACTCGCCATCAACATTCAACGCAAGCCCATGAACAGATTTCTCAATAAGCGCATCATACTCATTACCCAAAACACCTAACTTTTTACCTCTCATATATGCAAAAAGATACATTGCCGAGGCAGATGTTTCTTCGTAAGCAGAATCATTATCTATGACGGTTCTCCAAAGCCCATTTGATGTTTGGTATGTACCTAATGCTTTTGCAAGAGTTCTAAAGTCATTCGAGAGTTTCTCAAATCGAGAATCATCTTTATCAAGAGTAGAAAGTATTTCTGCGTATGTCATCATTACCCAGCCATTGCCGCGAGCCCATGACCCCTCACTGCGTGAAGCACCCAGATTTTCTTGACAATGAATATAGAAAGGTTTATCACCATCACGTAAGATAGTGAGATGTTTATCTATTTGAGAAAGAGCATCATCTTTCCACTCTATACCAAGATACGAACCTAACTTTGCAAGAAGTACTGATGAGTAATAGACAGTATCAATATATATGTTAGGAAGATCAATGTTGTGGAGTATTACTCCCTCACCATTGCGCAATGCTTTCTTTGAGATGACTTCATATATCTTTTCCGCAGTAGCATCAAGTTGAAGCTTTGCTTCGGGGTATATATTTGACACTCCCGGATAGAGTAGAGCAAAACTCCATGAACCACAGAAATAGTGCGGATGAACACCTTCGGCAAGATGAAAACGGAGCCATCGCCAGAGATACTCTTTTACTTCTGCATTCTTTGTTACGGAGTAGCTACGGAGCAAACCGTACATTACAAGCGACTGCCCCCAATCAGTTGATTCGGATTCAGGGCGATGCCTGCGGCACCACGATAGCGATACTTGCTCGAGAAGCTCTTTATTCGACACAACAGGTTTCATTAGAGAGAACGAACAATTTCGACCGCTCTTTTGGCTCGTTGTTCTATTTCAGTGAAACGACCATTAGCAACATCATCATCGGATACGAGTGGCGTCCCAAGTCCGACGGCTTTTACTCCTGCATCGAAGAATTCCTTTATGTTGTCAAGAGTAACTCCGTTGGTTGGAATAAGACGAAGAAATGGCATCGGGGCAAGGAGAGCTTTGATATATGCAGGTCCCAGACCTATCATCGGGAATGGCTTGACAAAATCCACGCCATGAAGATGTGCTTCATATATCTCATTGGGAGTTAGCGACCCCGTTATTACAACAACATCATGTTCGCTGGCCGCTTCGATAACATCAACCTCGCAAACTGGGCTGACCAAGAACTCCGCTCCTGCTTCGATAGCATTTCGTGCATTCTCATCTCCAAGGACTGTCCCAGCGCCAACACAGACATCGGGGTACTGCTCTTTGATGTTTGTAATATGCTCAAGTGCATTCGGGGTGTTGAGCGTAATCTCGATGAGATTAATACCTCCTGCGACAATAGACTCCACAACTTGCAAAAGGTTAGAATCATCCTTCAAGCGGATGATGCCAATCACTTTTTCGCAAAGTATTCTCTCTCGTATTTCCTTCATAGATGAAACTTGTTCGGATTGATACCCATATAAGTATCGTTCTAACTACGATAAAATAAAATAAGTTACCACGTTTGTTCAGAGCATCAACAACCCTCTTTTCCTTGGTTTTATGTATATGTGCCATTTCTGCACACGGACAATTTGCACCATCTGCTCTGGTAAATATCAACGCGGATAATCTTGAGAACAAGATGCTTGGCGATCAGGAAGTGATGATCCTCACTGGCAATGTACGCTTCACTCATGGCATGATAAGCGGTTCGTCAGATAAGGCGACACAATACAAAGCACTCAATAAAGTTATCTTGGAAGGAAACGTTGAGATTCGGCAAGATGTCATGCTACTGAAAGCTCCTAATGTAGAATACAATGGCATTAGTGGTACTGCCAAAGCCGAAAACGGGGTCTATTTATCCGATAGAGATGCCTCTGTAACCGCAAGGAAAGGTTATTATGATCTCAACGGTCAGAAAGCAGATTTTGAAGGAGATGTAAAAGCAAATCAGGTCGGGACTTTTATTTCATCTAATAAACTCTCATATTTCCGGTCATCGCAAACTACATACGCAACGGGGAATGTAGTAGTCTTAAGTGATTCAGGTAAACTGACCGCCGACGAACTTACCTCTGTTCGGCTTACAGGCGAGACGGTAGCAAACGGAAAAGTAATACTCACTAATGACACGACCGAACTTTATTGCGAGAATTTCTATGATTCAAAGCTTAGCGGCTTGACGACAGCAAGCAATAACGTATCGCTCTTTGATAAAAAGAACAACACATGGCTACTCGCCGATACGCTTGCACGACTTCGCGATAGCGGCATCGTCAATGTGCCTCGCAACCCGACATTACTTATTCTTGATACCACAACGACAGTTGATAGCGTAAGCGGAGCAAGTGTGTCACGTATTGATACACTCTTCATTAAATCGCTCACGATGACAGCTACAACAGGAGATTCATCAGCATTCGTTGCAAAGGATAGTGTAAAGCTGTTTCGATTGAACTTTGCCGGTGTTGGCTCGTCACTGACCTATCGTCAAAGTAGCGATGAAATGACAATGCACGGCGGTGGAAGACAACGCGTTTGGTATGACAGCACGGAGCTTGATTGCGATAGCTTGGTGATGCAAACACGCAATAAGAAGATAGATAAGATATTTGCTTTTGGCAAACCGTTTTTGACTTCTCCGTATGAAGATCCGACGGTCAACGACAGAGTCAATCAGCTCTCTTCGCAACGAATGATACTTACAGTTACCCAAGATACTGTCCGGAATCTTCTCGCAATTGACAATGCTATTTCATTGTACTTTGTAAGCTCTGATAATAAACCAAGCGGTATCAACAGAGCAACTGGCGATAGTTTGCGAGTTGACTTTGAAATGAATAAGCCAAAAGGCATAACAGTAATTCACGAAACCGAGGGCGAATACATCCCGGAGCGATTTGTGAAGCATAGAGGCGCCGCATTCCGTTTATCTACTTACGAACGACACGTAGAACTTCTTCCCCGTCGTGAAGATTTTCAGTTCATACTTCCATCTACACCTGTAACACCAGTAAAGAACGAGCAATGACAGAAAGGTTATATAGCGAGAATCTGCAAAAGGTCTATGGCAAGCGAACTGTTGTCAAAGGTTCGTCAGTATCTGTCTCCCCCGGCGAGATCGTTGGGCTTCTTGGACCAAATGGTGCAGGTAAGACAACCACTTTTTACATGATTACCGGTCTTGTCAAGCCGAACAAAGGGAAAGTGTTTCTCAATGATGATGACATTACCCCACTGCCCATGTATGCTCGTGCAAGAAGAGGCATTGGTTACCTTCCGCAAGAATCATCTATTTTTAGGAAGATGACGGTTGAAGAGAATTTGCTTGCCGTTCTTGAATTAATGCCATACTCAAAACAAGAACGTAAACAAAAAGCAGAAGAATTACTTGAAGAATTTGCTATTACAAATATCAGAAAATCAAAGGGCTTTGTACTTTCAGGCGGCGAACGCCGCAGATGCGAAATTGCCCGCTCTCTTGCTACAAATCCAAAATACATTCTTCTTGATGAGCCATTTGCAGGTATTGACCCTATAACTGTAGAAGAGATAATGCAGACCATCATTCGTCTTAAGAATAAGGGCATAGGCATCCTTATTACCGATCACAATGTCCACGAAACACTCTCTATCACTGACAGAGCATATATCCTCATTGATGGGACGATATTCGCTAGCGGCACTGCTGATGAGTTAGCAAACAATGAGCAAATTCGGACAATGTATCTCGGTGAGACGTTCACGCTTGAACGTTATAACACTCTTTTACCCAATGACGGGAAGTAGCTCGGCTTTTTCCGGTTCTCCAACAAGATGATAGATAGCATCAGAGACTCTTTCCATAAGCCACATCGGGGTTGAGGTAGCACCTGTTATACCTGCAGTTTGTGCGTCAGTCAACCACTCAATCATAATTTCTTCTTCTGTTTCAATGAAGTACGTTTTGTCGTTCACACCCTTTGCAATATCATAGAGAACTTTGCCGTTCGAGCTTGCACGACCGGCAACGAAGATCATCACATCATTTGCTTTAGCAAATTCGATAAGCTTCTTTTCTCTTCCCGATACCTGTCCGCAGATAGTATCCTTTGCATGGAATTCAACAGCATCCTCTTCCATCGTTGCAACGACAAAATCCTTTATCTTTTCCTTTAGCGCATCGCGGATAGCGTAGAAGGTTGGCTTATCCATCGTTGTCTGTGAAAAGAGGACTGTCTGTTTATCAAGAGCAACATTCGAAAGCGCTTCTTCAACCGTCTTTACTACTATAGCTTCATCATTGACTACGCCACGCAAACCAATGACTTCAGCATGGTCTTTCTTACCAAATATGACGATCTGAAATCCTTTGTCATAGAACTTCTTAATACGCTCTTGTACTTTTGTTACAACAGGACACGTAGCATCAATAACTTCAATACCAAGCTCAGTTAGTCTCTTATAAGTTGATGGCGGTTCGCCATGGGCACGTATCAGTATCTTGGTATTCTTTCCCTGATCGAGATTATCTTTTGCGATTCGCTCAAAGTCAGTGTGCTTAATGGTTTCTAAACCGATCTCGCCTAATCTTCCGGTCTCGACGGGATTATGGATAATATCACCGAGAGAATACAGTTTATCTGCTGATTCAAGCTCATGCTCTGCGAAATCCACAGCACGAACCACTCCCCAGCAAAACCCTGAATTTCTATCGATATTAACTTGCATTGTTATGATCTTTCTTTAGCTAATACGACAACCCTTGTAACTTGTTCCTCGATGCCGAGCGAGGTGGTATCAAGTTCAAGTGCATCGTCTGCTTTACGAAGCGGACTTAACTTTCTCTCGGAGTCGCGCTTATCGCGGTCTTCTATTTCTTTCGTCAATGCTGCGATCTGAACTTTCATTCCTTTTGTCATAAGTTCATTGAACCGGCGCTGTGCCCTTGCCTCTGCAGAAGCTACCAAGAACACCTTCAACTCCGCATCAGGAAATACGACTGTCCCGATGTCCCTACCATCAAGCACTACCCCGCCATCATTACCTATCTCTTGCTGAAGAGCTACCATTTTTTCGCGGACTTCAGGTCTTGTCGAGAACTGACTTGCAAGAACAGCTATCTCCGGTGCTTGTATCTCGTCAGCAACTTGTTTCCCTTCAAGCAAGATATTTCCGTGCTCATCAAAGTCAATATAAACACGCTCTGCAAGACTGGCAACCATATCATCATCGGGGTTAGTCACATCCCACTGTCTGCAATAGAGCGCAAATGCGCGGTACATTGCACCCGTATTAATATGCAAGTACCCCAGCTTACCTGCGACGAGCTTCGCAGTAGTACTTTTGCCTGAAGCAGTTGGTCCGTCTATGGCGACGATTATTCCGTTTTGTCTCACGCCTAATTTCTAAATTCGGTGCTTACAATGTTGAGTTCTTTCGGATAGGTCATGTTTCCTATCGGCGTTGAGATTGTCGGCTTTGCATTTAACTGCAAACGTGACGTCCCCTGCCCTGCAATAGCCATCGCAAGGTTAGCCATATCCTCATACCCTTTATTGCCAAAGAACTGCTTGAGGTCAACTGATACTTGAAGCGGGATGATTGTGGTAGTACCACCATCGGGCAAGGTTACAGGACTTCCTATACCACCGGTTATTGTCTCTTTATTGTCGATCAACAATCGCCAAGGAAACTCTTGAAGAGCAAATGTACTTGACAAGTTTGACTTTGGATCTTTTTGATTCGGGTTTTTTGCCGCTACATTCAGAGTGAAGGTCAATGGAAATTTGCCGGTTGCGAAAGCTGTTCCAAGATTAATACCATCCATCACTGTAATATCAGACATAGACCTTTTGCCTGACATATTAATACCTGCAAGGTTTACATTCACAGCATCCTGTAACTTGAACTGGACGCGCGTTAATCCCATGAGGGCATTTAGCTGTGCACAGGAGTTGAGCGAGAGGAGCATACCACCACCAATTGCGGCAGCGATAAAGAACAGTGTTGCGTAGATCGTGTTTCTTTTCATTTGGTTATATTTTATATAATGAAAAACGCCCTACCGAGGCAGGGCGTTCATTTACTTTTATTCATTGTGCGGAGCGGACGGGACTCGAACCCGCGACCTCCTACGTGACAGGCAGGCGTTCTAACCAACTGAACTACCGCTCCATCCGCACATGATTTGCGCGGGCATATAACTTGATATTAGCAGTAGAAGTTCACTCAAACGATAATAAAACGCCCACTACAGTCTGTAGCAGGCGTTTTATTACATTCAAAACAGTATTAATACTGTAAGAGAGGTCTTACAAGATCATCTGCATCCAACGGTGTGATCGGATTCGTGTACCGTTCAGCTATTGGATAAATGATACGGAAGTTACGATCGTGCTGCGGGACTCGCATCGACTTTA
>JBKJTT010000043.1:0-78220 GCA_046590205.1 Kapaibacterium sp. (SeqCode)
ATTCTAAGCAGGTATCTAACAGCTTACCAAGCGATAACCCTACTTTTATTGGCAATGGTCAGCCAAGCTCCTCTGTCCCTTTTGATCCAATTTCTTCTTTGGTGAGCATCCCTGGTGGCTATGACCTTGGTTTCTTAACCAAATGGCATCTTGCGTCAAATGGTGGACCTCTCCATAATATCCAAATTGACCCAAGCAATCCGCAAAAGATACATGCATGTATCATGGGTGCATTAAATACAACACCCGCTGATACAACTACAGCAAATTTCTATCCAAATCGTCGCGTTTTCTATTTCTATAGTGCCGATGGAGGGCAAACCTGGTCAGCCCCTAAATCAATAGCAAACCGTCGCACTGGGTATCCTAACATGATACTCATTCAGCGTGGCGCTGATTACATTCCTGTGATTGCAGCTCACCGTAATGACTCAGAAGTTGGGTCAGATGTTTCAACGTTTCTTTATATTGAAACAGGTGCTCCGGGTGCAGGTAGCTTTCAGGAAATTGCAACAAGCCGTGAAACCTATGCTGGTACTGCACAAGACATTATATGGCCAGCCATTGCGTTGTCAAAAGATGGAACAAAAATATTCACAGTTTCTTCTGTATCAACAACCTTAACAAGTGGCTTGACTTCAATTCAGTTTGGTGTTTTCTCGTTGAACGCAGGTAAGACAGATGCTACTTGGAGCGGATGGCTGCCGGGACCTGGTCAAGATGAAACAACATCAATTACTAGTGGTGGATACTATTCAATCAAAGTTTCTGCTTCAGGTAAGATCGGCATTGTATGGAAAAATTATGATTCAGGCACACCCGACCTTGGTCTATACTTATCAGAGTCTGCTGATAATGGTGCTACCTGGTCGATCGTAGAAAACATTTATTTTTCACGTGAATCTTCGCAAACTGACCAAGAAGGCAATCCAATTAATATGGTTGCTGAAAGTGGCCTTGATTTTTTCTATAACGGGGATGAGCCTAATGTGATATTCTCTGCATATGGACGTACAACACCAGGCGGCAATGCGTATGTTTATCAGCCTGGAAGTGGGACACTTCTCTATTGGAAAAAAGGTATGGTTGACCCAAGAAATCTTGTGTCAGGCTTTGTTGATGACAATTTATCTGCTCCTGAATTAGAATCGTCATTTCTTTCTCCATGGCAAGCTGCCACTGGACTTGAGTTTCAAGGAGCAAACTTACGCAATCCTGTAGTTGCACCTAGCTCTGACCCAACAAAGTATTCTGTGTATTTTTCTGCTATTGCAGTTGATGACATTGGTTTGGTTGAAGAGTTTACCGAAGCTGGCAATGCGGCAGCTACCGATAAATTGGCTTTTATGAGTATTTGGAAAATAACTACTCTCAATGGTGGTTCAACATTCTCTAATCCTGTCAAAGTAGCAGGGAATGAAGACGGCATTGCGCAAGAATTACGCCTCGATCATCGCTTCCCTCAGACTTCGTATTTTAACCCTTCGGGTTCAGGTCAGTCGTTAGAGCAGATAATGTTCGCTGTGGATACCTGTCCTGGCTATAGCATTGAGGGATATGTAGGGTTTAACAACGCACAATGGGCAACAAAGCAATTCCCAACAAACGCTGTTAAGAGTTATTCGTATGTGAACGGACTTTCTCTTGGGCAGAACTATCCAAATCCGTCTGTATCGGGAACAACTGTTGTACCTTTTGAACTTTCAAACGGTGGTGAAGTTATTCTAACTGTAACTGATCTTATTGGCAGAGAAGTGCTCACTTTCACTAATGGCAGAATGGAAGCTGGAAAACATACGCTTCCTATCGATATTTCTTCTCTTGCAAACGGTGTGTATCAATATACAATTCGTTCGGCTGGCGAGACCCTTTCACGACTCATGACAGTTGTAAAAGACTAATTGTTGTTTTTGGACTGCTGACGGCAGTTGGCAGTCCAAAAATTTTTGCTACTTTATGGATTTCGTTGTGTTCTTACACTAAGGGTGTTGTTGATCTTGCAAAACGTTCGTTCTTCCACTTTATACGTCTCAATGAACATGAAACGCTATTTTAGTTTATTTGCAGCAATTTTTATATGCGCAGCTACTCTCTTTCTCACCGAAGCCGCACTCGCGCAGCCGGGAAAGATAACCGCAAAGGTTATTGATGCCAAGACTGGCGAGCCAGTCTTTAAGGCAACGGTAAAGATCGTAGAGACCAAACAAGGCGCATTCACAAAAGATAATGGTGTTGCCACAATTATCAACATTAATCCTGGTCAAAATTATACAGTTGTTGCTACCTTTGCTGGCTACGAGCCAAGAACGGTCAGTGGTGTGAAGGTATCTTCAAATCTTACGACTAATCTGGATTTTAAGCTCTCAACAACCATGCAAAAAGAAATTATTGTTGAGGCGAGACCTATCGTTGATAAATCTGAAACGAAACAAGGCGCACGTTTTGATTCTTCTTCTATTACGAATGTCCCGGGTCGAAGAAGCTTAAACGAGCTTGTAACACTTACTCCCGGAGTAGTTGCAGAAGGGGCGGGGGTTACAATTGCTGGTGCGAGAAGCACCTCTAATTCGACACGTATGGGAGGGGTTGAAATTACTGATATTGTTGATGGTGGCACTAACTCTATTCAAAGCAATGTATCTACATTTGCAGTCTCAGAGTTAAACGTTACTACATCAGGTGCCGATGCTTCTAAAGGTGGTGCAACAGGTGGATATATTGAATCAAACACAAAAAATGGCGGTGCTAATTTTGAATTTTTAGCCCATTACCGTCAGGAAATACCTGCACTCTTCGGTTCATCAAGCAATGGGTTTGACCAAATGCCGACGGGAAGCAAGACACTTGAAGTTGCACTTGGCGGTCCAATTACAGAAGACATAAAGTATTTTATTACAGCAAAAGGTACACTCGCTGATTATGCTGGTGCCGGTTTGAATGTTACTGACCCATACGGTAATAACCTTGGGCAGATTGATCATACAAAGCTCTATGGAAGAGCAATAACTGCAAATTTAGCATTTAATGATGTGTTCGGTTTCCGAGTTTCTGCTGACGCTATCCTAGCTTCTGAAAGCCGCCAATTTGCAACAGCCGGAAGTGCATTGAGCGGTATTTTTACGTACGGCGATATGACGCAATTGCCTGGCAGAAACAACTTCAACAATCTTTTCACCCTCAAGGGGACAAAACAAATTGGTGACGGTATTCTCGAAGTTACAGGCGGTCTTGAAACTGTTAATGAACGTTACGGCAAATATGATCAAGAAGTCGGTGCGAGTATTCTTACTCCTTATAAGATATATGTTCCCGAAGATAACTATAGCTATGATGATATTACAGGGGAGATAAGTGAAGGCTCTGATGGTATAATGGATAACTATACACCCGTCAGCAAACAAATTCCTGATCCGCAAAACCCCGCGAATGCACTCAATCTCACCGGAGCAGGGTTAAACCCGTTTACGGGAAAGATTGAAGGTGGTGCACAGCGATTCACAACCAATAACCCTTATGGTTTGCTCAACGCATTCTATTCCGCAGGCAATCCGGCTGGTTATTATGAGGATACTCGTCAGAGAATTCAAATCGATGCAAAATTTGCACAGCAAATCGGTGAACATCTTGTGAGTGCGGGTTTTGAAACACAGTTACATCATATCACAACATTCTCCAACGATCAGCCATGGGACGCAAATCCATTCCAGGATGTATTTGATGTGAACCCTTACACAGCGGCGATCTATATTATTGATAAGATGGAATTTGCTGATATCACATTTAATCCAAGTTTACGCTTTGATCTCTATGACCCTGCAAATAGCACTGCTCTTGTCAACCCGTTTGACCCCTACGAGATTGATCCTGATGGAAAGGTAGTTTATTCTTTTGCAAAAGCAGAGGTTCAAACACAGTTAAGCCCACGCTTAGGTATTACGTATGCCATTAGCGAGATGACGACATTCAATTTTAATTATGGTCTGTATTTCAAACAGCCACTTATGAATGAAGTACTGACCAATACAGGTGGTGATTTTTATAAAGTACTTCAGCGCGGAAATCAGATCATCGGTAATGGTAATCTGAAAGCCGAACGATCAACCGATATCGTCGTTGGTTTTACAACTGCACTCAACGATATTCTGGCAATGACGATTCAAGGTATATATAGAGACCTTCGCAATCAGTCAGGTCTGCTTCGCATCTCAAGCCCGAATTTAGCAACTGGGTACACTCTCTATATTGATGACCAGTATGGAAACTCAAAAAGTCTTATGCTTTCTTTTGATAAAAGAATGCGTGATAATTATGCAATACGCTTTAACTATACATTCTCATCTGCAAAAGGAACATCATCATCAGCAACAGAAAATTATAATCGTCTAATCAACCCTCCGGCTGGTGAAGAAACAGCCGTTCTTCCGCTTCAACCATACCCACTTGGCTATGACAGACCGCATGTTGCTCAGTTGATATTTAATCTTGCATGGCAAAAGAATGAAGGACCGGAGCTTTTTGGTGCTAAACTTTTAGAGCTTTTCAATCTCTCTTTCACAACGGAATACCGTTCCGGTACTCCTTATACACCTGAAGATATTCGCGGTAATCAAGCAGGTGAGTTCAATAGTGCTCGTCAGCCCTCATACTTTCAAACGAATGCGTCGCTTTCACGCACTATACCTCTTTCTGATATTTTCGGTGATGGGGCTGGTTCAACAGCTATCGATCTCCAGCTCGAAGTCTTGAACCTGTTTAATCGTACCGAAGCATTAGCTGTCTATGCTGCTACCGGACTCGGTGACGATGACGGAAAAGGTGATGTCTATACCGGAACAGTTGTTTTTAAGAATGACCCTACAAATGCTGGGGGTGGACAACTTGATGCGCTCGGCAACTTGAAGTATAATGCTCGTTGGGACCTTAACAAGGATGGGCAAGTTGACCTTTCCGAACAGCAGAAAGGATTTTCCCAGTACCGTACAGATAATTATGCACGCAGAACGAACTACCAAGTTCCGCTTCGTACGTTTTTCAACGTAACGTTTAGATTCTAATTTTTTCAGTTACAGATTTTTATAGTATAGATATGATGGCCAGATCGTCAATGAGAAAGATAACAACATTCGTACTTTGGGCTCTTTTGGGTGTTCTTTCGGTGTCGCTTTTTGATGCCGAAGTAAATGCGCGCCCTGTTACCAAAGGCAAGGGAATTGTCCAAGCTCCGCAGAAATTCATCCGTCAGCGTAATACGCTTTCAAATATGGATTTCTACTTCACGAATAAAGGCGTACTTTTTAATAACGATAACGTTGCTGGATTAATATGGCCTCGCGGGACAAGCAATGCCTACATTTATGGCGGCGGAGTATGGTTCGCGACAAAAAAAATCATCGGCGGAAAACGCCGCAAGCTCTGCGAACTTGGATATAACCCAAACTCCGGTGCTGGATGGTATATAGATGGAGAGATTGGGGCTAACTCCGAAGTATTAGCTGATGATGCAAAATACATCTCTTATGTAGGTTCAAGATATTCGAGTGAGGATGGTAAGTACGACGGAGTTAATCGTTCTACCGTGCCCCCTCCAGGCTTAAGCTGGCCAATATGGGATACCTCTGTTGTAAAGACACTTAACCAGAATTACTACTTTGGTGATTATATATCTGATGTTGGTTTACGTGTTCCTTCAGATCTTACAACAATTAACGGACTTCCAAAGACAACAAAGCCGGCAATGCTCTCGCAGGAGGATATTGTTAACATCTATACTGACGGGGACTATGCTAATAATCCGGAATACCGCCCTAATTCAGGGTATCCGTTCAATCTGAACATTATTGAGATCATCCATAGTTGGAGCTTTGGTAGGTACCGCGATATGATATTTGTCAGACATAAAATCACGAATGCTTCAAAGGATACGCTCTATGAGTGCTTCATGGCACCTGCATTTGATCCGGATCTCGGAGTCGGAGGCGGAGCAGCGGCAAATGATAGGAATCAATATGTTGGCTCTGACCCAGTCGGTGACCTCGCTCGTACACAAAAGACACTCAAAGGAACATGCTTTGAGAACGACCCTCCACGTCTGAATATGGCATATCAGTCATCAGATAAGGAATCCGGTAAAGAATACGGCGTTATCGGCTTTGCATTCTTGCAAAGCCCCGTTACCAACAATGCCGGTGTAGCACTTGATATTTCTGATAGTTTAGCTGTCAGCGGATATGGCTTATCACAAAGCCGTAAGCAGCTTGGTCTTACCACTTTTAAGAAATGGACTATCTCAAATGACCCTCCGACATCTGATCTGCGTTATGACTTCTTGGCAGATGGTTCAAAAGATGCAGACGGGGGTATTGTTGCTGACGTTCGCTTATTGTTCTCAACAGGTCCTTTTACGCTACCACCAAATAGAAGCGTTGAAACCTGCGTCGGCATCGGAATTGCAGCTGTAAGTACAACAACACGTGAACAAAACATCGACTCGGTATTTAAGCTGATCGCATTTGCTCATAGTGTGTTTGGTGGTGATTGTTATACTATCTTTGATTCTGTTACTGAAGATGGAGAGACGAGACCGACCTCTAAGGTGATTCACTTTAAGGCACCAATCCCGCCGGATATTCCTACCATGACAGCTACTGCTCTTGATAAAGCAGTATTCCTTCAGTGGAATGAGGTAGCAGATAGCTCAAAGGATGAACTTAGCTACAAAACACTCGCATTCAATACCTACGAATTATGGCGCTCAACACGCAGCGATCAGGATTCCACGATACGCCCCGACGGTGTGAACCCGAATGTGAAGCTCGGAACGTGGTCTCTTTATACTTTCAAGGTTGATACTATAAAGAATGCACAAGGTAATCCAATTGGCACGAAAAACACACGCATCAACACCATCCCTAATAAAATACCACACTCATTCCTTGATATAGGCGACGATAACAAGGATGGTACGCTTACCGGCGATGAAGCACTCATTAATGGTGCAAAATACTATTACTATTTAATAGCAAGTGACGAGTTTGATTCTCTCAACAATGTCGGTCCTATCGCAACCGCGATCGTGAAAGATAAAAACTTGGTAACTGGAATTCCTGCAAAGCCGGTCTTCCCTGATCTACCTGATGAATTGAGTACGCTTGGTGCTCCTTGTTTCAATGGAGCAAGAACCGAAGGGGTTGAACCTAAGGTAAATGGTTTAAGTAAAGTTGCTATTGAGGTAGTTGATACAGGTAAGTTCGTTGAGCTATATAAAAACGATACCATTCGTATTTCTTTTCAACCTCGCTGGTCGGAGTTTAATCAGCGCTCCCTCAATCTGAGCCAGCTCTTAATGAATATAGACGTTAAGAATACAAATCCTGCAAATAATCAACTTGATTTGACCTACGAGCGCTTTAATAATCCAAACAACTCACCAACTGTTACTCCTTACGAGTTCAACACAGGTATTATTTTGAAGGTCGAAGGACAAAACGCTGACTCGAACGTTGCAGGGGCATTTTCTTCGGAAAACAACTTATTTGCCCCATATCAGACGATCGACAGGTCATTCAAGATACTTGCTGATTATCAGTTCACACAGCTCAAAGACCCACATAAGTTAAAGAGTGTGAAGGTTGAAGGTAGTGCTGACGCGAAGATAGTACGTTTATCACGACGTACACTTCCCGGAGTTTCAGGTGGCGGCAATGTTGACTATGCAAATATCCCACCCGATAGAGTTAACCCTTCGTTCTTGGGTTCTTTGGGCGAGGTTGTATATGAAATCAGTTTCGGAGTTGCTGAAGATATGAACGTACAAAAGTGGGACACGACATCTAAGTCGTATGTTACGGTTACGAACGTTATTGATCAAGGATCAAATACTACATTTACACCTCGACCATTGCGCGTTAGCGTGACAAGCGTGACACATTGTAACTCACCGCTCAAAACAGCACGTGATGCGAACAACAATGATCAACAGATAGAGCAAGATTATAGGTACTATAGAAATGTAACTTCAAATCCAACTCAACCGGGGCTCTTTTTCCCCGCATACAGTGACCCTGATTCTATGCAAGTACCAAATCCTGGATTCTTCGCAATTGATGCATATCATTTCTCTGATGATGATGCTACGAATCATGGTGCAGCACAATTTATTGATAAAACTTCGAGCCATTACTACTATCCAGGAGTTATACAAAATGGAAGTAAGTTCATGGCAACTGTCCATCGCATTCGATTAGGCGGCGCAGAGATTATCCTAAATTACCCTGGTATCTCTTCTCAATCATTTACAGGAGATTCTACCATAGATGATGCTCAGTTTGCAAATGAGTTCAGGGCTGGTGACAAAATTCGTGTGGAATTCACAGGAGTTGCACGCGGCTTGCCATTCCCGGGTGCGGAGTTCAAAGTACCAACTACTCCAAACTCAACTATCGATTTCAAAAATTCTTCGCTCTACGCAGCAAAGGAGATACTCGATCAAGTAACAGTTGTACCAAATCCATTTATTGTCAGCCATATCGGGCAGACGACAACGGATAATTCGAAGCTCTTCTTTACTCGTCTGCCACCGCGTGCTACTATTGAAATATATACACCCGACGGTGATCTTGTCAAAACACTTGAGCACAGAGGATATGAAAGCACAACCGATCAGTCTGGCGGCGTAACATACAATTATGACGAACTTGCAAACCGTTACAATGTAGCAGAGTGGAATATCCTCTCAGAGGGCAGACAGCGCGTAGGAAGCCAAGTACTTCTCGCCCGTGTAATAGCAAAAGACCCGAAAAACGGTGATGCTGTGATAGGTGAAACAATCGTGAAGTTCGCGGTTATTCTTGGTGGCTACCGTCAGGTAAAATAATTTTCTATTCCTTGAGCGTATCAATGCGCTCAAGGAATATATTAGTAGTATGATTTTTAATTGAGTTTGTTGTTTCTCAACAAGAAAAGCAAAGAATTTATGAGAGGTAACGTGTTTACAAAAAATTTCTTGATGTCAGCAATCATTGCACTGTTCGTATCAGGGGCATATGCACAAGGCACAAGCACGAGCACAACGGGAGAGAACTTTAATAACGTTGGTGGTAGCGGAGCAGCGTTTCAAAAGGTGTGGGCTGGAGCCCGATCTGCTGGTATGGCAGGCGGATTCAGCGCACTTGCAAACGATGTATATTCTATCTACTGGAATCCGGCGGGTATTGCTCGTACACAAGGCATTAGCGCCGGAGCAGCATATACAAGCTGGTTCGGAAATATCAACTATAATTTCATAGGAGCTATCGTCCCAATCAGCGAGAAATTCCGTGCAGGTATTAGCTTAACGGTCATGGATTACGGCAACCTGCGTGCCTCTACGCTTGAGAATGATGTTAATAGAGGTAACTTCAATGCCAATGATTTGGCATTTGGTGTTACTATAGCCGGTGCAATGACCGATAGATTCTCATTCGGTGCTACAGTAAAGTATCTTCGTAATGCTATCTTAGACCTCTCGGCTGATGGTATCGGATTTGATGCAGGTTCGCTTTATCAGACCGATTTTTATAAGATGAAGATATCGCTTGCATTGACGAATCTTGGTCCAGACCGCTCATTCTCCGGAAATTCACTCTCTATCTTAGCATCACAGGATAGACTCAATACGACAAACGAAGACCTTGACGCTCGTCTTGCTACATCTGGGTTCCCTCTGCCACTTAACTTTAAGATAGGCTTGGCTACGGATGTATTTCAGGGTGAAATGGATGATCAGCAGCTTAATGTTGCATTTGACTTTACTGAAAGTACAGACGGTCCACAAAGATATAATCTTGGTGCTGAATACGTCTATAGCAGTATTGTTGCAATTCGTGCCGGCTATGCATTTAACCACGATCAACTTGGGCTCGGCTTAGGTGCCGGTTATAAGTATAAGTCTGATGATTTCCTTGGAAACATTGACTATGCTTTCAATACTTCAAGGAATTTTGGTGGCATTCACACTGTAAGCATAGTGGCAACATTCCCTTAAACCGAAACGCCCTTTAAAAAGCCCCTTCCGATTGGAACGGGGCTTTTTTTTTGAGTGTAGTATAGATACAATGATTATCAAGCTAAAAATATATTTCATATTCCTCAATCTCTTTGTTGCTATAGCCCAAAGTTTTGGGCAGAGTAGACACGCTGGCGTAGATCTTGACGTAGTGAGTTTTTATCGTGATTCAGGAAAGATAAAAGTCGAAGTGTACTACTCTTTCCTACAAAAGGATATTAGGCTAACAGAGATAGAGCCAAACCGTTGGGGAGCAGATATAAGTGCGAAAGTGAGCATCCTTCAAGGAGATAAGATTATTGCCTCACGACCTATTAGTAAACCGTTTTCTCTAAGTGGTTCAAAATCGGATATTGATAATTCCCGAATGCAGTATATTATAGATGCAGTACCTTTTCTTATCGATAATCCGGAAAATGCACTCATACGGTTTGAAATAAATTTACAGGATAGCTCTGGGAAGACCTATACAGAGAAGTTGGAAAAAAGGATTTCAATGTCAATAAAGACTGAAAAGCCCACGTTTGGCGGGGTATTACTTGCTTCAGAGCTTGTTCAAACTGATCGCAATGAAAGTCCATTCGAGAAATCCGGATATTATTTCACTGTCAATCCATCTAATACTTTTGGAGGTGATTATGGCACACTTTGCTTATATACTGAACTATCGTTACCGGAGTCGCTTATGAAAAGTCATGATTCTATCACGATCCATACAAAAATTCTTGATCCAACTTCAAGAGAGTTGTTCAAAAAGACTCAGCGTATACATGTATCTACTTTAATTACCCCATATATTGCATCTATACCTGTTGATGGACTTCCGAATGATTCATACTACCTCACTATTACAGCAGAACAGAATGAACAAGTTATAGCAAAGGTACAGAAGGTATTTTATGTTGAGAGCGATATGATAATCTCTGAAGAAGAGCAAGGGGTAGATGCCGCACAGCTTGATGAAGACTTATTATTTCAATCATCAGATATTTCTAAGATGAGCGATAATGAACTCACCGATAAGGTAGCCCAAGCAAGCTACATACTTCCCGATGATGTTCGCAAATCATTCCAACTTACAAAAGAGCTCTCTGAAAAACAACGGATGTTTTATGGATTTTGGCGTAAGAAAGATCAGCCTCGGTCACGTCCACTTTCATCATATAATGATTATTTTTCCAGAGTTGCTTTTGCCAATCAAAAGTATAGTTATCAAAAAACGATCGGATGGAAGTCAGATCGAGGTAGGATACATATTATGTATGGCTCTCCCGATAGAACGATTGATGAGTTATTTTCTACACAGGCAAAGCCATACATTCAATGGCAATATATTGGTAGAGGATATCGCCTTTCCGAAGGAAGCAGAGCATACTTTTATTTCGTTGATAAAATGGGAGGAGGCAATTTTACCTTGGTTCATTCTAATGTTATGGGTGAGGTATCAAATCCAAATTGGTACTCGATGGATGCACTTCAGATTCGTTAATTCACCATCCTGATGATACGTGCATTCTTAGCAGCATTCGGATCATGTATCGCTCTTGTAGCATTATTTTTCGGCATCCGTAAAGCTGTGACCATCGATAATATCCAGCGTGCATTCCCATCTGAAAACTTATCATTCCATAAGAGTATAGCCAGAGCATCATTTCTACACCTTGGGCGCGTCTTTGGTGAAATGTTCTATCTTCGATTTGCATCTCAAAAGAATATCCTTGGAAGAATAGAACTAGAAAATCCTGAAATGATAACGAATCTTTTATCTCAAAGGAAAGGTGTTGTTGCAGTATCGGCGCATTTTTCAAACTGGGAATGGATGGCAATGGGCGGCGCACCAAAATTAGGCGGTGGGTTTTACATTGTAGTGAAGAACATAGTAGGTAAATTTGCAGAACAATTTCTTCAAAGAATGAGAGTGAGAACAGGGAATATACTTATTGCATCGGGAGATGTCAGAGGTATGTTCAAAGTACTTAAAGAAGGGAAGCTCGTTGCATTATTAAGTGATCAGGCGGCACCAATGGGAAGTGTGCGAGTACCGTTCTTTGGGATTGATACACCGACATTCGAAGGTCCTGCGCGAATGGCACTTCGTACCAGCGCCGCAATGGTTTTTGTAGTATGTCTTCCGTCTGCAAGTGGTAAGTACAAATTGATTTTTACAGAAATCCCCTACGACGACCTTACAGACGAATCAGATGAATCTGTAAAAGAACTGACAGCTCGTCATGTACGGATACTAGAGGAGTATATTAGGCAGTGCCCATCGCTGTGGCTGTGGCAGCATAGACGTTGGAAAAATGCTTGACGTCAAGAAGATACTCATTATCGAGACAGCATTCATTGGTGATGCTGTGCTCTCGCTTGCACTTGCCGAAGAGATAAAACGGCTTCGTCCTGCCGTAGAGATACACTACCTTGTAGCGCCTGCGTCGGCATCAATCATGTCTCATGCACCGTCAGTTGCTCGTGTTCACAGTTTTGATAAAAGGGGAGAGGATACTGGTGAAGCAGGTATTCATAAAGTTGCTGATTTCTTAAACATAGAGAACTTCGACGCAGTTTTTTCTCTACACGAATCTCACCGGACAGCAAAGCTTATAGCACTGCTCAATGCACAATACAAGATAGGGGCTGCTTCAGCAAAGGCACTTCTGCTAAGTTTGACTCATACCTATCAGATATCAACATCCGGTAGGCGAACTGAGAGAATTATTGAATTTGCCAGATTCTTCTCTGAAGAGATAAATACATCTACATTGCCAAAACTTCAGTTTGATTCTGTCAATGTACCTAATGATATTCTTGGATTGGAGAATATTGTAGTAATAGCCCCAGGAAGTGCATGGAAGACAAAAAAATGGCATGCTGATAGGTTTATTGAGGTAGGACAAAATCTTGTTAGGTTGGGTATTACTGTCGTTATTATAGGTGGGGAAGGCGATATAGCAGAAGCCACATATATTGCGAATGCTATTGGTTCAGGTGTATTTAATTATGCCGGTGCTGTGACTTTGCCTATAGCAGGAGCGATAGTCTCGCGGGCAAAGTTAGTTATTGGTAATGACAGTGCGCCTATTCATATTGCCACTGCTTGCGGAGTTAGGACTGTGGAGATTATGGGACCTACGGTTCAGAGTTTCGGCTTTGTACCACCACCTCAACTTGGTACTGTCGTCGAGCAGAAGGGATTATGGTGCCGACCATGCAACACGCATGGGGGAGATACCTGCCCAATATATACACATGAATGCATGAGTGGTATCTCGAGTGAGAGAGTAATTACGGTCGCAAAACAGTTATTAAATAATGCAGCTTCTTAGAAGGATAATCTTGATATTTATCTTGGCATCTATCGAACCGAGCGTGAGACTTACCATCGGCTCGACCTCTCCTGCTATTTCCTTCGTTTCAAACTACAGTTTTTATGACAAACGATTCCGGAAACGAGCATTGCTGAGACGCAAACCTTACAGCATTTACTTTAACTGACTTATTAACTCTATCTATTAACAATATATTTATTATATAGTTATAAATGTTATATACAGCGCTTATAGAAGATGAGGTGTTTAAGTTGGGTGTTTCTAAGGGGTCAGCATCGGCAGCGCAGACCATCTTGACGGATACACTTTTAGAACTCAACTCTTTGGCTATTTTTTACCAAAAGCCATCGAGCAAATCTATCACCCCGAAAGAAATTGAATCCATCCGTGCAAATATAGAGTTAGTAAAGGAGCTATTACAGAAGTTATTGAATGGGAATATTCACCACTAAAGCGGCACCAACTGTTTCCCTCTCCGAAGTGCACGGTTCGGTTGCTGTGCCGACTGCTGCATCAAATGTAAAGTTCTGGAAACGTCTGTTTGCATTTGGAGGACCTGCCTACCTCGTGAGTGTAGGATACATGGACCCGGGTAATTGGGCAACAGACCTTCAGGCAGGCGCATCGTTCGGTTATGCGCTGATATGGGTACTTGTCATGTCAAACATGATGGCACTCCTGCTCCAAACGCTTTCTGCTCGGCTTGGGATAGTAGCTGGGCGAGACCTTGCACAAGCGTGTCGTGATTTCTATCCTAAGCCGGTCGCTCTTGCCTTGTGGGTTCTCTGTGAGATAGCTATCATCGCCTGTGACCTTGCCGAGGTACTCGGTACTGCATTAGGTATTTACCTACTTTTCGGAATTCCGCTTGGCTGGGGTGTGTTAATCACTGCTCTCGATGTCTTTGTCCTGCTGACGCTTCAACGATTTGGCATGAAGAAGTTGGAGATGTTCATTATCTCGCTTGTTGTGCTTGTAGGTGGCTGTTTTCTTGTCGAGATGTTCCTTGCACAGCCCTCTGTACCTGATATGGCTTTGGGACTTATACCAAGTCTTCCGATGGATGCCCTGTATGTTGCTATTGGTATCATTGGTGCTACGGTCATGCCGCATAATTTGTATTTACACTCTGCCCTTGTACAAACACGACAATTCGAGCAGACTACAATTGGCAAGAAGCTGGCATGCAAGTTTAATTTTATTGATTCCTTCATTGCGCTTAACGGTGCATTCTTTATTAATGCTGCAATCTTGATATTAGCAAGTGCTGTATTTTTTACTCGTGGAGTGCAGGTTACAGAGATTGAGCAAGCACATGAGCTTCTTACGCCGCTACTGGGGACGACGATGGCAGGGGTACTATTTGCTGTCGCACTCCTTGCAAGTGGGCAGTCATCAACGATCACAGGTACTCTTGCAGGACAGATTGTTATGGAAGGGTTTATTAAGATTCGTCTTAGACCAGCTATCAGGAGAATGATAACCCGCTCTCTTGCTATCATCCCGGCGTCAATTGTTATTTGGACGTTCGGGGCATCATCAACAATCGATCTATTGATACTTAGTCAAGTGATATTGAGTATGCAGCTTTCTTTTGCGATTATACCGCTTATCCACTTTACAAGTGATAAAAAGATAATGGGTGAGTTTGCAAATAAGCTATGGGTGAAGATAGGGGCATGGCTTACAGCAGCGATTGTTCTCTCGCTTAACCTTAAGCTACTCTTTGATAAAGAACTTGAAGCATTATCCGGCACGGGAACGATGCAAACTATCGGATATACTGCACTACCGTTTTTAATCGGACTTATTTTCTTATTATTCTATATTCTTCTAAAGCCATTTATTTCAAAGAGCAGCTTTACGAGAAACCTTGAAACAGTCGCACCGAGTTACCCTAAAGTCGAAGGGGTTATTTCATCGGATGCAACAATAAAATATGCTCGCATTGGTATCGCTATTGAAGGATCTAAAAAAGATAAAGAACTTATTGAAAAGGCATTTACCTTTGCTGATACAAATGCGGAGTTGATATTAATACATGTTATCAGTACTGCTTCGGGTTTCTTCAACAAAGAGCAATCGCTTGACTCGGACTCGCGCGCAGGTGAGGTGTATCTTGACGAACTATGCCAGACTATTCAGGCCCCAGAACATGTCAAGGTCAGAGCTGTCATAGGGTATGGTTCTGCACCAGTTGAACTCATTCGAATAGCACAAGAGACAAATATCGGTATTCTTGTGATGGGTTCACATGGGCACCGAGGACTATCTGATGTTCTCTATGGAACGACCGTTTCACCCGTTCGCCATGCCCTCAACATCCCAATTTTTATTGTTCAATGAAGATATATACAAAAACAGGTGATGACGGAACAACATCGCTATTCGGTGTAGGACGAGTCCAAAAACACTCTGCACGAATAGAGGCATACGGCAATGTTGACGAAACAAATGCCCTCATTGGTCTTTGCAGAGAACAAGAGGGAGCAGATACGTTTAAAGAAGAGCTAATACGTATTCAGCAATTACTCTTTGTCTTGGGTGCTGATCTTGCAACTCCGCTTTCGGTAGAAGTCACATACAACATACCTCGGATTGATGAACATGATGTAACTTGGTTGGAGAAGCTTATCGATAAGCATGATAGTCAGCTTCCCGAACTTCGCAGCTTTATTCTTGCCGGAGGCTCACCACTTGCCTGCTTTTTTCATCAGGTAAGAACTGTCTCTCGTCGGGCTGAACGTTCAATGGTACTTCTTGCCGGGAGCGAGGAGATTACACCGCATGACATCCCGTTCATCAATCGTCTATCTGATCTATTCTTTGTGTATGCCCGTCGCGCCAACCAGATACTCGGTGTAGCTGATACGGAGTGGGATGGCAAAAAGCCGTTATGAGTATTTAAGCCATTTCAACACTTCTTTTATCGTATATTTTTTACCGTACATGAGTATTCCGACTCGGTATATTTTTGCCGCAAATGTTATTAGGAAGAAGAATGTCGCTCCCATTAAGACAAATGAGAGACCTATCTGCCATAGAGGTGGTGTCTCACTAAATATTCTTCCAGTCATTAATATAGGCGAGAAGAAGGGAATGAGGGAGAGTATTACGCTTGAAGTAGATGAAGGTGATTCAATTACAGGTGATAATGCGAGAATCGACATCACGACAATAATCGTGATTGGCATTGCAATTGACTGTGCATCGCTTGCTTGTTCAACCGTTGCCCCTGCGGCTGCATAAAGTGTTGAATAGATAAAGAACCCACCAAGAAAGTAAAAAACAAAATAGACAAAGTTGATTGGCGAGAATGCAGAGAGTGCACCCATTTGAGAAAAGATCATTGGCAGCGCACCGAAACTTACGACTCCCATCATCAATGCCCATGCGGCTACTTGCAGCAATGCTGCCAGCCCGATGCCGAGGATTTTACCCAGCAAAAGATCACGAGGTTTAACGGATGCCGCAAGTATCTCGATGATGCGCGAGCTTTTCTCTTCGATTACGCTCTGCATGATGATTGAACCGTAGATAAGAAGCGTAACATAAAGAAGCATACCTGACATATACCCAGCAATATAGCTAAAGCCGTCATCTTTCGCTTCTTCGGAAACAGTTACTTTCACTACGTCAATATCTGTATTCTCAGATACGTTTGATACAAGTTTCGGATCAATCCCTTTTTCTTGAAGTCGAAGCTGGATGAGAATGTCCTCATATCGTTTTGAGACAACTCGCCCAATAGAGAAGTCTGTGGTATTGCGTAGCTTTAATGATGGCTTTGCTGCAAGATTTGTAATAATATCTTTTGGTATGACGAATACACCCTCCACTTTTTTTGCGACGATCTGCTTTTTCGCAGAATCAGTCAGTGCCTCTGTACTACCTTGAATGTCCATCAAGGAGAAGATAATATCCTTCTGAAAATTCTTCGAGAACGAAGTGTTGGCAGTGTCCTTATTAGTCTCAATGAGCTTCGGCGCGATAAGCCCGGTTTCATCTATGACATAGATGTGCTTCTTTTCATCGCTATTGAGCGTAGCGATAAACATTGGTATCAGTGCCGTTGAAGCCAAAAGTAGCGGCGCAAGCAGTGTTAGTATGAGATACCCCTTGGAGCGTACCTTCTGAAGGAACTCATGCTTGAAAACGATATAAATCTTGCTTTGTGACATTGTTGCTCCTTAGTGTTGTTTGACTGCTTCGAGGAATATCTCTTTGAGTGGTGGCTCGATACGCTCCCACCGCGTTATCTCGGCATGCTCGGCAAGCGCACGGAGTACATCGTTATTCTTGGAGTCATCGAATAGCTCAAAGAGTAATTCGTTATTATGCTTTTCGGCGATACGAATAGGGAATGAAGCGAGTGCAGATTCAGAAGGTAAAGTACCAGAGAAGTTGACTTTGATAAAATTCTTGCCGTAGCGTTTCTTTACATCCCGAAGCGTACCGCTCAAGACTATCTTACCTTGATGTATCATAGCAATATCGTCACAGAGTTGTTCGACCTGTTCCATTCGGTGAGAAGAAAGCAGGATTGTCCGTCCCTTCTTTTTTTCCTCCATGATAATATCGTTGATGATTTCTGCATTGATTGGGTCGAGACCTGAAACCGGTTCATCGAGAATAAGAATTTCCGGCTCATGGAGGAGGGTAACGATGAACTGCAGCTTCTGCTGCATGCCCTTTGAAAGCTCATTCGTCTTCTTTTTTGTCCAGGAAGTTATCTCAAAGCGTTCCAGCCAGTAGTTGATGTTCTTTTTTAGAGTTGCTTTGTCCAACCCCTTCAATGCACCTAAATACTCTAATTGTGCAGTAACGGTCAGTTTCCTGTATAACCCTCGCTCTTCGGGCATATACCCGATGGTGTCTTGGTGTTTGGCTGCCTGGGCTTCTCCGAGAATGGTGATTGTACCTGAATCAGGCATAGTGATTCCGTTGAGCATGCGGATAGTCGTTGTCTTCCCGGCGCCATTTGGTCCCAAAAGGCCAAAAATAGACCCTTTAGGCACGGAAAAGGAGACATTATCGACCGCCTTGACCGTCCCATAAGTTTTTGAAACAGAATCCAGTGTGATTGCAGACATTCGTTGGATAAGATAGAAATTTTGACAAAAATACGACTTTGCATTGAGTAGGTTACAAATGCAAGAATCTTGATAATTTATGACTCAAATATTTGGAAATTGGCTTTTTTTTACGTATATTGCAGTGTCCTTAATGTGGGAGAAGTGTTGATGCTCGGACGGTCGCCTTTTCATATACGTTTTAACTTTGCCACAGCCCTAATCTGTTTGGTATGTGTCCTTTATTCTACCGATTCAATTGCCGGCTGGCAACGCATTGCAACATTTTCACGGTTGGTTGGAGCAGGGTACTTCTTTAATGCACAGCGCGGTGTTATCACTGTTGATGGCGATTTTGGTGATGTTTTTTCAGGTGTTCCATCAGCACCTCCTCAAATTTGGCGCACATATAATGGCGGACTAACGTGGCTGCAATCTGTTGTTCCTCCCGGCTACACAGGTACATCGTTCAATGACGTATTTATGAAAGACTCGCTCAATGGCTGGGTCGTCTTTGAAGTAGAGTATAGCAACCAAAATATGTGGCGAACCACAGACGGTGGTGTTACATGGTTTGAAGTCAACGGATTTGTTGAAGAAGCCACATCTGTTTACGAGACTTCAAAAGGCGTCCTTTATACACATCGCGGGCTTCAACCCGGAGATGATCAGGGAATATTCGTCTCAAGAGACAAAGGGGCTTCCTTCGGAAAACTTCAAAATATGGCTTTTAATGGGCTTGACTTCGTTGATGATGATCATGGTGTCGCCTCTACCTTTGATTCGATAACACTTTTTACCAATAATGGAGGTGACTCATGGTTCCCTACTTCACAGAGAACCGAGGCGTGGGGTGTCTATGGAGAAAAAGGAACATCCAATTTTGTCATTGCCGGTGAGCAGCGAGCCGGCTCACCAAGTACATTTACAACGATAGTCCGTTCAAGTGACTATGGGCTAACATGGGGAAGTCTGGTATCGCTACCGCTTCGAAACACCGGCCATATTGAAGGAGTTGGTAAGACGATCTATATTCAAGTAGATTTTAATTTTATTAACTCTCAAGGGTTTTTCCGAACAACCGATGGTGGCTTCTCATGGAAGAATATCGGTGGTCCCAGTCATTTGAGAGACACTCGTTTTTGTGTCGTTGGCTGTAACGGTGCTGTCGTTTATGCGTTTGATCCGTTTGGTAATGTCTATAAAACAGTTGATGGCGGTGATGGATTGCTGCAAGAAGAGATTGATAATCTCGTGTTTACCAAATCAGCATTGTCATGTACCGCTGACGTCTGCTCAAATGACGACGATTCGGTTCGGCTAATCAATACTACGTGCTACCCACTAACTATTACTGATGTAGATTTTTCTAATCCTGTTGATGAGGTCGTGACTTCGGGTGCATTGTCATTTCTATTTAAACCTGCACTTCCAATTACACTTCAACCTGGACAATCTGCTCCCGTGCGTATCAAGTGGGATCCGGTCAAGTCATCTCAATCCCTGCCGTCATCGTCTCAGTATGTCAAGTTTACTTCTCTATCACAAACAGGGTTTGGTTCTTTCGATACTCTTGTTCCGATCATAGCTAGTAGCGTTGCACAAAAACTTATTGCTGATCTTGACTCGAGCGCATATTCACTCGCACCAACAGATTTCTGTGCGTATCGCGACACATTGATTCACGTGAGGAATCCCGGGTGTGATACAATGTATCTTACAAATGCAATCTTTGATAATATTACTAACTGGCGTATCTTGACGGCTGATGGACAAGATAATCCGCTTACACTTCCAATAATAATACCACCAGGCTCGCAAATTATTATTAAGGTTAGATTCATTCCTACCAAAACAGGATATGAGACCGGAAATATGGCTGTCGAACTGATTCAACGTAATACTCGCGTTGATACTACGCTTTTCATGCAAGCAAGCACATTCCGTTCAGGCACAATAAGCACGGTCGAAATGGTAGATTTTGGCTCGATAAGTTCGTGCGTAATAAGTGATACTACCATTGCTTATACAAATCAAACGTGCGAAGAGCTTATTATCGACTGGGTTGATCTGCAGCCACTTGGAGCGTTTACATTGGTCAATCCGCCATTGTTTCCTATGGTACTTAAACCCGATAGTACTCTAACATTAGAAATTCGATATTTTCCGACAAAATATCTATTAGAGAATGCACAGCTTGAACTTCATGCAACTGCAACCGGTGATCCGATCTCGATTCCCATATTTCTATTTGGCTTAGGCACACCGGGCACGTCGCAGTACATTGCAAGTATTGATAACACTCCGCTGGTATTTACTCCAACAGATTTCTGTGGTATCGGAGACACTCTTTCATTTACTATAAAAAATCCCGGATGCGATTCATTGGTAGTTGAGGATGTAGTTCAGTTAAGTTCTTCTTCGGGTATCTTTTCATACGAGACTTCTTCTACTATTCCAAAACTTATACTCGGAGCAGGGGATTCATTAGCGATTACACTTTTCTCTATACCTACTAGCATCGGAGATCATAGCGCATCATTTCGTGTTCGTTTCCGTCTTGCTGACGGAAGTATCTTCGACACGGTTTATACGATGTCATTTTCTGTCTCGCGTGGACCGAGAACACTTAGCGTCTGGCCAACTTCAATAGATTTTGGCACACTCCCACTCTGCATTGAAGAAGACATTACGGTCACAATAACCAATACAGGATGCGCTGATATAACACTCGATTCTTTAACACTTTCAGAATCACATTATAGTTTTCTTTCGATAACTTCTTACCCGTACATTATTCCGCGCGGCGGTAGCGTGACTATCCCCGTCAGATATTCGAGCCCGACACCGGGTGCATTTGTTGGAGATATTACTCTTTGGTCAAATGCTGATACACTACCTATTCGTATCATACCCGTATCAGGTGCAACGATCGATAAGGATTATTTGACGTTGTCGATGGTCAATCTTGCTGGTAAGCCACATGCAGGAGATACGATACAAATAGCTGTTGTTCCCGATAGAGATTGGATTGGTGAAGGAGTCAAAGATGTAAGTTTTAGAGTCCGATATAATTCTGACCTTTTAACTCATTGGCATACAGATGAACCACCTGCGACCACACTCAAAGAGGTCTATACACAGTTGAAGCCGGATGAGGGGGCTATGGAGTTTACTATTTCTTCCGACTTCGAAGTACGTTTTGTAAAGAATCAACCTGTTGCAGTTATCAACATGATCACTGCGATGACTGATACTCTCTTTACGCCACTGACGCTATCTGATATTAAAATAAACGGCAACGATCAGTATTATAGGAATTGTATTCTCGGTACATTTGAGCGTAGCGAAGATTTTACACTCTATCTTGAATGTGGTGAGGGACCATTGAAATATTTCTTAGCCGGGCAGCCAATTCTTTTCGTCTCTCATCCGACGCCGAATCCGTTGACATCAAGAAGCGGCTACCGTTTACAACTTCCTATCACATCAAGTGTGGATGGTCAAGGGGAAGTTCGTTTGGTTGATATGAGTGGTATCGAACGAAGCGTTATTTCCCTTGGAAAACTATCAAAAGGTCTTAACAATCTTTCGGTCGATCTCACAGGGTATGATAGCGGTATTTACCAGTACCTCTTATCTCTAAAAGACTTTGATCATATTTCTGTTACTGGCAAAATTGTGATCATCAAGTAATCACTTGAACGTAGCAATCTCTGCATCAACAAGATCGAAAAGAGACTCGATAAATAACGGAGAGTCATTTAATCCTTCCATTACCTGATATTCTGTAATACCGACGTGCTCGGCGATTTCTCGTAGCTCAATATCAAGTTCATGGAGTGTTTCTATGTGGTCGCTGACAAATGCTATCGGTACAATAAGGAGCTTTTTCATCCCATTCTTACCGAATACCTTCAATGTTTCTTCTGTCGATGGAGTAAGCCATTGTTTTGGTCCAACCTTACTTTGATAGGAAAGGGAATAGTTATGCTTGAAGGTTCGCGCTTGCATGACGGCTTCCATCGTCTCGTTTATATGCACTGGGTACGCATCACCTTCAAAGACGAGGTCTATGGGGATTCCGTGGGCAGAGAAGAGGATATAGAGATCATCTGATTTTGGGAAACGAGCAAGAGCTTGATCAATGCGTTCATTCAATGAACGTATATACTTTTCATTTTTATGATAAAGATAGATTCGCTTCTCATTGAAATCTACCCCTTGTCTTTTCTTGACTCTATCCCATTCATTATATGATGAAACGGCATTTGTTTTTGAATACTGTGCGTAGAGCGGGAGAAAGACTATATTTTTAACTCCCAATTCACGAACCTTATCCATCGCTGATTCGGTGAACGGCTTCCAGTAACGCATAGCAAGTATAACGGGAATAGCGCCTTCACCATATTCACTGTCAAGTCGTTTCTGCAATGCAGTAACTTGTTGATTGGTCTTTTCGACAATAGGCGACTTGCCGCCTATTTCAGCATATTTCTCACGAACACTCTTTGATCTTTGAGAAGAGATAAGTTTTGCGATAGGTTTCTGTAGCAGAAAAGAAAAGGGGATTTGAACAATATCATTGTCGCTAAAAAGATTATACAGGAATGGCTCGACTGCGTCGAGTGAATCAGGTCCACCGAACTGTAGTACGACAACAGCAGTCTTGTCTTTTGGTAGTGTTCTCATAAAAGTAGTAGCGACGCAAATGCAAGTGGCGGTATGATTAGTGACAATGCGAGAATAACAAATGTAAATCGGAACATACTATATTCTTTGCCGGGTGCCCCTTCTTCTGGAATACTGCGCAATACAAGACGCCCTAATTGACCAAGGGAGAATATCGAGATGAACATTGTCACGAAGAGAACGGGGAGCATCCAATTGCCCCATTCAGCTAAAATAAGAGTAGAGGCGTTCAATTCTTTTGGGGCAGTAGCGATAAGAAGTCGCGCCTGCTCACCACTGACACCGAAGAGCATTATTGCAAGAAAAAAAGCGCATATCATGAGCGTAAAGACAAAGTAGTAAGCTGCTCGTGATATGATAAAGATACGTAGTGTAGTTACTGATAGCGAGAAAAGCTTATTAGCAATGAGTCGTTTGTACGAATACAAAGATAATCCGATTGAAACGAGTAATGAAAGAGCTATCGATAGTATGATGTGAGTATAATCTATCATTCTATTCCCACTCCCTTGGTGAACGAAGAACTTTTAGCAGCGTATCTTCTGGTGAGTTTTCTACCGGAGAGAAATCATATTCCCAACGAGCAAGCGTCGGTAAACTCATCAATATGCTTTCTATTCTACCGTTTGTCTCAAGCCCAAAGAGTGTGCCTTTGTCATAAACAAGATTAAACTCTACATATCTGCCACGACGCAAAAGTTGCCAACGCTTCTCCTCGTCAGTATATAAATCGGAGCGATGTTTTTCAACTATTGGCACATACAACTTGAGGAAGTGATTTGCAACGTCTTGCACGAAATCAAATATCTTTTCAAGTTCATCAGTATTGCCGGTTAAATGGTCAAAGAATAGACCACCAACACCGCGTGTTTCACCTCTGTGCTTAATATAGAAATACTCATCACACCATTTTTTGAAACGAGGGTAGTATAATGCATCATGTCTATCACATACTTGCTTTAATCCCGTATGACATTGACGTACATCCTCTTCGTCAAGATAGTATGGCGTAAGGTCTATTCCACCGCCAAACCATACATCACCATTCGATTGCTGAAAGAATCGGAAGTTTGCGTGAATTGTTGGAATTTGCGGGGAGTGTGGATGGATGACGAGTGATATGCCTGCTGCAAAAAACGACAGTCCTTCAACACCTTTTGTCAATAGTGAAGGAGATTCACCATGAACTGCAGAAAAGTTAACACCTGCTTTTTCAAAGACAGCGCCATCAGCTAAGATGCGCGTTATGCCACCACCACCGCCTGGTCGTTTCCATAAATCTTCACGGAATGATGCTACACCATCAACTGCAGAAAGTGATGTAGTTATATCATCCTGAATCTTTTGAAAAAAAGCTACTGCTCGTTCTCGTAATTCGCTATGCTCGGTGAAAGTGTTCTCACTCATCATCGCTCACAACTTTAGGTGAATATGCATTCTTTGCTGCACGAACAAATGCCCTTGCTTTCGCCGGGTCAACATCAGGTGAGATGCCATGACCTAAGTTAAAGATATGACCTTTCGGTGAACCCATGCGCTCTGCTATTTCACGAACACGCTGTTCCATAACGTATTCAGGCGCATAGAGAAGCGTCGGGTCAAGATTGCCTTGGAGTGCGACACCATCGCCAAGTAAGTCACGTACATCGCCCATGTCAATAGTCCAATCGAGTCCGACAACATCACATCCAGTGGCTGCTATTTCTGTGAGTGAATGATTGGCTCCTTTACAAAAAACAACGATAGGTGCTTTACGCTTTGTTATTCGTTGAACGTCGCGTACGATCTCACCAATATAATCAAGAGAAAATGTTTGAAAATCATCGGGCGAAAGAATACCAGCCCATGTATCAAATATCTGAATGACATCAGCTCCTGCGATAACTTGTGTAGCAAGATAATCTACAACAGCATCTCGAATCTTCCCGAGCAGCTTATGAGCATCTTCCGGATTAGAGAATATCATCTCTTTTGCATGACGGAAATCTTTTGAACCACTGCCCTCGACCATGTAACAGAAGAGTGTCCAAGGCGAACCCGAAAAACCAATAAGTGGAACACGTCCGGCAAGTTTTTCTTTCGTGAGTTTAATAGCATTCATCACATACGCAAGATCGCGAGATGCTTCGATTGGTTTTAGGTCGCGGAGTTGGGCAAATGTACGAATCGGATTAGGAAAACGTGGACCGCCTTTGCCTTCTTCCATGACAAGGTGCATTCCCATCGCTTCCGGGATGGTGAGTATATCGCTAAAGATGATTGCTGCATCAACACCGACAAGGTCAACGGGCTGGACAGTTACCTCTGCTGCAAGCTCCGGTGTCTTGACCATTGTAAGGAAATCGTACTTGGAGCGAATGGCTCGGTACTCCGGCAAGTATCTTCCCGCTTGACGCATAAACCACACAGGCGCGCGCTCAACCTCTTCACATCGTGCAGCACGTACTAACAGATCATTATGTAAAACTTCAGACATTCGTATTCTTCTCTTTAATATAAGTGATAATATCTTGAGCTAATGATTCCTGATTTGATTTTCGGGCTACTATTTCCGGGCGTTTACGTAAGCGCATACCGATCTCGAAGGCAGTTGTTTCACCAATAGCTGCAAGTGTAGGCAGTTTGTAAAGATGATCTACGCCCATCTCTTGAATCGTCTTCACAAACGACTCTGCCGCAGAAGGAGAAAAGAAGGCAATTGCATCGACTGGGATACCATCCTGAACTTCCAGAAGCTGCATAAGTTTTGCAGAGTCATGTAGTGAGGGACCGGATGTCTCGTAGAGTGTTTGACGCTCGGTCTGGGCACCGACCATCTCAAATGCGCGCTCCATGACCTTTATTCCGATCTGCGATTGCAAAAGCAATACACGTTTACCTGTGAGGTTCATGGTTCGTAGTGCGATGAGCAATTCTGCCGCGCCAGCATTTTGATGGGGGAGTGGTAGTTCTAATCTATAACCAAGCGAAGTTAGTTTATCTGCTGATTTTTGTCCTACCGTTCCAAAACCGATGGATTCACGGACTACATCGTAGTGCCCAAGATCAGTGATACGCTCGTGAAAAAACTCTACAGCAGTTGGACTTGCAAGAAGAACATAGTCAAATTCTTTTTTAGCTAACCGTCCTAACACACAATCGAGATCGCGAGTATCACTCGGAAAATCAAGACGCACCATTGGCAACTCAATGACTTCGAAACCTTCTGATTGAAGCATAGAAGTGAATGTATTATCAGCGTCTAATCTCTGGACGGGGCGGGTAAGAATTACTCTTGGCATAAACTACATCGTCCCCATTAATGAAGTAAAGTCATCACCTGATAACGAAGCAATGATAGAGTCTCCGCCTTGCTCAATGAGAATAGAAGCAACTCGTGCACCAAGCTCTGACGGGGATTCGTTTTGTTCGGCTACGGCATTTGCGCGTATCATTTTCTTCCCATCGGTCATAGCGATACAGCTATCTAATTTAAGATTATCATTTTCGTATCGCGCAAATGTACCTAGCGGCACCTGACATCCGCCACCGAGCATACGTAAAACTTCACGTTCTGCTGTAACTGCATCTGCTGTTTGTTTATCATGTAATGATGCACAGAGTGTTAATACTCTTTGGTCGTTAATCCTTGACTCAATCGCTATTGCGCCTTGACCTGGAGCAGGAAGTATCGTTGGAGTAGGTATCTTTTGACTAATTACTTCTGATAGACCAAGTCGCTCGACTCCTGCACAAGCCAAAAGCATACCGCTCCACGTTGAGTTACGAAGCTTTTCGATACGAGTTGGTACGTTGCCGCGAATATCAACTATGTTAAGATCGGGACGTAACGCGAGAAGCTGTGCTTTGCGGCGGAGACTTCCGGTTGCAATAGTGGCACCGTGAGGTAATGACTCAATCGTCATCCCTTTAGAATTTGAGAGAAAAGCATCTTCAACAGAAGCACGCTTGAGTATGGCAGAGACATGAAGACCATCAGGAAACGTCGTTGGGAGATCTTTTAAGCTATGTACTGCAATATCTGTCTCGCCAGCGAGAAGCGACTCTTCAAGTTCTTTCGTGAATACACCTTTTCCACCAATGACAGAAAGAGGAGAATTAAGAATTTGGTCGCCTGTTGTTTTTATGATGACAATTTCAACGGTAATTCCCGGATGTGCTACCTCAAGTAAACCCTTTACATGATTTGTCTGCCAAAGTGCGAGGGCACTACCGCGAGATGCTATGTGTATCTTCTCTGTCATGTTTATTCGCTTTCCTTTTCTTTTTTATCAAGAGCGAAGAGCGCACGAATGAGTTCGATACGCGACTGCATGTCATCCTTTGTAGAATGGGGCTCCTTGAGCATGACCGTCGGATTATGCAAGAGACGATTGATGATCTTGCGTGTCATTACATCCACGGCTGCAAACTCCGCGCCGGAAAATCGGAATTTATTGCGTTCAAGTTCTTCTTGGCGTACTTGCTCGAATTTATCACGTAATTCCTTAATGGTTGGACCTACTTCAAGTTTTGTAAAGACAGCAAGAAACTCTGTAAACTCATTTGAGATGATATCGTTGATCTTCGGTATCTCTGCTTTCCTGGCGGCAAGGTTCTGATCAACAATTGCAGAGAGGTCATCAATATCTTTAAGAAATACATTTGGTATTTTAGCAGCTTTCGGGTCAATATCACGCGGAACTGCAATATCAATGAGCACAAGCGGACTTGCCGATTGACGTTTCTTTAGCGCAGATCGAATATCAGCCGAAGTAAGTATTATGTTCTCATTCGATGTTGAGCTTATGACAATATCGCACTCACTAAGATATGTAGGCATTTCGGCAAGTGTCAGCACGGTAAAGCGTTTTGAGCCTGAAACAGAAGAAAGATTATTTACTAATGTTTGTGCATTCTCAAACGTCCGATTTGCAACATAAAGATGTTCGATGCCACGTTCGACAAGATGTTTAGCTGCTATCTCTGCTGTTTCACCTGCACCGATAATTAGAGCAGAGCGAACCGAAAGATCATCATATACTTTTCTGGCAAACTCAACAGCCGCATAGCTTATCGTGCCTGCGCCATTGAGAAGTTGTGTTTCTGTTCTGACTCGTTTTGCTACGCGGAATGCAGCATGGGCGAACTTCGTCATAAAAGTGCCATTCGCGCCAACTTCTTCTGAGAGCTTAAATGAGTCTTTAATTTGGGTAAATATCTGTTGATCACCAATTATCTGCGAATCAATACCGGCAATGACTTCAAAGAGATGAATAATTGCATCGCAATAATTCAGCTTAAAGAACGTATCACGCAAGGCAGTTCGCTCGTCACTTGTAAGTTTTTTTTCTTCAAAAAGAAAATCAATGAGGTAATCGGTCGTTAGCTCTGTATGTTCTGGGCGAACGTATAGCTCTGTGCGGTTGCAGGTGGAGATGAGTAGTGCTTCATCGGTCATGCCGCGAAGCTGTTCTAATGCGCGAGCAATTTCTTTTTCGGAAAAGACGAGCTTCTCACGCAGCTCGACGGGAGCTTGGTGATGACTCAACCCAACCGCTATGAGT
This sequence comes from Kapaibacterium sp. (SeqCode), assembly GCA_046590205.1. GTDB lineage: Bacteria > Bacteroidota > Ignavibacteria > Palsa-1295 > Palsa-1295 > DATDEW01. Next base: position 28,682 of record JBKJTT010000043.1, read on the forward strand.
TTGCTCGGCATTAAAAGAAATTATGAAAATTAGATACAAAACGATTGATGATCGTCATTGAAATGATCGAAAGCGCAAAGCCCGACATCCAAAAAATAACGATCTTTCTACCTTCAAGCTTCTTATACTTATGCAAGACAAGTGTAACACCAAATACAGCCCATATAAGCACAGTGGTGAGTGTTTTAGAATCCAGGAGATATGCACTCAAGCTTTTAGTCGGTACTATTTCGCCCGTCAATGCAGCACCTGCAATAATAGAAATAGTCAGGAAGATAAAACCAATAATTGATGAGCGGACACCATAACGCTCTAATTTATCTAAACTTGGTACTTCATGAAAGAATGAGCCGAACTCATTGAGCCGCATTGCTCGATAGAGAAGCAGATACAGCGAGCCGTAGATCGTTGCAAGCGTCAATGCAGAAAAACCAAAGACAATAGTAATGATATGCACATTGAATGTTGCGCTCTCGAATAAGTGCTGGCTATCAGAAATATGCTCGTGGGAAGTATAAAGCGATGAGATCGTCTGGAAAACAAACCCTGCAAGTACGACCATCATGCCCGTCCCGGCTGCAAGTCCTTTTCTTCTTGGCTCTACTGCAGTATAGCTGCAGAGCATCGTAAATGCAATGAGCGAGAAGAATTCGTAGAAGTTTGTGTAAAGACAATGCCCGGCGGCTAAGGTAAACGCGCAGATATAGACACTATGAACGGCAATGGTAACCAGAAGTAATGGATAGAGTATCTTTCTCGATGCAGACTGCCTAAATAAGACAGATGCAAAAAGAAAGAGCAGCGCGCCATAAAGAAATGGCAGAATGGTTTGTGTACTGCGGCTTAAAATTTCCATTAGCCACATAAAACAGCAACAAAGCTAATTTCATTCGTGAAACCCCTAAAACGCTGCTTTTATAGAGAATGCTACATCGAGAATTGAACCAGATGCAAAGAGGTCAAGAAAATGACCGGTTGCAAGGTCAATACTAACGATATTAGCAATTGTTCCACCAATGCCGAGTGTAATATCTGTGAGATCCTTTTGAAATGCAACACCCGTACCAAACCTGACCTCATGGCTTCCAAATTGTCGATTCATACCAAGCCCAAAACCAATACGATTATTCTTAAAACTACCGACTGTTTCTGATAAGCCAGCGGCATATTCAATTGCAATAGTCGGATAAAACCCAAACCATCGTTTTCCCATTGCCCCTATATCGAGTGTCGAACCAAATCTAAAAACAGTAGGAAGAGCAGTGATAAATGAAGCCGTGTCGTGAAGATTGCCGGAAAATACTTTTAACGAATCATTGAGGTCTTTCGTGGTGCCTTGAAAAGCAAAAAATCGTGAATCATTATAGACTGCTCTGACTTGTGCTTTATTAGTCCATGAAATTGAACCAATATCAGTCACCGAAGCACCGATAAGTAATGCGGGACGTTTGATTTTGGTGGGTATGAATCCGGCATATCCACCAATATCAAATCCTATTCCACTTCCTGCTGTAGATGGTGTTAAAAATGAAAAAGAAAATCTGTTAGGAACATTCTGCGGATCAAAGTCATCGGAGTATGAACTAAGAACAGTATAATTTACTGATATTGTGCTTCCGCCACTTGGTGTTCCGTGAGAAAAACTGTTATCAGGGAGAAGTTGATACGAACCGACGCCAGCAATATATTTAACTGATGCTCCTGCATTAATAAATTGAAGAAAGCTCGCACTATCATTAGTATTCTCATAGAGTGAGTTGCTATAAGAAAGAGCGTAATCATTATACCAAAGTGCTTGAATATCAAGCCCCGAATATGAACCCGAATATTGAGTGACTGCAGATTCGGCAACAGACATAAAATTAATAAAATCATCGGGTATATCAGTACGAAGTCCTGCATGTGTTGACCACGTAAATGCGAAGGTCCCATATTTTTCGCTTGCATACGCAGCACCTATAATGCTTGCATCACCACGACCCGAGAGTTTACCATCCTTAAGTAATTCTGTAAGTTCTTTTCTATCAGGGTCAGATATATTCCCTTCTGTATATTGACCGAATACATCTCCAAGTGCACCTGCATCGCGGAAACTGGGTCCTGCTTCAAGACCGTACGAAGCAAGAGGGAAGAGACGGACCTCTAACTGTTTTGAGTACTTGTCATAAAGACGTGCAGGGTTCAGACCGATGGCATCGAGTCCTTTTGCGGAGACGACATAGGTTCGTCCCATACCATGAGCATTGACTGCAAGATGCTCATATCCTGACTGCGCAAATGCGGAGGACGTTAGTACTATGAAAAATAGAAGTAGGTATTTCTTCATCAGTTCTCTTTCATTAGTGTCTCTATTTCTGAGATAGTTCTTGGCGATGACTTCGAGAGGTTTTCATTTCCGCTTTCGGTGATGAGAATATCATCTTCCACACGACAACCTATCTTCCACCATTTTGCATCACACGGACTTCCTTCGGCGATATAGATACCCGGCTCGACGGTAATCACAACATTTGGTTCAAGCAAGCCCATTGTCCCTGCATCATGCACATCAAGGCCAAGATAGTGCGACGTGCCGTGCATAAAATACTTCATATATTGTGAGCTATCTGTTAGGATACCCAGACGAACAAGACCTGCCTTAATAACTTTAACTGCGGCTTCATGCGGTGCTTTGAAACGATTGCCTGTCTTAGCAGCGGCAATTCCTGAATCAGTAGCTTCAAGCACGATCTCATATATTGCTCGTTGTTCGGGTGTGAACGTGCCATTGATAGGGAAGCTGCGCGTCACATCAGCAGTATATCCATGATACTCACCGCCAATATCCATCTCTATAAAATCACCTGACTGCGTTTTGCGTCTATTAGTTGTGTAGTGTAATATCGTTGAGTTGTTTCCGCTGCCGACAATGCACGGATAGCCCGTATATTCACAGCCGTACTTCTTAAAGATGTATTCGCCGAGTGCTTGAATCTGGTACTCGTACCAACCGGGCTCAGACTTTTTGAGAATCTCGTTATGCGCTTCACAGGTGATGTTAATTGCTTTGCGAAGAAGTGCAAGTTCTTCCGGTGTTTTTATCATCCGCAAGCGGTTGAGAAATTTGCTTGGAGAAGTTATCGTGAGATTGGGGTATTTACGTTTGAGAGAATCAATGACATCTGTTGCATTCGTTAGCTTTTTATCAATTGAATGATCATGGACATCTTTGTATGGTGGTGCGAAATATAATGTGTCTATATTTGCATAGACTATATCTAATATCTCCTGAAGCGTATCAATCGGAAAGATTGTCGTAAAGTTTAAAACATTCTTCGCTCCCTCACTGCCCAGACGTACGCCTTCCCATGTTTCTCGCAAAGGGTTCTTCCGCTCAACGAAGAATATCTCTTTTACTTTTTGTCCGTTAATGGTTATCGGTTCTTTGAAAAGTAAAAGTGCAGCATTCGGCTGAAGATGACCGCTTAGATAGTAGAAGTTCGGGTCTTGATGGTATTCGTAGTCAACATCGTTGGCACGGTTCTTCGTCGGAGCGGCATGGAAGAGTGCAGCAGAGCGACCGTTCATCTTCAAGTGAATGCTATCACGACGTGATTTATGAAATGATGCCGGCAGACGGTCTTCATCGTAGAGTCCGTAACGATTTAGAGTAGTAACAGAGCTAACTTGCGCGAGCAGGGGAGTTGCTGTCGCCAGACAAAGAACACAGAGTAGAACCCTAAAGCGCATTTATCTCGGTTGCAAGTTTTATATCGCGATCAGTAACACCGCCTTTATCATGTGATGAAAGCGTTACTTTTACTTTATTGTAGCTGTGCAGAAACATATCAGGATGATGATCCTGCATCTCCGCCAACGGAGCTACCATATTCATAAATGCAATTGCGTCCAAAAAGTTACCGAGTTTAAACTCACGCCAAATCATTTTCGCCGCTTCGTCGTATGTCCAAAGATCGGGTAACTTCAAAACAATGTCTTCTGTCTTTAGTAGTGCCATGTTATATATCCTCGTCGTCGCCTGTATCTACGACCTTTAGTTTACCACCAACAAAGAGCAAGTACGCTTTCATGTACTCGGTGATGTCGCCATCCATTACTGCCTGCACATCAGTCTTTGCGTACTTCGTGCGGTGATCTTTAACCATCGTGTATGGCTGAAAAACATACGAGCGTATCTGCGCGCCCCACGATGCCTTCATTTTAGAACCCTCAACGGCGGCAAGTCGTGCTTCTTCAATTTCTTTTTCTATTGTTGCAATGCGACTCTTGAGCATCTTCAGTGCACGTTCGCCATTCTGAAACTGCGAACGCTCTTCCTGACATGCCGCGACTACCGTATGCTCTTTGCCAACTGAATCCTTGTACTTATACGTAACGCGGACGGCTGTCTCGACTTTATTCACGTTCTGACCGCCTTTGCCGCCGGAGCGGAATGTATCGCGCTGCAAGAGTGCGGGGTTCAGCACGATCTCCTCATTCGCTTCTTCGAGAAGAGGATAGGCATAGACGCTTGCAAAACTTGTATGACGTCGCGCATTCGAATCGTACGGCGAGATACGCACCAAACGGTGGACACCGTTCTCGGCTTTCAAATAACCGAATGCATTATCGCCTTTAAACTCTAACGTCGCGGACTTGATGCCGGCACCTTCGCCGGGCAGTTCATCCAAGAGCGAGACTTTATATCCGCTGCGCTCGCCCCAGCGTGTGTACATACGCTCGACCATCTCTGCCCAGTCCTGCGCTTCGGTGCCGCCTTGACCTGCATTGATAACGAGGATTGCATCCTTCATATCATCAGCGCCCGAAAGCATGATGGCAACTTCTTGTGAGGTTAAGTTTTCTTCAAGCGTATTGAATTCGGCTATCACCTGCGGAGCGATGGTTTCGTCAAGCTCGGCAAGCTCGACAAGCCCTTCCACGTCATCGACGCGCCGCTTCAAGGCAGCAAAGTCATCACGTTCTTTTTTTAAACGCGTAAGCTCCTGCATCAGCTTTTGCGCTACGCGTGAGTCGTCCCAGAAACCTGTTTGAATAGACTGATCTTCGAGCGCGGCTATGCGCGCAGCTTTATTAGCGAGGTCAAAGAGAGTCGCCAAGCTCGGCTAAACGAGAGCGTAACTCGGCGATTTGGGTGGTACTGATTTCTAACATAAGCACAAACAACACGTTGAAGCCACGAACCGTCGCAAAAAAAATCGGAATACTTAATGACGAACCACAAATTTACTCGTTCTTAATGCGCCATTAGTTTGCAGATGCAATTGGTAAAAACCTGATGGAAGCACTGATGTATTAATTGTCTCGATGTCACGGGTTGAAACCAGAGAAAGCATCTCTCTGCCAAGATCATTGGTTACCCATATCTTTACTTGTGTACTTCCGGAAGCGTTTGTAACAACACTAAGAAATCTATCGGCCGGATTAGGTGATAGAACGTTGATAGTCAACTCCTGCTGTGTCCGAACTTCTGTCGTCGGCTCATCGCATTTGTAAATGATGGCACTTTCGATAGAATCCATATCCGCACCGAGATCCTTGCCATCGGTCGAAGCATTCTTAAAGGTACTTGAAGCGTTGAGACGGAAATTACCGGATGCGGTGTCAACGAATCCTACCGCGCCGATTGTAGCAGGGAAGAAACTACCGGATGGATACCCGTTCGCTGATCCGCCGATGACAGCGTTGTTTGTGATGGTCCAGTTATTTGTGAAATACATTGCAAGTGTCGTATTCGCTGTGCCCGTTCCGCTGCCGATAAATCCGTAATTCGCCTTTGTTACAATGTTATTTGTGAACGAGAAGTAGTCTGTCCTCGGTGATCCGTCGGAGACCATATATGCATTAGGGCAGAACCCCGTGTTGTGATCGAATGTAACATCGGTCGGACCGTTAAGAACTTGAAACAATCTTCCGTCTCCGCCGGGCATTTGTACAAGTTTGAGCAGATTATCCTGAATAAGAATGCGCGAGGTACGCTGGCTGATGTTTGGTGCATCATAACCGGACATATTGATACCTTGTGCTATATTAAAAAATACATTCCTGCGGATGGTAATGTCCTGCACTACCGACCAAGGTGCTGTGTTGTTTTGATTGCGAGGTGTCAGGAGTAATGCAAAACCATTTTGTGCATTCGGCCAGCAGTTTTCAAACCTGTTACCTTCGACTAACACTCGCTGTGCATTCTTGAACTCAAGCAGGTTCTTGATATCCCATAGTTCTTGTTTCCACTTAAGCGGTTTAAAGAAGTGATTGCACCGAATTTCAATATCCGAAGGGACTGCATTCGGTACACTGGGGTCTGAGCCACCAAATATCACATTTTCGCCGGCACCTTCAAGAAAATTATTCACGATCTTGATAGGTCCTGTCGCAGAGTAACTGGCGAGTGCCTGACTATCAGCGCCGTCCTCTTTACAGTCGGAAATATAGCAATCGACAACAGCAAGCGAGGCGCCGTTAAAAAGTATGCCGCGTCTGCTGCCGGCAACAGGATCACCGTGAATATAGCAGCGATCGAGAATGATATTATTCGGCAGATCACTCTCTGTCTTCTCGCCGTTGCCTATCTGGACAACATTGTACACAAATGTCCCGGCAGTTGGTCTGAACTCGATGCCAACAAACCGATAGTGATGAGCGCCGGCTGCTGTTTGAACCGCGCCGCCCGAACCGGCACCAACAGTGATCACCGGCATATTGACCGAATCAGCAGGGGAGACTCGCGTGCATGCGGCGGGGAGTTCTCCGAGAGCATCGGATATAATATAGATCCAACCGGTACCTGTATTCTTTTTTGGAAGTGTGAAGGGTCCTTTATATATAACACCTGCTTGAAGTTCAATGATATCACCGAGCTTGCAGGTATTCAAGACGGTTTGAAACTCGCCGGAAGTCTTCGGCTTAAAAACTATTGCATTTATCGGCAGAGCAAACCCAGTATGCATATACACACGCGGGAGTTCAGGCAGTTTTGCTGCTCCCGTCCTCGTTGATAGTAGCATAAGAAAAACTGTTATCACTCCAAAAAGATGTGTTCTGTTCATAATTCTTCTAAGGCTATTCTCCATAGATAGAAAACACAATCTACAAGTCATAGTTACACTGGCAAGATGATAATCCACCTCTTACCAATTCCAAAATTGATTTCTAACGAAGCTTGTTTTTGATTTCACCCCAGCCATCTCCTTGATAATAGAGACGGAGAAAAATGCTTAATAGTTAAAACTCCTTCTTGTTGAAGAAATAGACGGAGAGCGAGAGATAGATTGCCGTCAGTACTGTGATAAGCCCGATAGATGTCCACTGTATGTCTTTGCCGAGTATTGCATACGACATGTTGAAGCCCATATCGGTTACTTGAGGGAATAGGTAATAGATACCATCACCAAGATAACTCCAGACGGTCTTATCAGCTGTCGAAAAGTTTTCTGCAAACCATCTGCCAACCGTAGCGAGCATCGCAATGAATGCCAAGCCAATTGTCGCAATGATAGCAAGTAAGCTCGAACGCGAAAGTACGCTAACGAACATGACCACAGAGTACAACCCTGCAAAGCCCAGCATCATGTGGATGATGGAGAAGGTGAAGTTCATGTTCCATTTGCCGACAGAAAGCGAAATGACCACCCACATGCCAAGCACAAAGAATGCGATCTCGATAAGCATGACAGCCAGTGCGCCTATGTATCTGCCCATGAGGTACTGCCAACGATGGACGGGTTTCGAGAGGAGCAGGTCGATCGTGCCTTTTTCCATGAGCGACGTGATGAAGCTCGCGGTAGAGAACACGCCGAGGCACATGGTGAAGATGAAGAAGTTGACGGAGATGATAGACCACGTAACATCAAGGACGGTCGTGTTCATAAGTCCTGCTGCCATATCCGCCGCGCCAACCTCTTGCGATTCTTTCATGCCGGACTGGACGACCTCGTTCTGGAAAATGAGAAACGTGATGAGTATCAGTATGGCTGATAGAATCATGAAGCCAACGAGTGTCTTTTTAGCGATGGCTTCGCGGAATGTGCCTTCAATGATTGCCTTAAGTATGGTCATGGTATTAATGTTCTCTATGGACGTCAGTGTCCTTGATGAGGGAAATGAAAAGATCTTCGAGCGAGGTACGCTTGGGGATGAAGCTCTCGATGATGATGCCGCTGTTGCGGAGCTGGTCAAGAGCGCGGTTCATGTCGACATGGCTGTCGTATTCAAGTTCATGAACGCCGTCGCGTTCACCAACAACACCTGCGCCAAGCACGCCCGAAACCTGTGGCACGAACTGCGACTCAACGCGAATCTCGTAGCGATTCTTGGAAGAGGTCAGCATGGAGACGGTACCCTCGGTGATGAGCTGTCCGTTCTTCATGATGGCGACGCGGTCAGAAACACGCTCAACCTCGGAGAGAAGATGCGAGTTAAGGAAAACGGTCTTGCCTCGGTCTTTGAGCTTGGCAAGCACGTCGCGGATTTCCTTTCTGCCCACTGGGTCAACACCGTCAGTCGGTTCATCGAGAATGATGAGGTCGGGGTCGTTGATAAGCGCCTGCGCAAGCCCGAGACGCTGCATCATACCTTTGGAGTACTTGCGAACCTTCATGGTTCGCCAATCGGACATGCCGACGATATCAAGGGTTTCGTTTATACGGCGATCAAGGTCTGCTCCGGTGATCCAGGAAAGCTTGCCGAAGTAATCGAGAACCTGCTCGCCTGTGAGGTGGAGCGGGTAGCGATGGCTTTCCGGTAAGTAACCAATGAGCTTCTTTGCCTTGATCGAGCCGAGATTCTCGCCGAGGATGGAGCCTGTCCCCGAAGAAGGGAAAATTATCCCGAGCAAGCACTTGATGAAGGTAGTCTTACCGGCTCCGTTCGGACCGAGGAGAGAATATATCTCGCCGCGCTGCACGTTGATGCTGACTCCTTGCAAGGCAGGGACGCTGTTTGGTCCCGAGCCGAAACGTTTGGAGATACTATCTGTTGTAATTGCTAATTCCATGAATTGTGTCGAAGTAATTTATTCAAAGATACAGAATTTTTAGCGAGAAGTTATGGGCAATTCTTTACGCCACGAAAAAAAGGTAGTTATAGTCACCGGAGCAGCCATCGGAAACGGGCAGGCGATCGCCCGCCAGTTCGCTGTTGAAGGGGCGAATGTCATCGTCGTTGACATCGCCGAAGCAACGGAGACGATCGCGCTTGTCACTGCTGTAAACCCGACAGGGACTATCGAAAGCATCATAACCGATATTACCAGTGAAGAACAGGTGAAAAAACTTGTCGCGACTATCAAAGATAAGTACGGCAGAATCGATGTCCTTATTAATAATGCAGGTATTTATGACGAAGAGCCGTTTGAGCTAATCACATATGACGACTGGAAGAAAGTAATGGATGTCAATCTCAACGGTCTCTTCCTAATGACGAAAGCAGTTCTTCCTCTTATGAAGCAGAATGAGTTCGGCAGAGTCATCAATATGTCAAGCAATACGATCTGGCTCGGTACGCCATACCTTGTTCACTACGTTACGACGAAAATGGGAGTAATAGGTTTCACGAGAGCTTTGGCGAGTGAAGTAGGGAAGTATGGCATCACAGTGAATGCGTTGACAGTTGGGCTAACGGCAACGCAACGTCCCGCAGACTTGCAGCCACTTCGTGGGAACATCTTATCACATCTAATGCCGCAGCAAACAGCGTATCAGCCCGAAACACCGGAGGATATTGCCGAGATCGTTTGCTTTCTGACTTCAGAGAAAGCTGCGATGATAACAGGTCAGGCGCTCAATGTTGACGGTGGTGTAGCGAGGCATTAGCACGAAAAGGGAACTTCCGCTCGCATTTTACTCTTATGCAAAGCCAAGATATTCGGCGCCGTAGCCAAGCGGTAAGGCAGAGCTCTGCAAAAGCTCCATTCATCAGTTCGATTCTGATCGGCGCCTCTTCTAACTTCAGACGACTTCTTCCCTTTAGAGCACTTGTTGTGTCAGATAGATTACCTCTAAGACGGCTTCTATTCCTTTTCCTCTGTCTGATGGTATCGGCGAGTATTTTACCATCAGCTTTTAGCCAAAAGATGAAACCCCGAACGATAGTCTATAAAAAAGAGCATCTTGGCACAAAAATTAATTCGCCGTATAATGAATTGCTCCCCATAATTGCACCGAGTGGCAAGTATCTCTACTTCACAATGGGCAGAGGAAATCCGAGGAATACAGGGGACGAGAAATATCAAGATATTTACTTTTCCTCTCTTCTTGCTGACGGTACCTGGTCATCCTCGAAGAATTTAGGATCAACCTTCAACTCTATTGCCGATGATGCCATCAGTGGAGTATCGCCCGATGGGTCTGTCCTCTTCATAAAGAATTATGTTTACAACAGAACCAACGGACTTTGTTTTGCCAAGCGTATAGCAGATAATAAGTGGAAGATCGACTCAATAATCATTGAGAATTATTATAATACGAACCCTCTACTTTCCCAATCTATAAGCATTAATGGAAATTATATCATCCTTTCTATAGAACGAAGTGATGGCTATGGTGGGCTTGATTTATATGTATCTAAGCTCAAAGACCGCAAGAAAAACCTATACTCCGAACCACAAAACCTTGGTCCTGTGATAAATACGGCAGGTAATGAAATCGCACCGTTCATTGCCTCTGACGGACAAACCCTGTATTTTTCCTCTGATGGATTACCCGGAGAAGGCGGAGGAGACGTATTCATTACTAAGCGTTTTGATGATTCTTGGGTGAATTGGGGCTATCCAGTCAATATGGGACGCGAAATAAACACACCTGGTATGGATGCATATTATAGTGTACCTGCATCAGGCGATAAAGCATATTTCTCTTCAAGTAATGGTAATAACTTGCTTGACCTTTTTAGCATTCCCCTTAAAGACTATCAACGACCTAAGCCGGTTATGTTTATGTCTGGCACTGTGACATCACGGTCGGGAACACCTGTAAGAGCTACAATAATATGCACGAATCTCTCCGACAACAGCGAGATTGCAACAGCAGAGTCTCATCAAGATGACGGCACATTCTCACTAATTGCTCCAGTAGGCGACCACTATCGAATACGTGCAGAAGCGCAGGGCTTTCTATCATTCAGTGATGATCTTGACCTAAGCAAACAATCGGGTTTCTCTGAACCGACGTTTGATATAGTCCTTGATAGCATCACTATCGGAAGCAAAGTGATACTTGGCGACATATTCTTTGATTTTAATAGCTCTACCTTGCAAGAAGCGTCGTTCTATACATTAGATAAGCAAGCTGCTTTCCTTTTAGAGGCAAAAGATATATCGCTTGAGATCGAAGGACATACAGATTCACTTGGCGGTGATGAGTACAATAAAGAACTCTCGCAACGAAGAGCGGATGCCGTCAAGTCATATTTAGTCTCAAAGGGCATTCTGTCAGAACGCTTAGCAACTCTCGGCTTTGGCTCCGAGCAGCCAATATCCGACAATGAATCAGAAGAAGGGAGGAGAATGAACCGTCGCGTTGTTTTCCGCATTACACGAATTGATACACCAAAGAAACAATGATAGTACTCACCGACGAACAGAATGCCTCGCTGACCAAATTTGCAGAATCCGCATCAAACGAACGCGGTTTAGAAGCACTTCATATTAATGTTCGCGGCACACGCTCACGGCCGATCATTGAGATCGTTCTTGATGGGCTAAAGGACGTTCAGGTAGCAGATTGTGAGCATGTATCACGAAGTGTACAAGCGAATTTGGACGCCATGTTCAATCAGGAAGTCAACTACCGGCTTGATGTTACCTCACCAGGCACAGACGAGCCAATCAAGCATGATTATCAATATACCCGCAATATAGGTAGAAATGTGGAAATCACATTAGAGGATGAAACGAAGCACCTCGGAAAGCTTCTAATATCTGATTCCGTGTCAATTACTGTCCTGCCCAAAGCAATTAAGAACAAACAGCCCGAAGAAATCGCCATAAGCCGTGCAGATATTAAGAAAGCCAAGGTAGTGGTCGGATTTTAGCCAAACGGCTGTAAAATCCGTAGGATTACGAAATTATATCGGGCAGCTTGCTGTTTCCATTGCCGTTATAATATACAAGTTTCGTATTGTAACAGACTTTCGCGGAAAGTCTGTTTGTGTTTTAAGCAGAAGATATGAATCCACTTATCGTTGAGTCATTTGCGGATATGGTCCGCGAGAAAGGCGTTGATCGCGACATTTTGATGTCAGTGATCGAGGAGACCTTTGCTATGATGGTCCGCAAAAAGTATGGTCTTGAAGCCAAGTTCGATATCGTCATGAACATGGATAAAGGCGATATTGAGGTCTATCTTGAAAAGATCGTCGTTGAGACGGTTGAAGACCCCGTTACGCAGATATCGGTCGAGGATGCGTTGAAAAAATCAGGCGAAGAGCTTGAGCCGGGTGACGAGTACGTGGAAGTCATTAATCTAACAAAAGATTTTGGCAGACGTGTTATCATCGCTGCAAAGCAGAACCTCAACCAGAAGATACGCGAAATAGAACGCGACAATCTCTTCAATGAGTACTCCGGATTGATAGGGGATATTATTGTCGGTGAAGTGTATCAGATCAGCAAAGGCGATCTCTTTATACTCCATAATCGCAGAGAAATTCTTCTCCCGAAGGGCGAGCAGATACAGCGTGAACGCTGGCGCAAAGGAGATACGATTCGCGCACTCGTAAAGGACGTACGCCGTAATTCTATTAACTCAACTCCTGTTGTTATTCTTTCAAGAAGCGATAATAAGTTCTTGGAGAAGTTGATGGAGATTGAAGTACCTGAAATTTTTGACGGCTTTATTACTATTAAAGCAATTGCTCGTGAGCCGGGCGAACGCGCTAAAGTAGCCGTAGAGTCGAGCGACGACCGTATTGATCCGGTCGGCGCATGTGTCGGAATGAAAGGCGTTCGTATCCACTCTATCGTTCGCGAACTTGCCAATGAGAGCATTGACGTTATCCCGTGGGCAGAAGAGCCCGCAACATTTTTAGCTCGCGCTCTTTCACCGGCAAAACTTTTATCTGTTGAGCTTGATGATGCTACCAAGACAGCAACCGTACTAGTATCTGATGATCAAGTTTCGCTTGCTATCGGTAAACAAGGACAGAATGTCCGTTTGGCATCTCGCTTGACAGGTTTTCAGATCAATCTTGTCAAAGAGGCACGTGATGAAGAGGATATTGAACTCATCGAGTTCCGCGAGGAGCTTGGTGCTGATCTCTATTCAGAGCTTATTAAAGCTCGTATTGATACAGCACGTGAGTTCTTGAATGCATCGGATGGGATACTCCTTGATATTCAGGGCATGACAAAAGAACGTATTGATCAAGTACGTGCAATTCTTGAGCGTGAATTCGCTCAAGCAGATAAATCACTTGAGGATGTTGCTGAAAAAGCAGGATTCAAGTTAACGACCATGCGCGCTGAAGCAAAGCCGCAGGAAGAGAATGCATCAATGGCTACTGATAGTCAATGAGAGCGTTCGGGTACATACTACACGGGGATTCCCCATTAAGGAATAGATGGCGACAGAAGCTACAGAAAAAGCGAAGAAAACTACTGTTCGTATCCTTGCAACGGAGATAAACATCAGTCATGACACCCTGATTGATTTCCTCCAGTCAAAAGGGTACTCGAGCATAAAGACGATTATGTCTAAGATCGACGATGAAGCTGTCGATCTGGTGATGAAGCAATTCAGCAAAGACAAAGACGTCACCGATAAACGCCATAAAAAAGTAGCTGCCTTTAAGGTACAGCGAGCCAAGATCAAAGGTGAACTCATCTCTGAAGATGAGATAGCGAAGACAGCAAAACCCTCCAAACCTGTTGTCGTCGAAGAGCCAAAGCCTGAAGTTGTTCCTGAACCGGAGCCAATTGTAGTAATAGATGCTGCTCCCGAAGTACCCATTGAAGTTGTACCGCCTCTTGAAGAGGTTACTACTGAAGTTATTGAGCCGAAAGATGTTTCGGTTTCAGAACCAATCATCAGCGAAGAACCCGTCAAGAGCGATGAAGCCCCGATAAGTACATCAGCGGCAGATGATACACATCATGAAGATGGTGATCATAAACCTAAGCGCAGAAAGAAAACACAAACAGTTCTTTCTACCGGTACTCCGAGCGCAACGAAACAGACTCTGCCCGGACTCAAGATAAAAGGGAAGATCAGTCTTGATGAGTTTACAACCAAAAAGAAAACACCTTCAGTCGTTGTCAAACGTGGCGATGTTGCCGCCGGTGGTCCAAAACCCGTGCAAAAGCATAAGCCGGGTGAAACTCGTTTACGCAAGGTGTTTACTGATGAAGATGCCGTTAAGAAAAAAGGTGTAAAGACAAAGACATCGGTTGACGCGCGTGAAGTAAAAGATACTGTTCGCAGAACACTTGCTGGAATTGACGAAGGTACGTCATTCTCGGGTCGTGCAAAAGCCCGCAAAATGCGTCGCCGTGAACGAGCGGAGTTTGAGGATAAACGTACTCAAGATCTCATCGAGCGCGAGAGCACAGTCGTTCGTGCGACGGAGTTCCTTACCGTCAGCGAACTTGCAAACCTTATGCAGGTTGATGCAGGGGAAGTCATCACAAAGTGCATCGGTCTCGGACTCATGGTTTCTATTAACCAGCGTCTCGAGAAAGATACCATTCAGCTTGTTGCAGATGAATTCGGATTTACTGTCGAGTTTCAAGAAGAGTTTACAACCGATATTCTTGAGGACATCATTGATGCTCCTGAAACACTCAAGCCACGTCCGCCTGTGGTTACGATCATGGGACACGTTGATCACGGTAAAACATCGCTCTTAGATTTTATCCGCAAGGCAAATGTTGTCGCCGGTGAATCCGGCGGTATAACCCAGCATATCGGTGCGTATGAAGTTACCCTTGATAGCGGACGACAAATATCATTTCTTGATACACCCGGTCACGAAGCATTTACTGCTATGCGTGCTCGCGGTGCACAGGTAACCGATATTGTTATCCTCGTTATTGCAGCTGATGATAGCGTGATGCCGCAAACGTGGGAAGCAATAAGCCATGCACAAGCAGCGGGAGTGCCTATTGTTATCGCGCTCAATAAATCTGACAAGCCAGGTGCAAATCCCGAGCGTATCCGTCAGCAGCTTTCAGAGAAAAATGTTCTCGTTGAAGAGTGGGGCGGTAAATACGGCTCGATAGAAATATCAGCAAAGAGCGGTATGAATATAGATAAACTTCTTGAACGAGTACTTCTTGAAGCAGATATTCTTGACCTCAAAGCAAATCCTGACCGTATTGCTCGCGGTATCATCATTGAAGCTGAGATCGATAAGGGCAGAGGTATTCAGGCAACAGTCCTTGTACAAAAAGGTACACTTCGTCTTGGTGATCCCTTCATAGCAGGTGTTTATTCAGGTCGTGTCCGAGCGATGTTCGATGAACGCGGAAATCGCGTTGAAGAAGCTCCGCCATCACGTCCTGTACAGTTGCTCGGTTTTGACGGTATTCCACAAGCAGGCGATCAGTTCATTGCTCTCACATCCGATAGTGAAGCAAAAGCAATCTCAATCACCCGTCAACAGCTCAAGCGTGAGCAGGGCTTCAAGCAAGTTCGCTCGGTTATGAGCTTAGATGATATTTCTAAGCAGATCAGTGCAGGCGCAGTTCGTATTCTTCGTATCATTCTCAAAGGTGACGTGGATGGTTCTGTTGAGGCGCTTTCAGACTCACTCCTTCGTTTATCCAACGAGGAAGTAAAAGTTGAGATCGTCCATAGAGGTGTTGGTGCCATCACTGAAAATGACGTAACCCTTGCCGCAGCCAGCGATGCGATCATTATTGGTTTCCATGTTCGTCCTAACCTCGATGCGCGAAAGCTTGCAGCCGAAGACCATGTAGATATTCGCCTTTATAGCGTTATCTACGACTGTATCAATGAGATTAGGTCTGCACTCGAAGGTCTTCTTGCACCGGAACAACGCGAAGAGATTACGGCTACAGTTACTATTCGCGAGACATTCAAAGTACCGAAGGTTGGTACGATTGCGGGATGTTATGTTCTCGAAGGGAAGATCACGCGTAATAGTCGCATTAGGATCATTAGAGATGGTATAGAAGTCTTTACCGGCTCACTTGCATCGCTCAAACGTTTCAAAGAAGATGTCCGTGAAGTTGATGCAGGGTATGAGTGCGGTATCAACATTGAAAACTTCAACGACATAAAGACAGGCGATTCCATCGAGGCATTCAAGATTGTTGAGATCAAGCGTAAACTTGAGATCGGTACACCTGCACGCTAAAGGAAATTAGATAATGTCAATACGCACCGAACGTGTCAGTAGTGAGATCAAACAATCGCTTGCAAAGCTCTTTCAGCAAGAACTGACAGAGCTTTATACCGGCTTGTTGACCATTACGCAGGTTCGTATCTCGCCTGACCTGCTTTCGTGTAAAGTGTATATTAGTATTCTTGGATCACAAACACCCAAGGAAGCTATACTTGAAGAGATACAACAAAATACAAAAAGGGTACGCGGAGCACTCTCTCACGACCTTAAGCTTCGCAATACGCCCGAACTTCTCTTTTATCTTGACAATACGCTCGATGAAGTTGACCGCATCGAGACGCTCCTAAAGAAGATACACCCGAACGAGAATGATTGATGAAGTGGTAGTGCCGCCACGAATTGTAGGCAAAGAAGAATTCATTGCAGAAGGAGTCGCGCTTATCCCTTCACTCAATGAATCTCACGGCGCACTTATCCTCATTGATAAACCTTATGGCATAACTTCGTTCGATGCCGTCTATAAAATCAAACGTACGCTTCGGTTATATTCCGGTGATAAAAAAGTGAAGGTTGGGCATGGTGGGACTCTCGATCCGCTTGCAACAGGGCTTCTTATCATCGGCACTCGGAAGGCAACGAAAGTCCTCAATGAACTTCTGGTAGAGCGTAAGACGTATTACGTCACATTCCGACTGGGCATTACATCTCCAAGTTTCGATCTAGAAACGCAGATTGTCATTACTAATGACCTTTCTACACTTACTGAATCATCGGTAATTTCTGCTGTAGAGTCATCTGTTGGTGAGCAGTTACAAGTTCCGCCGCAATTCAGTGCAGTGAAGGTAAATGGCAAGCCACTCTATGAACATGCGCGAAAGGGAAGAGAGATAGAGTTAGCACCGAAACCGATAACGATATACAATGTATCGGATGTTTCAGTGCGATTGCCGTACCTCTCATTTTCTGTTGAATGTTCTAAGGGCACATACATCCGCGCGATTGCAAGAGATATCGGTGAAAAACTTGGTGTAGGGGCAGTCGTAACGGTGCTTCGCCGAACACATATCGGTATGTATGATGTTTCAAATGCGCTGGGAATTATGGATGTTGAAGCATTGAGAAGTCATCAGGAATCACTCAAAGTAAAGGAGTAACATTGGTAGTTACGTGGGGAATTGATAGTCTTGAATACATAACAGGCACTGCCGCAACGCTCGGCAGTTATGATGGTGTTCATCTTGGTCATCATAAGATCGTTGATCACTTATTAGGCCTCAAGAGTGAGCGATTCTTATCCCGTTCGCTTGTCATTACATTCCATCCGCACCCACAGGAAGTACTACGCAAGAATGACAGTGAGATTCAACTTCTGACCACAATAGATGAACGGCTTCAACTTCTTGCAGCGACTGGAATAGATGAAGTACTGGTTTTAGAGTTCTCGAAGGAATTCTCGCAAACACCATACGAGCAATTCTTCCGCAAAACACTCGTTGAGAGAATCGGGGTTGAGGCAATGGTCGTTGGCTTTAATCATGCCTTCGGCAAGAATAGGGAAGGCGACACCAAACATCTGAAGCAGCTTGCATCGACAGAAGCTGTATATGTTGAAGAAGTAGAGCCGCTAATTATTGATGGTGTAAGTGTCAGCTCGACGAAAATCCGCCACGCACTTCTTGAAGGAAAAATATCTACCGCAAACAATTTCCTCGGCAGACGATATGGGGTTGAGGGAGTTGTTGTTAAAGGTGATGCTATCGGTCGCGAACTTGGCTACCCGACGATCAACCTTTCCATGCAAGAGAATAAACTCATTCCAGCCGATGGTGTCTATTCGGGTCTGACGACGATAGATGGTATCAGCTATCCTGCCGCAATAAGTATAGGTACACGCCCAACTGTCACCGATTCCCGCGAACGGGTAGTCGAAGCATTCCTTCTTGATT
Source organism: Kapaibacterium sp. (SeqCode) (assembly GCA_046590205.1). Taxonomy (GTDB): domain Bacteria; phylum Bacteroidota; class Ignavibacteria; order Palsa-1295; family Palsa-1295; genus DATDEW01. The sequence continues at coordinate 46,930 of JBKJTT010000043.1, forward strand.
TCTCCGGAGATTTATATGAAAAGAAGGTCATACTCGAATTCCAGAATTTTCTGCGTTCGCAAATAAAGTTTGACTCTCTCGAAGAACTACGGAAGCAGATTTCTCTCGATGTTACGGCTGTCCGCTCTGATATTTCGTAGATTTGTAGGACTTAACTTACTCTGTACAAACGACCTATGAAACAATTGCAAAAACTTGGTCTTTTAGCAGTTCTTGTCCTGATTCCGACACTTGCATCGGCATTACCCCGATTTGCTCTTTGGCGTGGTGAGGCGAACTGCCTTAGCTGTCATGTGAACCCAACCGGCGGCGGAATTCGTAATTCCGGCGGTGAAATGTTCTCCAAAAATATCCTTTCGATGTGGAAGCGAAGTGATAAGTTTAGCGGAGAAATCTCAGACGGCATTCGCATTGGCACCGATACCCGTATGCAATTCCTTGCCTTTTCACAGACGTCTCCAGGGTTGTTTGACTCAATAACGAACACAACTCCAGATACTACAACTTCCAATAGTAGCTTTCATGCGATGAATGCATCTATCTATATAAATGCTTCATTGACCCCTTCGCTCGATGCTTACATTAAGTTTGACCCGCTCGCAAATAAGTTTGAGGGTTTTGGTTTACTACAAATAGTATCGGATGCAAATGACATCATTGACGCGAGTGATGCTGTTGGTAATGTCTATGTAAAAATTGGTGCGTTTCTACCTGCATTTGGTATTCGTTTTGATGATCATACTGCCTATGTTAGAGGCGGTAATCGCGGATTATCGAACTTTGGCGGCGCGGGTTCTTTCTGGACGGAAGGATACCGTGATGTCGGTGGGGAAGTCGGAGCAACGTTCTTCGACCACATCAGTGCGCAAGTTGGTGTTTATAATGGTTCAGAAGCACAGCCCGGCTCGAACTTTGCATTCCAAGAGCATGATATCGCATTGGCACTCCGTTTAACCGCCTCTGCCCAGATCATCGAAGATGCACTATCGGCTGAAGTAGGTTACTCGATGTACTCTCATCCAAGAAAATCATTTCAGACAGGAGAAGCCGAAAACCTATCCCTTTCGGCTATTCATTTAGGTATTCGTGGTGGACCTGTAACACTGCTTGCAGAAATAGATAATGGAGAGAATGTATATAGCGCAGGCAAGTTTTCTTATTTACCTAAAATGTCTGCCCTTACAACAGAATTAGGAGTTAATATCACCTCCGGACTGACCGGTATTCTCCGTTATGAGACATACAAAGATGAAGATGCGGCAGGAAAAATCGGTACAGAGGTCAAAAATCGCATTACATTTGGTGCACAGTGGTTTCCATTCCGTATGATCGAGATTCGTCCGGAATACAGAATGGCAAAAGTTGAGGTGCACCAGGGTACAGTGGTCAATAGTATAACCGAAAATACTTTCTTGATGCAAATGCATCTATTTTTTTAAAAGAATGGGGCGAGAAATAGAAATAAACGGCGGAAAAGTAGTACTTGAGGGCGGAATTTCGTCCATATCATCTAAGAATGAAAACTCATACCTCGTGACTACCGATAGCGGTACTCACGAGGTATTTGTGCTTCCAGACGGAAGGTTATCTGACGGAAACTCGCTTGACGGGCTTGAAGTGAATGTATCATCTGAACGCGACGCTCTGATAGCAAGATACTTCTCGAAGATCGGGTCGAATGGTGGCGGAGCAGGTAAGGCGCATCTTGTCATTAAAGCACCAATGCCGGGACTTGTAAAAAGTATTTTTGTTAAGGTTGGTGACGAAGTAACCAAAACAACACAAGTCTTAATCCTCGAAGCGATGAAGATGGAAAACTCCATTCATGCACCAGGTAACGGGACAGTAACCACTATCAAGACCGAGATAGGCAACAATGTTGAGAAGAACCAGATACTAATCGAGCTTAAGTAACAAAATTTAAGACTTTACATAATATATCTTATAGACATACTATTTACTGTTTAATGTATTGAGTTTCTGGTCAATTGAGCGTTGCAATCGGTTTAGCGAGTCTATCTTAGTGCGTATATCCCGTTCAAAATCATTGGTATTCCAATACCCTCTATCCTCAAAATAACTGCTTACGAGGAAATTATGCTTGAGTGCCTCTGTCACTTCTACGCCATTTCCTGCAGCCATAGAAAGTTTGTGTATCGTTTCGTTAAGCTCTGACATGGTTAGTTGTACGTTTCCGGTAACAGCTAATAGTCTATTATAAAGCTCTTCGTCATTAAGTAACTTGCCAATGCTGCCTTTGCCGGACTTGATCTGTGAAGTTACCTCGGTTAAGTTTGAAACGGTCTGTTTTAAGGAGTCCGTTAGCTGTGTGACGGAGTTTAATGTGCCAGCAGCTGAAGAATTTACGGTATTTACGGTCCTCGTTGTAGCAGCTATCATTGCTGTTAACGATCGGTAGAGTTCAGGGTCATTCATCAGCTTTGCAATAGACCCATCGCCGGTACGCATAGACTTGATTAGCTCTGTTGTCTCTTTAAGCATTACACTTGCATCGGTGACAGTTGATGACACAGTGCTGATGATACTGCTAAGTTCAAATGGAGAGACACCTCTCAATGTATCGCCTACGTTTAATTTTTGCGTTGTCTGATTTCCTCCACTGATAGTAACAATCTTATTTCCTACAAGCCCATCAGTAACAATCTCTGCTTGAGAGTCTTTTCTGATAAGCTCCCTTGCTTCTTCAACAATATTCATCTCAACAATGACCGAATCACCCAACTTAGTCGGGAGTGTGATTTTCTGAACGCTGCCAACCGGATAACCGGACATTCTCACCTGAGCTCCAGTCTTTAACCCACTTATATCCTTTATCTTGACGAAATAATCAGAAGTAGAGCTAAAAAGCTTTTCTTTATCCCCTATTGCAAATAAGGCGACGACCAGTAGCGCAAAACAAATTACCACAAAAATTCCGGTTTTGGCTGTAGGTATTTTACTTATTTTCATTATTAGGTGTACGTATTTTATTCAATAACAGCTTTTGTTTTCTTAGCAAGAATGCTCTCTCTTCTAGATCTATCGAGGGTAGCGGAACATAAAAAGTCTTCGAGATGGTCGTGCTCGGTCTCTTTCAATTTTTCGATAGGTCCGTCAAAAATCTTAATTCCTGATTCAAGGACAATTACCTTGTCACTTAAAGTAAATGCCGCAGGTAAATCGTGCGTGACTACGATTGAAGCAACATGTAAATCCTGTTGTAAGCTTAATATCAGGTCAGCAATAGACGCAGATGTGATTGGGTCCAAACCTGTTGTTGGCTCATCATAAAGAATAAGCTTTGGCAAAAGAACAATAGAGCGAGCGAGACCTGCTCTTTTGCGTTGACCACCAGAAAGCGATGCAGGCGTATCATCGATCTTGTCATCTAATCCTACGAGGGTAAGAGCTTTTATTATTCTTTCTACTCGTTCATCATACGTGAGGTCAGAGTGCTTTTCAAGTACGAAGTTCATGTTCTCTCCAACCGTCATAGAATCGAAGAGCGCACCACCTTGAAAGAGGAATCCCATCTCACTTCGAATGGTATTGAGTTCGCGCTCACTCATTTCCTGAATACTTTTGCCTTTATATCGAATTACTCCTGATTCAAAAGGTATCAGGCCCACGATGAGTTTTAAGAGAACGCTCTTCCCTACTCCGGATTTACCAAGAACGGTAACGGTTTCGCCTTCATTAACGGTAAGCGAGATACCCTTCAGGATAGCTTTATCACCGAATGATTTAAATACATTCTCAACCGATAGTAACGGTGTCTTATCCAACTTCAAAAAAGAATATAGTTACTTTCACCGCCAGGACGTCAACAATGAGTATCAACAGAGAGCTTACAACAACGGCATCAGTGGCAGAGCGTCCTACGCCTTCTGTCCCACCTTCGGAATGAAACCCCTCATAACAACCAACAAGACCAATAATAAACCCAAAGACGATTGTCTTGACAACCCCCGGAAGAAAGTCGACAAAACCAACAGTTGTCATGACACTATTATAGAACAACTGTAAACTCATTTGCGCTTCGACGTACTGAACAAGGAATGATCCTAACAACGCAATGAAATCGCCATATACTGTTAGTAGTGGTAGAGCAATCATACATGCGATAACGCGCGTAACAACAAGGTACTTATAGGGATTAAGAGCAGCAACTTCCATTGCATCGATCTGCTCGGTAACGCGCATTGAGCCAAGCTCTGCACCCATACCAGCGGCTACACGTCCGGCTACTATAACGGATATTAGAACCGGGGAAAGTTCGCGGAGTACACTAACTGCTACCATTGCAGGTACAAATGATTCTGCACCGAACTTTATCATTGTTGGTCGGCTCTGCATGGTAAGCACTGCACCAATAACAAGTGCTACAACAGCAACCAACTTGAACGAACGAACGCCAACATCGAACGTCTGCTTTATGATCTCTTTTGCCTCAAGTGGCGGACGAAAAACCTCAATAAAGAACTTCCCGGCAAACTGTGAGAGTGCGCCTATATTGGAGAATACATTTTTAGTTTTCTTATGCGTTTCGCTCAATTATTTTCCGGCTTTTGTATCGCTCTTCTTCAAAGAATCTAAGAACTCTAATTGCTTCTTCGCAATATCGCTCTTTGGGTCGCACTTGAGGACTTTGTTTAAGTACTCACGAGCTGCTTCATTCTTTTTTAACTGTACATAACTAACACCTAAGAAGAGATAGACATTACACTTAACAGGAGCTTTTTCGCTTAAGAGTTTTTCGGCTTTTTGCAGCGGATCGAGAGATTCGCTATATTTTTTATCGACAAGGTATTTTTGCCCGAGTCGACCATATCCCCCGCCAACTGCATCTTTATCTGATTCAGTAGATGCAAGGCCCGCAGCTTTTTCTAGATACATCTTTACATCATTTTCTTTTGCAGGGTCTTTCATATATGCATCTGCAAGCCCAACAAGTGCGCGAATGGAATTAGGGTCTTTTTGCAAGACCTTATCAAAAGCTGATGCTGCTTCAGCAGTTTTACCGGCATAGAAATACAACTGACCACCGTTAATGAGATACTCACTATTATTAGTCGTTGCGGCTAAGTTCATATACATATCGGCTGCCAGGTCATATTTTTTCATTGATGAATACACACCAATGATCTGTTTCTCGACTTTGCGCTTGGCTTCTTCACTGCGGATAGTATCACCAACAAGCGATTGTTTCCATTTTTCTAACCCACCGAGAGAATCGCCTGAAGAGATAAGCGAATATCCATAATAGTAGAGATCGTTGGGGTCAAGGTTTTTTGAGCTTGCGAATATCTCATTTGCTTTTAGAAACTCCTTCGAAAAGAAGTATCCACGAGCACGGAATAACTCTGTGTATGGGCGCAATGAATCATTTTTTGCTACTTCTTCAAGGTATGGAAGTGCTTTTTGATACTGGTTACTTTCGCTAAGAGCGCGAGCAAGAAGCCATGTACCCTTTAAGTCGTTTGGCTCTAAGGAAAGGAATTTCTCTGCATAGGCAACAGAACGCGAGTACTGTTCGCCTATATAGAATAAGTTTGCTGTCTCGTAATATGCAGGGGCGTATGTCGAGTCAATTTTTGTAAGCTTTATCCATTCGTTTGCAGAAGCACTAAAATCTTTTTTACGTGCATAGAGGCGTGCAAGCTTCGCAAGAACGGTAATGTCAGTTGGACTAAGTTTCTTTGCTTCCTCATACTGCTTAATCGCTAAGTCCGTAACGCGCTGCTTCTCGTATAGCTCAGCCAGACCAATATATGCTCGTACATCGTTCGGATCAATACCTTGTGCTCTATATAAAGTTATCTCTGCTGCTTTGAGCGAATCAAGAGACAGATAGTAGCGTGAAAGATAAAAGTAGGAAGATACATCCTTTTCATCATATTTTATCGCCTGACGGAATTCCTTAATGGCATCTTCGATCTTGCCTTGCTTACCCAGGAGCATCCCTCGAACGTTACGTACGAAGATGTTCTTTCTTTCCTGATCGAATGCAATTTCGACTTCCTTCTCTGCCGCAGGGATATTATTGCTAACTAAATACACCATTGCAAGACCGGCATGGCCCTCTGCGTTTTTTGGGTTTAATTGTGTAAAGCTTGTCATCGAAGAAAGTGCTAGCTCACCATTGCCTATTTCAATAAGCTCAATAGCTCGCTTGACTTCGGGAGTCTTCTGCGAAATTGCAGCTGTCGCTGTAAAAAGTACTAAAAAAGAACAAAGAATGAATGCTTTTTTCATGTTCAACCGGTTTTATAACAATTATACCTCACTTAATGAGATATGCAAAATCTGTTCCATTACGAAACAGTCGTAAATTGCAAGGAATTTCGTAATTATCAATGAATTAACGATAATTAAACATTGCATTTAGCAAGAACTCACCGAACCACGCTTTTAATACGGCTGTTTGATGAATATATGATAGAAAACATACTCGAATTCGACTCCGCACAATTCATTGATATTGTACGGTCAACCAACTCATTTGTTATCACAACACACGTCAAGCCCGATGGTGACGCGATCGGATCCGAAATAGGTCTTGCCGAGTGGCTAATTTCTCTCGGAAGATCGGTAAAGGTATACAATCACTCCGAAACACCTGCAAATCATCTATTTCTCGATCAGGAACGACCCATCGTTGAGCAGTTTTCGAAGGAACAGCATGAGGCGTCTATCATTCAAGCTGATGCTTTGTTTTTAGTGGATACGAATGACCCGAACCGGTCGAAGTCACTTGAGCCGTATTTTCTTACTCATCCAAAGAAAGTGCTAATTGACCATCACCTTGAGCCAAAAGATTTTGCTGATGTTCGTTTCATTGACACTGAGGCAACTTCTACCGGAGAGATGATGTATCGGCTTATCACAAGTGCTCAAAAAGAACTAGGCGGTTCGATTAGCCCAAAAGGGGCGCAGGCACTCTATACAGCCATCATGACAGATACCGGGAGCTTCCGATTTCCGCGAACTGATTCCGAGACCTTCAGGATCTGTGCTGACCTGATTGATCTTGGTGCAGATCCTGTAGTTACATACGACAAGACGTACAATCAAGCAAAGCCATCGAGACTAAAACTAATTGGCAGGACACTTGATTCGTTAGGATTCTATTTTGATAATCGACTTGCTTTGCAAGTTATCACTCAAGATGATCTTGCTACTCTACAAGCAGACGAGGAAGAGGTTGATGGCTTTGTGCAACTTCCGCTTCAAATCGAGACCGTAGAATTTTCTATCTTCGTTCTCGAACTTAAAGAAGGGTGGAAGATGAGCTTTCGCTCAAAAGGTGAACGATCTGCACAGGCAGTTTCGGCAGAGTTCGGCGGCAACGGACATTTTCATGCTGCCGGAGCGCGAGTCTATGAAAGGACTCCATGGAAAGAGATACAATCAAAAATACTTTCAGCCGTTGAAGCGCAGTTAAAATAATTATACTTCTCGTGCCGGCAGATCAATATGGAAGGTCGTGCCCTTCCCTATCTCACTTTCAACTCTGATAGTCCCGCTCATATCGGTTATTGTTCGCTTGACGATAGCAAGACCGAGTCCCATTCCGCTTGTTTTTGTCGAGAAGTTCGGGTCAAAAGCTTTATTTAGAGTTTCTTCTGACATTCCAGAACCAGTATCTTTTATTGAAAGATGGATGATACCGTTGGATTCACTCGAGGAAATTACAATGACTCCCCATCCATCCATTGATTGAACTGCATTGCGCAAAAGATTAACAAGAGTTCTTCTGAATTCTTCCTCATCAGCATAGATAAGTGATGCCTTTTCGGAAACATCTGTGACAAATCGGATATGAGCCCGCTCTGAATCAAATAAAGCAAGGGCACTTTCAACTACTTTCTTCAAATTTATGAATGCATATCGACGACGAGGCATTTCGCCGAAGCGAGAGAATTCTGATGCGATACGTGTCAAGACATCGATCTGCTCAGAGAGTGTTTTCATTACTCTGTTAAAAACTGCAGAGAAGTTCGTATCTTTGACTTCATGTGCATGTTGTACGTGCTGAACCGAGAGCTTCATCGGTGTGAGAGGATTCTTGATCTCATGGGCAACCTGCCTCGCCATCTCCTTCCATGCACCTTCGCGCTCTGACTGCGCTACTTTGTGTCGGCTTGAATCAAGTTCTTTGGTCATTTTATTAAATGCAGATGCAAGGTCGCCGATCTCATCTTTGCGGTCAAATATAACTTGCGTACCGAACTCGCCTTTCGCTACTTTTTCAGTAGCAGCTATCATGTCCTGAAGTGGTGATGCAACGCGATAAGACACATAGGACCCAAGTATTAATAATAATAATGCGACAAGCGAAAACGTACCGTAAATGAGGGAGGTCGTAGCTGCTATTTCATTTTCCGAGAGCGCCAGTACATCTACTCTGGTAATTGCAACAATCCCTAAAAGTGTTGTAAAAGATTGGTCGTAGACGCTTTGATACGAGGTGCTTGTTCGTTCGTGCTCATTGCTATATTCGTGGTAGTTTGATGTTTGCTCTACTGTCAATGCAGCATGAACAACATTAATAGGCAGTAATTTTGGCAAGACAAAAGCCTCATAAAGTTCAGGAGCACTTGATGCTAAGAGCAGCCCATTACCGTCGAACACATCTATCCTATGATCAAGCGTGCGAAAGAGATCTTGCAGAAGAACAGGGACTCGCTTTAGGTCATTCTTATCGGCTAATAACGGACGAACTACATTTGCAACTTTATCAGCTTCAGTTACAAGTTCACGTCGTTGATTATCTGATTCACGTGATTGTAAAATAGTACGAGTAATATTTGATACAAAAATAAGTGGAACAAGTGCAATACTGAATATGATCAGAAATATCCTTTCACGAAAACGCAGTGTAAAGCGAGTGATAGAAATATTATTCGTCAGTGCAAGCGTTACAAGAATAAGCAATGCCGTAAGCGCAAGTGCGAGTGTAGAGTAACGCAAGCCAAAGACAACCACATCTCCAAACGAATATTCGATAAGACCTCCGACAAGAATCTTATCCGATACATCTGTAGAGATGGAGTATATTGATTTGACAAAAAGCAGAACATCGTAATCATCTATCTTTGATCGTATCCAAGTCCCTTTACCTGCAACACTTTTGATCTCACGTGCTAGGGTTGTAGGGATATTGAGATAGGTTTGAGATGAACGTTCTATCTTGTCATTTGTATAAAGGAGTATAAAAGTATTGTTATCTTCTACCCCAATTGCTAAGAGATCATTTGTAAGAGTTGCTCTCAAGATATATGGCTTAAGAGTCGTAGATGTGTCAGCCAAATCACGTTTAACTCTAAAGGGAATTCTCACAACAAACCGTTGATCCCTATACCTGGTAGTATTCCCCGTATCGACCTCAATTGCAATGGAATCCCCGGCATGTTCAGCAGAGAGTATAATTTTTACACCAGGTATCTCTTGCTGTAAACGTTCTCGTTCGCGAAGCAAAAGTAACGGAATTTGTATCGAATTGTTGATCGTATCGCCTGCGAAGTATGATCGAGATGAGCCAAGAGATTCTGATAATTGCAATGAAGCAACAGAAAATTGGAATCCCGCTTTTGCAAGGACTGACTGTTCAAGATTCTGCTTTTGCTTTTTTTCATTAGTTCGTTTTATCGCTGGAGCAAGGATAAAGCACACCACAGATGCAAGAGTCAGCGCGATAACAGGTGAACGTGTTAGCTGATAACCGTGGGGTGTAAAGCGGATACGTATAGTAGAGATATAAGATAAGATCCCTGCGACCAAAAGCACATATGTACCAACATCATAAAGATCACCGCCAACAAGAACTAACATCAACACTGTTGAGAGTACAACACAACAAAGAATATACCTTTGAGTATGAAGCGGTCTTTTCAATGCTTCAAGAATCGAACCCAATAGTGAGCACACTCCTACACATAATATGATGACTGATAACGTAATCAGAAATAACGATAATAATGGGAGTAGATATTTAGATGGGGCGAGAGGTTCTAAGACAGCCGATAGATCAAATGAACAATTTGTGGTCACCACCTCCACGAACCAGATCAAAAACAGCGATAAGACAAGCAATAGAGATATAATGCACGCAATAACAAGTCCAGTTACTATTGTTGACGACTTTTGCAATACAATATTTTTTACACTTTTAGCTGTGTATAATATAAATAGTGAAATAAATGAAGCTGAGAGAATATACGCAGAAAGCAATAATTCTAAAGGGTCAGAGAGCATCGGCATGCTTTGGTAGGCATAATCTGATTGTAACGTAAGAGACTCTGGCACAAGGGAGCGTCCCGCTTGTACCAAATAGAATAGGTATCGGAACAATGAAGTGTAAAGAAGGATAGCCCCTGTTTGTTTTGTCAGAGTGCTAAGAGAAGATATCTCTTCTGTATTTTTGACGTGAACCGAATACAGCGAAAATAATATCGTCGAAAGAAGAAGGAGTACAAGAAGGTCACGAAGTGCAGATAAGCTCTCCCACTCGGGGGCAGTAGATGCTTCTGATGTAGGATTTGAGATGTCTGCATGAATCGTTGAAAGCGGTCCTCCCTCGTCTAAGGAAATGGATAGATTTGATATTGATTGTTCACTATCTACTTTTCGACGAGGTTTTGAAGCAAGTCGAATAATGATGTTTTCTTTTTTCTCAATGTCAGAGAAGACATCGTCATGTGCTTGTTCATACAGCGAGTTGACAGTTAGTTCTTCATCACATAAAAAGAACTTGATGACAATATACCCTACATACCTTTCTTGTTCATCAAAGAGCTTATGAAAAGCAGTAAGATATTGCTTTGTAGGGGTCTCTTCAAAAAAGATACCTTTGACTCGTTTGCTGACATCGAAAGAAGGAGAAAATGTAGTTTCTACATCTTTAATGTAAGTCGCGCTGGAATTCCAGCCAACAATATGGGAAAGTGAATCATAGACAGCGAATGCTAGAAAATCGCTTCTATAATACACGCCTTTGGTATTACCGAGTTCGTTGCGTAAAAGAGAATCTCTTACAAATATCTCTTGAGTGATTTGTTTACTATCTTTTGATTGAACTGCTTGAATGAGTTTGGTATCACGAGCAAATTCATCGCGCGTAGTAACCACAAGCCGCTCTACTTCTTTGATACGACGGCGTACCTCTTGAGCAAACTTTTCCTTAGCGATGGTTGAACGATTAGTAGTCGGTGTACTTGTTGTAACAAAGATGAATTCTAAGAACACAACAACCACCAGTAGCAAAACAAGCGCAACGAGGATATTCCACATTCGAGATGTGCGTAAGCCGTCAACAAGTGACGTGAACTCGCGCTTCAGACCGTTCGCTATAGCCCTTAAAAGATTCAATAGAGAAGTATTCTATTAATATTCCATCGTGAGAGTGACTGAATAAATCCAAGAACAGCAGTCATAGTTATGATGCCGCTCTCCCGCTGCGTTCGTAATTCGCCTATTGCAGTTGCTGTTGTGCCTATGGTACTAGATGTTTTCACTTTGAACGAGAGCGGTTTGCTTCGGAGTGTCACGCGTTCAAGTATTGCAAGTGTTTGTTCAAGGGAATAATATCCTGAATTGACACCCTTAATACCAAGGTAGATCCTGCTATCAAGTACAAAGAGCGAACGCATTGAGTCAATGTTCCGCTTCGTGAGAATTCGTTCAACACGAATGAGTTCAGTAGCAATAGTAGTTTGAGCGTGAGCAGTGTAGGAAAGAGAAAGCATAGACAAACATACGAACAATCCGTATGCCATACTCCTCGCGTTTGCCTGTGTGTGATTCCTGATTCCCAATGAATTGCCTCATCTAACTCCAATACGCCATGTTCTTATTGATTATACCAAGTGCTTTTCCTTTGAATTTGTGCCCGATGAACGGTGTGTTATGGGATTTTGACCTAATGTCGGCATCAGCGAACTCCCACTGCTTATCAATATCAATGATAGTAAGGTTTGCATGTACTCCCTCTTCAATATGAATTGAAGGAAGTTTAAGAGCTTTGCGCGGATTTGTTGAGCACTTCTTGATATAATCAGAAAGAGAAAGTTTGCCAGTATGCACAAGGTTTGTCAAGCCAATCGGAATGGCTGTTTCTAACCCAATGATACCAAATGCTGCCGACACCATGTCGGTGTCTTTTTCGTGTGCAGCGTGTGGTGCATGGTCTGTTGAGATACAGTCTATAGTGCCGTCAATGAGTCCTGCAATGATTGCCTCAACATCCTCATTACCCCGAAGCGGTGGGTTCATCTTTGCATTTCCCCAGTACGTCTCGACAGCTTCATCGGTAAGTGTAAAGTGATGAGGGGTTGTCTCGCACGTTACTTGTATCCCCCGCCCTTTTGCTTCTTTGATAAGACGCACTGCGCCTTTTGTACTGATATGTGCGGCATGGTAACGAACTCCTCCGACATATTCGGCAAGAAGTAGATCGCGACCGATGATAATATCTTCTGCAACCGACGGGAATCCGGGAAGTCCGAGCTTTGTCGAGACTTTTCCTTCATGCATACATGTGCCCTTAGTCATCGAATGTTCTTCGCAATGCTGAGTGCAGAGTAAGTCGAACATCTTACCATACTCGAAGACGCGTCGCATGACTTCGGCATTCATTACTGCGCTACCGTCATCAGATATCATCCTAACACCGGCATCAGAGAGTGCTTGCATCGGCGCAAGTTCTTCCCCTTTGCGAGCTTTTGTCATCGTGCCACATATCTCGACATCAACGATATTACCTTCGCTTTTTTGCTTGATAAAACCTACAACAAATTGATCAGAGATTGACGGCTCTGTGTTTGGCATACAGCATATGCCTGTAAATCCACCTTGCGCTGCGGCAAGTGTGCCGGTTGCGATAGTCTCTTTATACTCTTGCCCTGGCTCACGTAGATGTACGTGCATATCAAGGAAGCCGGGAGCGACGACTGCTCCATTCAAGTCCTTGACTTCTGCTTTGCTCTTGAGCGACTTCCCTATCTTCGATATTACACCGCCCAATATTTCAATATCAAGACCGCTTTCATCGCGTCCTGATGAAGGGTCAACAACTCTGCAATTCTTCAGTAGTATATCCATACTCTTTATGAAAATATCCATTCTAATACTGCCATACGTATTGCTACGCCGCGTTTTACTTGTCGCAAGATAAGCGACTTCTCGGAGTCTGCCGATTCATCATCAAGCTCAACTCCCCGATTCATCGGTCCCGGATGCAAGATGTATGCATTCGTCTCATTCAATCGTGTCGCTGTTAATCCGTATCTCGCTCTAAACTCACCAAGTGTTGGTAAGTACGCTCGTGATTGACGTTCGAGTTGTATGCGAAGCATGATGACGGCATCTGCATCGGCGACAGCGCCGTCAAGTTTATATAAAACCTCAACACCAAAGACTTCTTCTATATGCCGAGGCATAAGTGTTGTTGGTCCTACGACTGAAACACTTGTCCCAAGCTTTTGTAGCAAGTAGATGTTTGAACGAGCTACTCGCGAGTGTAAAATATCTCCGACTATGACGATTTTCTTTCCCGCGAGGTCTCCCATCATCTCTCGCATTGTTGCCGCGTCGAGAAGGGCTTGCGTGGGATGTTCATGTGCTCCGTCGCCGCCATTGATGATATGAATATCAGGTGGAAGATTCTTCGCAAAGAGCTGTGGTACACCTGCAGATTGATGCCTGACTACTACAGCATCAATCTTCATCGCCGTGATTACCTTTACCGTATCAAGAAGAGATTCTCCTTTTGATAGACTACTGGTTTGCATTGAGATGCTTACTGCTTCTGCTCCGAGACGTTTTTCGGCAAGTTCGAACGATGTTCGTGTGCGGGTTGAGTTCTCAAAGAAGAGATTTGCTACAGTTCTGCCTGCAAGTAAATCTCGCTTAGGCATTGGGTCTGTTGAAAGCAGGTCTTGGAAATAGGTATCGGAGCGGTCCAGTAGGTGTAGGATATCCGCTTTTGTGAGTGGCTCGATACCGACTAAGTCTTTTCTTTTGGGCACTATGGATTCGTTTTATGCAAAGATAAGCTATTGTTAAAGCAACCTTCACATTTTCCACTATGTTCTAACAAGATTATACGGAAATCCGCTCTAAAAAATACCGAATTTTTGGCAAAATCTACGACGAAAGCTCCTGCGAAGCGCGCATCCTCTAAAAAAACGGCAATTCCTCCTGTGCCTGTGGCTCCGTATATCCCTGATGAAAGAGAAAATCTCGTCATCCGAGGGGCAAGGATGCATAATCTTAAGAGTATTGACCTCGACATTCCGAAAGAAAAACTTATCGTCATAACGGGTGTATCGGGTTCGGGTAAATCTTCGCTTGCATTTGATACAATCTATGCCGAAGGTCAGCGTCGATATATCGAATCACTTTCTCCGTATGCAAGGCAGTTTCTTGATATGATGGAGCGACCCGATGTTGATTCCATCGAAGGTCTTGCTCCTGCTGTTTCTATCGAGCAGAAGACAGTTAATAACTCGCCTCGCTCGACGGTCGGTACTGTTACCGAAGTTTATGACTTCGTTCGTCTGCTTTTTGCTCGTGTCGGGACGCAGTTTTGTATTGAGTGTGATATCCCCGTTGAGAAACAGACTCAAGACCAGATACTCGGTACGATACTCAAATATCCCGTCGGTTCGAGTTTGACGATTCTTGCACCGCTGGTTCGTGCTCGTAAGGGACATTACCGCGAGTTGTTCGCTGATACTCTTCGTTCGGGTTTCACCAAGGTTCGTATTGATGGCGAGATTCGCGAGTTGCATGATGGGTTGCAAGTTGATCGATATAAAATTCATACTATCGAAGTTGTTATTGACCGCTTCCCTCTTGGCGATAAGTTTTCTGACCGACTTAATGAATCTATCAAAACAGGTTTGAAACTTGGCAAAGGTGTCGTCTCTGTGCTTATCTCGAATGGTATGGGGGACATTGAGCAGCTCTTTAGCGAGAAGTATTCTTGCCCGAATTGCGGCAAGTCGTATGAAGAGCCTCAGCCGAATACTTTTTCTTTTAACTCCGCTATCGGTGCATGTGGCACATGCCATGGGCTTGGTGAAGTCCGAGACTTCGACGAGGAGCTTATATATACTGATAAAAATCTTTCCATCGAGGATGGTGCTTTGGCGCCGCTTGGCAAACATCGTAAGAATTGGCTTTGGGCACAGGTTGAATCGGTATATACAAAGTTCAAGACTCCGCTCCAGACTCCCATCAAGAAACTTGATTCCGAACTGCTCGATGCCTTGATGAATGGCACCGGCAAAGAAAAACTTACGGTCAATTGGGAATCCAACACAGGACGGAAAGTTACGTACTCGATGAAGTTTGCAGGTATCATCGAGACATTGAAGCAGTCAGCCGGTAAGGACGGCTCAGAGACGATGAAGGAATGGGCTATGCAGTTCATGTCTTCTAAGCCATGCCAGGAGTGTAGTGGTGGTCGGCTTAAGAAGGATTCACTTTTCATTCGCGTAGATGGGAAAAATATCCACCACGTCGTGACGTTATCGTTGCAGGATGCGGCTCGTTTCTTCGTATCGCTTGAGTTCGATGGAAATAAAGATCTCATCGCAACGCCGATACTTCGGGAAATTTCGACTCGACTTTCTTTCCTATTGCAAGTTGGCCTCGGGTATCTTTCGCTTGACCGTTCGGCTAAGACTCTTTCGGGAGGTGAATCACAACGTATTCGTCTTGCAACCCAGATAGGTACACAGCTTGTCGGAGTGTTGTACATCCTTGACGAGCCAAGCATTGGTCTCCACCAGAGGGATAACCAGCGGCTCATCGAGTCATTAAAACAGCTTCGTGATTTGGGTAATACTGTCATTGTTGTTGAACATGATAGGGATATGATGCTTGCTGCTGACCATCTCATTGACATTGGTCCTAAAGCCGGGGAGTTTGGCGGAGAGGTCGTCGGGTTTGCTACGCCGAAGGAGTTTACTTCGGTTAATGGTGCAGATTTTTCAAGTGGCAGAGAGTTCGTAAAGCGAGACTCGCCTACTGCGGCATATCTCTCGAAAAAAGATTGGCTTACTCCTCCTGTTATTCGTACAAAACCTGATCCGAAAAAACATCTTATCTTAAAAGGTGCGAAGGGCAATAATCTAAAGGATGTTACTCTTGACATCCCTCTTGGTTTATTGACGTGCCTTACGGGTGTATCAGGTTCAGGAAAATCAACTCTTATCAACGAGTCGCTTGCTCCCATTTTGCATCGTCAGTATTATGATACCAAAGCCGTATCATTGCCACATGACGAGGTTATCGGGCTTGAATTGCTCGATAAGATCATCGAGATTGACCAGTCCGCCATCGGCAGAACACCTCGCTCGAATCCGGCTACATATACCGGGCTTTTTACCATGATACGCGACTTCTTCGCCGAGCTACCCGAAGCCAAGATACGCGGGTATAAGGTAGGACGCTTCAGCTTTAACGTGAAGGGCGGCCGGTGCGAGGAGTGCGAAGGTGCAGGGATGAAGCGCATCGAGATGAACTTCCTGCCCGACGTATTTGTGAACTGCGACGTATGCAACGGAAAGCGGTATAACCGCGAAACACTTGAGGTACATTTTAAGGGTAAATCCATATCCGATGTGCTCAATATGCCCGTCACCGAAGCGGTACAACTCTTTGCTGATATACCGAGGGTTCGGCGCAAGATCGATGCTCTGGAAGCTGTCGGATTGGGATATATCCGTCTTGGCCAACAAGCTCCTACCTTATCAGGTGGTGAAGCCCAGCGAGTGAAGCTGGCTACGGAGTTATCGAAAGTTGCTACTGGTAAGACCATATATATATTAGATGAACCGACTACAGGGTTGCATTTTAAGGATATAAAGCATTTACTTGATGTATTGCTTAAACTACGTGACAAGGGTAATACCGTTGTTGTCATTGAGCATAACCTTGATGTGATTAAGATGTCCGACTGGGTTATTGACCTCGGTCCCGAGGGCGGTGCAGGCGGCGGATACATCGTCGATGAAGGCACTCCCGAAGATATCGCCTTTCACCATAAGAAGACAGGAAGCTATACCGGGATGTACTTAGAAGCAGAACTCAAAGAGTCATAGCCCTCTTTTATACCTCTACCGCATCCTCATCCTCCCCTGTATCTTTATACGGCTCATCCGAAGACACTATCCTTTCAGAACTGCCCCCTAACTCATTGATTTTACTGATAAGTAGGCGTGCACTCGCCTCTGCTTGGCGTTCATCTTGTAGCGAAAAAACCATTGGTGTTGGCTTCGGACATGCCTTCTCTAATTCATCGGATGCCGTGATCTCGGCGACGAACATCGCAAGCAAGGCAAGCTTACCTACCCCACCTTTATCAATATGCCCCGGCTTCGGTGCATTATGGCAGTGCGAATACACGACGACGGCAATACTATAGTCTTCCATAAGCGAGCGGAGGAAATGCAGCAAGCGCTCTTTGCGGCGTGAACCCGAACTTGTCCATTCCCAACCGAGGATGATGACCATCCCGATGCTGCTTTCGCTGCATAACTGCTCGATGGCTTCCGCATCACCGATGAGATTGCCCCTGACAGAGCTTTTGAATAGAAGCTGCGGATTTGAATTCTGCCATGTATGGTTGGCATGGAAGTACTCCTTAAAGCGCTTATCGCTCATGCCGCAGTTCAGGATAAGCGTTGAGACGCCCGCTTTTATGGTCGAAGCGCCGAACCGGCACGAATGCACCATGGATGCCTCCGCTGATTTGGACGTGACGATGGTCACCTCGCCGTGGCGGATGGGGACATTATTGATATACGAACGATGACGGTTAACGTTTGAAGGTATTTTTGACATAGGTAGTTATAGAAGTTTGGAGGTTTAAGCAATACACCCGTCAGGACGATGGGTGCTGTAATAAGCACTGCAAATATACGACATTGATAAGCCAAATGCAATAGGTGCCCTAAAGATAGTCTGTAAGTTCTTATTTTTTATGAAAGATAGTGTAAAAGCGGCGAATATAAACCGTTATAGGCAAAAATTAATGAGCACCTAAAGTATTCTCGCTCCCCCGCCTTTTCAAGGCGAATAAACCTTGCCCCCTCTCCTTTTCAAGTGCCTGTCCTGACGAAGGAAGGAAGAGGGCTGGGGTGAGGTTATTAAATAAACCCGGCGACAGCCGAACAGAATCGGAACCCCAAACCCAAGAAGAGAATAATGTATTGTTTATTAAATAACCTTCCTCTGTATCTCCTTCCTTGAAACCGAAGGAGAGGGCTCTTCTCGCTCCCCCGCCTTATCAAGGCGGGGGCTGGGGGGCGGTTATTAAATAAACCCGGCGACAGCCGAACAGAATCTAACCAACCCCGAGAAGAGAATAATGTATTGTTTATTAAATAACCTTCCTCTGTATCTCCTTCCTTGAAAAGGAAGGAGAGGGATTGTTTTTTCCTTGCTCCCCGCCGTTAAAACGGCGCGCTAATATCGGGTCGCCCCTACCGGGACTTAAAAGAGGGCTCAAAGAGTAGGGACTCGCTCCCAACACAAAAATTCATCATTCATCATTCCGCATTCATCATTTCCCCCACCCCGCTCTTCGTCCTGGAGGGACGGTTGAAATTAGCCCGCCATTTTAACGGCGGGAAAAGGGAATAGAAAGGAATCACAAGTCCCGTAGGGACAAATCTTGTGCCCTCTCCTTTTCAAGGAGATGGCTGGGGTGAGGTTATTGATTATAATCAGCGCGAGCTGAACAGTATTATGGAGCACGATCAAGAACAGATTTCAGAATTCATGACCTTTTAGCAATGCTCTACTTTGCAAGACCGCTTTAAGGTGCAGACAGGCTTATAATATCTAGTTAAATGTATAATATTCCTTCCTCACTGCTTTCGTCCTTACTATCCTCATCAATACCTTTTTTGTAATCTGACTCCGAAGGAACAACCTGAACTCCACTATAGCGTATATCTGTAAATCCACCTTGACTATAATTGCGATCTGTCTTTTGTTGCGAAATTGAGTTTTTGGATGCTTTTTCTAGTTTGTGTAAAAATACACAAGGATTTTCTTTCACTTTATTTGAATAGTCTTTCCATGTATTAAACATGTTTAGCATAGCAATTGAAGTGCCTAGTAAAGATGGTCCCGAAAAGAAGGTGGAAGCCAAACTCATCAACGTAGGTGATAGTTTAAACGGAGCGCTCTTCTTAAAACTTGAGAAAGAATTTTTCAAGCGAGGGATTTGCACGTTAACTAACTCATGTTGTGCATTTTTGCTAGCCAATTTGAGATCATTTGAATCTGTTGTCTTGAGAGATCTAAACAGGCGTTCAAGTTCAAGTCTAAAATTTAAGAACTCTTTCGCATTATCGTTTCGTATGTTCATTAAATCTTCTATTGAAACACTTTCTAAAAAAGGTAAGTCAAGAGCAAGTGTGCCATTGATAGTCTTTTCTTCTATTGTAGCTTCATGAACGCCTAATAATCCACAAGCAAAACTAGACGTAGTTAAGAGAGAAGAGTTGTAGCAATTCGCATTAGTGGCGTTAGCAATGATTGAGTTCACTACTTGTATGCATGACGAGTTTAATGATTGTGTAAGCCAAGCATTAAAGGCGTCTTCTGATGGCGGTGTATCTGGCATTGTTTGAATAAACTCAACAATGCCACTATCTTCTGTGTTGAGTACCTGCAAATCAAAATAATGATAAATAAACCCTTTGTCTCTTTGATAGTCTCCGAAATTAATAAAAAGACCACGACAGGGCTGCAAAGAGTTTAACATCTTCCAGAGACCACCCAATTTCTGCATTCCCTTCACATTCGCATTTGAACTACAATAGAGTAATATCTCTGGTGGTAAAACATCTCGGTACTGATTAATAGGAAAATTTATTTCTATATTTTCAGGTGGTTCAGTAATTAGAGAGGCAGGAACAAGCTTCACATAATCGGTAGCAATCATGGGAGTAATCGCTTTTAGAGATCTTAATGTAGAAGCTAATATTGGTTTGTTAATTTCCGATGAAAATCCTAAGAATTGCTTTCCAGTTTTTGCGAACTTGCCTTCTTTTGCAGTTAATCTAAAAAGCGGGTCTTCGATAATAACTTGGGGAACATATAACGCAGCTTGCTTAAGAAAGTCCAAATCAAGTTCGCGGTCTTCTAAGAATAGACGGGCAACAGTATTAGCTGATACTTCTTGCTTTAAATCAGCGTCAGACTTCAATACGTGACTACGGTACTCTTGAAGCCATTTGTTTAGATTTTCTACACTCTCATTTTTGAAATCAGAGTCAAGGTTGCTTTGGTCAAAAAGAAGAGAGTCTGATAAATAATCGTATGTAATTGATCCCATATAATATGCTTTTTTGCGATTGATATATAAACGACTCAAATGCTACAATGTTTCTTGTCCATTTCCAAGATTTTCAATGAGCATTTCCAACTGAGATTCAAATATCAAAAAGGAATCAATGCACTCACGTAAGCACAAATCTATTGTACCAATCGCAAACTCTGTTTCAATTGGATACATTTTGGATGATAAGTCAATGGAAAGCGAAGATCTATCAATTTTGGCATAAAGTAAGAATGCACCGTTGGTATTTGCGTGAGAAAAACCTGATAGCCAACCATAAATCTTTTCAATACTTCCTAATCCTTCTCGACCTCGCTCCGCATTTTCTCTCTTATCCAGGTGCTTAATGATAGTCAAAATATTACGAGCTTCTAATGGAGTATTCTCGGATCTACTCGCATGTACTGCTAACATTAATTTCTCATGAAGCTCCTTAATGGTGATTTTTTCGTCAAGATAATCTTTAACTTGGTAATTTGCCCAATGAGCCAGCATCACAGATTCAAACAACGAACGACTTACAACTACACAAGATAAAAGTCTATTGTGCTCGAATAAAAGAATAGCATCTGTCGCTAAATCAACAATCCTATATTTTAGTGCTTCAATTGAAGCATAAAGCTGTGGTGTTTTCCCGTGAAGTGTAATAGGACCAATATGATCCACCAACGTTCTACTAATTATAGAGAGATTTACTCTTGAATTAGCCAATATACCCGATACTTTATCTGTCATATCAATACTCTAACAGTTTCATCAGTTCAACTTCAAGTTGTGCTTTGCTTGGAAGTATCATCTTCTCTAAGTTCGGTGCGAATGGGACGGGGCTGTCGTAGGCGGCGAGGCGTTTTATCGGGGCGTCGAGCGATTCGAATGCTTTGTCAGTGAGGCGTGCGGCTATCTCGGCGCCGAAACCTGCGGTGAGGTTATCTTCGTGGAGGATGAGTGCGCGGCTTGTCTTGCGGACACTTGCCATAACCGCTTCTTCATCGAACGGTGCAAGCGAGCGGATATCTATGACCTCGATATTCGCAATTCCTTTCGCCGCGAATTCTTCTGCTACTTCTTTTGCCATCGGGACGGTGCCGCCGTAGGTAATAATAGAGCAGTCGCTTCCCTCTCGGACGGTTCGTGCTTTGCCGATCTCAACAACATGTTCGCCATCAGGTACTTCTTCTTTGAGCGAACGGTAAAGTCGTTTATGCTCGAAGTAAAGCACAGGGCTTGGGTCGCGGATAGCTGCAATGAGCAACCCTTTTGCATCTGATGGAGATGATGGGCAAACGATCTTCAAACCCGGTTGATGCGCGAACCATACCTCGGGGTTTCGCGAGTGAAATGGCCCACCGGATAATCCTCCGCCTGAAGGCAGACGAAGCACGAATGGCATTGGTAGATTCCAACGATAGCCGGTAGTTGCGGCAACGGTAACGAGCATGTTGAATGTGTTCGTCACGAAATCAGCAAACTGCATCTCGGCAACGGGCTTGAATCCGAAGAGTGCCGCACCAAGCGCAACTCCGACAAGACCTGACTCGGCAATAGGTGTGTCAATGACACGCGCTTCGCCAAACTTATTATAGAGCCCCTTCGTCGCCTTGAATGCTCCGCCGTAAGGACCGATGTCTTCGCCAATCAAGAAGACAGACGGATCGCGCTCCATCTCGTAGTGGAGTGCGTCGTTGATCGCTTCGATGTAGGTTTTGATTGACAAGATATTTTTTATGTATGCCTTCCGGCATTGTCATTGCGAGGAGTGGCTTTAGCCCGACGAAGCAATCTAAGAATCTTCAAAATGTAGCAACATCCTCAAATAGATCACGCCACGTCGGATTGAAAGAATTAATGAGCAATTCCTTCTTTTTACGAGAGCCACCTTTTATCTGCTTTTCTCTCCTGATAGCATATTCAATGTCATTGAACTCCTCATAATAGACGAGATACTTCACATGATACTTCTTCGTAAATCCTTCAACCAGTCCGTTCCTATGCTCGTATGTCCTGCGCTTAATGTCATTGGTAACCCCGGTATAAAGTACCGAATGCTTATCATTTGACATTATATATACCCAGTAACGGTTTTGGTACATACAAACATTTTAGATTGCTTCGTCGCCTTCGGCTCCTCGCAATGACAACCTTCTTATTTCTTTTTACCTTTAGACTTCCCCTTCAACGGTACGATCTTCTCTGCTACAACCTTCGCTTGCAAGAAGAGCTGCAAGTAATCATGTCCGCCTGCTTTTGAGTCAGTGCCTGACATGTTGAATCCGCCGAAGGGATTTACGCCGACAAGCGCGCCGGTGCATTTGCGGTTGAGATATAAGTTACCGACGAAGAAGTCCTTCGCTGCTCTGTCGAGCTTCTTGCGGTCTTTGGTATAGAGCGCGCCGGTTAAGCCGTACTCGGTGTTGTTCGCAACTTCCATTGCTTCGTCGAAATTGGCGACGGGGATAAGAGCGAGCACCGGTCCAAATATCTCTTCCTGCGAAAGTTTATCCATCGGCTTGATATCGGCGATGACTGTCGGCTTGATGTAATGCCCTGCTTTGCCTTCAGCGACACCACCGGTGATAAGACGACCTTCCTTCTTTCCGATTTCGATATACTCGGCTATCTTTGCTTTTGCACGTGCATTGACGACAGGACCGACGTTTGTGTTATCAGTTGGATCGCCGAACGAAAGTTTTTCGGTACGTTCTTTAATAAGGTTTATCATCTTGTTATAGACTGGACGCTCGATGATAGCGCGTGAACAAGCCGAGCATTTCTGCCCTTGGAAGCCGAATGCCGCCGCGACGATGCCGTCTGCTGCTGCTTCGAGGTCAGCGTCTTTTGCAACGACGATGCCGTCTTTGCCGCCCATCTCTGCTACGACACGCTTGATCCACTTCTGCCCCGTTTGCGGAGTTGCGGCAAGTTGATTGATGCGTAAGCCGATCTCCTTTGAACCTGTGAACGAGATAAAGCGAATCTTCGGACTCTTAACAAGATGATCGCCGACTTCGCCGCCCGGAGCTGTGAAGAAGTTAAGTACACCCTTCGGCAATCCTGCCTGCTCCATGATCTCTGCGAAGAGATAACCCATCATCGGCGAATCGCTCGATGGTTTTAAGATTATTGGGTTGCCTGCAACGATTGCTGCGCTTGCAGTGCCCGCTAAGATTGCGAACGGGAAATTCCACGGTGGGATGATAAGCCCGATACCGAGCGGGATGTATTCGAGATACCCTTTTTCGCCTTTGCTCTTAACGACTGGCTGTTGTCCAGCGAGGCGATACATATCGCGGGCATAGAACTCAAGGAAGTCAATCGCTTCCGCTGTATCAGCGTCGGCTTCGAGCCAATTCTTACCTACCTCAAGCACCATCCATGCGTTAATCTCATAACGTCGTTTCTTCATGATTGCAGATGCCTTCAGAAGGATATCGGCGCGTTTATATGCGTCAACTTTTCTCCACGACTCAAACGTCTTTTCTGCAACGTTCAGAGCTTTATCTGCAAGCTCTATGGTACCCTTTGAGAACTTGCCAATTACTTCGTCTGGACGAGCGGGGTTAGTCGAAACAATATAATCATTCGTCTTTATCTTCTCGCCGTTAATGATGAGCGGATAGACTTTTCCGAGCTTAGCTCGTGCATCGGCAAGCGCCTTTTCCATTTTCTTGCGCTCTGAGGGAATAGAATAATCTTTATAGGTTTCGTTCTTAAAAGCAGGTAATTTCTTGGGCATAAATTAGAGTTAATATATTAGAGCACGGTACAACAATCATTGTAGTAAATAGGATTCTGAAGCTATTTCAGCTTATCTCTATCCAGATACATCGGACGGTATTTATCGCGGAAACGCTGGAAGAAGTATATCATCTTCTTGAATTTCTTGCGGGTTTCTCCGTAGAGCGTATTGTATTCTGCCGCGCAGGTACTTGTCTCAAGGACGAGTGGTTGTTTCCTATCGGTGCGATAGATGCGAAGAGTCACTATAGCGCCATCGGCACAAAGAGTGTTCACATCTTCATTCTTTATTTTGAACATCGTTGAATCACCAAAAAAGAGATTCAACGTGTCCTTATCATCGGGCTCAAGAAATGCCACACCTTTGGGTTCGCGCCAATCACCTGATGCCATTTTCTGCTGGCTGATAAATAAGACCTTCCCACTCGTATCTATCGTGAACTCATCGGTCGGCATCGTAATTGTATTCGCTCCCTTGAAGTAGATGCCAATGCCAGGCGTTCCGGAAGGAACAGGAGTCGTCTCTGTCGTGGTCTGCTTTGCGTTTTGACAGGAAAGAAGTCCCAACGACAGTACTATGATTGAAAAAACTATCTTCATTAGTTAATTACTATTTCAAGAACTGCATGAATTGAAGGTAACGAATCGCTATACGCCTGTATAACAAATCCGGGTTTCACCTGCGTAAAACTTTCTTCGAGATACGGATTCCCGAGCAAAATGATACCTCGTGGCGAAAGATTCTTTTCTTTGTATATGGCAATAATACTCTCAACTCGGCTGCCAATACCCTCACTTTGTTTCTCATCAACAAGCTGTCCGCGAGGTCTATCGAGAATGATAATGATCGTGGAATCAGAAGGTTGTTCTGTAATAGCAGCGAGTCTACTTTTAATGACTTCCGCTTTCTTTGTATCCTGCTCATTGTTCTTGTGAACAATAAGGTAGTCCACACCAAGAGTGTTTACTTCACCGCTGATTTGAATAGCTAATTTGGCAGCAACGAGAGGGAGATTAGTATTATAGGTAGTATTTGTAGGTTGTCCAATCAATTGAAATAGTTTTTCAATTCTATTATCGTCTAAGACTATCCCCGATTCTTCTAAAGCATGAAATGTACCGATTGGGTCTGGAGGCATAAGAAGAATATCTACTCCTGCTTGAATTGATTTGACTGCAATCTCAGCGTCGGATAGCCCTAACTTCCGTATTCCCGCCATCTCTAGGGAATCGGTAATGATTACTCCGTCATAGCCCATTCTCAAGCGCAAGAGTTTTGTCACTACTGCAGATGAAATCGTTGCAGGGAGCAAAGACTCGTCTGTAGTTGCGCCAAACTCTAAAGCAAGTTTAGGCGCGGCAAGGTGACCGAGCATTATGCTTGGGATGCTATCTGCTACTAATGCTTCAAACGGAATTAGCTCATTACGAGCAAACTCTTGATAGCTTCGTGGGATGCTTGGTAAACCTTGGTGTGAATCCACGACGGTATCACCATGCCCAGGGAAATGTTTGGCAGATGTAAGTATCCCCGCTTTACGTAAACCGCTATGAAAGCTTGTTGCATACTTCGCAACTTCTTCGGCTGACTCTCCAAATGAGCGAATGTTGATTATTGGGTTTTTCGGATTTGAATTGATGTCAGCAACAGGTGCGAAATTCCAATGGATACCTAATTCTTGTAGCTCTGCGCCAATGGCATAGGCGACCTCTTCGACCAGAGTCGTATCACCAGTTTTAGCAAGCGCGAAGGCATGTGGGTATTCAGTCCCATCTGAAATACGCATCGCTGCTCCCCACTCCGCGTCAATTGAAAATAGGAGAGTTCTGCCTGAATCTTTCGCTCGTAGTTCTTGGAGTATGGTAATTACTGTCTTGACGAGATGCTTTGTGCCGTCGAAGATGCAAAACCCAAGCACACCATATTTTGAGACAAGTTCATGTGTGGTTCGGCGGTATCCATCGTCGCTCGAATAACGAAGAATATCCAGACGGGGCATGATGTGGCATCCGATATGGTACTGGTTTGTCATCGAATCACTATAACAGTAAGTTTTATCGTAAGTTTACCATCGAAGTACAAATTCTTTTCCGCATTATGTCGTTTTACTGACCAATGCAACCCGAGACAAACCCTCTCAAACAGCTACTCGCCGAACACGAGGCATTCCGTCATTCCTGCGATGATCTCCTGGGGATGATCGAGCGGCTTGAGCGTCAGGGGTACAGAGCATCCATCGAGACTCGAGATTATGCTATCATGCTCAAAACGCGCGAGAACATCCGCGAGCATCTGAATATCCATCTCGTCAAGGAAGAACAGATTTTTTTTCCTCGATTGGAAGAGCTTGTACCGCAAGGACGCATCAAGTTTCTTTTCCTCAATTACGACCATGAATATCTGCGTGATTACTTCGATGAGTTCTGCAATATCGTGGCTGATTATGAGAACGATGCGGTGCCGATACATGTCTCTGTTCGTCGGATAATAACGACAGGACGACTTATCGTTCATAATTTGCTCCAGCATATTCTCGCAGAAGACACTGTATATTTCGAGCTTGCTGAACTGGGGTTTAGCCAAGAGGAGTTGCATGATATGGGAAAAGAAATGCTCGAACTTGAAGCAAAGCTCAAAGAGGTAGTTCACGCCTGATGCTCACCCCCGCACAAGAGCATGTCTTAGTGCGTCCGTCGCATACGGCGATCATCGCCAATGCCGGTTCGGGAAAAACGCGGGTTCTTGTCGTGCAGTATATTAAGTTCTTGATCGATAACCATTCCCTATCACCTCGGGATATAGTTACGATAACATTCTCAGAACAATCAGCGCGTGACATAAAGAAAAAGATTCGCGAAGCAGTCATTGAGAGGATCCGAAATGAAAATGACGAACAGGTTCTTAAGCGTCTTTATCAAGTACAAGACCGACTCCAATCAGCAACGATAACAACAATCCATGCTTTCTGTGCGCAATTACTACGTAATTATCCAGTTGAATCGAAGACAGATTCTGCGTTTGGAATTGTATCTTCACCTGAAGATCAACTCCTTCGCGAAGAATGTGTTCAACAGACACTCTATGGTGCGTTGTCATCCGGGTACAAAACAGAAGATAAACAAACGCTTGAATTTGCCAAGAAATACGGACGGCGACAGGTAACGACTCATATTCTCTCCCTCTTCTCCAAACGATTCTCTGCTCGGTCGCTTCAGAAGTTATTAGATGTACAAACCGACGAAGAAATTGCAAAAGGATGGCAAACTCTCATAGAGACAGAGCTTGATGAGAATGTTATTGCTCTCTACGATAGAAGTTATTACGACGGCCTGCTTGCGCATTTATCTAAGAAAACACTTCCTGATGCAGAGCTTTTGCTTGCTATCTATGACGGTGCTCGTTCTCGACGAGAGAAGCTTACTGCGTTATCAGAGATATTAACATACTTCCATTCAAGTAAATGGGAGTCAATCCATGGAACCAGATTTAAGAATGTTAAGGACGAGCTCCTTGCGTCACTACCAGAGAATCTTGAATCGTTCAGGTTACATCGTTCATTAGCAGAGTCTTATGTAAGTTCTGAAGATATTCAGTCGCTTTTATTACGTGAAAGCCGTTCGATGCGGATATTGCTTGAGCTATTTCGGACGGCGCTTGATCTCTATAATGAAAGAAAAGAGCATTATAGCATTCTCGACTTTGACGATATGCTCTGGAAAGCAAATGAGTTGCTTGAGCGGCCGGAGATATGCGCCGAGCTATCATCTCGCTACCCTTTTATACTGGTTGATGAGTATCAGGATACCGACGACTTGCAGTACGAGATTATCCGTTCGTTGACAGCTAACTTCACTGCACATAATCGTCTGATTATAGTTGGTGACCCAAAGCAATCAATTTATGGCTTCCGTAATGCCAACATTGCACTCTTCGATAAGACTACGGATGAGATAGCTGAATCGACAAATCTGCCTGCTATCGAACTCAAAGAGAGCTTCCGTATGCTCGCTCATCCGATGGCATTCATTAATAAGTTATTCTTACCCGTCTTCTCAAGTGGTAAAGGTGAAATCGCATACAATGAGCTTATCCTTGCTCGATCAGAGAATGCAAAAGGTACGGTAGAGATTCTTATTAAGAAGACTGATTCATCAGCAAGACCGTCAGAAGATGAGGAGAGTGAAGAAGATATTGAAGAAGGCGGTGAGCCTGATTTGATAGCTGTCAAGATACTTCAGTTAGTACTGAAAGAGAGTGCATATAAAGTATATGAACGTGATCAAGAGAGAACCGTAACCTTCCATGACATTGGTGTATTACTTCGCTCCCGTACGCATCTTGAGAAAGTTGAATCTGCCTTCCGTGCTCACAACATTCCGTATGTAACATACGGCGGGCGAGGATTCTATACAAGTCAAGAAATAAAGGATATTATCAATTATCTTGCATTCTTGGTTAATCCGTCCGATGATGTTGCGCTCTTCGGGATACTGCGTTCGCCGTACTTCAACATTTCTGATAGAGACCTCTTCCTCGTTTCATCGTCCGCGGTGAAGCCGAAGAGTCTTTCATTTTGGTCGAGATTTCAGTCATTCGCTGCTTCCAAGGATGCCACTTATCTTCTGAAGCGAGCGTATGAGCAGCTTCAAGCTAATCTTGAACTTGTTGGAAAGCTAACGAGCACACATCTTATCGAGAAGATATACACGGAGACGATGATCTTTGGTATTTACGAACTATACCCAGAAAGTGAGCAGAAACTTGCGAACTTGCGAAAGTTCTCTGACCTCTCGATGTCATTTCATTCATCCGGCTTCCAGAGTACCTTCGATTTTCTTGAGCGCATTATGCTCCTTAGTGAGCGCGAGGAAGAAGAGGCGCTGGCTGAATCATTAACTCATGCAGATGCTGTCCACATCATGACGATTCATGGCTCGAAGGGACTTGAATTTCCTGTAGTGTTCCTTCCCTTCTTGCATCGAAGAATATCTAGCGGTGATGGTAGAAAGAACAGCGTAAAACTTGAGCGTGGTGTCGGTATAAGTATTAATGACCCCGAAGCAGAGAGTCCTTCACCGTTTGCAGAGTATATTACACTCAAATCAAATGAACGCGGACTTGAAGAGGAAAAGCGCATCTTCTACGTTGGTGCAACTCGTGCTCGCGACCATTTGATATTTTCTGCAACAATCAAGAAAGAGTCTATCCCGAATAACAGCTATTTGAAGTGGATTTCAGATTCGTTCAGTTCTGATTTTACTTTGGACATAGTATTTAGCGAGTTGCTTAAACGCTATGACAGTACGACACAGCAAACAACTGAAGCAGTTGAGAATGTCGCCGTGCCTATTGCAACCGATATTCCTCTTATAGATGTACCGACATTTGACACATTAGAGCGAGTAGCGGTGCAACCATCATTGGTGCATACCGTTGCGATTCCTTATGAAGAAGGAATGACACGGTATAGCCCTTCACAGCTTCTTGTCTATAAAGAGTGTCCGACAAAATATCATCTGCGGTTTAATCTTGGCATCCCCGAAGACCCACGTCTTTTTTTTAACTTTGAAGCTGCTGATTCGGCAGAGATGCTCCGAGGTACTGTCGTTGGTCAGTTGGTACATGGCGTGTTGCAACATGTTGATATAATTGCGCCATCAGGAGTACTTGACGAGACATTGTTTACTTCACATCTACGCTCTTCAATTGAATCACTTGGGATGGAAGTTGAAAGTAGTGTTCAAAAATATTCGGAAAAGATACGTTCTCATGTTACTACGTTTATCACCTCTGAATTTGGGAAGAAAGTGCTCTCTGCCCCTGGATACTTTACCGAGTATGCCTTACGCGCCAAGCTTAGCAAGATGCAAGTGCTTTCGGGAGTAATTGATAGACTCTATCAAGATACAGACGGTTGGCATATACTTGATTACAAGACTGATCGGCTGATAAATAATCCGACAAAAGATGAGCGATATCGTTTTCAGTTAAAGTTCTATGCATATCTTATTAAGAAGCTCTTTGATATTGATACTGATATTCATGCTCACTTATTCTATACTAATTACGGAGTAACAAAGGACTTCGTTTTCACTCCTCTTGATCTTGCCGATATTGAATTGAATCTGACCGAAACAGTATCTCATATACTCATCGATAAACACGCTACTTCTTTAGAGAAAATAATGAAGAACCGTGAGCACTGCAAAGAGTGCGCATATTTTAACCAGCAGAAGAATTTGTGTTTAGTTGAGGTTTAGAATCCGAAGGAGACACCTGCAAGGTATCCGAACTCGATGAGCGAGCGAAATGCGGGACCGTTATATGAACTTTGACAGTCACTCAAAGGACCAATATATGGAAATCCCCATAGCCGAAGTGTAGCATTTATACCGATATCAATGTCATCGGTGCGATAAACCGTATAGCGAGCGCGGGTGAATGCCGAAACTTCAAAGCCATTCCATGTGTCGCATGACTCGAATACTTTTACTTTATCTTCAGCAATATTCTCGATCGATGCGGTTGCTCCGCCTAATCCGTACGCAACGCCAAGCCCAGCACCAATGCGGAATTTGCCGTCACTAAAGAGCGTAAGAATACCTTCAAGGCCGAGCGTTGTGATATAAAGTCGCTCGGATATATTTGCATTATAATCTTTGCTATTTGAGCCGGGGACATCATTCCATAGTCCTTGTCTGGTGCGCTCTTCATTGACGTGCTCGATCGTCATCGAGAGAGCATTGAGATAATCCGTTGCTACTTGATAGTGAAGATTAAAAATGATTGGCATTTTGTAAAAGCCCTGCACATTCCCTTCGGCAGTCATTACGGGCACTTGTCCGCCGTAAGCAAACTGTACAGCTATATCACGTTTGGTATGTTGCGCACTACTATCTGTCGCTAAAAAAAGAGCGAGCAAAATGAAATACCGGAATATGTGTGCGGCTATTCCGGTATTAAAAATGCGAATACTGCGAATGTTCATTCGAGTATTAATAGACTCTCTTTTTTGGCTGATACTTTGTAATGGTAACCGGACGGTAATCAAGTGCTACCTTGCCGTTATCACCTTTATATGCAAACGTGTGCTTCAAGTAATTTGCATCGTCGCGATCCTCGTAATCGCCACGCGCATGTGCGCCGCGAGACTCCTTGCGTTCATTTGCAGAGATTGTTTCTATCTGTGCAAA
>JBKJTT010000082.1:0-6332 GCA_046590205.1 Kapaibacterium sp. (SeqCode)
CTTCGTTCTTGCGCTCACTCAAGACTGTCTTGATGCGTGCGATATCACGGCGCAAGGTAACAATCTGCGCACTGTTCTCTAAGTGTCCAGTCACTTTTTGGAAGCTAAGAGAGATAAGACGGGCTTCGTTATCGCTGATCATTTGTGATAACTCCTTATCATTGTGCCCACGGATCTCGTTGACGTTCATGTTTTTCATCTTCGTTATCCTTTCTTATTTCTTTACAATAGCTTCTTCGACATGGTCATGACGAATGACCATCTTTGTCTTGAGCGGAAGTTTGTGCGAAGAAAGACGCATTGCTTCTTCGGCAAGTGTTTTTGATACTCCGCCAATCTCAAACATTACGCGACCCGGCTTGACAACTGCGACCCAATATTCGGGCGAACCTTTACCGCTACCCATACGAGTTTCAGCTGGTTTCTTTGTTATCGGCTTATCAGGGAAGATACGAATCCATATCTTACCATCACGTTTCATGGTACGCGATAGCGTAACACGAACTGCTTCGATCTGACGGCTTGTGATCCAGCCGCCTTCAAGCGCCTTCAAACCAAATGAACCGAACGATACATCAGCACCACGAGTAGCTTTTCCGCGTACTCTGCCTTTTTGCATCTTGCGATATTTTACCCTCTTTGGTAACAGCATTGCTCTATCTAATCAAAAAGTTTATTATTCTCCTGCGCCGCCACGATCACCGCCGCGTCCGCCACCACTTCTTCCGCCACCACGGTTATCACCGCCGCGACCACCACCCCCGCCACCACGTCCACCACGACGGCGACGCTCGCCACCGGCAGCAGAAACGATAGGACGACGGTCTCTATCTTCAACACCATTGACTGCAACACTTGCTGCATTTTGGATCGGTGTCTCGCCAACAATATCACCACGACATACCCACACTTTTATGCCGATAGCACCATAAATGGTTTGTGCTGTGCTCTTTGCAAAATCTATATCAGCACGAAGAGTCTGTAATGGGATACGACCTTCTTTGTACTGCTCACTACGTGCAATTTCAGCTCCGCCTAAACGACCGCCGCACATGACACGTACACCTTCTGCTCCGGCACGCATTGCAGAACTGATCGCGCCTTTCATTGCGCGACGGAATGCGATACGACCTTCAAGCTGCTGTGCGATCTGATCGCCAATAAGCTGTGCATCAATTTCCGGACGCTTTACTTCGTTGATAAGTATCTTTACTTCCTTACCACCGGTAATATTCTTTAACTCTTCTTCGAGCTGAGAAATTTCTTTTCCGCTCTTTCCGATAACTACACCTGGACGTGAAGTATGGATAGTGAGTACGACGCGCTTTGTCGTACGGTCGATCATCAACTTTGCAATACCTGCTTTTTTCAAACGTCCTTTAATATAAGAACGAATGAGGTTATCCTCTTCGAGCTTTTGCGCAAAGTTCTTATCGTCGTACCAACGCGCATCCCATGGCTGCGTTACCGCGACTCTGAATCCTACCGGATGTGTCTTTTGTCCCAAAGTACTACTTGCGTTTGCGTGATAAAATTAGTTTATACCTTTGCTTTTTTTTCTCTTGGCGGAGCAGGTGTCTTCACCTTATCGCCAATAACGATCGTCAAATGATTCGAGCGCTTACGAATACGAAACGCGCGTCCCATCGGTGCAGCAGAGATACGCTTGAGCATTGGTCCGCCGTCAGCGTAACATTCTGTTACAAAAAGTGCTTCGACGTCAATGCCGCGATTATCATCTTTCAACTGAAAGTTCGCAATCGCAGAACGAAGAGTCTGCTCGGCAACATTCGATGCGCGATTAGTCATGAAATGTAGGATAGACAATGCTTCAGGCACTTTCTTTCCGCGAATCTCATCAAGGACGATACGCATCTTAACGGGCGATCCTTGCTGCTGTCTTTTACGTGCTACTGCTTGAGCCATCTTAATTATCCCTTACCTTCGGTTTTACTTCCAGAGTGGCTGCGGAATGTACGCGTCGGCGCGAACTCTCCAAGCTTATGCCCTACCATATTCTCGGTCACATAGACCGGAATGAACTTGTTGCCGTTATGCACAGTAAAAGTATGTCCGACAAAATCAGGCGGAATCGTGCACGCACGCGCCCATGTCTTGATTACTTTTTTCTGGCTTGAGCTATTGAGAACGTCAACCTTAAGCTGAAGCTTCTCGTCTATATACGGTCCTTTTTTGAGCGAACGTGACATACTTTATATTACTTAGTGCGACGTTTCACAATAAATTTATCTGATACTTTCTTGCCACGGCGTGTACGCAAGCCCTTAGCAAGCTGTCCCCATGGTGACTTCGGATGTTTACGTCCACCACCCGACTTTGACTTACCTTCACCACCACCCATAGGATGGTCAACAGGGTTCATAGCCATACCACGTGTTTGCGGACGAATACCGCGCCAGCGTGAACGACCTGCTTTACCCCAACTAATGTTGAAGAAATCAGAGTTACCGATAGCACCCATTGTTGCAGTGCAATTGATCGGCACCTTACGCATTTCACCAGAAGGAAGCTTCAACGTTGCAAAGCCACCCTCTTTAGCCATGAGTTGGCAAGAGTTACCTGCAGCACGAGCTATTTTTCCACCGCGACCCGGCTGCAACTCTACATTATGCACAAACGAACCAAGCGGTACATTAGCAAGAGGAAGAGCATTACCCGTTGAGATTTCAGAATCTTTACCACTTGTTACTACCATCCCTACGGTCAAGCCATCAGGAGCAAGTATGTAGCGTTTTTCACCATCAATGTAGTGAAGAAGGGCAATGCGGCAGTTACGGTTCGGATCGTATTCGATCGTAGCCACTTTGCCAGGAATTTCAAGCTTATTTCTCTTAAAATCTATAATGCGGTACATCTGCTTATGTCCGCCACCACGATGACGTGAAGTAATACGTCCAGTATTACCACGACCACCCGACTTCTTGATCGGAGTCATAAGCGACTTCTCGGGCGTCGTCGACGTAATTTCGTCGAACGAAGAGATCGAGTAGTAGCGAGTCGCCGGTGTTCTTGGTTTTAAGTTTCTTATTGCCATTGTTTTCTATTTGGTCAACTTATCGCCTTGACCAAGGCATAGTTATTACAATTTTACAGAGTGCCTTCTGCCGGCTTTACATCCATCGGTGTAAAGAGGTCAAGTGTTTGACCATTCTTTAACTCAATGATGGCTTTTTTACGTCGACTTTTTGTGCCGCTAAGTACACCCTTCTTGGTGAACTGACTCTTGCGGCGGATAGGCATCCACATCGTGCGCACACTTGCAACATCTACGTTGAAGAGCGATTTGATCGCTGCTGCAACTTCGATCTTGTTCGCATCGGGCGAAACCTCGAATGTATATACATTCTTCTCGGCAAGTCCGCTTGCTTTTTCTGTCAAAAGAGGTTTACGTAATACTGCTGATTTCACTGTACTTTCTCCTCTTTATTATGCAGGTAAAGCGATATGTGCAACTTCTTTTTTGCGAGCGCCACCTTCGAATGCCTTCTCGATTATCTCAAGAGCTGACTTTTCGATGAGCACTGCTTTATTCTTCCAGATGTCGTAGGTTGATGCCTGCGCTGCGTCGAGTACCGAGAGCGAAGGAAGATTACGACCTGATAGATATACATTCTTATTGTTCTCCGCTGTAAGAACAAGTGAGTTCTTACCATCAAGCGAGAACGACTTCATCATGCCTGCCATCTGCTTTGTCTTGATCTCACCGAGATTCAAGTCTTCAATAACATAGAAAGCATTTGCTTTCACTTTCTGGCTCAATGCGCTCTTACGAGCAAGATGACGTACTTTTTTGGGAAGGTCTTGTGTATAAAGATGCGGCTGAGGTCCGTGCATCTTACCACCACCCGGATGCAAAGGGCTTTTGATATCACCCTGACGTGCACGACCGGTACCCTTCTGACGATAGAGCTTACGTGTCGAACCGGCAACTTCACTACGTCCTTTTACCTTGTGGGTACCCTGACGGCGGTTAGCAAGCGTAGCTTTAATTGCAAGCCACATAGAATGCTCATGCGGTTCGATTCCGAAAACGGCATCACTAACAGAGATTGTCTTCCCTGTCTTTGAACCGTTCATGCTATATACTTCTAATTCCATAACTCTTTTCTTATCTTACGTGAGCGTTCAGTTACCCTTTAACCATCTCAACGATCTGATTCTTTGCTCCTGCGAACGAACCCTGTACTAATACAAGATTCTGCTCTGGGATTACGCGCACGATACGAAGGTTACGTGTCGTAATGCGCTCTCCGCCCATTCTGCCGCCCATACGCTGTCCTTTGAAAACGCGCGATGGATAGCTCGACGAGCCGATTGAACCCGGAGCACGCTGACGATCAGACTGACCGTGGGTTGCTTGACCGACACCACCGAAATGGTGACGCTTTACAACGCCCTGAAAACCACGACCCTTCGACGTGCTGACAACATGAACCGTATCACCCTCATGAAAAAGATCAGCAGCTTTTAAGACTGCACCTGTCTTCATAGATGCAACCTCATTGCTTGAGAAGCTGCGAATCTCATGAAGATGACGAACGCTCGGGGCGCCCGATTTATCAAGATGACCGGCAACTGCCTTCGTCAACTTACGCTCTGCAATTTCTTCATAGCCAAGCTGAACAGCATCATAGCCGTCATCTTTAAGGGTCTTGATCTGGGTGACGTAGTTCGGACCAAGCTCAACAACGGTCACAGGCACATACTGCCCTTCCGCGTTGAAGATACCTGTCATTCCTACTTTTTTACCTAATAATGCGCTCATTGTACACTCTTGACGCAACGTGTATGACTCTTGCGAGCCGAAAAATCTTTTCTTATCGGACACTCTGTCCGACAAACAATTATAAAATCTGCTATACCTTAATCTCTACTTCTACACCGGCAGGTAGCTCAAGCTTCATCAAAGCATCAACTGTACGGCTATTAGAATTGAGAATATCTATCAAGCGCTTATGGGCGCGAAGTTCGAACTGCTCACGACTTTTCTTATCAACGTGAGGAGAGCGGTTTACCGTGAAGATAGATTTCTTCGTCGGCAACGGAATCGGTCCTGAAACAACGCAGCCAGTTGGCTTTACGGTGCGAATGATCTTCTCTGCTGATTTATCAATCAGATTATGATCGTAGGACTTTAACTTGATGCGTATCTTTTGCATTATGCTTCGCGCTTATCCTGCTTATGAGAAAGAACAAAAAGAGAGCGTCTGCCTTGCGGCAAACGCTCTCGGTTAATCTTTACTTAGATATTTTATCTACAACACCAGCACCTACGGTACGACCACCTTCGCGGATAGCGAAGCGAAGTCCTTCTTCCATAGCGATTGGGCTGATGAGCTCAATGGTCATTTCGACGTTATCGCCGGGCATAACCATGTCCACGCCTGCAGGAAGTGTTGCAACACCCGTTACGTCAGTTGTACGGAAGTAGAACTGCGGACGGTATCCGTTGAAGAATGGTGTGTGACGACCACCCTCGTCCTTCGAGAGGACATACACTTTTGCAGAGAAGTTCGTATGCGGTGTGATAGAACCGGTCTTTGCCAAAACCTGACCACGTTCGAGGTCGTTTTTGTCAATACCACGAAGGAGAAGACCGACGTTATCACCAGCTTGACCACGATCAAGCTCTTTGCGGAACATCTCAACACCGGTAACAACTGTCTTCTTGTGCTGGCCAAGACCAACAACTTCAACTTCGTCACCAACATTAACGATACCGCGCTCGATACGACCTGTACCTACGGTACCACGACCTGTGATCGAGAATACGTCTTCAATTGACATCAAGAACGGCTTATCAATATCACGCTCCGGCGTCGGAATGTACGTATCGACTGCGTCCATAAGCTCATAGATGCACTGTAAGCGAGGATCATCTGCAGTAGCCGCAGCATCAGATCCTGCGT
The DNA here is from genome assembly GCA_046590205.1 of Kapaibacterium sp. (SeqCode). Taxonomy (GTDB): domain Bacteria; phylum Bacteroidota; class Ignavibacteria; order Palsa-1295; family Palsa-1295; genus DATDEW01. The sequence continues at coordinate 5,931 of JBKJTT010000082.1, forward strand.
TGAGTGCCTGGAGAGCTGAACCACGAACGATAGGAATATCATCGCCTGGGAATTCATACTTCGAGAGAAGCTCGCGAAGCTCAAGCTCAACAAGCTCAAGAAGCTCAGGATCAGCGATATCACACTTGTTCAAAAATACAACGATACGAGGTACACCAACCTGACGTGCAAGAAGGATATGCTCGCGAGTTTGCGGCATCGGACCATCAGTCGCAGCGCAAACGAGGATTGCACCGTCCATCTGGGCGGCACCGGTGATCATGTTCTTCACATAGTCAGCGTGGCCTGGGCAGTCAACGTGAGCATAGTGACGGTTACCGGTCTCATACTCAACGTGAGCGGTAGCGATCGTGATACCACGCGCCTTTTCTTCAGGTGCGTTATCAATAGAATCAAATGAAC
>JBKJTT010000023.1:0-9880 GCA_046590205.1 Kapaibacterium sp. (SeqCode)
ATTGATCCCGTCTCCCGCACTCGTCGCACACGCATGACAGAGCCGTTGAGACGTATCGTGCGCGAAACAACCCTTCATTCTTCTAACTTCATTCTTCCTCTATTCGTAACGGATGAAGCTGGCAATACTCGAAACAATATCGCGTCAATGCCGGGAGTATATCAACTGGGTATTGATAACATCTTGCGTGAATCCGAGAAAGCTCTTGAAGCAAAGCTTGGTGGTATTATTCTCTTTGGTGTAACATCAAAAAAAGATGAAGTCGGCTCCGAAGCATATAATGATGAAGGTATCATACAAGAAACTGTTCGTGAGATAAAAAAACGATTTCCTGAATTGCTCGTAGCAACCGATGTATGTCTTTGCGAATATACTTCACATGGTCATTGCGGAGTTGTTCATAAGCATGGCAACGAGTACGAGATATCCAACGATGAAACGGTTGAGCTTCTTGTGCAAGAAGCCATCAGCCATGCCGAAGCAGGAAGCGACCTCATATCGCCAAGCGACATGATGGATGGACGCATCGGGGCGATACGAGAAGCGCTCGATGAAAATGATTTCGTGAACGTGCCTATCATGAGTTACTCTGCAAAGTATGCTTCCGCTTTTTACGGACCATTCCGTGATGCTGTTGGAAGCATGCCGACCTTCGGTGATAGACGCTCACATCAAATGGATCCTGCAAATTCCGATGAAGCAATGCGCGTAATGGAGCGCGACCTCGATGAAGGCGCGGACATCCTTATGGTTAAGCCCGCAATGAGTTACCTCGATATTATCCGTAGAGCAAAAGATGCGTTTGACCTCCCTATCGCTGCCTATCAGGTAAGCGGTGAATACGCAATGATAAAAGCTGCCGCAGCAAACGGCTGGATAGATGAAGACCGCGTGATGATGGAATCGCTTCTATCTATCAAGCGTGCAGGGGCATCTATCATCCTCACCTATTACGCCCTCGAAGCTGCGAAAAAACTCCAATAAGTATTTATGACATATCCTACAAGCGAACAGCTTTTCGAGCGAGCAAAGAAGATAATTCCTGGCGGCGTGAACTCACCTGTCCGTGCATTTCGGGGTGTTGGCGGTACGCCGATCTTTATGACGAAAGCCGATGGTGCTAACATCTGGGATGCAGACGGTAATAAGTACATTGATTATGTCGGTTCGTGGGGACCGTTCATTTTAGGGCATCAACATCCTGCTGTAAAAGAAGCTATTATTACACAAGCAGGACGTGCAACAAGCTTTGGCGCACCCACGGAGCTTGAGATAGAACTTGCAGAGCTTGTATCCTCTCTCATGCCAGACATTGAGATGGTTCGCATGGTGAACTCCGGCACAGAAGCCACGATGTCCGCTATTCGCCTCGCTCGTGCATATACGGGACGCGATAAAATTATCAAGTTCGAGGGATGCTATCACGGACATGGCGACTCTTTTCTCATCAAAGCAGGAAGTGGAGCACTTACGCTCGGTACACCTGATTCTCCCGGCGTAACCAAAGGTGTTGCAAACGATACACTCAACGCTCAGTTCAATGACATTGAGAGTGTTAGAGAGTTGGTGAGTGCAAATGATAAGCAAGTTGCATGTATTATCGTTGAGCCAATCGGTGGCAACATGGGGGTTGTACCTCCCATAGACAATTTCTTAGGAAAACTTCGTGAACTTTGTACACAAGAAGGCATCGTCCTAATCTTCGACGAAGTAATGACCGGCTTCCGCGTTGCACTCGGCGGAGCACAGTCGGTGTATAGTGTTGTACCCGACCTAACAACGCTCGGTAAGATCATCGGCGGAGGTTTGCCTGTCGGTGCGTATGGCGGCAAGCGCGAAATAATGGCTATGGTTTCACCATCCGGTCCCGTCTATCAAGCAGGGACGCTATCAGGCAATCCGCTCGCAATGTCCGCCGGGCTTGCAACTCTGAAAATATTGCGAGACGAAAATCCCTACCCTGCCCTCGAAAATAAATCTGCTTATCTTGCAGATTCATTTGCAAAAAATATCGTAGAGTTTGGCGTCCAAGCAACACAAACCAGAGTCGGCTCGATGATGTGTATGTTCTTTACTGATACCAATGTTGTGGACTATGACACTGCCATCACCTCAAATAAAGAGACCTACGCAAAGTATTTTCACTCCATGCTTTCATCGGGTATCTACCTTGCTCCTTCGCAATTCGAGGCGATGTTCGTGAGTGTAGCACATACTGATGCTGATATTGAACAGACCATCGCCGCACAAAGAAATGCGTTTGAGATGATTCGCGGCTAATTTTCCTCGTATCTTTGCCCTATGGCAAAGAAGAAATATCCGCTCCATATCTCCATCTTTATCGGGATGCTCGTCGGCTCGCTCGGCGGGACGATACTTCAGCTATCCGGCGCAGAACCGGCGACGATAGAATCTATCGTCTCCTACGTCAAGCCAATCGGTGATATTTTCTTGCGGATGATATTTATGATGGTCATACCATTGCTTATCTCCGGGCTTGCGCTCGGTGTTGCCGATCTTGGTGACTTAAAAAAGATCGGACGTATCGGACTCATCACACTCGCCTTTAGTGCTGTGATTACAGGCATCTCTGTCCTCATCGGAATCGGAATGGCAGAGGTATTTCAACCGGGCGGGAGTATCAGTGCTGTCGATAGAGATATACTCATACAAAAGTACTCCTCCAATTCTCAAGAGATAGCGAAGACCGTCAGCACACTTCAATCAGATAATTTTGTACAAACACTTGTCAATATTATCCCTCGCAACCCGTTCGAGGATATGGCGAATGTATTTGAACCCGGATACAAAGGCGGAGGAGTTCTCTCTATCATGTTCTTCGGGCTTATTGTAGGCATTGCATTATCTCTCTCGAATCAAGATCGCACTCATACATTCAAGCGCTTTCTGGAAGGACTCTATGATATTGTGATGATAGGTATTAACATTGCTATGAAGTTTGCTCCAATTGGTGTAGCGGCATTGCTCTTTACACTTGCTGCACGGCTTGGCTATTCCATCTTCGGTGTTTTGTTGAACTATGTACTCGTTGTTATCGGCGCACTTGCTATTCACCAATTCGTTACATACTCACTCTTCTTAAAGTTTGCTTGCAAGATAAATCCGTTAGAGTTTTTCCGTAGTATCCGCGAAGTCATGCTGACGGCATTTACTACAAGCTCAAGTAACGTGACACTGCCGACGTCTATCCGAGTCACACAAGAAAAACTTGGATTCCCGAAAGAGATTACGAACTTCGTCCTGACGATCGGCAGCACTGCCAACCAGAACGGCACCGCGCTTTATGAAGGCATCACCGTGCTTTTCCTCGCACAATGTTTCGGAATCCCGCTCGACTTCATGTCGCAAGTATTCGTCGTTCTCATTTGTGTTCTTTCTGGTATTGGTACAGCGGGAGTACCAGGGGCATCGTTACCAATTATTATGCTCATACTTGTAACTATAGGTATTCCCGGCGAGAGTATTGCCATTATTTATGGTGTTGATAGGATACTTGATATGAGCCGCACAGTCGTTAATGTATCGGGAGATATTGTTGCAACAGCGTATGTAAGTAAAATGGAAGAGAAATACGCGAAAGGATAGTCCCATAGTAATTTCTCTTCGTATTTTTGCACCATGACATTTACACAAAAGATTCTTTCCGCACAGGAGAAAGCCAACTCCTCACTTTGCATTGGTCTTGATACAGATATCCGCAAGCTACCTGAGATACTCAAGAATGAGCCGAATCCGATGGCAGCATTCAATAAAGCGATCATCGAAGCAACAAGCGACCTTGCCTGCGCCTACAAACCCAACACTGCATATTACGAAGCAGGCGGCACAAAGGGGCTTGACGCACTCTCGGCAACACTGGACGCGATCCCATCCCACATCTTAACGATAGGTGACTGCAAACGCGGTGATATGAGCACGACAAATGAGCAGTATCACATCGCATGGCAGGAGTTATTTCGATTTGATTCTATTACCGTCTCTCCGTACATGGGCAGAGAGTCGTATGAGCCGTTCTTGCAAAGTGAAGAGCAAGGTGTGTTTTTTCTCGGATTGACTTCAAATCCCGGAGCGAAAGATTTTCAATATCTCGAACTCGCTAACGGCAAAAAGCTCTATGAGCAAGTAACCGACACGGTTGCCGAGTGGAACAAAGCAAAGAAGAACTGCGGACTTGTCGTCGGCGCAACAAAACCCGAAGAGCTCCGCGCACTCCGAGAACGTGCTCCCGAGCTTCCCTTCCTCGTGCCTGGTGTCGGTGCACAAGGTGGCTCGCTCGAAGAATCTCTCAAAGCAAATGGTAATGGTATCGCGCTTATTAATGTAAGCCGAGGAGTTACTGCTGCATCGAATGGAAGCGACTTCGCCGAAGCAGCTCGAGCGGCAGCTTTGAAATTTGTTGAAGCTATGAGGGCTTTATAGCAATATGTAGGGCACATGAAGTCATCACTCCCGGAGATATTGCTTCAGGAAATGTGGAAGGAACATGAGCGGTTCTTGATAAAACATCCTACGCTCTCCGACGGCTCGCCTATCACTATCATTCATCCAGGTACACATAACGAGCTTCATAGTGGACCGGATTTTCACGGAGCTAAAATTGCTATTGATGGCATTGTGCTATCGGGTGATGTTGAGATTCATCGTAACTACAACGACTGGCAGGCACATTCGCATGGAGGCGATACAAATTACTCACAGGTGATTCTTCATGTTGTCTTGGAGTTCGATGAAGATGCTGACCTCAAAGAGCCGAACATCCCGACACTTATCTTAAAAGATAATCTTGATTTCTCACATCGAGCATTTTGGCAGGAGCTATTTGAGAAGCGGTATGCCCGTGCCCCGGAGCTTCCTTGCTATCCGCATAATCTTGCCGTCCCGATGCGGACAAAACGCAAGCTCATTGCAAAGATGGGTGAAGCGCGGCTTGATGAATTGGTTGGAAGGTTTGATAAAGAATCACAAGAGAAGTTCTTAGACAATATCTACGAGAGGATACTTGATGCTCTTGGTTACTCGGAGAATAGAGAGTCATTCAAGATGTTGTCTGCAATACTTCCGAGAACACTATTACAAAGCATTCGAGGAAAAGAGAATATATCTCATCTCCCAGTCATATTCGAAGCACTTTACTTCGGGGCATCGGGATTGTTAAAACAGCCATCGGCAGAATATACTCATGAAGTAAATGAGTATCTGCTTGACCTGAATGCGAAGTGGAGTGAACTGCAGGCAAGTTACCCTATGACTGAAACACTCGCCGAAAGTGACTGGACGTTCTTCCGCATCAGACCAACGAACACTCCATATCGCCGCATTGCGCTCGCTGCCGCACTTGCAGAGAAGTATTTCTCACGAAAAGACTTTTCTATCTATGAAGAGATAGAATACGAAACGGCAAATCCTTTCTGGATGAAACGGACTTCGTATAAAAGCGAACTTCCCGAAGTTCATGAATTACTCGGCGAGGAGAGACGACGTGCCATACACTTGAACGTCATCCTCCCTGCTCGAATCGCGTCAACTGACAACAAACGCACCAAAGAGATTCGCAAAGAGTGGCTCGAACTCGGTTCTCGTTCAAGTGCGAGATACGGAGAAGTCATCGAGCAAGAGTTGATGGAATCCGAACATCTCCGCTCTGTCGGCGCAGAGCAAGGCGCACTGTTTCTCTACCGTAATTACTGCACAAAGAAACGCTGCTCCGAATGCATGATCGGGCAGAAGCTTATTGATAAAAAACTGATGTAAAATTCCTTACGACCCGCCCCACTCTTTGAGGAGCGCATCAAGTCCGGGTTGTATCTGTTCGGGTGCTACTTCTTTGGCTTTCTTTACATTCTTTATCGCTTTATCTTTATCGCCTGATGCTTCGTAAAAGCGCGCCATGCCAGCAAATGATGTCCAATGCTTCGGATTCTTTTTTGAGTTTATCTCGAAAACTTCTTTGGCATCGACTATCTTTTTCTCGGTGAGATATTGCCTTCCGACTGCATATAACATACCCGGCGCTGCCTTCGCATATCCCTCTCGTAACACACTGTCTCCTTCCGCTTTTCTGCCGAGCTTAATGAGAAGCTGTGCTTTGGTATCAAGATTCTCGTAACGCGAATCAGCATTCACCGACTGATTCGCCCATTTCAATGCTTCTTCCAAGTTCGTATTATTTTCATAGCAGTACCAGGCAGCGGCATTGTAACCAATCCAGCTAAAGCCAATATTGTTGCGAAGTTCTTTTCGTGCATTATCTATAACGATCTTCTTCACATCAACAGAGATCGTAATTGGAATTTGCAATTTCTCCCATGCAAGTTGAAGATCTGCACTTTCAGGTTTGACATCTTCGAATGTGAATGTGAGGTACTCGCGAAATTCTCCTGCGCGCGACTTCACATTTACACGAAGCGCGTCTTCCTTTTGGTCGTACGAGAAGCTTCCCCATGAGGTTGAATTCTTTGAAAAGATAATTGTCCAATCTGATGCGGAAGGAATTGTATGCAAGCCATACGTGCCGGCCTCAAGCGGCTTACCTTCTATCATAACGTCATGTGAGAATGAAATAGTGGTGTTCTCGTTTGCACCGGCGCGCCATGGGATGGGCTTCCCGTCATTGAATGGTACTACCTCACCCCATATTTTCCTGCCTTTGACCGCAGGACGGCTATAGTCCACACGAATATCTGTTATACCAATACGCTGGATGACTGATGCGCGCTGGCTCTCACGTGGCGAAGAGATTTCACCCGGCAGTATTTGTGCAAATGAGACTGCTGAAGATAACAAAAGAAATGCAATGACAAAAGACTTCATAAATTCCTCCCTAGAGTAATAGATAATAGACACAGTAAATACACGAGAAATTACAGAAAGTTGTTCTTATAAGTTGCTATTTCTATCGTCGATTTCCTCACTTTTGGGAAACCTTGCGACTAACTGGGGGTGTTATACATCCGCTCCAATAAAACAAGCGGGAGTAGCTCAGTTGGTAGAGTGCAACCTTGCCAAGGTTGATGTCGCGGGTCCGAGTCCCGTCTCCCGCTCATAAAGACGCCGCCCGAAAAGCGGCGTTTTCTGTTTTTCAAAGTGACGAATCACGAACCACGAATCACGAATCACGAAACCCTGCTTGAGCGAGAACGCTTTGCGATGCGCTCACTGCTGGAATTCGCTCGTACCTTGACCCCTGATCTCGGTATAGAAGGTATCATCCGCTCCGTCGAGCGTACCGTCATGGGCAAGGGGCTTATCTCCGATTGTTATGCCTATATCGGTGAAGAAGAAGCAGGCAGTTTTCGCTTCTTGAACCGCATCGGTTTCCGAAAACTTGAACTACCGCCTGTTATCAGCTTCGAAGAGTTCGAGAGTGGGGCGGTAAAGCCACGCGAAGGAGTTGCATTCGTCATGCCTATCCTCGACTCCGACCAGCAGGAGATCATCGCATTCATTGGCTTCGGCAAGTCGCTCTCGCCGACCATCGACATCGAAGACGAACCGAACTACCTCGAATCGCTTTCGCTATTGAGCGGCATTGCTCTGACGAATGCAAAACTTTTCCAGAGTGAAAAAGAACGTGAGCGGCTTGCGGCACAGATTGAAATTGCGCGTGAAATTCAGCAAGACCTTCTGCCCGATAAATTGCCTGATGTCTTCGGCGCAAAGTTCTTTGCATATAGCAAACAGAGCGAGCTTGTCGGCGGTGATTATTATGATGTGATCCGCATTGACGAGCACAGAGTTCTTATCGCTATCGCTGATGTTGTCGGCAAGGGGATCGGCGCGGCAATACTTATGTCCAATTTGCAGGCATCGTTGCATTCGCTAATCAACGGGCTTGAACGTGAAAGGATAAACCTCCTTCGCGCAACGCGCATCATGAATAATCTGATCTACGATTCAACGACACCTGAACGTTACATCACAGCTGTGTTCGCTATGGTTGATCTCGAAGCGCGGCGCATCAATTCTGTAGTTTGCGGACATCCGAAGCCGCTTGTTATTACCGGAGGCATGGTTCATACGCTCCCGACATCAGGCGTACCGCTTGGCATCATCCCGAAGTTCGAATACACACTTCACGAAGAACCGCTTGCGCCGAATACGCGGCTTGTCTTTTATACCGATGGTCTCTCGGAGGCATGCGGCAAAGGCAAGGCAGTCATGCTCGGCGATAAAGGCGTCGAAGAGTTCTTCACTGCCCATACAATAAATTCCTCCGCCGATCTCGCCGCCGCCTTAGACGGAAAATCCGAACTCGACATCAACGACGACATTACGGTCGTTGTGGCTGATGTGTAATCTTCCCTACCAAACTAACCACTTGCCACTGATCACTAACCACTTCCCGAAACGGGAATTACTTCCCACTATTAAGCATTCCATTACTAAGGAAGGAATCACGATCATGGCACATCTTGGCGTTATACTTAAACTGGCGGCGAATATAGATCCTATTCTCTATACATTGGCGACTGCTTCTGTCGTCTATCTGCTCATACTTGGATTTCTCCACTGGAAGCGAAACAATTCCGACAAGTGGCAACGCATAGTTGTCAGCACCGGAATCCCGAAGTTGACCCAGTGGCTATTGGAGAAATGGCACAATCTCCGAGAAGCAACCAACGTTACCTGGCATTTATGAAAAAAGCGACTCACCTGATTTGTCCTTGTAACCACTATATTTCTCAACACTCTAATTGTGCACCACACTCTGGGGTAGTGGTTAGTGGTTAGTTGGGAATGCGGGTTTGGGGATGGTGCTGTAAATTTACACATTTGAGTGGGAAGGTGGTAGCTTGTAGGGATGGTTCTTCCTTGGCGACCATCGTGCTCTTAGTGCCTTCATGGTAAAATCCCCTCTCCAACTAATCACTTGCCACTGACCACTAACCACTACTCCGAACTTCCCCATGCAAAGATACGAAATTATTTATTAATCCGCAAGATGCTCGTCCAAAATAGGACGCAATTCCTTATAAATCAACGAGATAAAATTCGGGCAATTCCATAATCGCCGTTTCTCGCCCATTTTCGCCATTTCGCTTAGGCACCTATCTCAATCAACTACTCTCCCCAACTGACCACTCATCGATGAGAAGTTTGGGAATAGGAAGAGTATGGGGTTGAGGGAGCCCTACCTGATTCCCCACGGACGGTTCGGGGCACAGTGGCTATGATTCATAATGTACGCCACTACGATAATTGAAACGATTACCACGAACACTCCTGTATCAAATCGTTTTGTCGCAGGGTCGTTGGGGCGGTCCTTGCGTCTAAAGCTTGGCACACCGGTAACACTAGGGACAGAGAACTCCTTGATCTCTTCTGTAGGACGGTTCTTTTGAAGCCACTTATTCCTATAGTGGATAAAAAAGCCGATAGCAAGTATCAATGCAGCAAAGATCCAGCGATAATCCCTGTATTGTGGCATGTGCAAATATACGGATAATTGCTACCGCATCGTGAGGGATATTATACTGTCTCATCCGCGCTAAAATACTCGGGCTAAGAATGTAATCTCGTAGGGGCATGCGGCGCATGCCTTCATACACTTTTAATCACTTACCAAAACTGTTGTTTATCATCCTATCGAAAATTGCTTTGAGCGAATCAACGAGTGGATGCTCATCTTTTAGGACTCGTATCATTTCAGCATTATCGTTAATAGTGAGACTCTTAAAATACTCATAGACCTCTGCTGTATCCTGAAATATAACAGTTTTTCCTTCCGGTGGAATGCCGCGCAGCGTTACCCTTCCGTCACTTGGTGATTTATCTATCGAACAACCGATTGTCAGTAACGCCAGAAGAATGATGATTCTTTTCATGGGTATGTTTGTATTTAATTAGGTACGTTATTGGA
>JBKJTT010000071.1:0-41979 GCA_046590205.1 Kapaibacterium sp. (SeqCode)
ATCCTCGCCGAGCGTCCACTTGTTGAATGCGAACTTGAGATCAAACACATTGTCGCACATCTTCTCGACATCGTCGATCTTCTCATCGGTGAAGCCCTTCATCTTGAGCGATGAACGGTTTATTGCCGGGCAGCCGACAAGTGTGCCGTGTCCTTTGCAGAACTTCTCGATTTCCTCGATCTGCTTATCAGTGTAGCCGAGACGAACGAGCGCCTTCGGTACAGATTGGTTAACAATTTTGAAGTATCCGCCGCCTGCAAGCTTTTTGAACTTCACGATAGCGAAGTCCGGCTCAATGCCTGTAGTGTCGCAATCCATGACAAGCCCGATCGTGCCTGTCGGCGCGATAACGGTGACCTGTGCATTGCGGTAGCCATGACGCTCACCGAGTTCATATGCACGATCCCAACACTCGCGTGCAGCAGCGACGAGGTCTTCGGGACAGAGTGCCGCGTTGAGTCCCATCGGCTTGATGGTAAGATTTTCGTAACGATCCGGCTCTGCATTATATGCAGCAAGTTTATGATTGCGCATGACGCGGAGCATGTGCTCTTTGTTGGCTTCATAGCGCGGGAATGCGCCGAGGTCGCGAGCCATCTCTGCGCTTGCGGCATAGGATTCACCGCACATAATCGCCGTCAGTCCGCCGATATATGCAAGTGCTTCAGGTGAATCGTACGGAATACCAAGCACCATAAGGGCGGTACCGATATTTGCGTAGCCAAGTCCGAGTGTGCGGAAGTCGTATGAACGCTGTGCAATTTCCTTCGACGGGAATTGTGCCATGAGCACTGAAATCTCAAGGGTTATCGTCCAGAGACGAATAGCATGTTTGTAATCATCAATGCGGAATACACCTGTCTCTTCATCAAGGAAGTGAGCAAGGTTGATAGATGCAAGGTTACATGCCGTGTCATCCAAGAACATGTACTCCGAGCATGGGTTGGATGCATTGATGCGTCCATCGGTCGGGCATGTATGCCACTCGTTGATGGTAGTATCGAATTGCAAGCCCGGATCGGCTGACATCCACGCGGCAAGCTTGATATCTTCCCAAAGTTTACGTGCTTTTACACGCTTTGCTACTTTCTTCGTTGTGCGCCATGTCATCTCCCACTCGGTGTCGTTATTAACGGCATCCATGAACTCGTTCGAGACACGTATCGTGTTGTTCGAGTTCTGCCCAGCAACGGTCTGGTATGCTTCGCCTTCGTAATGAGTATCGAATGTCTTAAAGTCGATGTGGTCATATCCCATCTCGACCATGCGCAAGCATCGTGCGATGTAGTTCATCGGTACACCGCGTGCAAGGGCTTTCTTGATTGCGATGTCGAGGTCGCGGTTCTCGCGGCGGTCAACGCCGCCATCGGCAGCAATCTTCATGATGGTGTTCAAGAAGAGATCGCATATCTTTGAACCTGCAACGAGCGCAGCTACTTTCTGCTCTTCGTTTGCTTTCCAGAGGATGAACTCTTCGGCATCAGGATGCTCGATATCAAGCACAACCATCTTTGCCGCGCGACGCGTTGTGCCGCCTGACTTCACTGCCGCTGCAGCAACGTCGTTAATTTTCAGGAAGCTCATGAGTCCGCTTGATGTACCGCCGCCTGAAAGCTTCTCGCCTGATGCGCGGAGTGCGCTGAAGTTCGAGCCGGTGCCAGAGCCGTACTTGAAGATACGCGCTTCACGCGTAACGAGATCAAAGATACCGCCTTCGTTGACGAGGTCATCGCTTACCGACTGGATAAAGCAAGCGTGTGGCTGTGGATGCGTGTAGGCATCGGTTGACTGCGTGAGCTTGCCGGTCTTGGCATCAACGTAGTAATGCCCCTGCGCAGAGCCGGTGATGTTATACGCCCATGCAAGCCCTGTATTGAACCATTGCGGTGAGTTCGGAGCAGCCATCTGCTTTAAAAGCATATAGACCATCTCGTCGTAGTACGAAACGGCGTCTTCTTTCTTATCAAAGTACCCATGGTCTTCGCCCCATGCTCTCCAGCATCCTGCCATGCGGTGCGCAACCTGTTTGATCGAGCGCTCTGGTCCTGTCGTGCCATCTGTCTGCGGAACGCCTGCCTTGCGGAAATACTTTTGTGCAAGAATATCGGTAGCCACCTGCGACCATGCGCGGGGTACTTCGATGTCGTGCATCTCGAAAATGGGTTTACCGTCAGGATTGCGAAGAACGCTTGAGCGAAGCGTGTATTCGAACTGATCGTATGGACTAATGCCCTTCTGTGTAAAGCGACGAGTAACCTTCATACTTCCAATGGGTATGCTATAAACGTAACAAAAATCCAGTTAAATTAGTCAACTACGAACGGGTGTTTAGAGCGTTAGACCGAGAGGGGCATTCATCGGTTTGCGCGGTAAGAGACTGCGTTCGTATGTCAAAGAATCGTGAACGTCCCCGAATTAGAAAAACGCGGAGAAGTGAAATGCAAAAATAGGGAAAAGAATTTTAAAATGAAAGCGTTTATACCCCCTATTTATCCACTTTCTTCTTAACATGATATGGACTTATCAACACACAAATCTTTAAAGTCTATAACAAGCTATTTTTCATCCTACTAACCAATTTTAAAAACTCGCCTAAGCTAAAACTGTGCCAAAACGTGTTTTGGAGTGGAGGAAATACAAAAGTAATTTTTCTGTAATGTCAAAGATGATTTCGCGGGAATTGTTGAGAAAGAGCAGAGTCAATATAGCCAAAACATTTCGGCAACTTTAAAATAATTAGTACGCTTCTATGTAGCTTGAGGGGGTGTAATACCACTAATGACCACCGGCAAGTTGCACAAGCCTGTGCGTCCTGCACCTTTTCTCTTTATCTTTTTACTTTACTCTACAGTAAACTCTTATGAAAAAGAACATACACATCATTTCCATTATTCTTCTCTGCTTTGGTTTTGCAAGTTGCAACACAACAACCGAACCAACTGGAGGCAATAAGTTTACAGGTCACATTTATTACACCAACGCCGACATTATATCTCGTATCCGCTTAAGTGATGAAACAGTTGAGAAGCTTATGAGCACTGCCTCGCAGCCCGATGTCATGGCAAATGGAAATATAGTAGCCGTTGAAAATCTCCAAGGCAGAATTATGATCACCGACCTCACTGGAGCCAACCGAACAACTCTTGTATCGTGGCTCGCAAGTGGAGGATATCGTGCATATTTTGGATCGCCGAGAATTTCGTACGACCAAAAGTATGTCGCTTACGATGGGGATAATGTCTACAATCCAGTAACGTATGTTGTTAATGCCCAAACAGGAGATTTAGTAGCGACTATCGGTGTATACAGCAATAGTAACGAGAATTACTATGCCCCAAGTTGGGCACCCGATGGTTCTCTTATTGTCCAAGGACCGCCGACGCGTAATAATGGCATTTATCAAATTGACAAAGATTTTACTTCCATAACACGGATTGATCCGAATCTTACCAATGTATCCTTGCCAAATGTTAGCCCCGACGGAACAAAAATTGCCTTTCTTCGAGACGCTGAACTGTGGACAATGGGCATAGACGGTTCAAATCCAACACAATTGAAAACCGACCTGTATCAACTATCTGCTCCCACATGGTCACCGGATAGTAAGCATATAGCAGTTACTAGCAAAGGTACTATTTACATTGTAGACCCTACTGCCCTTACACTCACCGAGATCAGTCAAGCGTATACAAATGAGACGCAACTCTGCTGGAAGTAGGTTCTGCCACTTTAACAATCTTGTATTTAGAATGGACTTTCCTTAACAAAGGTAAGTCCATTTTTTTTTAACGGAAGAAATCTAAACGTAATTTTTCTATCATGTCAAAGATCATCTCCCGTGAGTTGCTGCGTAAGAGTGCCGTTATCGTTGCAGAAAAACTGCTTGGTTCTTTTGTCTATAAAGTTGAAAATGGGAAGGTCATTGCAGGACGGATTGTTGAGACCGAAGCATATACATTTGATGACGCTGCCTGCCATGCTTCGCGTGGAATGACAAAACGAAACAAAGAAATGTTCTCGGATGCGGGGATAAGTTACGTGTATTTTACGTATGGAATGCATCACTGTTTTAACGTCGTCACAAACCGCGAAGGGTTTGGCGAAGCAGTGCTGGTGCGGGCTTTGGAGCCGGTCGAAGGGATAAAAACCATGTTCGAGCGGCGCATAAAAGCAAAAAATGACACTGACCTACTTTCGGGACCGGGCAAGATATGCCAAGCGTTTGCATTAACGACTAATGAGAGTGGAATGGATATGCTCACAAGCGAGGACTTCTACCTCGTCGGCGCGGATAAGAAGAAAAGCGACAAGGTAGTCACTTCTTCACGAGTCGGTATCACGCAAAACGTGGACGCGCAGTGGAGATTCTTTTTTGACCAGAATCCGTATGTATCAAAAGGGAAACCGAGCGGGGTGTAGTTACGTAGTAATTCTGAGCAAAGCGAAGAATCTGATAGCTCAGTTTAACATAGAATTTTCAGATCCTTCGGCTATCGCCTCAGGATGAGACATACAAATATGAAACACTTACTCTTAACATCGCTTTTCTTCCTCTTGGCAGGTTGCAGCAAAACGAACTCAATGGACACAACAAAAAATGAGCTTTCACCTGATAAGGTCAAACTTGCCACATCGCTTGAAGACTTGAAGGGCGAGCATGTGAAGATGCCGAAACTGCCGTTCGGATATGACGCTTCGCGTTACATCAACACCACTTCGCAAATACTGCAGGAATCGCTCAAAGGAAAAGTTGTGCTCATTGATATTTGGGATTATACATGCGTCAACTGCATACGCACACTTCCCTACATCCAGTCATGGGCAGAAAAATATAAAGACAAGGGACTTGTCATACTCGGTGTGCATTCGCCGGAGTTCGCATTCGAGAAGGAAGCGGGAAATCTGGAGATGGCAGTGAAGAAGTTCACGCTCACCTACCCTATTATTGCCGATAACGACTTCGAGATTTGGAATTCGCTCGCAAACAGGTACTGGCCTGCTAAGTATATTTTTGATGCAAGCGGCACAATGCGCGCGAAGCATTTTGGCGAAGGTGAGTATCAGGAATTCGAGGCATTCATACAAAAATTATTACTCGAACGCGACAGCACTATAATACTCCCTGAACTTACACCGCATGTACGCAATGCCGATAAACCCGGCGCAGTCTGCTACCGCCCTACACCAGAAACATATCTCGGCTTCGAGAGAAGCAATTATGGTAACCTCGAGAAGTTCGAGCCGCGCAAACCGACGAACTTCACTCTCCCTACAAAACTCATCCCTGATCGTCTCTACTTGAACGGTCAGTGGAAGATAGATAAACAGTATGCTGTCCCGACAGGAAACGGTGAGGGGTCGCTCGTGATAAACTTTGAAGCAAAGGAAGTGAATCTTGTCGTGAAACCACTCGCAGCAGGCGAGTTCAAAGTGCTTGCCGAAGAAAATGATGCGCCAATACGAAAAGAGAACAGGGGCACAGACATCATCGAAGAGAACGGCAAAACATACTTGGTAGTAAAAGAACCGAGGATGTATAATGTCATCAACAATGCAAAGTACGGACGCGCCACGCTAAAGCTGACATCGTCATCTCCATCGTTCGGAGCATTTGCCTATACGTTTACGAGTGATTGTAAAGAGCCAGAGTAAATTATAGGGTACAGGCTACATTGATGATAAGTACTTCATTAGTAACTGACTACACAACCTGTACCCTACCTATATTACTATGGTATATATTTCAATGAGAAAGCTTACACTCTTTGACAAACACATTACCCAACTTACCGTCAACACGCCCATGGACTGTTATTTGTTGACCTTTTTGAATACTTGCCAACTCCTGTTCATTCTCAAAGAAGCATTGTACACCGAATAATCCACTTGTCTTTAATGTAACATACCCGTCATCCATGATATCTTTCCCAATATCATCTGCTGTGCCGGATACTTTGTAAAATTTACCTTCGTATTTATTACTAGCTGCAATCTCGTTGGCTTCGTAATCACTAAACAACGTGCTAGCAGATACCGAAGGAGTTCGGACTACCACTTCATCACTACTGCTACTTGAAGATGAAGTATTTGCCGCTTCAGTTTCCCTCTTCTTGCTTTGGGAGCCAATCACAGCTATTACAAAAACTGCTAGTACCCAAAACCACCATTTTTTAAAGATACTTTTCTTGACTTGAGTTGCTTGTTCCATACTGTTTGTGCATTTAAGTTAAACATGCTATTACAGAGCAATACAAATATACGAAAATTATCACACTCATAGTGGGAAATACTTTTAGTGTGAAATCCCGAACTTTGCATTAATGGATATTCGTACAATTGTCGGGGATAATATTCGCGGTTTTCGCCATAAACTTGATTGGTCTCAAGAGAAACTCTCGATTCGAGCCGATTTACATATTAACTATATTAGCTCCGTTGAGCGGGGTGAACGTAACCTCGGCATTGTCAATTTGGCGAAAATTGGTAAAGCCCTGAAGATTGAGCCAAACCTTCTATTAATAAAGGATTCTTACAAGCTCGGTGTATAACATCATTAAACAACCTCTAAGTTAGCATACTCCTGTTAACGATCCACCCTTCCCAACTGTTATTTAGTTCATGACAATCAATCATGAAGATATAACCATTCAGCCCCTCCCCCAAGCGGAGACGATACCGGCAAGTTGGTATACGAACCCCGAGATGCTTCCGCTTGAAAAAGAAGCGGTCTTTGCTCGTAGCTGGCAGGTAGTCGGGCGCGAAGTTGATCTCGGTAATGCAGGCGACCACATCGTAGCAACGATTGCCGATGAGCCGATCATTATTGTTAGAGGGAAGGATGACGTGCTGCGTGGCTTCTTCAATGTCTGTCGTCATCGTGGCGGACCACTCGCTACCGAAAATGGATGTGGCACTCATCTTCAGTGCAAGTATCATGGCTGGACGTATAACCTCGACGGCACACTCAAGGCAACGCCAGACTTTGACGGTGTTGAGCAATTTGATAAAACAAACGTAAAACTTCCGTCTATTGAAGTAGAAGTATGGCATGGACTTGTTTTTGCACGTATCGAGAGCGGCGAGCCATCGCTTAGCGAACTGCTTGAAGGCATTTCTGAGCGACTTGGCGATCTGAAGCTCGGCGAGTTAGCATATCACTCTCGCATCAGCTATGAAGTAGAGTGCAACTGGAAAGTGTATGTCGATAATTACCTCGAAGGGTATCATGTGCCCATCGTGCATCCCGAACTTGTGAAGCTCTATGATTTCCGCTCGTACCAGACGGAAGTACGGAAGTGGTATTCGTTTCAGCAAAGTCCCCTTTCGGGTGAAGAGAACATCTACTCGTCCGGCGACGGCGAAGCGCTCTACTATTTCATCTGGCCGAACCTCATGTTGAACATCCTTCCAGGCAGATTGCAGACGAACATCATTGAGCCGGTGGATGAATCCAACTGCATCGTACACTTTGATTACTACTATAGGGAAGGCACAACGCAAGATAAGATTGCTCAAGACCTCGCCTTCAGCCATGATGTACAGCATGAAGACATAGACATCTGCGAGCACGTCCAGCGCGGCTTACGCTCACGAAGCTACCACAAAGGAAGATTCTCGGTAAAGCGCGAAGAAGCGGTCTATCACTTCCAGAATTTGCTGAAGTCGGCTTTCGTTGGGAAGATTTAACCCGATTAGGTGTTTCACTCGCCAATGATAACTCCGGAAATACTTGCGAAATACGAACCTGTTATAGGGTTAGAGGTACATGCACAGATGCTGACGAAGTCGAAGGCATTCTGTACTTGCACGACTGCTTTTGGTAACCCGCCGAATACGAACGTCTGCCCTATCTGCCTTGGGCATCCGGGCACATTGCCGATGCTCAACGAGAACCTCGTGAAGTACATCGTCAAGATGGGACTTGCGACGAACTGCCAGATACGCGAACGCTCTATCTTCGCACGCAAGAATTATTTCTACCCCGACCTTCCGAAAGGTTTTCAGATCTCGCAGTACGAAACGCCTATCTGCCATGACGGCTGGCTTGAATGTGAACTACCCGACGGTTCCTATAAAAAGATAGGCATCACACGTATCCACATGGAAGAGGATTCGGGAAAATCCATCCATGATTTCGGAGTAGATACACTTGTTGACCTCAACCGCGCCGGTGTGCCGCTGATCGAGATAGTAAGCGAACCCGATATGCGAACAAGCGAGGAAGGATATGCATACCTGACCGCAATAAAATCTATCGTTACGTATCTCGGTATCTGCGACGGAAATATGGAAGAGGGTTCACTTCGTTGCGATGCGAATGTATCAGTTCGGTTAAAAGGAGCGGAAAAGTTCGGACAGAAAACAGAAGTTAAGAACCTCAATAGCTTCCGCAACGTAGCACGAGCTATTGAAGCAGAGATCGTTCGGCAGATAGAAGTTATTGAAAAAGGTGGGGCAGTCACTCATCAAACGATGCAGTTCGATGCTAACAAAGGCACTACCCGCCCGATGCGTACGAAAGAAGAAGCGGCTGACTACCGTTACTTCCCAGAACCTGACCTGCTGCCTGTAACCATTTCGCAGAAGTACCTCAATGATACTCGTGACGAACAGCCCGAACTTCAGAGGGCACGACGCGACCGTTTTGTAAAAGATTTTGGAATTCCGAAGTATGATGCTGATGTGATAACCGTTGACGGTGCAACAGCAGATTACTTCGAGGATGCAGTTTCTGCTCTTCCCAAAAAGTCGAACGACCTCATTAAGTCGCTCTCCAACTACATCATGGGTGATGTGATGCGGATGATGTCGGAAAAGAGATGCTCGATCAACGAACTTGCTTTACAACCCGAACATCTATCAGAGCTACTCACACTTGTAAGTGATAGTATCATTTCAAATAAAATTGCGAAAGACTTGTTACCTGAACTACTCGGTTCTGCTAAATCACCGAAGCAGATAGTAGAGGAACGCGGCATGGTGCAGGTATCGGATACCGGCGCTATCATCGAAGAAGTAAAGAAGATACTTGCGGCGAACCCCGATAACATCGAGAAGTATAAATCTGGCAAGACGAATCTGCTCGGGTTCTTTGTCGGGCAAACGATGAAAGCAATGGGTGGTAAGGCAAACCCGACAATGCTCAATGATATAGTCAAAGAAGAGTTGGAAAAAGTATGAGAAAGAATTTTATATGCGGTAACTGGAAAATGAACGGTACGCTCGAAGAGACCACCGCTCTTCTTGCGGGTATCATAGCATTTTGGGAAGACAAGTACCGTGGAGTCGAAATAGCGGTCTGTCCGCCGTTCACATCAATCGGGACTGCAATAACAACGTTATCAGGTCGTGGTGTACAGATAGCGGTCGGCGCGCAGAATTGTCATCACGAAGCCAAGGGGGCATTCACAGGTGAAGTATCAACTCGTATGCTCGTTGAGGCAGGATGCACGTATGTTATCATCGGACATAGCGAACGCCGCACGATCTTTAATGAGAGCGATGAGTTTATTAACAAAAAGATGCACGCAGCTCTCGGTGTCGGACTCAAACCTATTCTCTGTGTCGGCGAGACACTTGACGAACGCGAACTGAATAAGACCTTCGAAGTACTTCTCATACAGCTTTCTCACGGACTACGCGAGGTAACCGCAAAGCAGATGAAGAACGTTACCGTTGCATACGAACCTGTCTGGGCTATCGGCACGGGGAGAACAGCTACTTCGGAGATCGCACAGGATGCACATTCATTTATCCGTCAAGAGATAGCAAAGCTTTATGACAATGATGTTGCGCAGGCAACCATCATTCAGTATGGCGGAAGCATGAAGCCCGATAATGCAAAAGAACTTCTTGCAATGGCTGATATTGACGGCGGACTAATCGGCGGTGCAGCACTTGAAGCTAAATCTTTCATGGCGATTGTTGAAGCAGCACTATAACAGGATAACGATTTGGCATTAACGAACACTCATCACGCCTCAACAAACCGTTTTCTCGAACGGCTTAAGACGGCACATATAAAACCGATCATTACTGATGGTTCAATGTGTGTTGTGCTCGCCACACGCGGACTAACAAATGACCCAATTGAAGCGTACAGTCTCACTGATGCCGTCTCGGTAGAACATGTACATCATCAGTTTGCGAATGCCGGTGCTGAACTTCTACAGACAAATACAGAGAACGCTTCCCCGCTTCGGCTTGAGCGTCATAAACTTCGCGAGCGAGCATACGAAATAAACCGGAAAGGTGTCTGGCTTGCTCGTGGTGTTGCATCAGAAAGAGATCTTATCGTTGCAGCAGCAATCGGACCATGCGGAAAATATCTTCGTCCGCTCGGACCAGCCGACCCAAAAGCTGTTCTTGCATCATACGAAGAACAGATCGCAGCACTTAACGACGGTAACCCGGATGTGCTCATCTTAAAAAGCTTTATAGAGCTACGTGAACTTGAGCTTGCGATCGAAGCGGCGAAGAAGGTCGCACCACACCTCCCCATAATTGCACAAAAGACCTTCCCTGAAGACGGTGCACTACTTGGAACTGACTATGCTCGCAAAATAGCAGAGCGTTTGAAGTCGCTCGGAGTGAGTGTCATCGGTACAAATGGTACGGTCGGTCCACAGAGGATGCTCTCAATCATCAAGGCATTTGCAGTGCCGGGTATTCCTATCTCTGCTCAACCAGATATAGGCATACCATCGCTCATTGATGGCAAGGCAATATACAATGCAACACCAGAGTATGTTGCGGCAAGTTGTAAACGACTCGTTGAAGCCGGCGTATCAATCATCGGCGCAGATGGCGGCGCGACACCGGAGCATATTCGACTTATTGCAGATGCTGTAAATGACATCACTCCGGGCACGATCACTTCTGATATAATCAAGATTAAAGAAGAAGCAGCTCCAATAGCTACGAACACAGAGCTTTTCTCCAACTTCAAAAAGAATCTTGGAAAGAAATTCCTGACAACTGTAGAACTTGATATTCCTCGCGGGCTTGATATGTCCAGCGTTACCGAAGGAGCTCACTATCTTGCAAAAGCAGGGCTTGATGCCGTAAATATCTCCGACGGCGCTAGGGCACGTCTCCGCATTTCATCGATTACACTCTCTAAGCTTGTGCAGGATGAATGTAAGATAGAAGTTATCACCCATCTCGCCTGCCGCGATCGTAATATGGTTGGTCTTCAGTCAGAATTGCTCGGAGCGGAGTTCGTCGGTGTTCGTAATATCCTTGCTGTTACAGGCGACCCTGCACAGATCGGCGACTTTCCGTATGCGACAAGTGTCTATGACATAGATGCTATTGGTCTCATCCGTGCGCTGCATGAAATGAATAACGGACATGACCTCATGGGCAATACCATTGCCGGTGGTAAACTTGGCACAACACATTTCCTGATCGCGTGCGGCTGTAACCCGATCGCTGATGATATGGAGCGCGAGCTAATGCGTCTTGAGCAAAAGATAGCTGAAGGGTGTGAAGTAATCTTCACGCAGCCGATATTCGAGATGCATGTCCTTTCAAAGTTCATGGAGAATATCAAGCCATTCCAAAAGAATGCAAAGATAATGCTCGGTATTCTGCCGCTTCGTTCGGTTCGTCATGCAGAGTTCTTGCATTATGAAGTACCGGGGATGAACATTCCGCAGTGGATACATGATCGTATTGCAAAGCATACTTCTGTTGAAGCACAAAGCAAGGAAGGCATTGATATCTGCGTTGAGTTCATGAAGGAAGCGCGTGCACTTGTTGATGGTGTCTATATGATGCCGCCATTCAAGAAGTACAACATGGCTGTTGAGATTCTCGAAAGGGTCGGTTAATGGCAAGCCCACGTATCGGCATTATTCTTGTCAATCTGAATTCGTACACCGATACGTCACTCTGCCTGCGATCACTCCAAACAATGACCTACCCAAATGCAGAGATCATCGTTGTTGATAACGGCTCTATTGATAATTCAGGTGAGAGATTAAAAACGGAATTCCCTACCGCCACTCACATCAGAAGCCATGAGAATACCGGCTTTACTGGTGGTAATAACATTGGCATAGAATATGCGATGAGCAGTGGTTGTGATCATGCTCTGCTTCTGAACAATGATACATTTATAACACCATCATTCCTTGAGCCACTTGTCGAACGTCTTCAAAGTGAAGCAAAAATAGCAGCGGTCAGCGGGAAGATATACTATTACCCGGCTTCTATCGGGGATAGAGAGAACATTATCTGGTATGCAGGTGCATTCCAGAAGTGGCATACAGGGTACCATCATATCGGAGTACTTGAAGAAGATAAGGGACAGTTCGAGATGCCGATGCAAACGCCGTATGCTTCCGGATGTTTAATGCTAATGAACGGAGAGGTTATACGCAAACTTGGGATGCTCTCAAAAGAATATTTTATTTACTGGGAAGAATCCGATTGGTGTATGAGAGCGAAAGCACTTGGATATACATGCTGGTACGAGCCGAAGTCAATTATCTACCATAACTTCACAAATGCGCCGCTCGGCAAAGAAAGACCTTTCTACATGTACATGCAGTTTCGCAACTCATTCATCTTCGCGAAGCGGCATTTTCACGGGATGCTTAAACTTCGCCACCATCTGTTTTATCCGCTCTATATGCTCTACTATTTTCTGACACTGCTTAAGTCAGGAAACAAATCAGGGGCAAAAGCAATGTTACTTGGGATCATTGATTACTTCAAGGGGTATTCAGGGAAAGAGAATTTGAAAGAACGTGGCTATATAAAATAGCAAAAGATGAATTATTCATTCATCCTTTGCTATAGTGACCTACTGAAGTATTTTTGCTTATGGATAGAACCTGATACCTATAGCAGCATCGAATGATGCACCAAATGCAGGAGCGATACCGATAAGAGGACCAAGTTCAAGGTACATTTCCACCGGTGAGTTGCGGGGAATAACATTTAGTCCGAAAAGAACTCTAGCTCCAATACCTGTCTCACCTTCATCTCGTATGAAATAGTAGTCTTTCCCTTTTTTGTACCATAAGTAACTTCTTCCAGAACCAAATCCGATCGCAAGGCCTGGACCTGCATACATCTTGACGACACTCGAATTGAATGCATTAAAATGAAAATGGTAATCGAGATTCAAGCGTGGAGAACCGAAGTAATCAGCCCCTAAAGATGCAACAAGGGCTGTGCTTGGAGATGTCCAGTATTTGAGAGTGGCACCGAGTGGATTACCGATGGATATACCAATTCCCAATTCTCTTCCGAGTGGTCCTTGCGCCCTTAATGGTGCGATAGTTGTAAAAACTATCGCACACATTAATGTTGTAAAAACAATCAGATGTTTCATGCGAAGTATTAATGAACTTATTACTTACAGGTTTCGACAACCTTAACAGCGATACGTCTATTGAATACACGAGCAGCTTCAAGCTTAGCAGCAGAAACATTTGTGGGCTCTGTGACTGCATTAGACCTCGAACCGTAACCGACTGTTCCGGCTATCTTGCTCGGGCTTACGCCTTGATCGATAAGCCAATTCCTGATTCGTCTTGCGCGCATTTCTGAAAGCTCCTGATTGCGTTGGTCAGTACCTTCATTGCTTGCATGTCCCTGTATCTCAACTTTGAGGTCTGGGCATTGGTTAACGAGTGCTTTGATGCGATAAAGATTATTGATGTTACCTGGTTCACTCGTGTTGAACTCATCACTGTTCACTAAGAAGAGAGTACCTGGGAAGCTATAAATTGTATTTACAGCTGGTCTTACACGATATACCGTATCAGTCTGATAGATCACGTTTTCATACGTAGTCTCATAGGTATTATATGTGTTGTTCGTAACATTCGTTACGTTCTGGTCACCTGGTGCAGGCTGAATTTCAGGTGCAAAGATGTAATAACTGAATCCTACACCCATTGTAAAAAATGCATCCTGACGATACGTTACCGGATGAGAATAATCATCCAACCAATCAGTACCTGTCAAATGTAATAACCCCTTGCCACCAAACGTAATCTTCTCGGAGATATACAATTCAAAACCAACTCCAAGAACACCACCAATGACATCTTTGTTGTAAGCTGCAGAGGCATTGCCTCGTAAGTTTTTATCATCTGCATCATTTGGTTCGAAGTTCAGAGCCTCTATTCCGGCAATGAAGAACGGGACAAATGTCTCTTCTGGGAAAAAGTTGTATGAGAGCATCAGATCCCATCCACCAACACGTGTATGGTTTATCGTGCCATCAATTCCGGGACTGGCACTGACATTTGGAAATAAGGATATATCAGCAGCAATACTACCAAGAGTTTCTGCTTTGTACTTCAACTGCCCACCATTGTACTGGGCATGTAATGAAAGCTCGGGACGGATATTCCACCTGATAAATGCAGCGCCATGAAAGGCAAACTGGTTATCAGTGAAGTCACCGTAGTATTTGTTGCCACCGGCTTCAATACCGAAGGCAATACGACCGATTCTGCTTTGAGCTTGAACTGTCCCTAAGACAAACAGCATGGTCATGATAAAAGCGATGCTTTGAATTGCGCGCCTCATATATGATTGAGATTTATTAGCATGTGCAGACATCGTCTGTGCATGCAATATGGTTAGATTTTTCATTTTATATTTTTTATAGAAAAAAAAGTATTTCTTCGCATAGACTCTATGCGATCCGAGCCTTAGCAAGGTGGTAAATTATAAAAAGACAAGTAAAAAAGGAAGGGACGAGGATGCTAAACTCGGTAATCTCCGGGTTTGACCCGAAAATCGTTCTTCAGAAATGTGTATTTAACTTATGCTCCAGGACTATGTGACTCACGTTTATTGGGGCACTTTGTTATCAACTGTTCTTTTCATCTCTCTTTATATGCAAATATACGCCTTTTAAGCAGCAAAACTCTTACATAAGTATAAATAACTCTTACAGTATCTACAGATTCCCCCATTTAATGACGAAATACCGTCTATATATGCGTCGTTAAGGCGTTTTGGGTCCTGCCAAAATTTTCAGTGGACGCATTTTTGAGAAACTTTCATCACTGGTTTTACCTATATCATCATTGATTATCACGCAAAATTGATGGTTTCACTTGTTACCGGCGCTGCCGGATTCATTGGTTCACATGTTGTTGATTCGCTTATTGCCGATGGGCACACCATCGTCGCACTCGATGACCTATCCGGCGGATTCACGGAGAATGTCAACCCGAAAGCTACATTTATTGAAGCAAGTTGTACTGACCATGAGCGCATCACGAAGCTTTTTACCGAATACAAGTTCGATTATGTGTTCCACTTGGCAGCGTATGCTGCCGAGGGTCTGTCGCATTTCATAAAGCGGTACAACTACACGAATAACGTCATCGGCTCGGTGAATCTCATCAATGAAGCGATAAAGCATGATGTGAAGCGTTTTATCTTTACTAGCTCAATTGCTTGTTACGGGCGCAATCAACTGCCGATGCATGAAGATCTTGTCCCGCAGCCGGAAGATTCCTATGGTATCGCAAAGTATGCCGTCGAGCTTGAGCTAAAAGCATCACATGAAATGTTCGGACTTGACTATGTTATCTTTCGCCCTCATAATGTCTATGGCGAACGTCAGAACACCGGAGACAAGTACCGCAACGTTATCGGCATTTTTATGAATCAGATCCTCCTTGGAGAGCCCCTAACTATCTTCGGTGACGGTGAGCAAAAGCGCGCATTCAGTTATATCGCAGATGTTGCACCACATATAGCGCGAAGCGCAACGCTCGAATCGGCAAAAAACCAAGTCTTCAATATTGGAGCAGATTCAGTGTACACAGTCAATGAACTTGCAACAGCTGTAAAGAAAGCAATGGGCAGTTCTGCTCCGATAAACTACCTCCCAGCCCGTAACGAAGTCATCAACGCGTGGAGCGACCATGAAAAAGCAAAGAAGGCATTCAACATTACAACGGAAGTCTCACTTGATGAGGGAATCGGTAAGATGGCAGCATGGGTAAATGAGGTTGGTTCTCGGACAACGATGCCATTTGCGGGGATAGAAATTGAAAAAAATCTTCCGCCTAGTTGGAAAATGTTTAGAGGGTAGTTCTTTAATCGCATACGAAAGCCGCCATAGGGCGGCTTTCGTATGCTTAAGTTGGGAGGATTCTTCTACTTCACGTAGGTAGTTAGTTATGTCATTCAAAAAAACCTTAAAACGGTTACGAATTAAACTTCGCTTTTATGTCCTTCTTGACCGTTTCAAACTTCTCGCTAATGCTTTCGCCAAGTTCGCTTATAGATTCCTTTATCGAATCGGTTGCGTCTTCAGCAAATCCCATTCCTTTCTTACGGATCATTCTACGCGTTATTGTGCCTTTATGTGGTGCAAATAACATCCCCAATGCCGCACCAAACGCGACACCAATAAGTAACCCAAGTACGACGTTTTTACTATTTTTCATGTATATTTTCTATATTAGCGATGGTTGAAGGTCAATGTTAAATAGCTCTCCTGCCGCTGATGATCCGTAATAGGACTACAACTACTGCTATAATAAGAAGGATGTGTATAATTCCTCCTGCACTATAGCCGATAAAACCTACCAGCCATGCGATTACCAAAACTACTGCGATTATGTATAGTAAACTTCCCATAACATGTTTCCTTTATTGTAGTATAAAATTTCTTGGGCAAAAATACGATTTTGCTTAAAAATAGTATTACATTAGGTTGAGAAATTGTTGCATTATTACCACTATAAGTGAAGTTCCTTAGGAAGAAAGTACCTGTTGAATAGATTTAAGTAAGGCAAGCCAGATGAATTCAAAAAATTCTTGTTTTCTTGAACATACGGAAGTTGTTGTCGCTGAAATTGCCTTTTTATCCTTCGTATCAATGTTTTCGGTTTTCAGCACGAACGTATTTGCAATAAACGTTTTTAGTCCTTCTAAAATACCTCTGCTTTCCTTTGCGCCGTCTGCTAATATCTTCAAACTGAGGCCTGTGTAGCGTGGACTAACAGTCGTTTTTCCTACTCCCGAGCGAACATCCATGCTTAACTCACCACCTAATAGTCTGCCTTCTGTCACTTCCTTTCGTTCGTTGCTGACAAGATACGAGTTCAGGACTGGCAGATCAAATCCACCAACTGTTGCATTCATCTGGAGATCAAATGATTTATGATGTATTGGGTAGCTGACCTTCCCAACAAGCTTCGCCTTCCCCATGAACATTGCATTAACGGAAAAACGCATTGGCTCGCTATATAGTGGGCTTGCCGTATCGGTACAGAACGGATAAGCAACAACACGTGCATTTGTAAATGTGATCAGACTCGGTCGCACACTTCCGGGAG
Organism: Kapaibacterium sp. (SeqCode); assembly: GCA_046590205.1. Lineage (GTDB taxonomy): Bacteria > Bacteroidota > Ignavibacteria > Palsa-1295 > Palsa-1295 > DATDEW01. The sequence goes on from JBKJTT010000071.1 coordinate 17,331, forward strand.
TTCGTTCTCGATGTTCAATTAGTCCATTATTAAGAATGATCGAGTCAACAATAACACGAGCTTTGATGGAGCTTAAAATGGTATGAGGTAATACTGCATCAGGTGGACGTGGGTCACGAGGTTTGCGTTTATCTCCGTAATAATCTACATACCACCTAGAAACCTCACATGCTCTTACATGTAGACCATCGCCGTTCAACAAACCTGTAAAATTAATACCTCGAACGTTCATCCCTAAAAACTTAATCCCCAAGCTGCTTTGCACATATTTGTGCATGTCGGCAAATGCCTGTCTACCGTAGTTCGGTGAGTAGGAAATACTGTCTATATGCACCACCGAATCCGAGACACGTCCATGGATACCTTTAAGCGATACGGTGTACAGACTATCACTGAGAGAATAGCTCCCCTCAGGTATATAAAAATCAATGTATTTTGAATAGAGTGGCAGCTTCGGGACTGTGCTTTTTGTGTCCAGTAAAAATTCTTTTAACGTTATGCGAATATTTTCGTATGTCGGTTTGATCGATTTCTCTGATGGTTTTGGAAGAAAAACACTTACATTATCTAAGACTATGCTATCAAATGAGATTACGGGGACATCAGAAGAGTCGAACTTCGGTTTATGGGATGTATCAAATTGAATTCGTTTAAGATTCTTAAGGGAGTCAATGCTAATCAAGTAGAGCTTCGGTGCATTCATCTGTAAACTTGCTAGTGTCAGATCTTTTCCCCAGAGCACATCCCACCAACTTAACCCTTTAAAACGAACGCTGTCAATGGTCAGTCGTTCAAGTATTGTACCGCGTTCACTGCTATCAGAGGCGACGCGAAAAAGTACAAATGTCTTACAGAGTAGATCGCCGTCATCGTATGATATGTCCTTTAGGGTTAGTTCATATCTGCCTCCTGTGGCATTAAATGCAGCCTGTTCTATTTTAGGAATTACTACTTTATTGAGTGTATCTTGGAAAAAGAAGGTAAGGAAGACCCAAATTGCTAATGCGAGGAAGGCAACTATCGACCCAAGCGTGTAGAGGATAATTTTTACTTTTGATCGTTTCTTCATTTTTTTTGGAAGCAACAGGATTTGCTTCAATTAGCTCTCAAAAATACCGCAAGCTGTCCGTCTGTGATAAATCCAAGGCGGACAGCCGGTTACGGTCAAACTCCCCAATCAGACCGTTCCCAATTACTGCGATAAATCTTCGATGCAAAAATACAGAATTCAAGTGGCAGATGTCTTACATAACTTTGGAAAGAAGTTATATTATTTACAGATTTACACTGCAACAGCCTCTTAAGCATAGCTCACAGGTGAATTCGTCATTCACACATTTGCCCACCTAAGTATATATCTACCTCAGGTTGATCCTCAAGAATGTACATCTGATCCATATATCTGGGACCATCTGCAGCTCCAACCACATTGTTTTCCGGCCACAACAAATGATCTCTTGTACTTTCCAAAGCTGATACTATAGTCAAGTCATTCATGAGTGTTCAGTGAAATAATGTTGTAAAAAAGCAGCTCGATTATTATTTTTTCAACGCCTTAATTGCAGTTTTGAGGTATTTGTCTATATCGTTTGCATTGTCCGGATCTCTTGGATCAAGAACGTTTGTGGCTTTGAATGCAAGCAGCGGACTAAAGAGCATTGCTATTGTAGAATTTGAACCACCCTCAAGCGTGATACTACCTGGGAATTTCGCCTCTACATTTGCTGTGATCTTACTTTTATAGACAAAGTTCGTCGGAGTAGAGCTTGAAGCAGACCAAACTCTTCCTTCAATGATCACAGTCGAACGCTCACCTGTCACAAAATCAGTGAAGGTTGGGTCGTTCAGATATGTCTGGTCGATCGAAGACGGGAATTTGTGTATTTCAAATTTGATCTTTTCGTATGTGCCAGAAGGAACGGTAATAGTTGAAAATGTGCGAGACAATCCAGGAGTAAATTCCAGAACAAATGGTCCTACTTTGATGTCGCCGTCTTTGAGAGTATCATTTCCCTCTAAATGAAGCTTTACTCTGCTGAGCAAGAACCGTATGCGAGTGACCTCTAATGAGTCCGCGACGATGCCCGCTGTTGGAGACTGAGAATTCTTTCGGAACGCTAAACTTGCTTTTGATCCATCGGTCTCCGCTGCGATTGTTACCGTTGACGTAGTTGAAGGCGCATCAGACGAAGCACATCCGTACATTAGTAATGAGCCGAATAAGGAAAGAGCAGCTACTGTAATGATTCGTATTGCTGTGTTCATGTTTTTATGTTGATATAGTTAATTAATGAAGAATCCCCCTGAATGACCTAAACGACTCTTAAGCTAACTTAAGAGTCGTCAGGTCATGGGGCATGAATTGTTGTGTGTTATCTAATAATGTTCATCTTACCAACGAGTCTTGTTGACCCCGCTTGAAGAACATAAGTATATATACCCGCATCAAGCGATGAGGTGTTATATGGGATGTTCGATACACCTGCTTCGAAACGCTGTGCAATAGATGTACCAACGGTTCTTCCGAGTGCATCAATAAGCTTCAACGTGACATCACTCGCAATCGGAAGCACCAGACTGATCGTCGTGTTGCTGACTGCAGGGTTTGGATAGTTAGAGATCGCATATCCGTTCTCTGATGCGTCAGATGATACTGAAGAACTCGTGCCAATTGAGAATGCAATTGACGTTCTGGTCATCCCCAACGAGCTTGTGACACGAATGAACACCGGGTTGTAATACCCTGTTGGTGTTGTGATCCATGAAGTACTCGATAACTCCGCAACTGGAACAGTTGCAATGTGGCTCCATGTGACCATATAGTCAAGCGAATACTCGACCACAACTGATGTACCAATTTCAGGAGTGTACGTCCAACTGATCCCAAGAATTTTGTTATTTCCGATGTTGTTTCTATTATTCAACCCACTTAACGTAAGTGTGTTGATAGAACCAACTCCAGGTGTTACTTTGATTGTGAATAGACCGCTGGTACCGGTGACTCCGTTAGCGTCAGTGATACGAACTAGTGCCTGTGTCGTTGCAACGTTCGGAACAGTTGACCAAGTATATGTCTGAGCATCAGAATTCATAATACCTATCAAAGTCCAGGTAGCTCCGCCATCGAGTGAGTACTCCAACCTCTTAAATAGGGTGGTATTTACAGCTGTGAAGTTTATCAAGAAGTTTTGTGTACCGCCATCAATCACTTCTCCTCCGACAGGATGAGTCAAAACAATACTGCCGACTGGGTCTGGAGTGCTTGCTTTGATGGTAAATATTCCACTCATTCCAGTAATACCATTCTGATCTGTGATGCGGATCACAGCATTGCTCGAAGCAGTATCAGGAACATTCCAGAAGAAGGTACTTGCATCAGAAGTAATTGTACCAATAGTTTTCCATGTCAGACCTCCATCAAGCGATAACTCAATAGTCTTTGATTGAGCAAGAGCGTTACCTGTCCACATGATCTGGTAATTTTGTGTATTGGCATTGATGACCTCACCGAATGCAGGTCGATATATGGCAATTGAACCTGGGTTTGGTGTGCTCTTCTTGATAGCAAAGACACCACTTTTCCCTGTAATGCCATTCTGATCAGTGATTCGGATGATCGCCTTTGTTGAGGCGGTATCCGGAACATTCCAGTAAAAGGAAGAGACATCGGTAGAAGTTGTACCGATCGTTTTCCATGTGAGGCCACTATCAAGTGATAACTCAAAGGTCTTTTGATCGCCAAGTCCTATGCCTGTCCACATGATTTGGAAGTTTTGCATACCACCGGTGAGAACCTCTCCTGCTGTTGGACGGGTTACGGTGATTTTGCTTGAGCGAATGGTAAAGACGCTGCTTTTACCTGTAGTGCCCTTTTGATCTGTGATGCGGACCATTGCCTTAGTCGAGGCAACATCTGGGACATTCCAATTGTATGAATTGGCGTCAGCAGAAGATGTGCCTATCGTTATCCACGTCAGACCGCTATCAAGCGAATACTCAAAGGTCTTTTGTAATGTGAGTCCTGTACCGGTCCAGGTGATCTGGTAATTCTGCGTTCCTCCGGTGACCTTCTCACTCATCGCAGGCTTAACTACTATGATCTTGCTTGATCCTATGATAAAAAGACCACTGATACCTCTGATATTGTTCTGATCTGTTATACGTACTTTTGCTTTCTTAGAGCTTGTATCCGGAACATTCCAGTTAAAGGTAAACACGTTACCGGTAGCTGTACCGACCGCTCTCCAGGTCAAGCCACTATCAAGTGAATACTCTATCGTCTTAATTGAACCAATACCAGTACCTGTCCAAGTGATCTGGTAATTTTGCGTACCACCTTTGACAGTATCACCAAGTGCTGGTTTTGTGACCATGATATTGCCCCCTGGATTAGAACCAGAACCGGGAATGGACATATTATTCGCTGATATGTTGATCGCTCCTGCCGGTGCTACAAGTGCTCTGCCATCAAGTGAGGAAGTACCTTGGAACGTGATCGCACCATTGGCTACTATCGTCCCTTTGAACGAAGAGTTATTAGCCACATCGACTGCACCATCAACAAACCAGTAAATGTTTCCTGCTTGTGCACCATTGGCCAACAGAATGTTCGTTCCTGAATTGGCACTTAGCGCTCCACCAATCTTCACAATAAAGATTGCACTGGCATCACCATGCGCATCAAATGTGATGTTTCCTGTTGTTGTTGTAGCTCCGCCAGAACAATACACTGCCGGATCAAACGATTGCCCATCTACGATCCCAACACCCAACACAAAACCACACGGAACAGCGGCATTTGCTGTCTGTGCAGTGATAAGGTCAGCTTTTGCTATTGCTGATGCACCATTGTTCCTATTTAACGTACCGGTGTACGTTCCCGGTGGAAAACCATTAAATGCATGGGCACCATCTTGTCCGACATCACCTGTTAGGACGCTTAAACCTGTGTTATTGATAGCGCCGCCGCCGGTAAATATGGCATAGGTGGTAGCTGTCCCTAAATTAGGACGTAGAGGTGATACGAGGGGTAATTTCACCTTTTGCCCAAAAGATACACCCGTTATAAAGAGCATAGCCATGCACGCTATAAAGTATGCCGTTTGCTTGCCTAAAGTTGTAAAATGTCTCATTGTAGTCATTATTTTATGTGTGTAGATTCAAAAGGAGAATGGCACTGTTTCGATGACAAAACAGTCCGGAACCGTCCTTGCGGCAGTGACTTATTAAAGAAAAGATCAACAGACACCTTACTTGGCTCTTTCTCTCCTTTATGCAGGTATTCCAGTAATCTGTCCTTTTAAGAGGCAAGACAGATAACTACATTGCAAAGATACGAAGGTGGTAGCTGAAAATTGTTACATAACTTTGATAATATATTGCACTATTCACACATTATGTTGCATTATTCACACTTTATTTTGCACTATTCATACATTGCCAATTTTAACCTGTTGAAGTGGAGAAATTATGTGGCGTAAGTCTATTATGAAATTTATTGCAGGACTCATAAATTCTCAAGCTCGTAGCGCCGTTTAACTTTAAGTTGTTTAAAAGCGGTAGGTGTCAGGCCAGTAACTTTTTTAAATTGATTGGATAGGTGTGAGACACTGCTATAATTCAGCCGGAATGCAATTTCAGTGAGAGTGAGCTCGTCGTAAATAATAAGTTCTTTTATCCGCTCTATCTTATGCTTAATAACAAGCTTCTCAATAGTAGACCCTGTTTTCTTTGAAAATATATTTGCAAGATATGTATAACTGTATTGAAGAGTTTTACTTAAGTGCTCTGAAAACTTTACTTTCAAAACTTGATCAGTGTAATGAATCGCTTTGATGACAACGTGTTTGATCTTTTCTACAAGTATTGATTTTTTATCTTCTATTAGCTCAAGACCTACTTGTTCTATGGCAACGGCGAACTCTTTCCTTTGTGATAGGGTAATATGCTGCATTATCTCGACCTCGCCCAACTCTACAACGGCATCTCGTATCCCAAGTTTTTCTAATTCGCCTATGATGATCAGCTTGCAACGGGTACTAACCATATGTTTTATATAAAGCTTCACGTTTTTGATGCGATTAGAATGTCCTGAACTAGTACAATATGGTACAACATTAAAACAACATCAATTTCAAGCGTTATGTTCTTAAGTTTAGTGTAATAGTTAGTGTCACTAAATAAAAAAGCAGAAGAGACCTTATCTCTTCTGCTTTTTTATGTTACGGCTTAGCATATTAGTGATCAACTAACATGTCTCGTAACTCTTTTACTTTGTCGTGATCTGCCTTGATCAAACCATGTTGTGTATTTATCATTGATTGCTGCTTCGGGGAGATATTCTCCATTTCATTCTTGAGGACATCGGTGTATGTTTCTACGGCAACATCTTCTCCATACTCACAGGAATTGAGAATTGCTTCTGTATCTTTTCCTGTGATAGCTGCTTTTATATCCATCCATGCACGATAGAACTTACCTGAGGCCCTTGTACCTTCAATCGGAGTGCCACCGAGTGTTACAACTTCACTCACAAGTTCCTGTTTACATTCCTGGCTTGTCTGAATAAATCCGGAGAATAAACTCTTCAGATCTTGATCATCGGTTTCTTTGCAGGCAGTTTCATAGCCCTCAATCCTGTCATTATTGATCTCTATGAGAGTATTTAATACGTCAATCGTTTTTTCGTTATTCATGGTCAGTTATATATTTGTGTTTTACAATGATACAAAAATAATCACTGTCACTTACGAATGACTTACATAATATTATGAAAGGTTTGCATAGTTACATAACTATCGGTCTGAAGATACATGAAATAGTAGGAGAAGTAAACATGTTGAGAGTGCAAAATAGGATATTGTGAAAAATATAGAAATTGCAGTCTATTTGTTATCGGGGATCGCCACACTTTCATGGCTTAGGTATCTTCTTCGTGCAGCATATCATGGATCGTCTATTCTCTCCCTGCCACAGGTAGGTGAACCCAACCCGTCACCAAAAGTATCTCTTATCATAGCTGGAAGAAATGAAGAAGTAGTTATCAAGCGATGTCTTCATTCACTGGCTGAGATTTCCTACTCTGATATTGAGTTCATCATCATCAATGACCGCTCTACAGATGCGACAGGTGCGATTCTTGATAGTATTGCTAGTACCGACAGTCGCATAAAACCTATTCACATTAACACCCTTCCCCAGGGCTGGCTTGGGAAAGTAAATGCGTTGAATATTGGTGTAAAACAAGCTACAGGAGATTGGCTACTTTTCTCCGATGCTGATATTCATTTTGAACCACATTCTATCAGATCCGCCATTGCATACGCAGAAGATAACTCGCTCGATCATCTTGCACTTTTACCTGATGATCGCTCACAAGACGATAAGTTCTTTGTTCCGCTATTCGTCTTTGCATTCGGTGGACTTTTCATTCAACGAATTCATGCAAAAGAGATAGGAAAAGAAGGTAGTTCGGCGTATGTTGGAGTAGGAGCATTTAATCTTGTCCGTCGAAGCGCATTCGATAGAACTCCGGGCTTTGAGTGGCTAAAGATGGAAGTCATTGATGACGGCGGTGTGGGACTGATGATACACAGTGCTGGCGGGAAGTCTGCACTGCTCGATAGTAACGGGCTGTTGTCGTTTGAATGGTACCCGACTCTCAAAGAAGCAATAAAAGGGCTAGAGAAAAATGCCTTCGCTGGCTTTGCAAATTATAGCTTCTTAAAAGCTACTATATTGATACTCTCAATGTGGTTTACTCTCTTCTTCCCGTTTGTTGCAGGGCTATGGAGCTCTAACGTTTATCTTCTTGCTATAGCATTCTTCTTTTACTCTTTTCTGCCGGGGCTTTCAACGTTCGCACTGCGACGAGGGGTAAAAATAAAACCACACATTGCAGCATCATTGCCATTAGGATACTTCTTTATTTCACTTGGAGTTTTATATTCAACAATTAATGCATGGAAGAACAAAGGACTTCGTTGGAGGGATACGTTCTATCCACTTGATGAACTTCGTAAAGGAAGAAGAGTACACATATAAACATGCCGCCAAGTCCTAACTCAACCCGGCGGCATAATCATCGTGTGGTAAGAAGAATATTACTTCTTCTAAGTTTTACAAAAATACATATAATTTCTTAATCCGACACCCTAATCTGTAAACTTTTAAAACTATATTTACGACAATTCCACACGGGAGTTATTCCTTTTTTCCAAGCGAAAAATTAACTACTTGTTTAAAACGAACTGCAAATGGTCTGCCCCCACGTGTTGCAGGTTTATACTTCATTTTTTTCATTGTGTTAATTGCAGATGCCTCGAAGATAGGGTCTGTCGATGATATGACTTGACATGAATCTACATTCCCTTTCGCATTGAGAATTACATAGAGTTCTACCTTCCCTTCAAGGCCTTTACGAATAGCAGGCATGGGGTACTCAAGCAGGTCGTCAATGTTTGTTAATACTTTCGGATCAGAGTTTCCCTGCATCTTATCGTTCATCTGGGCAACATCTACAATTTCATCGTCATTCGCTTTGCGAACTTGTTCGGGGTCAGGTTTGAAAATGATAGTAACTGGATACCAACTCACGACTTTTCTCCCGAGCGAATCCCGTGCGGGTTCAAATTTTGTCTTTAGACAGGCAGTTGTCAAAGCCTGCGTAAAATTCTTGCTTGTTGACTCTTTGATCTTGAATTTGGGTACATTCCCCAGTGTGTCTACCATGAGGTCAGCCAACACTCTACCTTCAACACCTGCTTTAAGTTCTTCTTTGGGGTATGCAATCACCGTCCTGATATCAACGATGGGCTTTGCTTTTTTGAATTGTGCTTGTGAAGCAGCACAAGCGAACGTTAGTAAAAGAAATATTGGTATCCGAAACGACATAAGCTGGCTAAATAATAGTATCTATACGTCCACCAATTTGTGGTGTTACCATAATATGAACTCTTTAACCACTCTTTTCGTAACTTTGTGCTCGGAATTTGATGAATAATGGCTCATTTAGAACTACGAAATATAGAAAAGCGCTACTCCGGCGGTAACGAAGCCGTTAGCGGCGTCTCATTTGCAGCTGATAAAGGCGAGTTTATTGTCATGGTCGGACCATCCGGCTGCGGGAAATCCACAACACTGCGAATGGTTGCGGGGCTAGAAGATATCTCAAGCGGTGAGATATTTATCAACGGTAAACAAGTCAATAACCTTGCGCCGAAAGACCGTGACGTTGCGATGGTCTTTCAAAATTATGCACTCTACCCTCATTTCACTGTCAAGGAGAATATCGCCTTCCCTCTTACAATTCGTAAAGAGAGCAAAGATGTTATTGAACGTGAAGTTGGTAAAGCTGCAGAGTTACTTTCTATCACCCATTTGCTTTCTCGAAAGCCAAAAGAATTATCCGGAGGCGAGAGGCAACGTGTGGCTGTCGGCAGAGCCATTGTACGTAAACCACAAGTATTCCTTTTTGATGAGCCGCTCTCAAATCTTGACGCTGCACTTCGCTCTTCGATGCGTGCCGAACTCAAGAACCTACAACGCGAACTTGGGACAACGATGCTCTACGTTACACACGATCAGACCGAAGCTATGACAATGGGCGACCGAATAGTGGTACTCAATAAAGGCAAACTCGAACAATACGATTCACCTGAAAATATCTATCGCAAACCTGCAACAAGTTTTGTTGCGCGTTTCCTTGGCTCACCTTCGATGAATATGATAACGGGCACACTTGAAGGAGGAGTCTTTATATCGGGTGAATTTCGCTTGTCATTAGATTCAACAATAAGTCACGCAACTGCACAACTCGGTGTTCGTCCCGAATCAGTAAGCATCGTGGCTGATGATTCAGGTGAAGGAATAATCAGCGGTACTCTTTCACTTATCGAACCGCTCGGAAGTGTGACAAATTACTATATTGAAGCAAATGGCAACACGTTTATTGCAAGCATGAAGGGGTTTGCAACTTCTGATGGCTATGAACTTGGAGATTCTATGCACTTGAGGATTCAGCCGACTGATATTCATCTCTTTGATTCACACTCCGGGATGAGATTGAACTAATATCCCTCTTCCTGACATATATATTACCAATATATTATACGTCCCTTCAATAAGGGATGACATTATTCAGAAATACTACATTATGACGAACTCCGCACATCCACTGTTCACGCAGTCGACGAATCGTATCTCCGTATTTGTTGACGGTGAAAATGCTTACTACGCCCAGCGCTCGCTCGGTTGGTTCTTTGATCCCCGCAAACTTTTAGATTATTTTACCAATGGCGCAGCTATCGGTGATGCCTTTTGGTACGCATCACAAAAGATGCCCCCCGATCCGCGCGAACAAAGATTTTATGGTTACCTCAATCATGCAGGTTACACTGTCCGCGTGAAGACAATAAAGTATTTCCGCGATGAAGCGACAGGCGAACTTACACGCAAAGCAAATCTTGATCTTGAGATGGCTATTGATCTGTTTACTACACTTGCACAGTACGATACAGCTGTCATGGTAACAGGCGACGGCGACTTTGAACGTGCAGTCGAACTTCTGCGTAGCTACGGCAAACGTGTTATCATTGCATCGACGCAGGATACAGTTGCCCGTGAGCTTCGCAATGCCGCAGGTAAACATTTCTTCGACTTAGCAGAAATTCGCAGCCACATCGAGCGTTTTACCGGTGCCGCAGATACCTTCCCGAAAGGTGAAGAGTCGCTTCAATCTGTTCTTTCATAAGAGATGAGTTATTCGATCACCCCACCAAATGACGGAGACTATCCCGAATACTTCAAGCGATACATTTCGCTTGTTGGGGGTGAGGATGTATTGGAGTACTTCAAAAATCAAACAGATTCACTGGCTAATGTACTCGGCTCCATTCCTTCGGAGAAACTGCATTATAGTTATGCCGAAGGAAAATGGACTGTTGCAGACGTCGCGCAACATTTGATGGATACAGAGCGAGTATTCTGCTACCGTTTATTGACGTTTGCTCGTGGTGATAAGGCAGAAATTGCGGGATTTGAAGAAGATGAGTATGCCGAGAATGTTGATACAAGAAGCCGAACTGCCGACAGCATCATTAACGAGTACAGATCAGTAAGGTCCGCAACGGTGACATTGCTTGAGAATCTTGATCAAGAAGCAATTGGACGAAGCGGTGTTGCCAGTGGCAGACAAGTTTCAGTTCGCGCACTTGCATATATGATCGCCGGACATGAACTCCATCATCTGGGAGTTATTAAAGTACGCTATTTATAATTCGCTCCCGTGCCAAAAGACTTAGCACATACGAATACAACTCCCTTAGTAACAAGCGGCTTGCCGTCGGCGAAACGTCCCATTGTCATTAAGGGCGCACGAGTTAACAATCTTAAGAACATTTCGCTTGAGCTTCCTCGTAACAAACTCATCGTCTTTACTGGTGTTAGCGGATCCGGAAAGACATCACTTGCATTCGATACGCTCTTTGCTGAAGGGCAAAGACGATTTGTCGAGTCACTTTCTTCCTATGCTCGTCAGTTCCTGGAGCGTATGCAAAAGCCCGACGTTGACCAACTCACGGGTATCTCTCCTGCCGTTGCAATCGAGCAGAAAACTCTTGTTCGTAATCCTCGCTCGACAGTTGCAACACAGACAGAAGTCTATGACTATCTTCGTGTTCTTTTTGCACGAATAGGAATAACATACTGCGCGAAGTGCGGCACTGTTGTTCGCAAGGATACGCCCGGCTCTATCATTGCTGACATTAAAACGAAATTAAAAGACGGCGATAAGTTTTATGTTCTCTTCCCGATGCACCGCCATGAGAAACACTCGCTTGATGAAGAATGGGCTAACTTGCGCGCACAGGGATTCTTCCGCATCACGCTTGCAGGACGTGATAAGATATTAGAGTTATCAGAAGAACCGCCACAAAAAATATCACCAAGCGAAGTACGGATTCTTGTTGACCGACTCGTCTGGCGAAAAGATGATGAAGCACTGATCTCGCGAATAGTGGACTCTGTTGAAACAGCTTTCCGCGAGTCAAGCGGCAAAGTTATCATCGCTCGTCTTGGCAAAGACGGAGCGACAGAAGAACACCAATATAGTGACCGTTTTGAATGTGCCAATGACGGCATCCCCTACGAAGAACCCGATCCCAAGCTTTTCTCATTCAATAGTCCGTTCGGAGCATGTCCTGAATGCGAGGGGTTTGGACGCTCTGTCGGTATTGACATGAATCTTGTCGTCCCCGATAAACAAAAAACTATTAAGACAGGGGCAATCAGCTGTTGGACAGGACCAAAATTTGGCTCTTATCTTGATGACCTGAAATCTATCGCTAACGATGCAAACGTTCGGCTTGACGTCCCCTATGCACAACTCACAGAAGATGAGCGGCAAACAATTTGGGAAGGTTGGGGTAAGCAGTTCGACGGACTAAAAGGATTTTTCCGTGAGCTTGAAACGCATACATACAAACTTCATTACCGCGTCATCCTCTCTCGCTATCGTGGCTATACAATATGTCAGAAGTGTCACGGTTCGCGGCTGCGTCCGGCTACACAGAACGTAAACGTTCATGGCAAGACCATTCACGATGTCGTGAAGATGACTATCACCAAAGCGAAGCAGTTCTTTGATGAGCTATCGCTAACTAAGTACGAATTGAAGATAGCAGAGCGTGTAGTACTTGAAATAAAAAAACGTCTTCGGTATCTTGATGATGTTGGTCTTGGATATTTGACTCTTGAGCGTCTCTCACAAACTCTTTCGGGTGGTGAGTCGCAGCGCATACAGCTTGCAAGCTCACTTGGCGGAGCGTTGACAGGGACTCTCTACGTACTTGATGAGCCAAGCATAGGTCTGCACCAACGTGATACAGAAAAGCTTCTAACTATACTACATCATGTTCGTGACCTTGGCAACACAGTCGTCGTCGTTGAGCATGATGAGGATGTCATAGGCGCAGCAGATCACATCGTAGACTTCGGACCAAATGCAGGTATTCGTGGCGGAGAAATTGTCTTTGAGGGCACGAAGGATGAGCTGATCAAAGCGAAAAAATCTCGCTCCCTCACTGCAAAGTATCTAAATGGTGAATTAGAGATACCAGTCCCAAAGAAACGCCGGCGCATCAGCCCGCTTGATTGTATTACAATCAAAGGTGCGACAGAAAATAATCTAAAGAACATAGACGTTCGCTTTCCACTCGGGATGTTCGTTGCTGTGACAGGCGTTTCGGGTTCAGGCAAGTCAACACTCGTACACAATGTGCTCTACAATGGGCTTCGCAAGGAGAAGGGCGAACCAGTATCAAATATCGGTGCATTCCGCGAGATAACCGGGGCAGATAAGATATCTGCGGTACAACTTATTGACCAAACACCAATAGGACGCTCACCGCGCTCAAATCCTGCTACATACGTGAATGCCTTCGATCATATTCGCGAGGCGTTTGCACGTACCACATACTCGAAGCAGCGTGGATGGCAAGGCGGATATTTCTCATTTAATATCCCGGGTGGTAGGTGCGAGAATTGCCAGGGTGAAGGTTTCGTCAAGGTCGAGATGCAATTCTTAGCTGATATGTATTTGACCTGTGATGTATGTAACGGCTCACGGTACAAGCAGGAAGTCCTTGATGCAACGATAGATGATAAAAATATAGTCGATGTTCTGAATATGACAATCGAAGAAGCACTTGCTTTCTTTGAGAAGTATCCACGCATTCACTCACGACTCAAACGTCTTGATGATGTCGGCTTGGGCTACATGAAACTTGGTCAACCGGCAACGACACTCTCGGGCGGCGAGGCACAGCGCGTAAAACTTGCATCACACTTAGCCGAGACTTCAGAAGAAGGTACGCTCTTTATCTTTGATGAACCGACGACGGGACTTCATTACGACGACATAGCAAAGCTCCTGAAAGCGCTCAATGCACTTATTGAAGCAGGCAATTCCGTTCTTGTCATTGAGCATAATCTTGAAGTTGTAAAGTGCGCCGACCATGTCATCGACCTTGGACCTGAAGCCGGGGAAGCCGGTGGCGAGCTCATTGCCCAAGGCACACCTGAAGAAATTATCAAAGTCAAAGAGTCGCATACGGGAAGGTATTTGAAGAAGCTACTTTAGGATTTTTTCTTTGAGAAACTTTGTGTATCCTTAGTGCTTTGTGTTTAATTCTTAACTTATCTTGAACAAGAAGATACTCATCATTGCCGGCGAAGCATCGGGTGACCGATTAGCTGCTCATGCCTTGCGCGCGGCGCAGGAAATAGCGAGCGAGCGTGGAGCGGTACTTGATATTTATGGTATCGGTGGCTCGGAGTGTGCTTCCCTTGGGGCAAAACTCTATTATACCGATAAAGACGTATCTGTCATCGGCTTTGCTGAAGTAGTAAAACGGTATTTGTTCTTCCGCAAGGTATTTCGTAGGATGATATCTCTTCTTGATGACCCTCTAACAAAACCTGATGTCGTTTTCCTCATTGATTACCCGGGGTTTAATCTTCGCTTTGCAAAAGAAGCAAAGAAAAGGAATATCAAAGTTATCTACTATGTAAGTCCGCAAGTATGGGCATGGAAAGAAGGACGCATCGAGAGTATAATCGAGAATACGGATGAGCTACTCGTCATCTTCCCATTTGAGGAGAAGCTCTATAAAGAGAAAGGTCATCACAATGTAAAATTTGTAGGTCATCCCCTTCTTGAGCTGATCGAAGAGGAAGAAAAGTCATTTATAGGAAGAGAAGCATTTGCCACGAAGCACAGACTTGACGCAAAAAAAGGATGGCTTCTCATTTTTCCTGGAAGCCGTGCGGAAGAAGTATCTCGGCATCTATCAATCATGATGGCAGCAGCTGAGAAATTCGACAACGCTAACAGATATGAAAAGATAATTGTAAAAGCATCAGGTGTTACCATTTCAGAAGGAAATACTAAAGTATTCGATGGTAGTTCAAAAGAGATACATGAATTGATGTCACACGGTTCATTGGGAATACTCAAAAGCGGCACTACTACTCTTGAAGCTGGACTGATGGGTTTACCCGGAGTAATTTGCTACAAGATAAGTTCTATCACCTATCTAATCGCGAAGAACCTCATCAAATTACCATATATCGGACTTATCAATATCGTCCTTGGCAAACAGCTTTATCCTGAACTCATTCAGGATGATTTCACGTCTGATTCAATAGCAGAAGAGTTAAGGTCAGTTCTGGGAAATAAATCTATCTTTACCGAAGAACTTCGTAATTTGCGTTCACTGCTTCGTGCCACCAGCGGAAGTACCGCCCGACGCGTAGTCAATGAACTTCTTGCCGACTAATGTCAGCGCTATTACCGATCGGAATATCAGTACTCGCAAAAACGCTACGCTTTAAGTGGAGTGGTTCACCTTTGCCTGATAGGTGCATCGTCGGTTTTTGGCATTCGAAAATGATTGCTGGGTGGTATGTTTCAAAAGATGACGCCGTTGCTCTCGTCAGTCCGTCAAAGGATGGGGATTACCTCACCACTGTTCTCACAAGTTGGAAGTATAAGGTTGTTCGCGGGTCAAGTTCAAAAAAAGGGATGGAAGCACTTGAAGAAGCAATTAATCTCATAAAGAATGATGACTCACATCGCATTGTTATTACTCCTGACGGACCTCGCGGACCAAAAGAAGAATTCAAACGTGGAGCATTCATCGCCGCCAAAGATCTTGGACTTCCTCTTCTTTTCCTTCACATTAACTACAGAAGTTCTTATACGCTAACGAAAAGTTGGGACACGTTTGAAATACCTCTTCCCTTTTCGGCTGTTGATATCTATGCTGAAGAATTAGATACTTCAAACTTTCCAGACGATAGAGATGGACAGCGGATATATCTTGAGAAAGTATCTGCAAAACTGCGAGGTGGATCCGTATGACCATCGTTGATATGCTTAACCCGTATGCATGGGTGATGACCATGCGTCGCATCCTTTACCACAAAGGGTCGTTACCGAGCACGAAGGTTTCCGTACCCGTCATATCCATCGGCAATATCACCGCTGGGGGAAGCGGTAAAAGCCCTATCACGAAACTTATTGCTGAGTATCTAAGAGACTCGCTCGACAAGAAACCTGCAATTGTGATGCGCGGATATAAGCGGAAGTCGAAGGGATTTTTACTCGTTTCTGACGGAAGGCAAATACTTGCGGATATAAACGAATCCGGAGATGAGCCGCAAAGTTTTGCTCGTGATCTTGGTGGGGTGATGATTGTTTGCGATGAAGATAGAGCAAACGGAGCAAAGAAAGCCATTGCAATGGGAGCAAATGTTATCCTACTCGATGATGGCTATCAGCACATGGCATTAAAGCGAGATCTGAACATCTTGCTCGTTGATAAGCACTCAGATCAACATGTTATTCCCTTTGGTAGGAATCGTGAGGACATTACATCAGCAAGTGATGCTGATACTATTATCCGCACTGATGAGAGCCAAATCGAAATCCCCCATAAGAACGATACTCTTATCGTTCGAGCGAAACTAACTGCCTCACACATTGCTTTTCTCGATGCATCAAAGCAGTCACCTGAATATCTAAAAGGTAAACGAGTACTTGCTCTATCTTCTATTGCTAATCCGGAACGTTTCCATAACATTATCTCGTCGTTTGATGCCGATATTATTCCCTATATACTTGATGACCATGCGGAGTACAATGCCAATCTTATTGCTGACATTATTAAGCGAGCTACAAGGGATGATTGTGATCTAATAATCACGACGACGAAAGATATTGTTAAATCCAGCGAGTATTTTGAAAAAGCACAACTTCCATGTGAAGTTGGAGTGCTTCATATCACATATTCGTTTTCTGATGAAGAAGAGTTTTGGAATCGAATTCAATCAGTATTCGTATAGATGAATATAGCCATAGGATTATCATACGCGCCACCAAACATCCCTAAGTACAATAAGTATGTGGAAGCGCTTACTCATGCAGCAAAAAAATTAGAGCATGAAGTTGAGGTGATAAATCTCTCGCAAGCACCAGAAGCGATAGACACCATTGACGGTATCCTCTTTACCGGTGGTGCAGACGTTGACCCAAAATATTACAACAAACCAGAACTTCTACCGCTCTGCAATGACACACCTGATGAAACAAGAGATACCAACGAATTTGCATTTGCAAAAAAAGCTGATGAGCGCAATCTTCCCGTTTTAGGTATCTGCCGAGGATTGCAACTGCTAAATGTACATTACGGTGGCACACTCATTGCTGATCTTGAGCATAGCGGTTTGCCTTCTCATTCAAAGATTGCAGGGAATGACCGACCTCATGAAGTAACTATTGAGCCGGGTACATTACTCATGCGTATTACTCGCGAGTTAGAGGGCGGAGTAGCGAGCGCACATCATCAAGCAATTGACGTTATTGCTCCTGGTATGCAAGTCTCATCACGAAGCGTAGGCGATAATGTTATTGAAGCGATCGAATGGAAAGACCCGGAAAAGAAGCCATACTTCCTTGCTGTTCAGTGGCATCCGGAGCGAATGGACTTGGATTCCCCACTATCTGCGCCACTCTTCGAGAACTTCGTCGAGAATGTAGCAATGACAAAACTCTTGCGAGGAAGGATGTAATTTAGAAAAGAAATAGCGCATACAGACAGTGTCTGCATACGCTATATCTGTTATAGGATTGAGAAACTCTTTATTCGGCTGGCTTATCAGCCGTCTTCATTGCCTGTACTTCGAGACGGATCTCCTGTGCTTTCTTCTTGAGATCGTTCATCGCCTTACGGATACGAACACCCGCAGACTTGTTGTTCTTTACATAGAACTTCTCAAAATCAGCTTCAAAGCTGGTCAAGAGCGATTGTAATTCATGATATCTTTCCATATTTCCAAGATGAAATTAAAATGTGAAAACAAACTTCCCTAAAACATCTGATGGGGACAGTACAAAAATAGCACAAAAAAAGCTGTTTTCAAAGAAAAATGTGAAAATGTGGAAAATTATGCCCTATTTCGGCTGAAAATCACCTAAATTGTGCTCAAATACCCTCAAACACTCGTAAAGAGCGACCCCATAACTGACCGCCACATTGAGCGAATGTTTCGCGCCTATCATCGGTATATCTATAGCAAAATTAACGAGTTCCAGTGCTTCGGAGCTTACACCTGTTACCTCATTTCCTATGACTAATGCAAGCGGAAAATCCTGCTTTTGGAGTTTGTAAATAGACCGTGAATTGGTCGTAAGTTCAAGTGCTGCAACGGTATATCCGCGAGAACGTGCCTCGGAAATGGCATCTGACATTGTATCAAAGTGTTTATGAGGGATAGTTCTGGTCGCGCCAAGTGCCGTTTTCTCGATTTCTTCGCGCGGCGGATGGGGTGTATAACCGACTGTAAAGAGCGCTTCTATACGCCCGCCATCTGAAGTACGGAAGATCGAACCGACATTGTATAGGGAGCGGATATTATCAAGTATAGCAATGAACGGGAAGCGGTTATCTTCTCTGGCAGACTCATTCTCCGCCAGGCGTTGTCGTTGTATCTCTTCGTGGTAGAGTTTTCTC
The DNA here is from genome assembly GCA_046590205.1 of Kapaibacterium sp. (SeqCode). Classification (GTDB taxonomy): domain Bacteria; phylum Bacteroidota; class Ignavibacteria; order Palsa-1295; family Palsa-1295; genus DATDEW01. The sequence goes on from JBKJTT010000071.1 coordinate 35,900, forward strand.
ATTTACGATTGCGGCTCTCCATCTCTTGCTCCCATTTTGCTTCTAGCAGTTCATCCCGAAGCTTTTTTAACTCCTTTTGCTCTTTACTCTTTTGCATCTGCTCCCAAATTGCATATAATGCTAAAACAACGAGAACAACCCATATATAATATTTATACATGGATGAGCTACCTGTCATTGCAAAGAAGAGACTAACGCCTGAAATCACAAGTGTAATGATGGCTTTGTATTTATTTGATAGTCGTTTCATCCTTTGACTTGATTACACCGGACACTCGATCTTCTCCGCAATGTATCCCTTCACCTTCTCAATTGGTAAGCGTATCTGTTCCATTGAGTCGCGTTCGCGGACTGTTACCGTCTGGTCGCTTAGCGTATCAGAATCAATGGTGACACAGAATGGTGTACCTATCTCATCCTGACGGCGATAGCGTCTGCCGACTGCGCCTGAATCATCGTAGAACGTCTTGAAGCTCTTACGAAGGTCTGCTTCAAGCTTCTCGGATATCTCCGGCATTCCGTCTTTATTTACAAGTGGTAGTACTGCTGCCTTCACCGGGGCGAGGAAAGGATGCAAACGCATAATCGTTCGTACTTCACCGTTGACTTCCTCTTCTTCAAAAGCATTACACAAGAATGCCATAAAGCCGCGTGAAGCACCGGCAGATGTCTCGATAACAAATGGTACTTTCTTCTCCTTCGTCTCTTCATCATGGATAGAAAGCGACTTCGACGAGAACTCCTCATGACGTGAAAGATCGAAGTTCGTGCGGTTATGGATACCTTCTATCTCACCAAAGCCGAATGGGAATTCATATTCAATATCTATTGCCGCTTTTGCATAATGTGCAAGTTTTTCATGCGGTTTGAGCTTTAGCTTTTCCTTCGGCATACCGAGCGAATGCCACCAATTGATGCGACGCTCCTTCCACTCATCATAAAACTGCTCATCAGTACCTTCTTTGACGAAGTACTGCATCTCCATCTGCTCGAACTCACGCGTACGGAAGAGGAAATTCTTCGTATTTATCTCATTTCGAAATGCCTTCCCTATCTGTGCAATACCAAATGGTAATTTCTGACGTGACGACTGCATGACATTCAGCACGTTCACGAAAATACCTTGCGCCGTTTCAGGGCGGAGATAGATCGCATTCGACGCATCTTTTACTGGTCCAAGATACGTCTCGAACATGAGATTGAAGTTACGAGGGGGAGTAAGTGATTTCTTCGAACCACAATTTGAACAAATGATAAGTTCAGCTTCAACGAGCTGCGGAAAAAGCAGTTCATTCTGGTCGAACATCGCAAGGATATACTCTCCCAACTCGTCCTTCGTATGTTCTCTATGGTCAACGGTCAAGTGTTTTGCAATTGCCTGAAGCTTTTTCTCATTCATCTCTGTGACCAGATGGTCAACGCGGAATCGCGCTTTGCATGATTTACAGTCCACCATTGGGTCAGAAAAATTCTGGACGTGTCCTGATGCTTCCCATACCTTAGGGTGCATTAAAATTGAGGCATCAAGCCCCTCAATCTCGTTGCGGTAGGTCATCGAGCGCCACCAGGCATCTTTGAGGTTGCGGAGCATTTCAACGCCGAGCGGACCGTAATCCCAACAGCCATTAAGTCCGCCATAGATTTCGGAGGATTGGAATACGAAACCACGCCTTTTAGAAAGCGATACTATCTTTTCTAATGTCTGAACGCCTGTTGATTTTGGGTTTGCCACGAATTATCTGAAGTTGAAAGTGCAAAAATACGACCCGAATGACTGGGATTAATGGGATTCGAGGGATTATTGGGATAAGATTCGATTTCCTTAACGTCCTTTGTTCCTTCGTGGTAAATTCTTCGGCGCTCGGAACTACCATAAAGCGCAAATAGTTATTACCACGCTTGAAAAAAGCTGCGGGAGTGGCGAAATGGCAGACGCACTACTTTGAGGTGGTAGCGCCGAAAGGTGTGGGGGTTCAAGTCCCCCCTCCCGCACTCAAAATTCAAAACGCCCGACAATGTCGGGCTTTTGCTTTTAGTCCTTTTTCCTTCCGGATACAAAGTTCACGATACTCAACATTGCTAAAAAACCCATTATCGTAAAACCTGCTTCAGAGAAATTGCGCTTCCACCTGCGTGGCATACTAATGAGAATGAGAATCACAGAAACCATTACATATCCCATAATCATAGCACGATACGGCTGGACGACATCAAAGAACAGCATCACAATAACTGCGACAGCAATGCTTAAGCAATACAGCTTGAGCCGCTTAAATGAGCCGAGCGTCGCCCTCCTATTCATCTTACCAACCTAATAACCAAGCAAATATGAGCGGAGCAACGATCGTTGCATCGCTCTCAACTATAAACTTTGGCGTATTAATATCAAGCTTACCCCACGTTATCTTCTCGTTCGGGACTGCGCCAGAATAAGAACCAAAGCTCGTTGTAGAGTCGGATATTTGGCAGAAGTAGCTCCAGAATGGAACGTCATGCCACTCCAAATCCTGATACATCATCGGAACGACGCATATAGGGAAGTCGCCTGCAATGCCGCCGCCTATCTGGAAGAAACCGACGCCCTTGCCTGATGAATTGTTGCGATACCAATCCGAAAGCCATACCATGTACTCGATACCACTCTTCATTGTTGAAGCATTAAGCTCCCCTTTGATACAATACGATGCAAAGATATTTCCCATTGTCGAATCTTCCCAGCCCGGTACGATGATAGGGATATTCTTTTCTGCCGCCGCTATCATCCATGAGTTTTCAATTGGTATTTCATAGTTTTCCTTCATCACACCTGAGAGAAGCAACTTATACATATACTCATGCGGAAAGTAACGCTCGCCTTTATCCTGTGCATCTCTCCAGAGCTTGAAGATATGCTTCTGTATGCGACGGAATGCCTCCTCTTCGGGAATGCAGGTATCGGTAACACGATTGAATCCGCCCTCGAGTAATTCCCATTCATCTTTCGGTGAGAGATCGCGGTAGTTCGGCACACGCTTATAGTGCGTATGCGCGACGAGATTCATAATGTCTTCTTCGAGGTTTGCGCCTGTGCAGGAAATAATAGCAATCTTATCCTGACGTATCATCTCGGCAAGAGAGATTCCAAGCTCGGCAGTGCTCATCGCGCCGGCAAGCGAAACAAGCATCTTACCACCCTCTGCTAAATGTGTCTCATATCCCTTCGCCGCATCCATAAGGGCAGCAGCGTTGAAGTGGCGGTAGTGATGCTCGATAAAATTTGATACAGGTCCTCGTGTTGACATTATATTCTCGTTTGATAATTCAGCCCGAGAAAACAGCATCAACCCTGTTGGGGTTCTTAGTAATCTTCCTCCTCTTCCTCCTCCTCACTTGCAAAGTTACCGGCGAAGATCGAGCCGATCATGTCGCCGTAGCTGATACGGTTTGAGCCGAAGGATTCATCTTTGGCAAGCTTTGAGTGCTGATGCAATCCATCGAGCACAAATTCCATTGCGCTCGCAAGCGAGAAGCGGTCTGCTTCAGGTATCTGCACATGCTTTGCAGTGAGTTCTTTGAGTCGCGGAACACGCGAAAGCTCTTTTGCATACGCATCAAATGGCATCATATCCGAAAGAGCAACAGAATTGCCTGCCGCGAACCATGAAAGTATTTCATCGTATTCACTCGGCTTTTCTTCTTGCGTACTCCGTTTGGCGAGAGGGTTAGGAAAATACTTTGCGAATGTTGTCTTGACGGCACGCCCTGCAAGTGCCTTCGCTATCTTTACAATCCCCTCTTCTTCACCTTCAAAGACAAGTTCTACTTTTCCTGTGATAGATGGTATGACAAAGGCAATATCGGTAATACGTGGGACAATTATCTTGTCAGCATTCATAATTGCCCGACGTTCGGCATTGGAAACAAGATTCTCCATTGCGCTGATAGTTAGTCGCGCCGATACCCCGGACTTCTGGTCAATAAAATCAGACCCGCGTGCTTCGAACGCGATCTGCTCGATGATCTCCTTGAAGTAATGCGGCACAACAAGGCCTTCCTCACCCGAACGGTTCACCCATGCTTCTTGGTCTGTGATCAATATAGCATCCTCTATTGCCTCGGGATAGTGTGTGACTATCTGCGAATCAATTCTGTCTTTGAGCGGAGTGATGATGTTACCGCGATTGGTATAATCTTCCGGGTTCGCCGTGAAGAGCATCAGCACATCTATCGGGATGCGAACCTTGAAGCCGCGTATCTGAATGTCGCGCTCCTCCATGATATTGAACAGCCCAACCTGAATTCGTGGCTGAAGATCAGGAAGTTCGTTGATGTTAAAGATACCGCGATTGGTTCTGGGGATGATACCAAAATGAATTGCTCCTTCATGTGAATAATGTAAGCGTTCATGCGCCGCTTTGAGCGGGTCAATATCGCCGATAAGATCGGCAATCGTTACATCCGGTGTTGCAAGCTTTTCGCCGTAGCGTTCATCGCGGTGTATCCACTCGATTGGCGTTTCATCGCCGGCATCTTTAATAAGCTTCATCGCATGATAACTTATCGGCGCGAACGGGTCATCATTAACCTCACTGCCCTTCACGATCGGTGTCCACTCATCAAGAAGCGAGACAAGCATACGCGAGAGGCGCGTTTTTGCCTGTCCGCGCAGACCTAAGAGGATAATATCATGCTTTGAAAGCAGTGCATTGACAAGCTGCGGGATGACCGTATCATCGTAGCCGATAATGCCCGGGAAAAGCTGTTCACGGGTCTCAAGTTTTGTTATCAGATTGCGGCGTATTTCTTCTTTGACGGGAAGCGGTTTGTAACCGGACTTTTTCAGCTCGCCGAACGTTGTTTGTTTCTTCATATTGCACTATATCGTAAGAAACTTAACAACGTTTCAAATTAAAAAGATACTTATCATACGGCTCTCATCTCTTGGTGATATCATCCTGACCGAGCCGCTCTGCCGTGCGCTTCGGGAAAAATATCCCGATGCCGAGATAGATTTTCTCGTCAAGAAAGAATTCGCCGAGATCGTATCGCTCTTCGGCTCTATTTCAAACGTCATTATCTACGATGAGAACATGAAGGGTAGTGAGTACGATGTCGTTCTTGATGTCCATAATGTCCTTCGTTCAAAGCGTATCCGAAGTAAATTCGGTAAGAAGATATTCGTGATCAATAAGCGCACCTTCAAACGCTGGCTGTTTGTGAAGTTCAAGATTGACCTCTTGAAAGATTCGCCCGATGTCATCGGAAAGTATTTCGAGACAGCGAAAGAACTCGGTGTCTTCGATAATGACAACGCCCCGAGGATAGAACTACCAAACATTACAAAGCACAAACGCGCCGCTATTTGTCCGGGTGCAAAGCATTGGAATAAGCGATGGGTGCCCGAGCGCTTTGCTGATGTCGCGAAGGCACTTATACATGACGGCTACGAGGTTGAGATACATGGCTCTGTTGCCGAATCGCGCATCGCCGAAGAGGTTATTCGCCATGCAAGTTTACCGATAAAAAATTATTGCGGGAAATATTCGCTCACCGAGTTAGCTCATCGCCTTAGCGAATGTGAAGTAGCTATTACAAACGATTCGGGCTTGATGCATCTTGCATCGGCGGTCGGGACACGGACAGTTTCGGTCTTCGGACCAACAGTCAGCGAGTTCGGATTTTATCCGCGTTCGCCGCTTGCTGTTGTCGTTGAGAACGTAGGACTCTCATGCCGCCCGTGCACGACGATAGGAAGCGATTCATGCCCGAAAGGACATTTTGAATGTATGAAGGGGGTAACATCTGAGATGATTTTGAAAAGTTTATGACAACTTTCTCTCAAGCAATCCGTGAATCCCACCAAAGCCACCATTACTCATTACAATAACCACATCTCCCTCTTTCGCGATCTCGGCTATCTTATCACTTATCTGTTCGGCATCTTCGAGGTAGTACGCATCCTTCCCGTTGGCTCTGATATCTGACATCACTTGCTCGGGGTCGAGACGCTCGGATTCCGAGAGCAGATGCAGCCGCGCTATCTGCGAGATAAGCACAACATCTGCATTTGCAAAACACTCTGCAAGTTCTTTCTGGAAGAT
>JBKJTT010000080.1:0-49375 GCA_046590205.1 Kapaibacterium sp. (SeqCode)
TAACATTTATTCCGGTGACGCGTAACGACGCATTAACGTTTATTCATATTTTGTGTAAACGACTTTATATAAATGACTTATGGGTGTTATAGAACGTAAAGAACGGGAAAAAGAAGCCAGGCGAAATCAGATCCTGGATGCTGCCGAAAGCATATTCCAAGCAAAGGGGCTTTCCCAAGCCACGATGGATGACATTGCCAAGGAAGCCGAGCTTGCAAAAGGGACGATCTACCTTTACTATAAGAATAAGGACGAACTTCAGGTCGGACTTATCATGCGTTCATTCGACCTTATGAATGCAGCGTTCACTGAAGCATTCGAGCGTGCCCCACTTGCAATTCAAAAGATAACAGAAGTTGGAAAGTCATATTGGGAATTTGCAGCCAGCCGCCCGTTCAATTTCGGCATGATGTGCAATATGGATTTTCCGCAGCGCGCACTTATAAGTGACGAACTCTTCGCTGAACTCGATCAAAAAAGCAGTTGGCTCTGGAAGTTTCTCGTTGCAATGATAGATGAAGCAAAGAGTGAAGGTACTATCAAACATGATGTAGATAGTTTCTCGCTTTCAATGCTTATGTGGATAAACTCTATGAGCATTCTACGTCTTTATCAACGCTTGAAGCTGACTCCGGGGAATGTCGTTGCCGCGAAGAATGAATTCAATATGGCAAATCTTAATTTTCCGAAGCTTTATGATTTTGCTCTTACATCAGCATTGACTCATGCAGTAACGCCAGAAGGTGCAAAATATATTAGCCCGCTTCGCTTCCCGACGATGGCAGAGCTTGGTGTCATTGCTGATCTTCGGCAACATCAGGAAGGTAATGCTTCGTCGCTATTAACAAATCAACTTCTCTCTGAAGAACAACCAGTTTAAACTATCACATATAACCCATCACCGGTTATGAAAAAACACATTCTCGCTCTTTTTTTATTCTCATCACTTGTTAGCTCTGCATACTCGCAAAATATGCAGATACCAAAGGCACTCAGAAGTTATATTGCTCTTGCAATGAATGATAATCCTCAGGTTCAAGCAGCTGAAGCGCGATGGCGAGGCACAGATGCTAAGGTTAACGAAGCTGCGTCGTATCTATACCCAAAAATTGATGTTTCTTCACGGTTCACTGCATTTGAAGGTGGAAGAGTTATTGACATTCCGACTATCGGCCCAGTCAATACAGCCGGTTTGGGATTAACACCATGGGACACAAAAATAGAAGCAGTATGGCCTATCGGTAACTATGCGGTGTGGCAAGGAGTCTCAACTGCTGAAGCTTTTCGTGATGCATCTACAGCACAGGTCGCTGCGACGGAGCGTGATATAAGCTTACAAGTAAGTCAGGCATATTACAATTATGCAAAAGCATCTGCTCTGATTGAAGTTAGAAAAAATCAGCTAAAACTTGCTGAAGAGAATTACAAGCTCACGAAGGCACTTTTTAGTGCCGATAAAGTAGCCAAAAACGATGTGTTGCGGGCAGAAGTAGGCATTGCTACCGCAGAAGGTGATGTGATAACCACGCGTCGTTTCCAAGTTGTTGCACAAACTGCTTTTAATAGTCTTCTCAATCGAAAAGCAGATGCAACAATTGAATTACTTAGCCCGGAAGAGACAGCAAAACTAAGTGCTTTTATTAGTGATATCGTAGATAATCCTGCTACACGAGATGGCAAGATGGCACTACCAACCATACAATCCGATCTTACAACAGCATATAAAGATCGCCCTGAAATTATGCAATTACTTGCGACAGAAGCCGGACTTGAAGGAGCAAAACGTATTAGTGCCTCAGATTTTTTTCCGAACATAGCCATATTCGGTAGCTACGGCTGGCAAGAGGAGAGTTTATCATTCTCAAGCAACTCTGATATTCTTGTCGGTGGTGTTCAGTTAAAGTGGAATCTCTTTTCCGGCTTTGGAACAAAAGCGAAAATAGATCAAGCACAGGCACAAATCGAAGAGATACGCTTCCAACGTCAAGCCGCTTCTAACGGGATACAGGTAGAGTTAGAGAATGCTCGCAGCGAAAAGACATCGGCTATCCAACGACTAGCTATCAGTAAGAAAGTATTGGCAAGTGCCGAAGAAAATTTCCGCATTACACAACTTCAGTATGATAACGGCACAGCCCCGCTTATTACGTTGCTTGATGCGCAGTTCTCACTCGGTAACTCTCGCACTAATTTTACTGATGCAACATACGATCTTCTGATTGCCGAAGTGAAGTACAAACGTGCGCTCGGCATTGAACTTAAATAAAGTGTAAACTCATCATCTACAAATACAAGAATTCTATGAAAAAGCTCTCAAGTATCACTCTGATCATTTTAGCACTCGCTGTTGTGACACTAGCTTCTTGCGGAAAACAAGAAGAAGCACAATCTGCAAAACCAGCAGAGGAAGTATTCTCCGTTCAAATAGGTAAAACAGAAATGGCTCCGATGACGGCGACCTTCAAAGCCACTGGTACACTTGAAGGCGTCCGCGAAGCTACAATAAATTCCGAAACAAATGGCAGGATCGTTGCCATTGGTATTCAGAATGGCTCACGTGTCGGACAGGGTTCTGCCCTTGTGCAAGTTGATAACGAACTCAAGATCATTGCACTTCGTCAGGCAGAGGCGGCGCGCGAAACAGCAGAAGCCGCACTTGCAAAAGCAAAGCTTGACCTCAATCGCTCGGAGACACTCACCCGTGATAATGCTATAACCAAAAGCCAGCTTGAACTTGCTGATCTTGGTGTAAAAACTGCTCAAGCACAACTCAAAGCAGCTGAGAGTGGTGAAGCGTATGCAAAGCGTCAACTGGCAGATGCAACAGTTCGAGCACCGTTCTCTGGTACCGTCGCGATGCGCTATGTAAACCAAGGAGAGCTTCTTAATCCAGGATCAAAGGTAGCATCTATTGTTGACGATTCCAGAATGAAGCTCAAGATAGGTGTCAGCGAACTTGATCTGCCACTTATTAAGAATGGTAATAAGGTCACTGTTACTGTTGATGCTATGCCGGATAAGAGCTACGAAGGGAAGATCATTTCGCTCGGCTCGAAAGCAGATATGGCTCGTGCATTTATGGTCGAGGTTGAGATTCCAAATCCGGGCAACAAGTTAAAAAGCGGCATGTTCGCACGGGCGGAGATCAAGCGTGATGCAGCACGTGATGTAACCACCGTCCCCGCTGCAGCAGTCATTACAAACGGCACAAAGACACAAGTCTATGTTGTCAATAATAATGTAGCGAAACTTACGGCTGTAAAGACCGGTGTTGCAAATACTGAACGTATTGAGATCACCGAAGGACTTAGCGGTGATGAGGTCGTCGTTACCTTCGGGCAGAACCAAATAAAAAATGGTTCGAAAGTAAAAGTTACAAATTAAAAGTTACAAATTGTAAGGCGGAAAACTTATGTCTATTACAGAACTTTCAATTAAACGTCCGGCATTCATTACGATCGTGTTTATCGCGCTCGCAGTGATGGGGCTGCTTGGCTACTCGAAGCTGGGTACTGACTTGTTGCCGAAAATGGACTTCCCCTGGGTTACAGTAGTTGTAACATATCCGGGTGCCGGTCCTGAAGAAATAGAAGACCTTATTACAAAGCCCATTGAAGAGGCAGTTGCAGGGGCGGCGCAGCTTGATAATGTGCGTTCATTTTCAAATGAAGGATATTCCGTTGTGCTCGGTCAGTTCTTGCTTACGGCAAAAGCTGATGATGCGGCATCGGATATTGAGCGTCGTGTCAGTCAGATCCGCTCGAAACTTCCGAAGGATGCACTTGAGCCGGTAATTTTGAAGAACGACATCTCGGCAGCACCGATCATCCGTGCAGCACTTACATCTCCATCTCTTACCTCGACAGAACTCTATCAGTTCGTGAAGGATAAGATCAAGCCAAAGCTTGAATCAACCGAAGGTGTTTCACAGGTGAACATCACAGGTGGACGTAAACGCGAGATAAAGGTCGCTGTTGATAATGAAAAACTTCGTGCGTTTAATTTATCGATCACGCAAGTGTCTCAGCTTCTTCAAGCACAAAATCTTGACTTCCCGACCGGAAAGGTAACGCAAGAGACAGATCAATACATCGTTCGTGTAAAGGGTAAGTTCACTTCTGTTGACGAAATGGGGGCACTTCCGATAGCCACGCTCCCCTCCGGTTCAACTATCTACCTAAAAGATGTAGCTACTATTAGTGATACGTATGCAGAAGATTCTGCTCCGACTCGTTATGACAGCGAAGATGCAGTTGGTATTCAGGTTATCAAAACATCTGATGCGAATGCTACCTCGACTGCTGACAAAGTATATGAATCATTTGCAAGTCTTGAGAAAGAATACATAAATGAGAATGTGACATTCAAGATTGCACAAGACGTAACAACATTCACGAGAGCATCTATTCGTGAAGTTTTTCGCGATCTTGGCATTGCTATCATACTGGTGGCATCTGTTCTTTTCTTATTCTTGCGTAGCGGACGAAATGCTCTTATCGTTATGCTTGCCATCCCTACATCGCTTGTTAGTACATTTCTTTTCATGTGGATCTTCGGATTCACGCTGAACATGATGAGCTTGATGGCGCTTGCACTTGTTATAGGTGTGCTTGTCGATGACTCAATTGTAGTTCTTGAAAACATTCATAGAAAACTTGAGGATGGTTTACCACCAGTGCAAGCTGCGATAGCTGGACGAAATGAGATCGGCTTTGCTGCTATCGCGATCACACTCGTTGATGTCGTGGTGTTCTTACCAATTTCACTCGTCTCGGGACTTGCCGGCAAGATATTCCGTGAGTTTGGTTTGACTGTTGTCGTTGCAACACTTATTTCTCTGTTTGTAAGCTTCACACTTACGCCAATGCTTGCAGCAAAGTTTGGCAAGGCGCACACCGTTATCAACAATAGATTCCTCCGTTGGATAAGCGATAAGTTCGAAGCATTTCAGGATTGGTTAACAGTAAAATATCGAAATGTTCTTGAGTGGTCACTTGCACATCGCAAAACCATTGTTTTTTCATCTTTGCTACTATTCTTGGCAAGCTGTAGTCTTGTTATCACAGGTAAGATAGGCGGAGAGTTCATCACAGCACCCGATAGAGGTGAATTTGCTCTGAACTATGACTTCCCTGCCGGTACGAACATCAAGACAGCAGATTCGCTCATACAGATATATGAGAAGAAACTTGCAGCCGAGAAGAACATAGTCCGATATATGACGATCACCGGATCGCAAGAGAATGCATGGGGTAAAGTTGATCGCGGCAACGTCGGACAGATACAAGTCAAGATACGCGAAAAGCATGAGCAGATCCGATCAATGCAGGAAGAGATGAAGCATGTGAAAGAAATGGCTGCTGATATTCCGGGACTTATCGTTCGAACTGAACCTATCGGTATCTTCGGCTCTGCAAATCAACCACCTCTTCAGGTAGAGATGCGCGGTACAAACCTTGCGGATCTTGTCGCGTATGCAGACTCACTCGCATTGAAGATCAAAGACATCAATGGGGTAAAAAATATCAAGAGTTCTTATGAAGCGGGGCAGCCCGAAGTAAAGATTGTATTTGACCGAGACCGCCTCTCGGCAAACAACATTTCGCTTGGTGAAGCTGCACTTTCTATCCGCACTGCACTTGCAGGCAACACAGATGCAAAGTTCAAAGAAGGCGAAACAGAATACGACATCAATGTTATCTTAGATAAGATTGACCGATCAAATGCACGAGATGTTTCAAACATAACAATCATTAACCGCATGGGTCAGCAGATGAAAGTCTCTGATATTGCTACGCTTTACTATGGCGAAGGACCTGCTGTTATCGGGCGTAAGAACCGTGAGCGCGTTGTAACCCTTACGGGTGGGCTTGCGGGGCGACCTATCGGCGATGTTGTTATAGATATTCAAAAGGTCATCAAGACCATGCCGGTAAAGAAAGGGATGAACGAACCGTACTTTGCAGGTGATGCAGAGAATCAGTCGAAATCCTTTGGTGATCTGGGTATTGCATTCTTGCTCGCAATACTTTTCGTGTACATGATCATGGTTGCTCTCTTTGAAAGTTATGCTCACCCATTAACGATCATGTTCTCATTACCTGTCGCACTTATTGGCGCACTCGTCGGACTATGGATAACTGGAAAGACACTTTCGATCTTTACACTCGTCGGACTCATCATGCTTATGGGGCTGGTGACGAAGAATGCTATTCTTATCGTTGACCGAGCAAACTCTCGACGTGAAGAAGGGCACACTGTCCATGACTCACTTATGGAAGCCGGACCGACTCGTCTGCGCCCGATCATCATGACTACCGTAACGATGATCTTGGGTATGCTTCCGCTTGCAATGGGTGTTGGTGAAGGGTCAGAGTTCCGTCAGGCAATGGCTATCGCTCTAATCGGCGGCTTGACAAGCTCGATGATACTTTCACTCGTGCTTGTGCCGGTTATGTACACATACATTGAAGGTGCACGCGAGAAATTCCCACGCTTCTTCAGACGTATAAACATCTTCTCGAAGATGCGCAAGCCACGCCCTGCGTATGCGGAAGTGAAATAAAAATGAGTAATAATTCATATTTCGGAATTTCCGAAACATGAATTGGTGTTACCAGTATATACAACTAGTGATACCTGTGTCGTATGGTGATGATGGTAATGCGTTAGGTGAAAACACGAGCGGGTATTATGGAGACCGGTTGCGCAAGCAATCGGTCTTTTTTTATCTCTTTTGTATGAGAAATAAATAATCTTGCCCAAAAAGTGTAACGCTATGGCTTTATTTGCGTTTATAGAGAGAAGTAATTAGCAAAATCATTACCTATGACGTTTACAAACTCAAAAAATAAGTTCATAATCGCTCTTTTCCTCTCCGTATTCGCCATTTCTGTGTATGCACAGGGAAATAAGCCCGTTGCCCTCCTCAAAGGACAGATCACAAGCACAAAAGGCGGAAATGTCCCCGATGTCAGTGTCTCTGTATTTGAAGGAAGTAAACTTATCAATACCGGCAAGACGAATAACGATGGAAAATTTCAGATCATCCTCAAATCCGGCATCCAGTACAAACTCACCTACACTAATGGCGACTATTATTACCAGGAGGAACAATTGAGCATCCCGCCGTCTGATAAATATCAGGAAGTCCCGAAGACCGTCCAACTTCGTCCACTTGAACTGAACTCTGCATTTTCATTTTCAACGCTTGTCTTTGAGCCCAAAAGCTCAAAGATCGAGGGTGCTGTACTCGCTGATCTTGAGAATATCGTAGCGGCGGCAAAACGTAATAAGTTAAGCTTGAGATGTACCGTCTATCCTGATGTTACCCCTTCAGGAAAATCAGCAGCAGCGCAGACAGAGCTTGCAAATAGCCGCAAGAGTGCTTTGACATCATTCTTTATGTCCAAAAATTTGTCAGGTTCAAATTTCTCAATTGATATTAACAATACCCTCCCCCCCGGAAAGTTTGAACGTATGATAACCGAAACCCCGGAAGAACCTGCAGCAAAAGGTAAAAAGAAGAAAAAAGCTAAGGCGGCAAAACCTGTTACCAAAAAAGCAATGGTACCGCAGTATGCCGAGATCATGATGACACGATAATACTTACTGCAAGTATGTAAAAGAAAGGGATGAAGTACACTCCATCCCTTTTTTATGGCTTCTACTTAATAACCGTTATCTTTTCTGTTGCGATAAGACCTTTCTCATTCGAAAGAGAGATGATGTATGTACCATTAGCAAGTGTATTGGCTTGAAGTTCGATGTCGCTTGTTCCAATCCCAACTCTCATCTCTTGTGAAAGCATCTTTATCCCCGAAGCAGTACTGATAATTTCTACGAAGACATTCTCTTCCGAATTCTCACCGTTTGTTAGGTTCAACGTTATCGGAGTGCCAATGCCATAATAAGGATTCGGACGAACAGAATTCAATACTATCTTACCTGTATAGCTTTCGCCTCTAACTGAATTAAGCGGCTCGGCGCGAAGGTCAGAAATATCTATCACAAATGCTCCGCGCGCATGAGTAGCTGCGATGAGATAATTCTTATATCTCGTGACATGCTCTACAACAACAGGTGGAAGCCCTTCGCCAAGTGTTGCCCAATTTTTACCACCGTTTGTGGTGACGAAGACACCAATATCAGTACCAACGATAATGCATTGATTCCTCGCAAGCGGGTTACCTTGCTCTGCGACCGTATCAATGATGAACGAGTTGATCGGTGCAGAAGGCAGATCACCTGTTATACTTGTCCATTTGGCTCCATCCACTGTTTTATATATGCGATTTGTAGTGAAACTTGAAAGCGAACAAAATCCCCTTAGAGAATCACTCCTATCTGGCACGATACATGAGACGTATGCAGCTGCCAATCCCGCATCGGCTCTGATCCAACGAGGCATAGAGTCTTGATGTAAAGACGGATCGTACGCTGTTCTATATAAACTTGCGCGAGATTGATTGAGTAAACCGCCAACCCATAGCATCGGGCGGTTATTTTCATCTCTAACTCCTACACCTACAGCATTAATATATCCTGTGTACCAATTACTTGGCTTATTCAATGTACCTCCAAGCTGCGGGCTCCAAACGCTCCACTTCGTGCTATCAGGATTCGCCCAATCTATCTTCGCACGATAAAGTTTTGTACGTGGAGTATAAAGTTCGTCAGGTCGCTTATCATCAAGGACAACAGGCGGAATAAATGAGCAGCTTTCATTCGTATCTGTGAGGCGGTTAGCACCATGTGTTAGTATTCGGCTTATCTGATACCAGCGATAAGTGTTATCTGCAGAACCTTCATCGGTCGTGAGATTTGGACGAAGAGAGTCAAGCGTATTCTTAACAAAAACTTTACCAAGTTGAAGAGAAGTGATGAGCTTTTCTTTATCGGTTGGATGTGCCTGCGCCCAGCCGCCATCGCCTCTATTTATCCATCGCCAATCGGGTTCATTCGTCAAGCCGCTTGAGATAGAACCATTATCTTGTGTACCGCCGATAAGTTTGATAGAATCAGGCGGAAAGTTATCACCTAAGTGCGTCATCCCGACGCTCCATGGCTCAAGGTGATAGATCATGGTCATCGGAATACCTTTTAATTGTGTCCACTTATCACCGTAGTTCGTTGTGTTGAATACACCGCCGTCGGAGCCGACGAATAAATCATCCCCACTTGAAGCAGCCGAGAAACCAAGCGCATGCTGGTCGCTGTGTTGCGTTCTGTCATTTGAAAAATATGCTGGATAACCCCGAGTGATATTTGTAAATGTTGTACCGCCATCGGTTGAGCGGACCACATCTATACCACCAATGTATATTTCATTAGGACGCTTCGGATTACCTGCAAGAAAGTTATTGTAACTGCCTTGACGGTAGAACAGATCAACGCTATCTACATTATTGCCTTTATAAGGAATGCGGAATGTTGAGTCAATACACTTTGTCCAACTATCTCCGGCTGGATTTGTTGTCTTGAAGAGCGCATACAAATTCTCATCTGTTGCATAACCAGTGATGATATTCGTATCCGTCTTTGTTATGACAGAGTACAATACCGACGATGCTCCAGCATTAACCCATAATAGTGAGGTGCGCCCAAATCGCTTATCTTTGAGTGCATTTGGGTAGGTAGTCTTTCCCGTATCGATTCGCTTCCAAGATGCACCTGCATCGAGAGAGTGCCAAAGTCCAGTATAGGTATATGCCGACTTATCCCATGATGCAGCTATAAGTTCTTGGTTATTGAGCGGATTCATCACAAGATCAATAATGGATATCGGGCGAGATGTTTTAGTTATTCCGCCACGCACAAGCAAAACATTCTTCCATGTCACTCCAAAGTCAGTTGTCTTGTAGATACCTCGGTTTGAGTCTGCTGCTGTCGTTGAACCGGGAGCGCATACATAAATGGTATTTCTATCAATGGGGTCAACGATAATCTGCGAAATAGTACGCGTCTTTTCAAGCCCAAGATGTGACCATGAAGTCCCACCGTCAGTCGTGCGATACAAGCCATTGCCTGGATACGAATCGGCACTGTTGTTTGGCTCGCCTTGTCCGTAATAGACAGTTTCATGATGGTGCGGGTCAATCGTCAGATAGCCCGAGGGAAGCAAACGGAATGTATCAGTAAGATTTTTCCATGAATTGCCGTGATCTGTCGTCTTCCATACACCGCCTGCCGCAGCACCAGCATAAAATATATTTGAATCAGTCGGGTGCATTGCAAGTGTAGGTACTCTACCACCTATACCAAACGGACCGACATTTACCCACTTATTCGTCGCTTGTTGTGCCTGTGGACTGCGGCGTGAATACACTGGCAGTTTACGTGCCTGTTCATGCGCTGCCATGTATAGCTCGGGAGTTACTTCACCATCGGGATATGACGTACGTTTGAGCAAGAAGTCATAATTCTTGACCTGTCCGCTTGAGCCCGGTGGCGGATAATGACGCTCAATGATTGGCGCAGGCAGCGTTTCAGACGCTGTATCTTTTTTTACCTTCTTCTTTTTGCTCTTCGCTTTTTTGACCTGCTTCTTCTGAACAGTTTTTTTATCAGAGACATCATTGCTTGGCGCAGAATGAACTGACACCACTGCAAGACTCAAGATTACAAGCAAAACACTACATATACGAACGTGCTTCATGGGTTTACCTTTATTATCAGATTGATAACGCAAAGGCAAAACCTATGGATTCCGCTCTCTTTGGCTTTCGGTTATTTTACGACCAATATCTTCGCCGAAAGCGGCTTTTGGGTGCCTATAACCCTAATAAAATAGACGCCACTGGAGAGATTTGTATATGGAAGCTCAAAGTGATACTCCCCTTGGGATAGTACTCTGTCGGTTAATACCGAGAGTGTTCTTCCAGTCGCATCGACAACTGACATCTGAATGTTTGAAGTTCTTTCAAGTGTAAGAGTGATCTGGCTTGAAGTTAGTGTTTGAACAATCGATATTTTACCTTCGGCATTATCCTCTGTTGTTTTAACAGATGAAGGTCCATACCCATGTTCTATTCCCCATACGCCCGGACTTAAATTATAATATGTACCACTTGGTGATGACTCTAACCGAACTGCATGAACCCAGTAAAAATTTGTATCGGGCAATACATTACTAATATTCACAGAAGTACTCTGTATCGGTTGAGGAGTAAAAAGTGTGAAAGGTCCATATCTATTTGGAGACCGGAAGATATAGTATCCAGCTATGTCTTTATCAGGGGATGAATCCCATTCTAAATGATGTGTTTGATCTTGAGCCTTGCTCTGTATAGTTAAAGCCGTCGGTGGCATGACCGGATATAGCTTCAACGTTGGGTCGCCCATCAACGCTATGTGAACTAAGTGAGCATTGTTATTTGCTGCAAGGTCACCTGCGTTGTTTTGTGATTTACGAGCGCAGTATCCAAGTGCTTCACCCATTGCCATTGGATAGAAGTGCCAATAAGGTCTGCCTGACCAAGCACAAGACAATCCATATTCTGTTGCAAGTGGTGCACGTAGGAAATTATTGGTCGTATTCCAATCACCGAAGTAACTGCCGAAAAGCATCGTAAAGATAGCTTTTGAACCACTTGTTGCAAAATCATTTGTGGTACCAACACCGCCGGCGCCTTGATCATAGCCGCCACCAGTGCCATAAGCCCATAGATACGGATCAACTGAGAGCGTTGTGAACCAGTCAATCTCTTTGACGCTATCACGACCTACCATCGTCGGTAGATTGCGCCAACCGCTTGAAGCAAATGCTTCACCGCTAAAATATCCGAAATTATCGTCAATAAGTCCGCGCTTGGGAGCTGTCAAAAGTCCAACACGATAGTTATGATCTTTATCAAGATACTGCTTTAGCAATTCTTTTTCATTTTTGCCAAAGCCCGTCATATTCGCAAAGTCAACGCGCCCAACCATGAGGTCAACGTCATCGTCAAGTCGCGCTTGATCAAACTTTCCGTCTCCTGCCATATTCCATTGTGCGGGGCGGATGTTCTTTTCTTCAAGAGGTGGGTTACTAAGTTGCGGATCATCTTCATTCACTTCATCAGTCCATTCCATATCGAACTCGCCATAATACACATCAGCGGGCCATGCTCCGATATGATCACCGTGTCCATCCGGCACTAAATATCCTGAATACGGAACAGGTACTCTGCCTAAAAGAAACACTGTTGTATACTTTGTCGGGTCTGCAAAGTACCGGTTGCTAATTTTTTCTTTTACATCAATCGGCTTGTCATCGCGTGAGACATTAATGCGTGTAACGTTATAGCCATCTGCAAAGAGGTCTCGCTCTAATCGTTCAAGCTCGTTCTTCAATTCAGTTGCGTATGTCGTATCGACGACAAGGAATATGCCGCCTTTATCACGTTTTGCAGGGACATTTATACCGCTTGTAACATATCCCCATGCTGTAATTGTAGCACCGGCAGATAGAACTTTACGAACACGATATTCATACGCCTTCCCGACTTCAACTGTTGTATCACGATAGAGGGAATCCATCTTCACAACTGTCTTTGCAGTCCCCCAACTTCCGTCTCCAAGTAAACGGCGGTTCACCTGAATACTAGTCGCTCTTGGATCAGCTTTCCATTGAAGCGTTATTGATGGCTTTGAGGAGTCCACAACGACATCAAGCTCTACCGCTACATCACGCGATACTTGAGCGAGGGCATTGGTAGCAAGCAATACTAATGAAAGTATGGTAAAACGAAAGAATGTTTTCATAGGGGAATTAAGATCAAAACTCATAAAATAAACACATTTTTGACAAAGAAGTTACTTTCAGAATCCGAGTGTCAGTTCATCTTCAAGAATCAATGAAAAAGGTGCTTCGCAGACAGCAACCCACCCTTGACCTGAATGCCGCATCAAGTATAGCTCACCAAGCATAAACTTACGCCTGTATATCTTTGAGTTGAACTCCCCCCATGCAAGGTCATACATTGCAGGCTTGAGGTCTTTATAGCCGATTGTCATGTGTGGTGCATACGGAAGCGACGAGCTATTTCCTTCCCTCACCTTGAACTCCTTATTAAATGCTTTGGTAATATCTTTGAAGAGCATTTTTAGATGCTCATTCTTTTCTGGTTGAACAAATATGACGCGTTTCTCGAATGTCCCAAATCCATCGAATGATAACTCAAATGGCGAGTGCTTCTTCAAGAACTTTGCAAGGAAGTTAGTAAGCTTAAACTCATCATCTTGAGAATACTCGAAAGGAGGAATAACTGTGATGTGTGCCGGACGCTTAAGTGCTTCTTTCGATTGATATATGTCAGCAAACCGTTTCTTAAACTCCTGCACCTCCGAGTATATCGGTTCAGGGGGAAGTATCGCTATCATGTATATTGACGTTCTCATATAGGTGCCTATAACTATGAGAACAATATACAAACAAACCACATTGCTTTTCTATCTTTATGAGACCCAATTGCAAAATGCAATACGACATTGCGGACAATACCAATCGACAGTAAATTTGAGTCTCGGTGTAGGTACCACACAGCCGCCCCAAGAATAGTAATGACGGTTAGGGAAATTAGTATAAGTAATATCAAACAATGAAATGGTCTTGTTCACACGCGGACGACCATACTTCACACGCATAGCTTCTTTTCGCATCTCAACGTTGTGCAAACTACATATTCTATGCTGACTTCTGGCATATATCTCTTTCTTGATGACAAGCCGAATTAGACCTGCTATCGCCACAAGGTCGAGCATTAGTAACACTATAAGTATCAGCCTGCGTCTCATTACAACAGGCAAGTTGCAAATGCTATGCCAAACTACATCGTCTGCCCTAACGAGAACTTCTTCTTTGCTTCGCGGCAATCGGGGCAGAACCAAACCTGTGATTTAGTCATGTTCTTATGCTCGTCGTCCTTATACCACTCAAGCAGATAAAATGTATCCTGCGCTAACGGGAAGTATATATTTCGGTTTGCGATGAATGCGCTATCTACGACCTCGCTCTCGATAGCGATCTTTACAGTATCAAGGATGAGATGTACTTGATGCACCGGGCAAAGCTCTTGCTTCTGCTGCGCGGCAGGTGCGATGTCATTAGCACCCTTGAATTCATTGCGTACCACGAAGTACCCGGCAACAATGAATGCAAGTACTGCAAGATATTTGAGCTGCAAGAACTTCTTCATAATTAAACTTTTATAAATGTATCGCTTCACCAAGAGCAACACTTGTTGCTTCCATGACTGCTTCACCGAGTGTTGGATGGGGGTGCATCGTCTTTAAGATACTTTCCGCTGTTGCGCCGTGTGAGCGTGCAATGACAAGCTCTTCAAGCATCTCTGTTGCTTCGCTACCGATGATGTGTGCGCCGAGAAGTTCGCCGTACTTTGCATCATAAATAAGCTTTACGAATCCATCAGTATGACTGATTGCTCTCGCCTTACCGAGTGCCGAGAATGGAAATTTACCAATCTTATATTCAATGCCCTTTTCTTTGACGGCACGTTCGGTTAAACCGACCGATGCAACCTGTGGCTGGCAATAGGTACAGCCCGGGATGTTATCGTAATCAACGGGAGTAGCATGACCACCGCCGAGATGTTCTGCGGCGACAATACCTTCGCTCGTTGCAACGTGTGCAAGCCACGGCGGACCCGCCACATCACCAACAGCATAGATGCCTGATACACTTGTCTGCATAAAGTCATCTACATCAACGAAGCCCTTCGTCATTTTTAGACCAAGCTTCTCGAGTCCGATGTTTTCTGTATTACCTTGCACACCAATGGCGATAAGCGCGCATTCAGCTTCAAGCTTTTCTTTCTTGCCATCGGCAGTCTCAATTTCAACGACTGTGCTCGTCTTGCCAGGTGTTACCGAAAGAACTTTCGTGCTTGTATAGAGGGACAAGCCCTTCTTCTTGTATATCTTCTCAAGTTCAACTGATACTTCTGTATCTTCGACAGGAAGGATATTCGGCATCATCTCAACAACAGTTATCTTCGTACCGAACGTGTGATAGAAATATGCAAACTCAATGCCGATAGCACCAGAGCCAACGATAATCATTGATTCAGGTACGTGATCCATTATCATGGCTTCGGTTGCAGAAAGGATTCGCTTACCGTCTGGCTTTAACCCAGGAAGCATACGAGCACGTGCACCGGTTGCAATGACAATCTTATTTGCAGTAACGGTGCGTTTATTACCTGCAGAGTCTGTTACTTCAATTGAGTTCTTACCTGTAAATACTCCGTTGCCACCAATCAGGTCAATCTTATTCTTCTTGACGAGGTACTCTATTCCCTTAACGTTACGGTCAGAGACTCCGCGAGAGCGTGAGATGACCTTCGAGAAGTCCACATTGAGGTTGTCATACGTGATACCCCACTCTTTTGGCGCTGCCTTGAATGTCTCTAATATCTCTGCATTGCGAAGGAGTGCTTTTGTCGGGATACATCCCCAGTTCGTACAAATACCACCGAGACGCTCGCGTTCGATACAAGCGACCTTCAGGTTCAGCTGCGAAGAGCGTATCGCAGCAGGATATCCGCCCGGACCACCACCAAGCACAATAACATCATACTCAAAATTATGCTTTTGCACACTTGCGCCGCCAATAAGATTTGCCATCAATAGTAGATAAATTTCAAGGGCGGAATAACAATAAAACGAAGGGAAAAGTCCGTCTTGGATATTACTTCGAAGGGACGACTATTTTCTCAGCATACTGCCTGCCTTCGATGAGACTGACTATATAATACAGCCCTGCAGGAAGTGAGCGAGTCTCGATAGCGAAGTCGGTCTTTCCTGTCTTGAGTGTGCCCTTCAGGTATGACCGAATTTTCTCGCCAGCACTATTTATGAGATAGATTTCAGCACTGGCTCCGTTATTCGGATGAACATCTATTGAGAGAACCGTCATTGTTGGCTTTGTGAGAAGCGAAACACTGAACGGCGTCATCTGTTGCCCAATTTCAAGTGAATCAGCTTCTATGGTTCTGTTTATCTCTTGATTTCGCGCAACCGATTCTAACTTATCCGATTGGGTTGGTTTCGTCGTAGGCAACTGCTCCTGCGCCGCAACTTGGGACGCGACGGAAAGGACGATAAGAGCTGTTACTAACCACTTCATATTCTATAAATGCTTTTCCACTGTTTGAGGTTACAGTTGGACTTAAGTTTAAATTCATCTGGTATTACCAGTTTTTCTATGGATGGGGCGTCCATACTGACACTAACCCCGAAATAGACCAAATGTTACATTGTGAAACTGTTAGATTTTGATTATCTGCTACCCGACGAGCTAATTGCTCGCTTCCCCCTCAAAAATCGCTCGGATTCGAGGCTTTTGGTCTTGGATAGAACTGATAATTCTTTGACCGATACGCAATTCACTTCTCTGCCAGATTACCTCAATGAAGGAGATTGCCTTGTCCTCAACGAAACGAAGGTTATCCCTGCCCGTCTTTTTGGGATAAGGGAGAAGACAGGAGCCGAGATCGAGATATTCCTTGTCCACCGACAGGCAGACCGAACCGACACCTGGAATACCCTTGCCGCTCCTGCAAAGAAGGTTAAAAATGGTGAAATCTATCGATTCTCCGACTTACTTACA
This sequence comes from Kapaibacterium sp. (SeqCode), assembly GCA_046590205.1. Taxonomy (GTDB): domain Bacteria; phylum Bacteroidota; class Ignavibacteria; order Palsa-1295; family Palsa-1295; genus DATDEW01. The sequence goes on from JBKJTT010000080.1 coordinate 16,610, forward strand.
TGTGAAGTCCTCGAAGAACTTGAGCAGGGCGAACGAATCGTAAAGTTTAATCTCGCTAACGATGACCTTGAGCGTGAACTCGAATCTATAGGTAAAATGCCAATACCACCCTATCTCAAACGTGAATCAACCGACCTCGATAAGACACGTTATCAGACTGTCTTCGCTCATACTCCTGGTGCTGTTGCCGCGCCGACGGCAAGTTTGCATTTTACCGATGAATTGCTTCACGAGATAGAAACCAAAGGCATACGAATTGCAAAAGTTCTACTTCATGTCGGGCTGGGCACATTCAAGCCAGTTGAAGTTGATGATGTCCGCGAACATAAAATGCACGCCGAAGAATTTGAAGTAAGCGAAGAAGCAGCACGGATAATTAACGAGACAAAAAGAAGCGGTATGCGAATTATCGCTGTTGGTACGACTGTCGCTCGTACACTTGAAACGGTCGGCAATGATGACGGCACTGTCACACCGACAAAAGGCGAAACATCTATCTTCATCTATCCGCCGTACACTTTCAAAGTAGTTGACGGGCTTGTCACCAACTTCCATCAACCTCGCTCAACACTCCTAATGATGATAAGCGCATTGGCAGGATATGATAATGTGATGAAAGCTTACAGTCATGCTATCAAAGAGAGGTACCGTTTCTTAAGCTATGGCGATGCAATGCTTATAATATAAGAAAAGGCAGAGCTTTCGCTCTGCCTTTTTATTTCAATCATCCATCATATAAGGATTACTTCACAACAGTCATGAGGCACCGGAGCACTTGTCCGGGAAGTTCTAAGAATACAGGATAGCTGCCTGATTGCAAGCGCGTCGTGCGGAGCGTCACCGTGCGCCATCCGTCCTGTACGTTACTCTCATCATAAAGATCAACTACTTTATGACCGAGCTGATCGAAGACGGTCAAGCGTGCATATGCATAGGGTTTATCAAGATAGAACTTGAACGTCGTTTGATCTGTCACTCCGAGCACAGCGGGGTTCGGGACGTTCTGTAAAAGAATAGGATTTGTGATGTTCTGCGTCGATGTTGGTGTTATGTCAAGTGTAGCGTGTTCTTCCACCGATTCTTCGTTCGTACCAATTGGAGATTCTCCAACTTCAGGTGTGTTCTTTGCATCACCAATAATGAGATCACCAAGTACAACAAGATTCCCTTTGGCAACATAGAGTGAGTTAATATGAACGACGTCACCTTTGCGGATAACGAGCGCATCGCCTTCATCAATACGCACATTCACCTCGCGGTTATGCTCTTCGCCGGGGAATTGATCTTTGAGGGCAGGAAGCCATACACCGTTATCGGCAGTTTCCCAGTTAGCATTATCACTCCACGCGCCGGAGCCGTTGGAGCGGAAAAACTTCTTCTCTTGTGCAAAAGAACTGACGCTTAGTACAAGAAGCAGTAAGGCAATTGTATAGATGCGACGTAAAATCATAGTAGTATAACCAATTATGGTAGGCAAATATAACTACTACTTACCCAAAAACAATGGATTCTACACCATTCCCCACCACTTTTTCTCATTTTCTTCGAGTGAAAATTAATTAACCCTATTGTATTAAACCGTTTGCGTCTTTTTCCGTCTAATAGATAAACGCATAAACGAAAGGAAAAACAATGAAAAAACACATCAAAATACTCATACTTGCAGCAATTATTGGTATCTCCTCCATTGCCAATGCTGATTATGCTGATCCACTTGCAAAAAATTCGCAGAAAATGACCCCGGAGCAGCGGATTGAGAAACGCATAGAGAAGATGAAAAAGAACCCTAATATCTCCGATGTGCAAGCAACCGAGATACGAACCGTTCTGACAAACACCAAAAATCAAATGCAGGATCGTATTGCGAAGATGAAGTCAGCTCCGGCAGCAGATAAAGCTGCTCTGCGCAATGAGATCAAGAGCACAAAACTCTCGACTCATAACGAGATACTTCGCATCCTCTCGCCCGAGCAGCGGGCAAAAGCAGAATCTATGCGCGATGCAAAGAAAGGGCAGATGAAGGACAAACGCAAAAAAATGAAATCACATCTAAAAGGAATGAGATAAAAAAAGAAGACACAAGAGAGAAATCGATACCTATAACAAGGTGTACATTCTCTTTTTAGTTTGGAAAGTAGATAGTGAATAGTTGGGGAGGGGAAGATTAATCACAGACGGGATAGGTGCCTGTCGGAAATGACGAAATTTGCTTGGAAACGGCGATATGAGAGATCACCAAAGATTATCTTGTTGATTTTTAATGGGTTGACGTCTTTTTTTGGCCGGCATCTTGCAGATTGATTTTATATTTCGTATCTTTGCACGTCGGAATTCGTCAAAATGCAGTTTTCCGATTGACTCATACATATCCAGATTCCTCGCTACGCTCAGAATGACCCCCAAGCTAAACCCCTTGCCGCCTAAATGTCCCCTTTTCAAATGTGTAAATTCTTAGCACCACACGAAGCACGACACTCGGTGCGGTGCACAATTACTTCCTAATAAAATCAATGAGTTATGGACAAATTTTTAGCATTTCGATTGGCTACTAAATACGTCGGATAAAACTTAGGAAAACCGTGTTTAACGACGCTATTTTAGCGTAATTTTGTGGTATCAGAATATCGTACTTGGAGAAAGAACTGAATGAAATTGATCAATTATCTCCGTCCCGAGTATATTGCCATCGGGCTGGATGTGGAATCGAAAGAAGACCTCTTAGATGCAATGGTCGAGTTGGCGGGCAAAAATCCGCTCGTCAAAGATAAAGAGAAGGTCAACGTTGCGATCCATGAACGCGAACGCATCATGAGCACAGGTGTCGGCAAAGGGTTTGCGATACCGCACGGAAAGACAGATGCTGTCGGCGATATTGTCCTCGCATTTGCCGTCACGAAAGAACCCGTTGATTATGCCTCAATGGATAACGAACCGGTTCGCTTGGTACTGCTTCTGCTTAGCCGCGATAGTGATGTTGGTAATCGTTTGAAGCTTCTCTCGCGTGCCTCAAAAGTGATGAACTCTGATGCAGCCCGTACTGCTCTGCTTGGGGCAAAGACGCCCGAAGAAGTAATGGATATTTTTACCGCCGAAGAGGAGCGAATCGGAGAGTGACGAATCTTCGCGCACCACGAGGAACCAAAGATATTCTCCCGCCCGAATCTCATCTCTGGCATGAGATAGAGCGCACTGTTCACGAGGTTGCCCGACTCTTTGGTTATCAAGAAATCCGTACCCCAATCTTTGAGCAATCAGTTCTCTTTAAACGCTCTGTCGGCGAAGAAACGGATATCGTCTCGAAAGAGATGTACCTCTTCACTGATAAAGGCGGCGAAGAGATGGCACTCCGTCCCGAGCTGACCGCATCGGTAGTCCGTGCCGCAATCGAACATAATCTTGTTAATCAGCCCGGCGCACTTCAACGACTCTACTATAACAGTGCACCGATGTTCCGCTACGAACGTCCGCAGATGGGACGCCAACGGCAATTTCATCAGTTCGGTGTAGAAGTACTTGGCGCAGCAAGTCCGCTTGCTGATCTGCAAGTAATCGCCTTCGCACTTGCCGTGTATAAAAAGCTTGGCTTCTCGAACTTCCATCTTCGCTTAAACACACTTGGCTCCAGGCCATCGCGAGCCGCATGGCATGAGAAACTTCACGAGTATCTCTTGTCGCATAAAGACAGTTTATCAGAAGACAGCAAACGCCGCCTCGAGACAAACACTCTTCGTGTACTCGACTCGAAGAATGAAGGTGATAAAGCTATCGTGAAAAATGCGCCAAGCATTTTGGATTATCTCGACGAAGAAGACAAAGCACACTTTGATGAACTTCAGGAGTTACTGAAAGCTTCGGAAATATCGTACTCGATAGAACCGACGCTTGTCAGAGGATTGGATTATTATAGCCGCACAGTTTTTGAGCTAACCTCAAGCGACCTCGGCTCGCAAGACGCACTTTGCGGCGGAGGAAGATATGACGGGCTCATCGAGCAGCTCGGCGGACCGAAGATACCAGCCGTAGGATTCGCCGCAGGAGTGGAGCGACTTGTTATTGTTTTGCAGAAGCTTCGTGGTGGCGAGATACCTTCACCGATACCTGACTGCTACATCGTCCTTCAAACTCCATCCGGTAAGAATGCCCTCATTGATATTGCTTCGGGACTGCGAACTCGCGGCTATAGCGTCGTTTATGACCTCCAGGGACGCTCACTGAAGGCACAGATGAGAGAGGCGGATAAGTCAGGCAGCAAGCATGTCATTATCATCGGCGAAGGCGAACTTACTGAAGGCATGGCAACTCTTAAAAACATGCAAACCAGCGAGCAGCGCAAGGAAAACATCGCTATTCTTGCCCACGAGGTCATACTTTCGTAATTTTGGGAACAGGGGTTTGTTGATAATAGCAAACAGACAGTTATGGAACCACTACCGCCAATTAAAGAAGTAGAATACCGCTGCATCATCGGCAAAGCATTTGACGAGATCACAGGTATTGAATACTCAACCTTCAGCTTCGAGACTTCTAAGGAATTTTCGAGCTTCCGATATGAGATAGCCGTACGTTACCGCGTCGAGCCGGGCAATATTGTTTTCCGCGTACTCGGGATGACCGCTACACGTATGATGATGCCGTCATTCGGAACGGCAAAGAGCGTCTTGAAAGTACCACATCTGATGCCCGGTGTCTATACTGTTCACTTCATTAAGAGCGATGGCAGCGAATGTGAGTTCATTATCGAGTTGAAAAAAGGCGGCTTTCATATCTTAAAACCAATACCACGCAAACGATTTATTGATTTGCTGATTTTACCACATGCACAGTATCCGGGTGGCAAGATACTCTCGACGATAACGAAGACTCCTCATGCGCCACTCGTGCCGCGTACGATACAAAAACGTATGCCGGCTCCGCCTACACCTGAAGAACTTGAATTGCTTGCAGCTCTAAAATCAGAATCCCCTGAAGAGAGAGATGCCCGCGAAGAGATGGAGTTGTTTGGGGGCAGGAAAAAGGTATCGAAGAAAGAACTTGTTGAGACTGAAAAAGAGCTGAAGAAGCTCGGCGATAAACCTGCTGCGAAATCAAAAGCAAAGACCTCAAAAGCAGCACCTGCGAAAAAAGCAGAGAAGCCAGCGAAGAAAGCAGCCGTTAAAAAAGCAAAGCCAACTGCGAAGAAAGCAGCAAAACCCGCGGCGAAAAAAGCTGTCAAACCTGCAAAGAAGGGTAAGAAGAAGTAACTCCTTCGGACGGGACAAATATCCCCCCTGCCCTGTTGGTTACCTGTAATGAATCACATTCCGTCAAAAAGCACGGTACGACTGCCACGCTCGACCAACATCAAGCTTGGTCTGCTTTTGGCATCGGTTCTTATTGTCATAGGGACGCTTCTCTACTCACACCAACTTGTCAATGAACTCAAAGAACGCGAGCAGCGCGTTGCAAAGCTCTTCGCTGACGGGCTGCGCCACTTTATCAATGCCGAAGAGCCCGACGCATTATTCTATAATCTAGTCACAGAATACACAAAAAACTCCGGCGTACCCGTGATCCTGACAGATCGTGACGATATCCCCAGCTACGGGATGAAAGGGTACAGTAAATACAGTTTGAATGTCCCGATAGATTCTACCCTTGATTCTGCTTCACAGCTTCGTTTACTCAAAGAAGAAATGCGACGGATGGATACACAGTACCCTCCCGAAAAGATCATCTATAAAGATCCTATCACAAAAGAAGAACAGATCACTAACTATGTTCACTACGGTGATAGCCGTATTCTTGCAAAGATAGAAACCCTTCCGATCATTCAGCTTTTACTCGGCTTTATGATTACGATCATTGGTTACTTGAGCTTCTCGTATCTTAAACGAAGTGAACAATCAAATATATGGGTTGGGATGTCGAAGGAAACGGCGCATCAGCTTGGCACACCGCTCTCGAGCATACTTGGCTGGACGGAAATGCTTCATATTAATGCAAATGACCCGCAGCAGGTAACAGCATTTGCAACCGAGATCCAAAAAGATACTGAGCGGCTTAACCGCATTGCCACACGCTTCTCGAAGATTGGTTCTGTTCCTGACCTCAAAGAACAGAACATCGTCGAGACAGTATCTGTAGTGATGTGCTATCTCGAAGACCGCCTGCCCAAACTTGGTAAACATATTGGGTTCTCACTTGATACTGATGCCGACGAGATACAGGTAAAATATAATCGCGATCTATTCGAATGGGTACTGGAGAATCTTATCAAGAACGCAGTTGAAGCGATAGAAACCCAAACCGGTTCGATAACGATCAAGATAGAATCAAAGTCCGATAAAGTATATATTGATGTTGTTGATACCGGTAAAGGACTTGATGCTCGCCAACGGAAAGATATTTTCCGCCCCGGTTATACAACCAAGTCCCGCGGATGGGGACTTGGCCTCTCACTTGCAAAGCGAATCATCGAAGAATATCATCATGGTAAACTCTTTGTCAAAGAATCTTCTCTTGGCAAAGGCACGACCTTCCGCATTAAGTTAACAAAGAACGTTTAATCGCTATCTCCAATAGCCGACCACATAGCTATGTCCCTGCGGACCTCTATGATAGGCAGGTGCGACCCAAACCGCATGGCGATGCGGCGGACGCTGCCAACTTCCGGGTATCCAGATATACTCTCCGATTTGTCCATTGAATGCCCAATACCCAGGCACCCAAACTGAACGTTTATGAAGGCGAGCAACAATGACTTCTCTTCTTGCAGGCGGCGGCGCACCAATGCGGACACTAACACCGACTCGTACACCTGCTTCGCCCTCGAACGCGAAGAGTATCATTGCCAATAAAAACAGAATGAGCTTTTTCATAAGAGTATCCTTTCGTTTTGTTGTTATAGGTTTGATGGAAAACTACTATAGGAAGTTTAATGGACGACGATGACATCCTGATGAATTTATATTCACTCACTAAAACGACAAGGGGCGCATCTTTCGATGCGCCCCTTGATTCTAACTACAATGAGTGAGAACAATTACTTTGTAATAACCATCTGTCGAGCTAAGCGAACGTTACCACTCTCAAGAATATAGACGTATGATCCGCTTGAAAGGTCTTTGGTATCAAGTGATACGTTATGTGACCCCACAGGATAGCTGCCGCTAGCAACCGTCTTAACCATCTTACCCGTCATGTCAGCTACATAGATACGAACATCTGAGGTCTTAGGTGTGGTGAACGTAATGTTCGTCGAGCCGAGCGCAGGGTTAGGAGCGTTCTGCTCTAAGACGAAGCCATCCATTACGTAGGTTCTTCCTACAGACTGTGTAACCGGCTTTTCTTCACCGATACCTGAAAGACCTACTGTGATTGGATTCACATACGAACCCTTAAGTGTTAATGTTGCATCTGCAATACCTGCTACGGTCGGAGCAAATGATACAGTCATATTTGCTGTAGCACCTGCGGGAACAACAACCGTAGAGGCATCAAGAGTGTATGACTTTGAGCCGCTTAAGGTTGCCGTGAAGGTCTGTTCGATGTCGCCGCAGTTTGATACTTCAAATACATGGGCAGATGACTCACCAAGAATGAGCTTATCAAATGTAAGCGAAGTTACTGAGCCACCAGCACATGCAAGAAGCGCATTTGCTTTGACATCAGCTGATGTAGTATACGTGACATCTTCTCTGGTGATATTGAAGAGAACATTTGCTATACGTTCGCCACGTGCCGTCGGTTTGCTTGTAAGTGTCATGTTCACTGAAGCGCCCGGAGCAACTGTTATCGGGAAGTTCACCTTCGATACGGAGAACTCCGAAGCATTCACACCGGAAATGATTGGTTTATTTACAACAACAGGTTCTGTACCAACATTTGTAAATTCAAGCGGTGAAGCTGATTCGGTACCAATGATAACATCGCTGATATCCTTCTGGGCAATGATAGACTTATCAAGCGGAACACCGTTCGCACGGATTTCAACATCGATAGAAGCCGTATCACGTGGATACTGCTCAAATGTCATAGGGATGTTAGTACGAACACGGAAACGCGCCAGTCGCGTACCTCGCTGCAACGGTGTGAAACAAATATCAATATCCACACTGCTATTAGGCGCAACAACGAGTTTCTGACCTGTAAGAGGTGTGAAAGAGAAATCACCGTCCGCACTTGCAAAATAATGGTCTAAAATACGCAATGAATCACTGCCGCGATTAATGATCGTAACCTTCTTACAACTGGTAACTGTGACCGATGTAGAATCATGATCTATGAAAGAGGAGGCAACTTCAACGTAAGGAATGATACCAATACCCTTAAGAGTAACTGGCACTGAAGGATTATTGATAGAATTGTTGTTAATCGTAAGCAAAGCCGGACGTCCGCCTTCGAGCGTTGGTGTAAACCTTATCTTCAAAGTATCAGTCATACCACCGGGCAAAGGATTCATTGGCATACGCGATACAGTATAGTCACTCGCACCGTCACCTGTTATGTTGAATGAAGTAAAATAGAGAGCCGCTTGGCTCAAGGATGAGATGACAATTGATTGTTCTACACTCTGACCATGTGCAATTTTCGCACCCTTAAAAAGAATTGACGGTGTTGAGGAGATAATTGGTGCTACGCCAGTACCGAAAAGGTTTACTGTCTGTGTACCGCTATCTCGTCCGTTGGTTACGAACGTAAGCATCGCACTGCGGCTTCCATTTCCCAAAGGAGAGAAACGAATAACGTAATCTACAAATCCGCCAATAGGAATACTCGTTGGCGGAACGACAGGACTAACAATAGTAAAGTCAGCAGGATTAAGGCCCGCAAATGAAGTAGAGACTACATCCATTGTTGACTCTGTTCCAACATGCGTAAGACGAACACTAAAATCAGACGCTTGACCAGTAAGGAGCGTTCCAAAGCTCACCGCTTTCGGTGCAAGTAGAAGCTGCACATTCTTAAGCGGTGCAAAACGAAGATTGGTTGAAGGGGTGCTGAAGTTCGTTGTCGAAGAATTATGCACGTTCTGGTTCTCAATCGGAGAGTGATTACCATTCAGGCCTATACCATGCCAATACGAAGTATTCCAAAGCAAACTAAAATTATAGTTGTCATAGAGAAACTCGATAGCATTTGTTGTCTCATACATCTTTATCTGATAATTCACAGCACTACCCGAAGTTTGTAAATACGCTCGTGCATTAGAGTATTCAAATGTCATCACCCGATTTGGTGATACTCCGGTTACGCTATAATACACACCACCATTTACATACTGCAACCCAGACATTGCACAAATCGCATTAGGATATGTTGATGGCGTTGTACCAAACTGACCCGTGATACGATTATAGTATGTTGAATTACCAACTCCATAATTCACTGACCCACCGCAATTTACATTGAGAATTGAAAATGCCGGATAGAGAACCCCGTCATAGGTAAATGCAAACGGAGTCGAAATTGTTGTCCTGCCAGAGATGCTGTTTGCCATGCCCAAATTCGTTGTCCCGACTTGTCCAACGATTGTCGAAAATGAACTGGTAAACGTTTGTTTATTGTACTGCTCTACTCGTACTTGAGCGTCAGTAGAAGAAGGTTGAAAAAACAGGAGACCGAGCACTAGAAAAGCAAAAAGGGAATAGAAAGATGTACGTGTTTTCATGTTGACTATCTATAGAAAGAAGTAATAAAAAGCTGTGGTAACCAAGTAACATCCCTACCGCTATGATTCGAGCATAGGGATAGAGATTACACAAATATAACACATATTTCACACAATACCAAGAACTTTTTGTTTTCTTAATCCCAAGTAAAAGAGATAACGAGTGAACTGGTATACCTGTTGAAATCACTAAACGTTCTTACTCATTTAATTGCAACGACTTGTGAGTAATTACCATATTTGACTATGTATGTCCCCGTACTCCATTGGTTGACGTTTATTTTCTCTTCCCTTGACACATTGCCCGACCACACAACCCTACCAAGCATGTCAACTATCTTCACATCAATATCTTTTCCGTCGTTCGTGATTGTGAGTTCATTATACACAGGATTTGGATAGACCTGAAATAATGATGATTGTTTATGCATTGTGACTGATGTTGACGCCGCCCCTTCAACTGCACCGATTGAGCGTGATGATGCAAACTGCTTACCATTAAAATCATGAGTAGGAGCACTAACAGCTAACCCTTTCCCAACGGCAGGTGAATTACTTGGTAGTGAGGTGAGAGTATCGGTCAGAAGCGGGTCAACATTTACTAACCGATTCGGTTCAGTAACCGGAGTATTTGGTCCGCTCCATGAAGCATCATCTGGATTGAACCAGAGATTATTCGAGAACGTGAATGTTTCAGGTGCAGTGTTGCCGCCGATATTGATTGCAGGTTGCCCCGTATTAAAGATAACGATGTTGTTGCGAAACGTATTATTACCGCACGGCAAGAATCCCGGCTCGTTGGTTTCTTGTAGAATACGTATCGCCCAACGTTCAGGACGAATGATAGTATTATTAACAACATCACAATTGATCGCTCCGACAAATGCTATCGGCGCAATACTTCCTTGAAAGATATTGGAATAGACATGAATATCTGATGCTTCATAGAGCGAGCCGAGCGGACGGAAGAATGCAAGTCCCGTCGAGCCGCCAATGTTAACGGCGCGCTGACCTCCATTAATAAACGTATTGCGAATAATAGTTATATCTTTCGATGCGCCTTTTGCTTGAATAGAGTTCGAGCCACCATTGGAGAACGTATTACCCTCGAACACGCCTCTATGACAACCGACCATATCAACGAGAGACCCGCCTGTCGCGCCGTTAAGGAAGTCGCAATCTATGATAGTAAAGTCATCAAGCCCTGATAACTTCAACTCATCATTGTTACCTGTTGCATTCATGCCAGACCACGTACAGTTGCTAATGATGACATGGTGTGCCGGAGTTTCAGGTGTGCCGCCATCGTCAATGTTCACTCCGTTTCCGGTTTGTCCGTTGAAGGTAAGTCCTTCGATGCGAAGATAAGCGGGGTCCGTAAGGTGAAACGCTTGTGAGCCGCCTTGGAAAAGAATGTTCTCATTCTCTTTCGCACGAATAGTTATCCATGCTTCGGCAGTACCCTTGAGGTTCTCGATGTAATCACCGCCGCTATACGTGCCTTCACGGATGAGGATAGTATCCCCCGGCTGTGCTTGTGCTGCTGCTAATTGCAGACGTGAGAACTCGCGACCCGTGCCGACTTCAAGCGTACGTGAATCAGCGGATGAACAAAATATGACTGCGGCAAGAAAAAAGAGTATGTGTTTCATATTGCGATAGGATTTACTTTATAATCTGATACTTTGTTATCATCGTCCCCTGCTCGTTGACGGTTTCGGATGATAGCAGCTTCAACTCGACATCAAGTTTTACATTCGGAATAAAAAGATCGCCTGCGCCAAAGATGCGCGGCTCGATTGTCAGCCACAACTCGTCAATAAGCTCGGCTTCAAGGAAGGATGCCGCTACGTGCGGACCGCCGACTACGACCATCTCCTCATTGCCTGCATCAGAAAAACGTTTGTGGATTTCGGCAGGTGACTCCGTAGTAAACTCTATCTGTCCTTCGAGGGCGTACTCTTTCCACTTATCCGGGTTGCTTGTCATCACGACGAGATGGTAGTCAGGGTTCGGCTTCATCGGGTCGAAGCCATACGTGCCGCTGCCCATGATAAAGAGCTTCTTCTCTTTCCATATCTTCTTGAAGTACGCCTGATCTTCCTTCGAGCTCCACCTGAATACATGCGGGTCACCCCATTTGGTAACCTTCCCGTCAAGCGTCATCACGAATACAAGTATTGTTTTCATTGAGGAAGTTTTTCCTTTAATGCGTTCGTAAGCAGTTTACTAATCTTCTGCTCGGAGATGTTCTCTTGGTCGGCTTTATCATACATTGTCAGAAGTATGAGTTCATTATCAAGCATAAGGTAGTAACTGATAACCCTTGCGCCGCCACTCTTTCCCTTGCCTTTACTTTTAATAGCGAGGCGAACTTTGTATAGACCTCCCCCAAGAGAAGTACCAGTCGTTGGATTATCTTCGAGTGTAGATTTTAATGCAGTAAGATCAGAGTGAAGTGAGGAGTATCGTTTTGCCAAACGCTTCAACTCTTTCTCAAATGAGGAGGCAGCGATGATCTTACATTTCGGCAAGGACTTCTTCGAGTGTCTTGAGTTTCTTCTTGCCTTGCTTATGAAGGACGACCTCATCAAGCGCAGAGTCAATATTCTTGCGAAGCTTGGTCAGGAATTCCGCGTCGCGAAGTTTCTGCTCGATCTTCTTCCACTCAGCAATCGGCACTTGCACTGCCTGCGTCTTGCCCTTCGAGTTCGATATGTATTTCAGACTGTAGGTCATAAGAATATGAACTGTTATTCGGGAAGTTTTATTCCGAAAACCTCACACCACATCTATCACTACGCTCCCTGTCTTTTGTCCTGACTCTGCATATCGGTGAGCTTCTACGATTTCATCGAGCGGATAGTGCCTATCTATGACTGCTCGAAGTTTGCCTGCCTCGTAGAGTTCTTTGAAGAAGATGATGTGTTCTTTCTTATCTTTTGGTATCGGGAATTTCACTTTCTTACTTGAGAAGAGCGGCGTCCAGAGTGCGAGGAATGGATTCTCGTTATGCGGACCGAGTTCGCTCGAGATATAGATACCACCCGGCTTGAGGAGTTTTTTACATTTGCCGAACGTGCTTTTGCCGACGGCATCGAAGACAAAGTCATACACGCCTTCTTCTAATATCGCGGTGAAGTCTTCCTTCATATAATCAATGACCCTATCAGCGCCGAGCGTATGCGCCAACTCAACATTCTTCGTACCGATAACTGCCGTTACTTCCGCGCCAAAATACTTCGCAAGCTGAAGCGCAGATGACCCGATGGAGCCACTGGCACCGTTGACGATTGCACGGTGTCCTTTACCGATCTTTACTGATGTAAGAAATGTATGGGCAAGCCATGGACCTTCGCATATAGCAACTGCTTCTGCATACGTCGCACCGTGTGGCATGTGAGTAATAGAACCGGTTTCCGGAACAGCAATGAACTCGGCATTTGCGCCAAATATATCTGTATGCAGTCCGAACACCTTGTCTCCGACTGAAAACGAAGTTACATTACTGCCTATCTCGACAACTTCACCAGCAAGCTCGCTGCCTAAAATGTGACGTTTTGGTTTGAAAAGACCGAAAAAGAAACGGATGATAAAATATTCCGCGCTGCGGAAACCCGTATCGGTGCGGTTAACGGTCGTAGCGTGTACCTTAATGAGCACTTCATTATCCTTCGGCTCCGGTTTCGGCACATCAGCTATGTGTACTACATCAGGAGAACCATACTTTGTGAAAATCGCTGCCTTCATTTTATTCCATCCTCATTCGTTCTGACAATCTTCTTGATGAGCACTATTTATCTTATGTGCGGTACGTATGTAGTCTTTACTCCCCAAACCACTTTGCTACTCTTGTTGCGCCGAAGTCGTCTTTCTCTTTCATCAGCTCTACTGATGCAGGAGTATGCACTCCTACGGGTGACGGACCTGAAAAGAAATCAACTTCTACCTTGCCTATCATATCTTCTCCGTACTCGATGTAGCACGTCCCGTGACCTGCGTAGCTCGATGTATGTTCTATATTGTTGAAATCCGCTATAATGGAATCCGCCGCTATCCGCGCTGCGCCTTCGGCAAATACTCCTGCCTTCGGACCACCGACGCTCGTTACATCACCGACTGCATAGACGCCTGCACATCTTGTTTTCAGCGTATGCCTATCAACGGGTATCCATCCATGCTCGGTGAGTCCGCTTTCGATGACGACGCGCGGGGCGACGTGATGCGGTACACCCAAGAATAGATCGAACGGCATCTCGCTGCCATTATCAAGTATCGCGACCTTGCGGCTCGCATCAATCGCACTCACCGACGTATGCGGAATAAAATCTATACCGCGCTCGGCAAATGTCTTGAGTAATTCTTTCGATGATTCAGGTGAAGGCGGAATGGGTACACCAAACGGTATGACGATACTGATTGTACAATCATTTCTACATCCGCGTTTGATAAGATCGTCATGCAAGAGCAGTGCTGCTTCGCTCGGAGCGGGTGGGCATTTGAACGCACCGCCCGTAACGCCGATGATGGCATGTCCTTTGGTGAAGGTCGGGATAACTTCGCGTAGTTTCACTGCACCGGCAAACGAGTAGAATTCATTACCACCTTCGGCAAGACCCGGTGTTGCGTTCATATCATAGTCTGCGCCGAGCGCAATGACAATCACATCTGCATCATACGCTCCGCCTGTTGTCGTCACGCGCTTGGCTTGTGGGTCAATGGCAGTAATTTCTTCCTGACGAAACTTCACTCCTTCTTTCTCGATGGAGCGGTAGTAATGCCGAACCGCGTCGGCAGGTTTTTTGCCGAACATCACATCAAGCTTCGAGAAGCCGAAAAAGAACGAATCGTTTTTATCAATCAGGGTAAGATCAAGACGCGCACCAAGCTTTTCGGAAAGGATGGATGAAAGCTCAAGTCCGCCAAAGCCCGCACCCAAAACAACCACTCGCAATGTATCCATATTCACGCTCTTCTCCCGTTAATAATCCGAAGTAAAAGCGATATTGCTCGGTAGTAGTTTCGTCACCCCCAATCAACGAAGCATTCTTCCCGAAGGCAAGGTTTCTGAATTTGAATAATGCTCTTGCGGTAAGTAATGAAAATTAGTAAGAGGGCTCATCTATCACAAAGCACTCTCTCATCAAAAATCTGAAAGAACTGCTAGTACCTGTTCTCTATAGTTTTCTGCACTGATATGATTACTATAGTGTGGTACTTTAGCAATCTTATAACGATTTGAAAAGTGTCTAACTAAAATGTCATATGAAATATTTCCAAATGCTATGATGAACAAGTTATCAGAGCGAAGATCGGTCATCTCACTCTCAAACAACCTTACATTTTGAGCTTCGAAATCAGGATTTTGCCTTAGGTATGATAGTACATTACCAGAAGCTTTCTCTTCAAAATCTTTAATAATGTCTGTCATATACGCACCGTAGAATGGTGTATTCCTAAAAGCATGTCTAATTTTGTAATCCTGTCCTTGAGGTCTGCTATCGTGAAAATTAACAAATACCTGTTTGTCAATCTTCCTTGAAAAATTTAAGCCTACCATTACAGTATTTGGCTTCAGCTGTTCTAATATTTTGGGATTTGTCTTATAATCAAAAATACTAATATCTCCTATATTTGATTTTGGTTTACTGCCTTGTTCAGCCCAAACAGCCCAACTAGCGAACGTACCATATTTATCTGCTATTTCGATATAATGCTCTTTGGTTATCATTGATTGATGTAATGCTTTGCGGTAACACAACGCAAAAGCATTTTTTGAAGTTTGGTAAATATAAAAGCTAAACTTCTTAACTAAGAACGCATCTACTAAAATAAGTACACTTTTTCAGCCCCACTCCTTTTCTTTCGTATATTACAAGTACACTTATGGGCACCCATTTTCAAGCTTAAACTTCAAAGCTTAAAGCGTAAATGGGGAGAAGCCCGAAAATAGGAAGAAAATACTGTTTGTGTGTATGCAAACTCTGATGAAAAATAAGGACTTAGGTGGGGTTCAGGAGAAGTGGTTAGTGATTAGTGGTCAGTGGCTAGTTGGGGAAGGGGAAATCGGAGTTTGTGTAAACTTAGTTGATAGGAAAATCAATGAGTTAGCTATAGAAGTTCTGGGGAAGTGGTTAGTGATTAGTGGTCAGTGGCAAGTAAGAGGAATAGGGCAACTGACTACAGCGAAAACGAGTTTTTTAACATTATATTTTTAGACGACAATGGAAACTACGGCAGTACAGGGAGCGAAAAACAAGGCATTACAGATAGCGCTTGATGGTATCGAGAAGCAGCATGGCAAAGGCGCGGTTATGCGCCTGGGCGATTCGCCTCATGTGCGTGTTGAGGCGATCTCGACGGGTTCGCTATCGCTCGATGCGGCTATCGGCATCGGCGGCGTTCCGCGCGGACGAATCGTCGAGATCTACGGACCGGAATCATCGGGCAAAACGACGCTGTGTTTGCATATTATCGCCGAAGCGCAGAAAACAGGCGGCAACGTAGCGTTCATTGATGCCGAACATGCCCTCGATGTGAAGTATGCCGAACGCCTCGGCGTCAAGCTCAATGAGCTTATCCTTGCCCAGCCGGAGTACGGCGAGCAGGCGCTTGATATTCTCGAGCAGCTTGTCCGCTCGGCGGCAATAGATGTTGTCGTCGTGGATTCGGTCGCAGCTCTTACGCCCCGCGCCGAAATCGAAGGCGAAATGGGCGATGCGCAAATGGGAGCGCAGGCACGACTCATGAGTCAGGCAATGCGCAAGATAACTGCCGTCATCGGCAAATCCAACACGACGGTCATCTTCACGAACCAGCTTCGCTCGAAGATAGGCGTTATGTACGGCAACCCCGAAACCACGACGGGCGGTAATGCGCTGAAGTTCTACGCATCGCTCCGTTTGGATATCCGCCGCCGCGACGTCATCAAAGAAGGCACGGATATTATCGGCAACCGTGTACGTGTGAAGATCGTCAAGAACAAGGTCGCTCCGCCGTTCAAGGAGGTCGAGTTCGATGTGCTCTATAATGAAGGCATCTCGAAGATGGGTGATATGATAGATGTTGCCATCGAGCAAAACATCATCCAGAAAGCCGGCTCATGGTTTAGCTTCGGGACCGATAGAATTGGTCAAGGACGCGATGCGGTCAAGGCATACCTCAAGGAATATCCTGATGCATTCGCGACGATTGAAAAAGCGATCAAAGAAAAGCTCGGTATCTTAGAGCCGGTAGCATCTACCGCGCCGATGCAGGAAGCGATCGAGAAGCCGACGAAGAAGAAATAATCATAACACACTCCCCTCTCCCTTAAAAGTGAGAGGGGCTTGTAAAGATGAAAAAAAAGCTTCACCTGAAAGCCGCAGATATCTCGCAAGGGATAATCACGAGCATCCAGTACCAAAAGAAGGATAAGCTCCGCGCATCGCTTTTTGTGGATGGGCAGTTCGCTGTGGGTGTGAATGTCTCGACCATCGAGAACTTCCGGCTCCGTAAAGGCGATGAGTTGACAAGCATCCTCGCCGAGAAGTTGTGTGAGTTTGATAATCTCGTTTCGGCAAAGCGGATCGCGGCGAAGTTCATCAATACCAGGATGCGAAGCGAGAAGGAAGTTCGCGAGAAGCTTCGGGGTTTTGAGTTTGATGGTGAGGTGACCGATGAGGTAGTCGAGACTCTTAGAAGAAATATGATGCTTGATGACTCAGCATTTGCAAAGTCCTTCATCCATGATAAGCTCCTCTCGAAGCCACACTCGGCGCAACGTCTTGAGACAGACCTCCGCAAAAAAGGTATTCCAAAAGAACTGATTCACGAAGCACTTGCCGAAGCAGGAATCGGTGAAAGCGAAGAAGAGAGAGCAATGAGTGCCGCCGAAAAGAAATGGCAGCAAATACTCAGAAGAGAAGATGACCCGAAAAAGCAAAAGCAGAAGCTGATCGCATTCCTCGCTTCCCGCGGATTCAAATACGATACGATAAAAACCATCATCACAAAACTATCAGGCAATGGGGACGAAGAAGAATACGATATTTAGCGCACCGAACTCTGTCGTCTATTTTGTACGCAAGTTGAAATCAGTCCGCGATTGGTACGCTGACCTACTTGGCATACTTCCCTACCGCGACGATAAAGATTTCGTTGGTTTTCATGTGGATGGATGTGACCTATGCTTTCATCGAGCAGACGTGAAATCCAAAACAAAAGGCGCATCGCAAGTTGCGTATTGGCAAGTCAGAGATATTACCAAAGCAATGCGGCTGTTGAAATCAAAAGGAGCGACGGTTTACAGAAAAGCAATCACCATTCCCGAAGACGGAAAGGTAATGCAGATAAAAGACCCGTTCGGGAATATTATAGGCTTGAAGAGGTAGGTTAACCTTCAAACTCGTTTTCGATGGATATGCCACCTGATTCTTGGTCGATGAAGATGTGGAGTACGTTCGGTCGGCAGCAGACGGTACAATCTTCGGTATAGTCCTGCTTTGGGCCGCCGGACTCGTCAACGAAGGTCTCGTTCGGCTCGCCGCAGAATGCGCAAATATAGACGATGGAAGTAGTCATAGCGAAACAAACACTTTCGGACGGCCTTATGTTGTTGAGATTTCGAAATCTAAACTTTGATGAATATCAACGGCTCTCGCCATTACACAAAGCTTGCACAAGATTTTATTATAGCGTTCGACACGACGCCGCTAAAGAATTTCTTCCCGTACTCACCCTATGAGCGCGGCGAAGAACTTCGGAAGCTGCTGGAGCATCGAGCTGAAGAAGCAGCGAAGCCGAGTAATAAGGAGCTTCGCAAGGAGCTTATCAATGCACTGAAAAAGCAGCACTCGAATGCAGGGTCATTAACGGCGGAGGTAGAGAAAAATCTGAAGCTTCTTGAGAGTGAGCGATGTATGGCAGTGGTGACAGGACAGCAGGTCGGCATCATGGGCGGTCCGCTTTATACTATCTATAAGGCACTGCATACTGTAGTACTTGCCAAGGAGCTATCGAAGGAGTTTCCTGGCTATCATTTCGTACCCGTCTTTTGGCAAGAGACCGAAGACCATGATTTTGAAGAGACAAATAATGTCAACATCATTACTTCGGGATTTGAACTACGTAATATTAGATATCAACCACGTGAAGATGTCAGCCGTCGGCAGATCGGCGGATTGAAATTTGAGAAGGACGCTATGGAGACATTCTTCTCCGAAATGGAAACTTACATTCAGGCAACAGATTTTACAAGTGAAGTTCTCGGACTTTATAAGTCAGCATACCAAGATGACCTAACCTTCGCAGAAGCCCAAGCAAGACTTCTCGGTGACCTTATGGCAGAAGATGGTTTACTAATACTGAATCCTAACTGCAAAGAGTTGAAGCAATACGCTTCCTTTATCTTTAAGAAAGAACTCGATACTGCCCCGCTTCTATCGGATACAATTCAGACAAGAAGCAAAGAGCTGACGGCTCACGGCTATCACGCACAGCTTGACCCACAAGGAACAAACCTCTTCATAGCTGATAACGGAAAACGCTTCAAGCTGACGAAGACCGAAACGGGATTCAGCTACGATGATAAGACAATATCGAATCAAGAAGCTGAAAATATTTTAAATACTGCACCCGAGCGGTACAGCATGAACGTCGTGATGAGGCCGTTGGTACAGGATACGATACTGCCTACGGTGGCGTATGTTGCAGGTCCGGGTGAGATAGCATACTTCGCACAGTTGAAGGTTGCGTATGACTGGGCGGACGTGAAGATGCCGCTCATCGTACCGCGATTTGGAATGACGATAGTCGAGGAGCGATTCGAGAAGTTGATACGAAAGCATGGCTTGAAGATTGATGATCTGCTCGAACAAGGCAATGATGCGATTAAAGCAAAGCTCAAGAGCGAGCAGGAAGCTCTTATCGCCGAACGCTTCGCTTCTGCAAGTGGGGGAGTTGAAAACATCCTTGAGCTTCTTAGAGGAGCGGTCAATGCGACAGAGCCGACACTTGACGGAGCACTATCGACCCTGAAGGGGAAACTTCTGACGGGTATTAAAGATTTTGAGAGCAAGACTCTTGCCGCCGAGCGCAAAAAGCAAAGTGAAACCCGCGCCCAACTTGAAAAAATGCTTCACGTTCTTTTGCCCGAAGGTAAACTTCAAGAGAGAGAATTAATTCTCTTTTACTTACTCAATAAATATGGATTAGCTGCCTGGAAAAGTATCAAAAAACTGGCATTTTCAGGAGGGTTCAGCTTGAGAGAACATAACATCATTCCAATCAAAGAGATAATGAAGTAAATTGAACTTCCAAAGTACGGTTCTCGTTATATGGAATCCTTGAAAAAAGGCACGCACTCGTAGCTCAATTGGATAGAGCATCTGACTACGGATCAGAAGGTTTGGGGTTCGACTCCCTACGAGTGCACTAACCCATTGATTTTCCTTATCTTCGTATTTTTCGCGCACCCAAATCCTTCTGCATTCTGTAATTTCCAAATGATAATAACTTAGATTGCAATTAGCAATAGATTTTTCTTAGGTAAAATTATAAGATTCAAAGTGCACCGCATTTAGGACTCTTTTGTACTATAACCAAAAAAAAAGCCGACCCATATCGAGTCGGCTTTGTTTAGAAAAAGTTATTAGGACATGCAACTCATTAATTAATCTTCCAGATTCTAACTTTCCCATTGCTTTGTGAGACAGCAAGATACTTTTCATCACGGCTGACAGCGATGCTATTGATGAATAGACCGGATCCAATGAAACGGATACTCGATGTGCCGTTGGCTATGTGTATGATCTTGACGCCCTGTATTCCACCAACAGACGTGGTAGTATAAACATAGTTTTGCGTAAGTACTGGAGTGGCATTAGTTATTATGTCACCTCTTTTTACCCCTGATTGAGTGTTGTAAAAGGAGTAGGTCCCGCCATTCGTACTTGAAGAGAGGGTCAATCCATCATCAGAGCAACCAAAATATTGCAATCCACCTGCTACAGAGAAAAACCGAAGTTGTATGTCTGCCGCTACATCCCAAACTCTGGCGGTATTTCCATCTTGATAAATAGCAGCGTCCTCACTACGAATGAATCCGAAATCAAGGTCAGTAACAGATATATTAACAGGATTTAGGGTTTTGATTATACTGCCATCTACTGCTGAATAAATAACAATCTTTGTCGGATTGGAATTTGGTCTTGCCATGATCTTCGTACCGTCATCATAGAGCTTAGCTCCTGTAATACCCGCGATAGAAGTGATGAGTGTCGCCGTTGTAGTAGAAACATTATAAACCTTTACGGACGAGCCAATAACAGAATCTTGGTTCGATATGAGTAGCTTTGAGCCGTCAATGCTAAACTGTAAATTGGAGATGGAACTACTACCCGGTAGTGTCGCTGAACTAATCACATTACCGGTTGCAGCGTCATATACAGTGAAACCGGTAGAATTACCTACCCCAAGTCGTGAACCATCGGGTGAAAGTGCTATTCCATAAGAAAATTGTCCGGTTGTGATTTCTGCATAATTTGTCGTACTCGATCCACACAATGATACATTCCCGATATTCTTCTGTTGGCCTGAAGTAAGCGCAGGGACTACCAACGAGTTTGCCTGGTCCCCATTTGGACTAACTGCATCTACAGTGAGTTGGGTCCCGGTAGGCATCTGCAAAGCGAAGTCCCCTGTAGTTGTATATGTGTAAGCCGTATTAGTGCCACCTGTTACCATAACGAGACCTTCAACTTTCGTGCCATTGCATTCGAGCGTGCCGGAAAGAGAAGCCGGACAACCGGAGCTCAGTGAAATATCACCGAGATTAAGATTTTGACCAGTGGTTAACGTTACGCTTACTGGAGTATTAATAGAGTATAGTCCGTTATTAGCCGCTGCTTTGATATCAATTTCAGTGGGTCGGCTTCCCGGAAATCGCAAGAATGTTATAGTACCATCTGATCCCGTCATTCCCCCACGATGAACGTAGAATATTCCGCTAGTATTATCAACTTCAACGGAAACTTCTACCCCAGAGATTGGAATTCCGTTGCAAACTACTCGAAGTGACACTGTGCCGAAGGAAGCTCCTGGATAATCGAGATTCCAAGTTGAGAAATGTGTAACATTGCCCGAGTACACCCCACCCGTAAGTGTAGCTGTGCCCTCTTCTTTCCACATACCGAGTGACTCATCAAAATACCACAACGGCATCGTTGTCGGAGCTTTTGTATCGATTGGTTTCGGAAAAGAAAGCTTTGCCGGCTTCGAAGCATCTAACTTGAGTTGATTCCCGTTTGCATCTTTTATTTCAACTCGCAGAGCACCGCCGGAAATGAGTGAGACAGTATTTCCGCTCGCATTCTGCGCCAGATCGTCACCGGGAAAATAATCGAAGAAAGAGAGGTTTTTAGGGTCAAGATATCGCGCAGATACTTTTACCTGTCCGCTATAGGGTCCGCCACCGGCAGTAGTAAAACTTCCTCCGGCAAATACGATCGAACCGCCACCGGTTATATTTACTGTGCCACCGGTCGCGGCAGACGCTATTGTTGCAGTGGTAGCATTACTCATCATCGAGAGCTCGATCCTTGATGTCCCGTCAGAACTTGGAGTAACAGCTTTTGCTCCGTTGAAGTATCCTGTCTTCTTCGCAATAACAATAGCTCTGCCTTTGGGGACACTTACATTCTTCAAAATATAGAAACCCCTTGCATTTGTCAACGTAGCAGAAGTCCCTGCTGAAACGGTAACCCCTGCGACTGGTGCGCCTGTCTCGTCAACGATCTTGCCGTAAATTGTTGTTGGCTCCGTGCCTATCCCAGTGCCATTCGACGCATTGATCGTAATTGTTGATCCTGAATTGGTGATCGCCAATCCGGCTCCCGCTTCGAACGTGAGGTTGCCGCTTAATCCGTTTAACGAGGTCACAGCTCCGAATGCACCCGGGACTAGTCCACCTGAAGATTGTGCGAACATCGAATAAGGAGCCGGTGATATTGCTGTGCGAGGAGTCATTTCCAGACCCCCGTCAACGCTAACCCCGAGGAAATATCCTTTATCAAAGCCAAGTGAAGCAGGAATTACAGTTTTCGAGCCGACTACAACATTAAAAATACCTTTGACAAAAACGACTCCGGTCTGATCTTCCGTGTAGATCGGTGTTGTCGCGGCTGCATCGTCATAAATACGGATCTTGAGGTCATGCGAACCATCAGCTATAAAATTACCCGATGCATCGATCACAACGCCTTGATACGTGAATGTACGCGGCACCTGGGCAGTCGCAACTGAAAGAGGTACTGCAAAGAATGCAACGAAAAGAAGTGATAATAGGAAATGTCTCATGTGATTAGAAAGGTATATATATGGAAAATGGCAACAGTGCGCTGCAGGGTTTAATTACCGTATCATGGCTGTTATCTTACACAAATATACCTTATCTACGCTCCAAAAAGAAGTACCTACGTTCACAATAAACCGTGACAAAAGTCACGGTTTATTGTGAACTGGTTAGTGATACTCGTCTTATGCTTGGAAGCAACCAAATGCACTGTACACTAATTTAGGGCAAGTCCATTTGCTTAAATGATGTTTTCATGGTAGATGAAATATATCTCAAAATCGTGTTTCAGTGATAGCTGAATAATCGTTTTCATGTTCGGTTAAGTGGACTTGTGTTTTTTATGGGATTTTGACATGCACATATGACTTGCAAGCTGGAACAGCTCCAGGCAGCTGATTACTGAGTGTAAGACGCTCAGGAAAAGCAAACACACTGCCGCTTGGCTGAGATGATGTAAATTGAAAAATAAGAGGAGTAGGCCCTCCGATAGGAACAGAATAAGTTTGGCTCGGCAATAAGAGTTGAGCATTAGGTGCGCTTTCTAACTTAATTATGCCGGTACACGATGTTGAATAATTTTGAACATAGACGGTAGCTTTATATAGGTTTCCCCCTAAAGGAACTGCAATTACGGGATTTTGTTGTCCAAAAGCAGCGATGGGTGAATTCGTGCGCGAAATTGTATAATTACAACTACAACATTGATGCCCTGTAATTGTGATGGTTTGCGAAGAGCTACATCCGGT
Source organism: Kapaibacterium sp. (SeqCode) (assembly GCA_046590205.1). GTDB lineage: Bacteria > Bacteroidota > Ignavibacteria > Palsa-1295 > Palsa-1295 > DATDEW01. The sequence continues at coordinate 40,338 of JBKJTT010000080.1, forward strand.
TGTTGGATTGGTTGAAGTGACTGTATAAGTCTGTGGTAGATTCGGGTTTACTCCCGGATAGTTAGAATTTGTTATGGTAAAAGTTGAGCCTGTTGAAGTAAGTGTTCCCTGTCCAAGTTGCGTTGTACCCAATGACCACGTGAGATTCGTGCCTGTAGCCGATAGAATAATAGTATGAACAGTATCACAGACTGATACAGGTCCTGATATGGTCGGTTGTGGCGGATTGTTTGAAGTTACAGTGTAGATAGCCGACTCTCTGCACGCTCCATCTCCTACACAGGTGCTCCCTGGCGCTGCATGTGCCGTAACCTTTACTTTATAATAACCTCCTTCGTAGTTAGGTGAACCAGTATTGTATGTTGCTCCTCTCCCGATAGTAATCCATACGGTTGGGTCATTAGTGTTTATGGTAGTAGGAGGGCACCACATCCACTCATAAGTGTTCTGAGTAATTAAACAGTTAAAGGAAGCATCAACCGCAGGGGTCGCAGGGAATGGAGGAACAGCGGGGACTGCATTAAGTAATAAATTACCACTGCATGGTATCAAGTGTTGATTGAGGGGGGATGTAGTTATCGTAACCTTCGGCCGCGGTCCCCAGCCAAATGGACCGGTATAAACTTTGGTGGCGCAATGCCCCAGCATTTTATCTTGGATAATCAGTTGATATGAGCTCCCACCTGAAACAATAGCCGAGAGACCTCCGATTGAGACAGGAAAGGGGAGCGTGAAGGGAGCAAAAGCTGTTGTTTGCGGTATGCGATATTTATATTGTCCTTGGCTTGTCACGTTTACTTCAAGTTCTCCATTTTTATCACAGTTTGCCAATGTTGGAGTTACTGTCGCTTGTATAGCATTGGGATTTGGGGCAATGGAAAAAGGAAAAGGGGTAGTCTTTAAACCATTGGGGAAACAACCCTGAGCCGCTAACAAGCTCCCTGAAGGGAACTCGATGACGCATGTTACATAGTATTGTTCTCCTCCTGTTGTCGCCGAAAGGTCTGATACAAAGGTATTGCCAGGAGCAGTCACAGAAACTGAGTTAGTGCCAAATGGATACCAGATACCGTTAGACGCAATCGTAACAGTAGGAGGGGCTGGGGATGGAGGATTCGACACCTGCGGAACCCAACAAGTGGACTGGAATGAAACAGGAGGAATCGCGACGGACGAAGGTGTCTGTGTAAGATCAAGACTATTTGCAGTTTTCATGATATACCATCGATATACTGTACCCACTGGGAAATAATTGTTATTGATAGCATTGCATGAAGTAGTAAGCGGATTTGGTATTTTCCTCAGATTAAACTTAATTACTCCGCAGCATTCTGTGTAGGAATTGTTTGCATCACCGCATACATCTACGAATGGAATAGTCGAACTAACTACATTAATGGTTACTTTTCTTGAGCACACTGATGGGACCGTCCCAGGACAACCTAATTTTGTTTGGATAAAATTATAGGTATAGACACCTGGGGTTGAAGCAACTGTTGTGACCGGTAAATTTGGGGCTGTCACCAACGTCCAAGTAGATGTTATCGTATTAGGTACGCATGGTGCATTGCAAGGTAGCCAGAGGTTGCTTGTATACACTGTGGGTAGGACTTGACCAATACACATTGAAAGATTAAAAGCAGGGGCGGGATTGGGGGTAAGAAAGTGAACTCGGCATCCTTCGCAGGGTATTGGTCCTGGAGGGGCAGGGGGAATTACTCCAACTAGACTTTGAGCGATTACTTCCCCATTTTGATCAATAGCAGTTACCTGCCAGATATTTGATTTTGTCGAATCAAGCGGCGCGATATTCGCCGGATAGTGCATCGAGCTTTCCTTGATCCCCTTTTGCTCAAAAATTATTTTCGAGGCAATGGGCCAAACCACGATGACATCAATACCCCTTGTAAAAGCGGGATTTTCGGGAAGTTCTGCTAACCGAAGTGTATAGGTAACATCCCCAGAGTCTCCTGCTAATTGCCATCTGAAACCAGGTCTTGAGGATGTAGCCAGATCGTACCTGCGCTATCTTCAGTAATATTAGATGTCCAAGCACCATAGTATTCGTTCGGATCATCAGGGTCATTCAAATATTTTTTGAAGGTATGACCGTCGTATTTATCGAGTCCTACACCTGTCCCCACCCACATAAACCCTTTGGAGTCTTGAAAGAGAGAGTGTACATTGTTTGAAGAGAGTCCGTCACGCATGCTTAGGCGACGCACCTTGAGAACTTTCGTTGGTTTTGGATTTTGGGCGTAGAAAGTCCCTGCACTTATCAAACAAAGAAAAAGTACTAAGAGAGTGCTTCGATGGAACAATCTTTTCATCTGTAGTTATAGTAGGTACAAAGATAATGCATTTTATACACTTAAATTAGGGCTTCCGTAATTATATGACAAAAGTCACGGTTTTTTATGACTTTTGCTATTTGTTTTACCACTCAAAATTAGCTAAGTTTGAGTAATCATGTATGAAACGTCATGCAATTCTACAAACTTTTGATTTTATTACGTATATTGGATAGTTCAATAACCCCACAACTCTATGAAAAAACTACTTTTACTCTCGCTTTTAGCATTCGCACTATTCACAAATATCGCTCATGCTCAATGGGTACAAACCAACGGACCATTTGGCGCTTATGTTTTGTCATTAGCATCGAACGGCTCGAACCTATATACAGGTACTTATACCGCAGGAGCCTTTCGGTCTGATAATGACGGTCTGAAATGGACACCTTCCAACAATGGTCTTGTCGGTACGACAATCAATTCCCTTGCTGCCAGAGGCTCCATGGTCTATGCGGGGACAGATAAAGGTATCGGTATATCAACTGATTACGGTGCGACATGGAAATCAAGCCTTTCAAACAAAGTAATTACTACAATATTAATGAGTGACACGAATATATTCGTTGCCTCTACGATAGGAATTACATTCTCAAAGGACGGAATACTTTGGAAAGAAGTTAGCACAGGGCTTGAAAATCACGTAATTAATACTCTTGAAGAATTAGACACCATCCTTTTTGCTGGCACTAATGGCAACGGAGTTTTTCGTTCCACTAACTATGGGAATGAGTGGATAGCGGTCAATGAAGGACTAATCCCCAACCAGAAAGTGTATCGTCTAAGAGCGTTCGGCAGTAATCTATATGCGGGAACTGATGCAGGTGCATATCTCTCAATTGATAATGGTACAAGTTGGACTTCTATAAATTATGGCGATTTGACAGACTTTGCTGAAGTTTATGACTTCGCAATGGTAGGTTCCACCGTTTTTGCCGCTGGCGGTAATGCAGGTATGTTTGTTTCCACAGATAATGGTGGCAATTGGACTGCTGTTAATAATGGCATACAGGCTCGCGATGTTCAAACCTTAGAAGTCAATGGGGATAAACTAATCGCTGGTACATCACTTGGCGTATATATTTCTATTGATAGCGGTACCTCATGGAAAGAATTTAGTGAAGGCATAATGAGCGGTGCTGGGCAAGCATTCGTAGTAAAAGGTAACGAACTATACGCAGCAACTGAAAATCATCTATTCAGAACATCTGACAATGGGGATACATGGACAAGACTCTCAGATGTTGGAGGGGAATATGATAGTTACTTCAATGCGATGATGTTTCACGGACCAGATCTATTTGTTGCTGATGCTTACAATGGAGTGTACAGATCATCTGATAACGGTAAAAGTTGGGATGCCGCAAGTGACGGATTACTAGATAAACGTGGATGGTCACTTGGACAAATGGGCGATAATATTTTTGTAGGTTCATGGCAGAAATATGTCCACCGGTCTGTAGATAAAGGAACTAGCTGGGAATATGTAAGTGACGGACTCTCTGGCGGTGGTGCTACTTCATTCGCTACCATTGGGGATAATCTGTTCGTATCGATAGGATCTGGAAATGGCAATGGTGGTGTCTTTATCTCGAAAGATACAGGTACTACTTGGGAACCGGCCGTTGATGGAATGCCAAGAAATGTTAGTAAAATAGTACTAATCGGCACCAATCTCTATGCAGGTACTCGATACGGAGGGGTGTTTACATCAACCAACAATGGATTGAACTGGAGGTCAGCTAGTAATGGACTATCGAATATCGCCGTAAGCAATCTCGTAGCCTTTGGCGCAAACTTATTAGCACAAACTGAAGCAGGTATCTTCTTCTCAAATGACGGTGGTACTAATTGGATTAATGCAAACCAAGGACTTCCTGCAAACGCAACATGGTGTTATGCAATGATACATAGCAGTGACTATATCTTTGTAGGAAACGAATATGGATTCTGGAAACGACACATTGGAGAATTTGAGTCCCTCACAGTTGATAACTCTTCGGATATATCAATACGATCATTTGACATATCTCCTAACCCAACGACGGGACTTATAACTCTTCGCGGTCTGCCGGAGGATACCCAAAGTATTAAAGTCATGAATATACTTGGAGAGCAGATGATGATGGTTAAAACTCCAACCGGAAGTCATCATACTCTTAACCTAACACAACTTGCAGCTGGAACTTACTACATCCAAATAGCTTCAAAGAATTCGGTTCAGACAAGGATGATTGTGAAGCAATAGCGGCAAGCACTTTAACTTAGGTTATCTATCTGTGCAAGTATCAGTAACTTACTAAAACAAAGACTTAGGGTGTCAAAGGGACGCCCCGGGGATAGTCTATTCGACTCCCTACGCACCTCTTACCTACCACTGTCATTTTTGGCTCGAAAAGCTTAAATTTGCGCTAAATCCGCTAATATCACTATTATCTTATTGTAACCCTTTGGATTTCAGCCAAATATGTCGTATATTTGGAGGTTTGTAAACGTCCGGAAAACATGCCAGTTTTGGGACAACAAGATTTGTACTATACATACTTGAAATAGCTATAGAAAATGCCCATGAAAAAGCTACTATTACTTTTGTCAATTGTTGTTACAACATTGACTCTAATCACTGATGTCCATGCACAGCGTGCGATCGGAGGACACTCACTTTTGCTCGACCAAAACGGTTTTATCATTACGATTATACCTCCTCCAGAACTAAGTGAAAACTACACATGGTACTTACCGCCGCAAGCCCCGCCGCCGAATACCGCGTTTACTGAAGGTGGGTCACTCACCGGACAAACAGTACGCTGGGATCAGACTCTCGGGTACTGGGTGCCGACAAGCGCATTGTTCATTAGCGGTAATAACGTTGGTGATAATGTTGGTATCGGAACGGTAACACCTAATCAACTCTTGGAAGTTTGGGGAATAAGTGGTACACCTAATGCTCGTTTTGGGTCATTATCCGGAACAACTGGTTGGTCAACAAATGCCGATGCATCAGATGGATACGTAATGGCTGACGGCAACGGCGATCTTATCAAGCGCAATCCGTTCACCGTTACAAATCAGTTTGCATGGGCAATTGGTGGAAATACGAATCCAACCAGTTCAGTACTCGGCACACTAACGAACAACCCTCTTGATATTCAGACACTAGGTACAAGCCGTATGATGTTTGCTACCAATGGTGACATAATGATGGGTAACCCACTTGTAGCAGCATCACTTACGCTCGAACCGGGTATTGGTGGGACACTTACCCTTGCAAATATCACTAATGATGACGCAACAATTAACTTCCTGACAATTGATGGGTCAAACCGTGTCAGATACCGTTCATTCTCGTCAATCCTAGGCGTAAATGCAAATGAGGGTCTAGTTTATGACTCTCCGAATATCAAGCTCGGAGCGACCAATGGAACAACCAACCCATTCGTCACAAACCGTTTCGTAAATCTTAACAATAATACACTTACGTTTTCAACAGCTGCTGGAGCTACATCTTTATTGACACTTAGAGGGGCTGATGGTAATGTTGGAATTGGCACAGCGACACCAAACACCTTCAAACTTGAGGTAGCAGGTAGTGTTGGGCCTGGTACAAATAATACATACGCTCTTGGTAGCCCAGATGTACGCTGGAAAGACCTCTATCTCGGACCATCAAGTCTTTATATCGGTGTAGGAGCAGCAGATCAATCAAAGCTTGGATATGATAACGCTGATGAAGCCGCACAGATGCTAACTGTCGATGCTGATGACGACGCATCCATAGACGCAACAATAGATGAGTCAGGACGTTTAGCAGTAAAAGATGGTCTCGAATCAATGGGAAATACAGACCTAAAATTCCGCACAAACGGCGTAGTTCGTGCGAGATTTATCAGTGAGACTGATAATGCAACTGAAGGTGCGCTTGTACCAGAGCTGAACAGCGTATATGATCTTGGTACGCCATCACTCCGTTGGCGCGAAATATACGTAAGTGAAGGTAGTCTTCGTATTGGTAGTTTTGCCAATGGTACAAAGGGCTCACAAAACCAACAAGTCGTTGATGAAGTGACATTAAGTTATGCAGACGGAAACCTGGTCATTGACAAACCGGTAGCTAATTTCGGAAGTATGGTACCAAATACCAATAGTGTTTTAGAACTTGGATCATCTACAAACAGATGGAAGGATATTTGGCTCGGACCAAATAGCATTCACATCGGGTCACCATCGTATGAAGGTTCGATTTCCTTTGATACTCTATCTTCTCAATTACGATTTAATTCAAACAATACCATTGGTACATCAGAAATGATACTCAATGGCTCGGGAAATCTGATTTTATCAGGTCTTGCAGCGGGTGGATTATTGAAGGCAAATGTTGGAGGGCAAATTGCAATTGCTACTGGCGGCGTTGATTTTGAATCACCACTCACATTTAACAATGGCTTGACAAGGACTCTCAATACTGTAGCGTTTGGTGGCGCACTTTTAGCAAATACAACCCTTACCACAGGGACATTCAACTTGACATTCTTAACGGTTGCTGGGACTATTACTTTTGATAATACCGGCAGGATTTCTACCCCACTACTGTCTGTCGGATCAAGCTTGGGTTTTCAAGTTAACGCTCTTGGCGCTGTATCAGCGGCAACTGGAATCACATCAACAGGAACAATCACCTTTAGCGGGCTTCCAACCGGTATCGTCCATTCGACTGCCGGAGTACTTTCAAGCTCACCTCTGAACCTTGCCGGCGGTGCAACCGAAATATCAGGTATTCTTCCTGTCACTAATGGAGGTACGAATTCAAGTACTACACTTGCCAACAGTCGTGTCATGGTTTCATCAGCCGGTGCAATTGTGGAAAACGCATCGGGCACAGCAACACAATTGCTTCATGGTAATCTTGGTTGGAGTGCTGTCAGCTTAGCTGCAGATGTATCAGGCATTCTTCCCGTCGCTAATGGCGGTACAGGTAAATCATCTGTGACTTCTGCCGCATTACTTGTTGGTAATGGCACGTCAGCAATGAATGAGCTTACTGTCGGCGGTGCAAATACCATCATTGGAGTTACAGCAGGCGCACCGGCATGGGTTACGCTTGCAACAAACAGCTCTCTGGTCGGAGATGGACGCGGAACATCATTTGGATTGAATTTGAGCAATGCAAACACTTGGACCGCATTGCAAACATTCTCTAATGGTGCATCGGTCAGTGGTGGCTTAACAATTCCTGTAGGTGCAAATCCGATGAGCGTCAATGGTTCAAATGGTACGGCTGATCAGGTTCTCACAAGTCAAGGAGCTAATTCACCACAGTGGAAATCTATCTCTGCGCTAGGCGTTCTTACAGGAACAGGGGCATCAAATAAACTTGCTTACTGGAGTGGAACATCTACTTTAGCCAACGATGCAGACCTCGGTTATGATGGCACCACTCTTTCTATGGCTGGCTCTACTGATAACATTAGCGTAGGTCAGTCAACAAGCGGTGGTACAAATGTACGAATCAATATCAAGAACGGACATCTTCGTTCACAGCAGACAACGGCACCGACAACCGCAATAAATGCTAATGCAGGAACTACAGGGACTATTACACTTGCAAATGCGACAGATGTTGCGGGAAAGATAACCATCAATACAAAAGGCACTGGCATGGCAGCTGGTACGCAGGCAACAATTACATTCAATGCTACATACAACGTTGCCCCTATTGTTGTATTAACACCTGCTAATGCTAAAGCATCGATAATCCAAGCGTACGTTACATCCACAACAACGGACTTCAGCGTCAGCTTTAATATCGCCGGTGGGAATAATGATGATCATGACTTCTTCTATTACATCATAGAAACTCAGTAAGATACTATATAACTTTACCTTAAGGGGCGGACTCTATTAGTCTGCCCCTTTCTTTTTTAGATATTTTATTCAGAACTCTCGTATTTTTGTCCTGTGAATAAAGGATCATTACCCATAACAATAGGCATCACCGGACACCGAGATGTCCGTGAGCAGGATATCCCGCGTCTTGAGGAAGCAATACACAAGGTTCTTGATGATATTGCTTTACGATGTCCATCATCTCCGCTTTATTTTATTTCAGCACTTGCTGAAGGAGCCGACCGAATTGCTGCGAAGATCGCTCTTGCGAAAGGGTTGAAGCTCATATCTCCTTTACCGATGCGGCGTGAGATATATGAAAAAGACTTTTCCGACGATGGCTCACGAAAAGAGTTTGAGACTCTGCTGAACCTCTCCGAACAATGGTTTGAGCTTCCGCTACTTACAGATACAAAAGAAGAGAATATTGTTGAGTATAATGATGCACGGGACAAGCAATATGCGTATGTCGGTGCTTACATAGCACGGTATAGTCATTTAGTAATCGCATTATGGGATGGAGATCCTCAAGAACTTGTAGGTGGAACGAGCTATGTTGTTGGCTTTAAACTGCGTGGAATAACGCCACCGTATGTTGCACGGCAGGGACGTTTTGAGCCGGAGGAAGTTGGGACGGTCTATCATATTGTTACCCCAAGGAAGAGCCACCCCGTCCCGAAGGATTCACCCGGCACAATTCATCTATTGTACCCAAAGGAATCAATTGAGGGGCAAGTATCAAAAAACAAGTACGATAGTATACTTATTGATACCGACAGCTTTAATGCTGATGAACATTTGCTT
>JBKJTT010000008.1:0-59544 GCA_046590205.1 Kapaibacterium sp. (SeqCode)
CAGGTGAGACAGAATTCTTTAAGCTTCGACTGTATGTTTCTCGTGTCGGTCTTATTCCTGGCCCTGTTACAGAAGTCCTTGTTGAAGTAACTCTCGAAGAGATTGCATTGCTATCAAAACCCAATATTCGTATTCTTGATATTGGCACTGGCTCCGGTGCGATAATAGTAGCATTAGCTTCTCGACTTCCACAGAGTGAATGTATAGGCATTGATATAAGTAACGATGCACTTGCTCTTGCCGAGCGAAACAAGGAGCGTCTCGGACTTACGAACGCCACATTCGTAAACAAAAATATCTTTGATGATATTGATAATGGTGCGTTTGACGTGATCGTCTCGAACCCTCCGTACATTTCAACTGACGAAATGCGCCTGCTCGGCAAAGAAGTTATCGACTATGAACCACGCATTGCCTTGACCGATGAAGCTGACGGATTATCTTTCTATAAAGAAATTATAGCCAAAGCGACCGGGTCATTATTGAACGAAGGTGGAATTTTGCTTTTTGAAGTTGGGTATGATGCCAGCTGCCATGTAGCAGCATTAATGAAGAACGCTGGGCTTCAGGATGTGAAACTGAGAAATGACCTTACGGGAATCGGTAGGGTGATTTGTGGAAGAAAAAATCTGAATTCAAAGATGTAACAAACGTATCCGATGCGACTTCTTATACAGCGAGTTTCGAGGGCAAAAGTGACCGTCTCGGGTGAGATCACCGGAGAAATTGGTCATGGCTTACTCATTTTTGTCGGAATTGGTCACAATGACGACATCGCCCGTGTCAAAGAAATGACAGAAAAGGTCATAAAACTGCGGATTTTCGAAGATGAAGCAGGAAAAATGAACTTGGATGTAACTTTGAGGGGCGGAAGCGTTTTAGTAGTAAGCCAGTTCACACTTTATGGCGATGCTCGAAAGGGTAACCGCCCCAGTTTTATAGATGCGGCGCGACCCGAACAGGCAAAGGAGCTTTATGACAGATTTGTGTCATTGCTCCGTGAAAAAATGGGCACGGAGCGAGTCGCCCAAGGGCGGTTCGGAGCGATGATGGACGTCGAACTTGTTAATGACGGACCTGTAACCATTTGGCTGGAGTCGTAGTTAAAAATAGACTGATTTTAACAACTTTTCATTCACACTAACACTATGAAAAACATCTCCCGTATCATAGGCGGATTACTATTCGTCATGTTGCTTTGCACAGCAACCTCTTCCCGCGCCCAATACTGGCTTGATGACTGCGGCGGAACGGGGAAGATAGGTGGCGAAACTAATAGCGGCACGGAGTTTCTCCTGTGCTATATGCAAAACGAACTCCCGACATATGTTGATATTAATGCTACCTATCAGGATCTCTATCTTGCCGCGCTTGATGAAGTTGACCCAAATACCAATAACGTCACTATCACCATAACCTGCAGAGCATTTCCACAATTTAATGAGGTCATTCAGCTCCCACGACGTGGCTCATTGACTTACCATATAGATAAGATTCTCAAGCAGTTCGTGCTCATCGAATCAAATGAGATCGTTGATGATAAAGTGATTAAGGTTGTCTCTTCGCACCCGATCGTCTGTTACGGAATGAATCATAAACTTTATTCTGCTGATGCATTCATTGCATATCCCAAGGGGAAGTCACAGACCGATTACATGGTGATGTCATACCAAAACTCTCAATTCACTCAGGATGGTGGTGGAAGACAAAGCGAGTTTTGTGTAGCTGCGTTTGAAGATAGCACTCTTGTAGAGATCATCCCGGCGTGTCAAACAAGAGGAGGCTCCCCGGCAGGACAAGTCCTTACCTTTACATTAGATGCAGGGCAATGTGTCCAGGTACAGGCGGGAGACCTTCCTCTGACCAATGATCTTACCGGTTCACGCGTCAACTCATTCGGGAAGTCCGTCGTAGTCTATGGCGGTCATATCCGTGCTGAGATTCCTGCAGGATTCAAGTATCCGTCATCAGAAAGTACCAGCCGCGATCATCTTTGTGAAGCAATTCCGCCAACGACCACATGGGGTACTAACTTCGTATGTAATTCTTTCAATAATTCAAATGTGACAGATGGGGATCTTGTGCGTGTTCTTGCTCGTACGAATAATACAGTTGTAAAGGTCAACGGTGTTGCATGGGGAACGCCACTTGCTTCCGGAGAGTATCGTGATATGCTCATCAAAACACCGACAGCAATTGAGACCAGTGAATTTTCCCTTGTGGGCATGTATGCACATACGACGATGGTAAATAATGGCTTCGGCGACCCTTTCTTTGCTATCATTCCTCCTCTTAACCAGACCTATGATGATTTTACTTTCTTCGTCAGTCAGGACGCGGTCTATACTGATAATTATGTACTGATCGTAACCGAGAAGAGTGGTATTGGTAAAATAGATATTGACGGAGTACTCCTTCCTACTATTGCATTTCAGAGCGTACCAACTACCTTAGGTGGAAAGAGCTTTGCTGTTGCAACAGTGAACGTATTGCCCGGCTCACATAGGATAAAAACAACAAATCAGACAGCCAACGGGATAACTATCCTTACTTATGGTTTTGGGAATGTCGATTCCTATGGATATACAGCGGGTTCGTTACTTAAACCACTACAAGGCATTGTCGCTGACGACAATGTTTTCGCCGGAGTTGCACCGGGTGAAACACCGCGTTCGGAGATACGCTTCTTGAGTATTATGAACCGGAAAGTGTGGCTTGATAGCGCAGTTGTGACGGAAATATCAAATCCTCGCTATAGCGTTCGTACAAAAAAGAGTCTGCCCTATGATATATCCTATTTAACCGGCGGACAAAAGATGGCAGTTGAGCTTGAAGTATTCCCGCCGACAAATGAAGTGCTCTATGGCACGATGCAAGTGCATCATCATACCACAGAGTGGCGGGGCATGCGTCCGGCTACAGTGCCGTTTGTTATCTACCCGCAGCATCAAGCGAGTGTAAACACCGATGAGTATAGCGACAGGTCTGTAACGGTCTATCCGAATCCTGTGGTTGGTGATAAAGGTTCAGTGACGCTTCGCGTTGACCGTTCGACAACAGCTGTGATACGTCTATTTGATGCAACCGGCAGAGAAGTGCTTTCATTACCTGCACGACAGATAAACTCTCGTGAAGAGACGCTGAACTTCTCGACACGCGGACTTACGAGCGGTAGTTACGTACTTGAGCTTTCGATGCCAGAGCTAAACCGCACCGAACGCAGACATATCATTATTCAGAAATAAGTTTTTCCCCGCTGCATACTTTGTGTATGCAGTGCTTGTTTTTTTTACGCTCCCCGCATCAGTTATTGATGTGAACAAAAAAAGATCTATAGAGTTGTTCTCAAGAGTACTCATGCAAGGGCTTGTAGTGTGCGTATGCCTACTGAATGCAGGTAGCATGTATGCACAAACTCGCGAGCCGCGCGCAACGATCAAGTCTGACAAGTTCAAACGTGTTGCAAAACCTTTCGAGGCAGGCAAGGCATCTGCACCTCTAATTACTTCAATACCAGCACCGCAAAACATACCGATCCAAACTCCGCAAGCTGTCCCGAAGCCAAAGTATAAAACATCAGGTAGAGAGTTCTATATAGCGTTTCTTTCGACCATCGGTAATGACCCGACCGGCAGCCCGTCACCGAAGACCGTCTATATTGTTGCGCGTTCGCATACCCGCGGAAAAATATCACACGTCGGAGGTAGTTGGAGCAGATCATTCGAGTGTAACCCGAAAGTAGCCACTCCAATCGTATTGCCTTCATGGGCTGCTATGGACCGTCTTGAGATGGAAGTGAAGATCCCCAGAATGTTCACCATCACAACTGATGATGACGTTGCTGTCTATGCAATGTCATTAAACTATTTATCAAGCGACGGGTATTTGGTACTACCCAAAGAAGCACTTGGGACGAATTATGTTGTTTCAAGTTTGCGTAATTCCCTGTGGTACTATCAAGGAAGTGTCTCGCCATGGAATGCAGGTGTGAATGTACCCCGCAGTGAGTTTGGTGTCGCCGCTACAGAGAACGGTACAGATGTAACCATTGAGCTAACGGCGGATTCATGGAGTGGGAAGTATAAAAAAGGGGTGCTTCATACCTTCACGCTCAATCGCGGCGAGGTCATTCAGTTCTCTGCGCGTGATACAGGTGTGAAAGCGATGGTTGATTATTACGATCCTGTAAGTGATGCCTACATTCCGAGAATGTCATGGGTCGGGAAAGATGTCAATGCCGATTGTGATCTTACCGGCTCTATCGTTTCTGCGACGAAGCCGGTCCTTGTTCTCGCAGGGCATGAACGTGCTTCCGCTCCGGATGACCTTGAATTCGCATGGAAGGATCATCCAGACGTTTCCCGCGATCATCTTATCGAGCAGATGCCGCCTGTTGATCTATGGGGACAAGAGTTCATTGCTATAGGCGCAAAACGCGATGACAGAAATAACCGTCCGCCCGGCGGCGATATTATCCGAGTTATCTCGCGTTTTCCCAATACGGTTGTCTATAATAACGATGTATTCCTTGACTCGCTCGGGCAAGGTGAGTATGCACAGTTCATGTCGGGCGATGTATCGCATATCGAGTCAACACAGCCGGTACTTGTTACAAAATATCTTTTGACGTGTGATAATAATAGTTGGGATTCGCTCTATCTCGGTGACCCAGACATGACGGTCGTCCCGCCCATCGAGAACATGAGCACGTTCTACTCGATCCCCACTATCCCTGTTGCGAACTTTACATCTCATTTTATTACTATCATAGTTGATACTGCCGCTATAGATAAAACAACGTTGAACTCCGTTCTTATTGATAAACGGACGCTCAAAATTATTCCGAACACACGTTTTAGCTATGGCAGATACCAGACATTCGCAGGTGAGCAGCGATTAGAAAGTCCGTTACCAGCTTACGCCGAAACGTACGGGTATGGAATGCATGATTCGTACTCGCTATCAGGCGGCGGAGACTTCCAGTATTTGCGCGAACTTGCGGCAAGAGACCTTGACTTTGGTACACTGCTTATCGGCTCAAAAAAAGATTCTCTGACGACAGTATATGTAGATGTACCGTCATCCCCGCTTGCTGATACGCTTGAGGTGTTCCGTTACTCATGGGATATTGGTGATACGACTGCATTCGCAGTCCTTGATACAGTAACAACACCTATCCGCATAGCGCCCGGCGCAAGCATCCCCGTTCGTTTCCGATTCACTCCGCCACGGCTCGGTAAATACACAGCTCGCCTGCGCGTATGGTCAAGCAATTATCATGATGTGTATATCAATGTGCAGGGTATTGCAGCGGATAGGAATCTTGATGTATTCCCATCTGAAATATATTTCCCAAAGATCAGAGTTGGCAGAATTGACACGGGGTACTTTGATCTGATCTCGCAAGGTTCGTTGCCAGTCCATCTTGACGAAGACGAATGGCAGCCATATCTTGACTCCAGTGGCTTTACAATACCGGAATATACTGGCTTGATTGATATTGGACCCGGTGTCAGAAATGTTGACTCCATATATTTTCGTCCACTCACCAGAGGATATTTCTTTGATACAATATATTTTTATAATGATGGAATTGATGTCCCAACACTCCGTGTGGGAGGCAGAGGGATTGCTCCGGAAGTCAAAACTTACGATACAAATTTTGGAACAATCCGGTTTAATACTAGCTCTACGGAGTACATAATACCGATAGAAAACATTGGTGATGATACAACATCGGTTGTATCTATAGAATTTGTTGAGGGTGATGTTAATGACTTTGAATTACTATCATCATCGGTCCCAAGCCCATTATCCCCAATACTCTTGGATACACTTGGTGCTCCTAATACATCAAACGTTCTTTTTTATAGGGCAAAGTTTTTTCCGAAGTACCCTGCCACTCTCGATACAAACGGAAGAAGGTTGGTAGTAGTGAAAGTGGTTACTTCAGATCAAGTCTATTTTGATACATTGCGAGGTCGGGGTGTAGAGCCATGGTTGACATCTACTCCTGATACGTTAGATTTTGGCATTATAGATGACCCACTACCTACAGAGCCTCTCACGAGACAAAAAAAGTTTGATCTAAAAAATATAGGCACAATGGATGGCTTAGTTCAGCGGCTTAACGTCGTAGAGGGAGTTAGCTATTCGGTTATCAATCAATCATCCTACGATAACAATATTTACTCTCCAAGTGAAAATGACAGTGTCAATGCAGAGTTCACGATCACAAAGCAGGGTGTATTTATTGATAGTATAATTATAACGCAAGACTCTCGTACAAGACCGAAAGTAATCTTGAAGGCAACTGTCCAAGCAAAAGCAAAAACACCAAAGGATACAATAAATCTTGGAGAGATCAGTGATTGTAACCCGATTGATACAACAATATTTATTTCAAATGGCACTGTAGTTGGAGTAAGGATTGACAGTCTTTACTTTATCGGCGATACGTCGGGTTTTCAATGGTTAGATAGGAATAATACATTACTCCCAATACAAATGTTTGCAGGTACAAGCTACCCGATACGCGTTCGATACTCGTTTCCTCAAGACTTTCTCAATGGTTCGCAGACAGCATTTCTTGTCATCAAGCAACCGCTCGGCGGAGAAGCGATTGGGTTTAGGTATGATACGGTTACGTTTACTATTACTCGTAAGATAGACTTGCTTTCGCTTGCTTCGCAAGCACCGCCGTATAAGCCGAATGCACTTGATGATCCGTTCAGGATACCTGTGTATCTCAAAGGTGATAGAGGCGGGAAGGGACAGCTTGATAATATTACTATAAAGATAAACTTTGGCAACGACCTTGTGGCTCCTATCGGTATTGATCGCTCCGGTTCGCTGACAGAAAAAACTTCAACCAATGTTATACCCACACAGCCAACACCAGTTTGGGATGAAGCGACACATACATATACAGTAAAAGGTGTAGGGTTAAACCTCTCGACGAATCTTGCAAAGAACACGCTGCTTTTTACCGTACTCGCTCAGGCATACTTAACAAAAGACACAGAGACGACGATCATACAAGAGCTGCAGTACGATGCTGACCCTGCGTGTGCGTTCCGCGTTACGCGTGATTCACTTCGTATCGTCTATGCAGATGAGTGTGGTGATAATACGATACGGGGTGTGATACTTACGAACTCACCACGGCTAATTGTCTCGTCGCCACAACCCGACCCTGTTTCGCTTTCGGGTAGCTCATCGGTTCAGGTTCGCTACTTTGCGCCACGAAGTGTGTTCTTGAGTTGGAAGTTGGTTGATATGAACGGCAGTACGGTTGCATCTTCCGCTGAATCTCCTATCTCTGCCGGAAACGGACAGGTGACTATAGGCAAGAACGAGCTCTCAAATTCAGGCAGTTACTTCCTCGAGTTAACAGCCCGTGACAGCCAAACAGGTGCCGTAGGCAAAACAACAACGAAATTTGTCGTTGTAAAATAATTACTCTATTTTTTTGATACGTTTCCTGTTCTCGCGTGTCTTTTATATATGGAAAATATGACAATTTTGTGACAAAAATGTGGCATCGGAGTTGTAACTTTGTACCGCTTCAGATGTTTCTTTAATAGAGCATTCACATGAACTACAGACTCACGAACTACGCCCTCGTTCTTCTGATCGCGTTCCTCCTTGGGGCAGGTATCACTGCGAACTCCCACGCGCAGAAAAAGGATAACCTCGGCAAAGAATTTTATGTGGCGTTTGGTCCAAATCAAGGATCGGGTACGGAAAGTCAAAATGTCTTTGCTCTCTATATCACGGGTCCTATTATTGCTACAGGTTATGTCGAGGTTCCGGCATTAAGCTTTCGACAGGATTTTGTTACTTCTCCCGGACAAATTACTACAATCACTCTTCCGAATGGCGCTAACTTTGGAGATCCAACGGTTGAGATCACTAACCCCGAGGTAGTGATTAAAGATATGAGCGTTCATATTGTTGCCGATACAGAAGTTGCTGTGTATGGGATGAGTCATAAGCAGTTTTCAAGCGATGCATTTATGGCATTGCCGACCGATGTGCTTGGTACTGAATACAGAACGATGTGCTATCAAACATCAATTTCAGATGTTGGATATCTTCCAGGACAATTTTGGGTTGTTGCGACCTATGACTCAACAAATGTGACTATCACCCCGAACGCAAGCACATCGTTGGGCAGTCCTTCGGGAGTGTCAAAATCTTTACTATTGAATAAAGGTGATGTATACCTGATTCAAGGTGATGCAAACGATGCGAATAATGATCTTACAGGTTCACTTATTGAATCTGATCTCCCGCTTGCAGTTTTTAGTGGCCATGAAAGGGCAGGAATACCAAACGGTTTCAACAATGTACATAGTACTCGTCCAAGCCGTGACCACTTGGTTGAACAGCTTCCACCTGTAAGCGCATGGGGTGACTCGGCGTTAGTGATACCGTACTTTTCATCGGATAATCCTGATGTTGTACGCATAGTATCTGCTGAAGACAACAATACAATAACCGTCAATGGAGCAGTTGTAGGTACGTTCAGCGCAGGTCAGTTTTATCAGATTCCACAACTTACAACTCCAACCTCAATTAGTGCTACCAACCCAATACTTGTTGGACAGTACATGCACACAAGTAAGTATGGTACACCCAACCAAAATTTTCCAAATGATCCCGAGCCATACGGTGACCCTGCGTTAGCACTTTGTTACCCTGTCGAACAGTTCACGACCGGATACACATTTATCCTTATTGAGAACAGTACTGCTTTTAAAGGAAATTTTGTAAATGTTGTTGTCGATCAAACCGGCGTTGCAGGTATGATATTAGATGGAAATCCTGTCAACCCTACGGATTTCAAACCCATTCCCGGTTCATCATTTGTCTATGCACAGCTAACGCTCGACCAAGGCACACACAACATTTCAGGACCCAAACCTTTTGGTATCACGGTCTATGCACTTGGGAATGTAGATAGCTATGCATATACAGGCGGGACACTACTCAAAACGATCACCCCATTCAAGACTGACGATATCGTAATAGATTTCAATGACCGTCCACTCAATCAAAGAGATTGGTCAGGGGAGTGGGACTCTGTTGTGTCATTGCAAAATATCTCATCTGATCCGCTTACGATTTTCAACTTCCAGCTTCGAGTTGGTGATATTACAAATTTCTCGGTTGAAAAGCCTACGCCCCCGCATAATATCCCGGCGTTCGTCACTGATTCGATGACGCTTCGTTTTAGCCCTAACTTTGTGCCAAATGTACGTCGTCACACGACCATTAATGCCAAGACAGAACACCTTCGCGCATACGTTGTTGATGTCTATGGCAGAGGTGTTGTCGGGTTGCCGATGTCTTATGCGGATTCTAATATTAAGACAAAGATAGATACGATCTATTTTGGTATTCATGGTGAGAATTCACCGCCGATTGACAAATTCTTCTATCTTGGGAATACGGGCACTGCTCCGTTGAATGTCCATGATATAAAAATTAGCGGACCGGATGCGAAAGATTTTTCTGTGCTTGGCTCGGAGGATATAAGCACAAATCCTCTTAGTGTACCATATAAGATAGGGATAAGCCCAGAGAAGCCCGTACGTGTGAATGTACGCTTTACGCCAGGTAACCCTCGTGCACCGCGACTTGCATTCTTAGATATTAATGATAGTGATAAAGTTGATCGTCGGGTTGTACTTATTGCTATCGTTGATTCAGTAACCGTTGCAACAGTTACACCTGTCGTATTTGACTCACTCTATATTTGTGACCTACAAGATAAAGTTATTACGATAACGAACGCTAATATATTCTCTGTGACATTGCAGCGAATTGATATGGTCGGTGCTCCTGAATTTATTGTTCTTGATGCGCTTCCTATCGTTATTGGACCTAATAGTTCGCGCATGGTGCGTATTCGCTTCGCGCCAAATTCACCGGGTGTATTCTCTGCGTCGCTTACCGCATATTTCGATTTGCCAACAAATTCGACGCAAACGCTTTCGCTTACTGCAGTAGGTAAAGAACCTATTCCGTTCTTCTGGGCGCCGAGGAATATTCATATTCTTGCTGAAGAGGAAGTGCTCTATCCTATTTATGCAAAAGTTGATCTTGCGCGTATGGTTTCGAAGTCATACACGATAGATATTAACTATGACCCGACACATTTGGTGGACCTTGATGTTGTTCAGGATAATACACTATCACTCTTCGGATACTTTATGATAGATGGCTTTGACCCTGGGGCACGTAAATATATTTTCGAAACAGCCGATGGAAGTATAATGCGAGGCGGGGGTGAAGACGAAATTCGTCCGCTTATTTACATCAAGTTTAGGTCGATCTTGGGCGAAGAAAACCGCTTGACGATCTCTGATGCAGTTGATATTAACTACACTGTTACCTTCAACGGTAGTCCGCTGCCGGTCTATTGCCAAGCACAGTCAGCGTTGCCCGGGCGCATCACAATAGATTCTTCTTGTGCTGATGTACATATTGTCAAGGGTCTGCCAGAACCCTTCGAGACATATATCCATCAACCAACACCGAATCCCGCAACGAGCGGATATATAGATACAAAGTTTGATATTCCAACCGAGACTGCTGTGAAGATGGTGCTTGTTGATGCTCTTGGTCAAATAGCAAGTGAAGTTGTCAATGAAGTTCGTCAGCAAGGACGTTATACGGCGCATATCAGTACTATAGGACTTGCAAATGGAGTCTATACTCTGCGGCTTGAAGCGGCGGGAGTTGTGAAGTTTAGAAAGATCATAGTTTCGAAGTGATGTGAAGTCGTTTTCTCTCGCACAATATCACAAACCAGCTTTGTACACGTTTGCCGGCATAGCTGCCGGCATTCTTGTTTCCGAACATTTTGTAACGGAGCATTCCGTCTTTGCTCGTATTTCATTGTGTGTATTCCTATTGATGAGCGGAGTATCGTGGCTGCTCTACCGCAAACGCGTTGCGATTCTCGGCAATGCTGTACTCATCATCTCTACGCTTTCATTAGGATGTCTTCTTCACGCCTTGGGGGAGGCACTCTACGAAGATTCATCATTACGTAAGTTCACCTCAACGATAAAAGGAGAGACAGTTATCTATGGACAAATAATCTCTATACTCGATGAGTCAGATTTCGGCACGGTGTATTCAATTCAAACCGATAGTGTGCAAATTGAAAAAGATGTATATCCTGTTTACGGTATCGCAGCAGTACAAATACCACTCCCGTCCAAAAGAGACTTCTTTCCATTACCGAATGAAGGAGACAAGCTAACGCTTTTTGGTGAACTGCGCATACTTGAGCGAAAGCGCAACCCGTACCAGATAGATTATTCAGAGAAGATGCGAAGGGACTATGATGTAGATGCTGCGATCTATCTCCGTTCACGGTATGATTACCAAGTTACGGCACAAGTAGGGAAATATGAAGAGAGTTTGCTGAAATCTGTGCGAAAGTATGTCTCCGGTGTACTTTCATCAGCTATAGCTGATACGTTGGCATCCGGGTTTGTTGAAGCGGTATTGATAGGTGTTGGAAACTCACTTCCTCCCGAGACGTGGCAGGAGTTCAATCGCGCAGGACTGACTCATATTCTCGTCGTGAGTGGTTTTAATCTTGGACTTGTCGCCCTTTTTATTTACTATCTGCTTCGTCTCTTCCGTATTCGTTCACGCGCGCTGCGGAGTATTATCACGCTTGCTATCGTGGTAACCTACTTACTTGTTATTGGCGGACAGCCGAGCATCCTACGCGCTACAATAGTTGTCATCGTCTTTCTTGCAGCCCGAATCTTCGAGCGAAAGACTGACCTGCTAAATATTACCGCCGCTGCAGCATGTATCAATCTGATTCTTAACCCTAATGAACTATTTAATATCGGTTTTCAGCTTTCGTATGGTGCCGTATTCTCGCTCGCAGTAATAGCTCCACAGTTAGATAGATTATTTTTGAATGAAATAGAGGCACCTACATTTCGTGAGAAAGTCTATCATTATTGCATGTCCATATTCTTCGGTACGATAGCCGTATTTGTTGGGACGCTCCCAATACTTATCTATCATTATCAACAAGTATCTGTCATTGGTCTTTTTACAAACATTATTATTATTCCAATATCCGGTCTCATTACGATACTTGGCATGCTACTGATACCAATGTCATTTATCAGCTCTTTTCTAACATCGTTATATGGTGAGGGTTTGAAGTTGCTCGTTGATGCGACACTCGGCATATCACACGTTGCTTCATCACTGCCGTTTGCAATGATAACATTGCCGCGACCAACAATCATCTCCATAGTACTCTTCACGACATTACTCATATATTGCATATCATCTAAAAGTCGTAAGAGATTTATCGGCAGGATGATTACTTCTACTGCTTTTGTCATAATGCTAATGCTCATCAATATCCCATTCGTCTCTGCAATTACAAAAGAGGACGGTAAGTTAAAGATAGTATTCTTTGATGTTGGACAAGGTGATGCTGTGCTTATTAATACCCCAAGAGGTAAGAACTATATGATAGATTTCGGTGGAAGGAGTTTGTCAGGTCGTTCACAATCCGAACGAAGTATTTTGCCGCTTCTGCGTGCAGAAGGTATTTCTTCTATTGATGGTGCATTTGTCTCTCATATGCACTATGACCATTACGCAGGACTTGAGCCACTGCTGAAAGCAGGATATATCGCGAAGATATACTCATGCGGTGAGAAAACGGAGAATCAAACAGCGTATGCTCTTGATAGTATTGTATATCACTCTAAGATACCTGTTGAGCAGCTCCTTCAAGGTGAGAAGATCATTGATGACGAGCTTTCGATGTATATTTTATCTCCGGATGCAAAAAGTGACGGCATTGTCGAAGATAAAAACCATCGCTCAATTATCATCAAACTTGTCTATCGTAAAACGTCATTCCTCTTCTTAGCTGATGCTGAAGCCGATGCCGAGCGTGAGGTCGTCCGTAAATATGGCTCATTCTTAAAAAGTGATGTAGTCAAGATCGCTCATCATGGGAGTAGGTCAAGCTCTATAGGAGAACTTGTCTCACTCACAAAACCGTCATACGCAGTTGTATCTGTTGGTGAGCGAAATGCGTTTGGTCATCCGAACATACATGTGCTTGAACGTTGGCATAGAAGCGGAGCGAAAGTCTTGAGCACAGCTCATAGTGGAGCAGTGATATTTGAGAGCGATGGCGAAGCAGTGAAACAAATGAGTTGGAAATAGTTAATGAGCTAGCCAATGCCATTTCACAATAGGATGAATCTGCAAACCCGGGAGTGGTATTCGTATATGATCAAGTATCTCGGCAATTACTTCCCACACTTTTCCTTTAATGGGTAATTGCTTTAGGTTAATATCAGGACCGATGAACATGTGTGATGTTGGTATTCTGCCATAACGTTCGGGGACGTATTGCTCCGTAACAATATTTTCTACATTATATCCAAAACCAAGATTTAACCACTTTGGCATATCTTCGTCAATAAGATAGAGAAAATTAAAGGTCAGCCAAAAGTATCGGCTTTCGTTATCATCGAGTATTGATTTAAATGCTCCCTGTTTATATGCTTCAGATGTTTTAAATCCCACCTTGAAATCAATTCGATTAAGTGGGGTATAGTATTCTTTCCCAACAGCAAGCCCTGCGCCTAGTATGTTGCATATCTGATCGCCCGGTGAGAAACCGAAATACGGCGCACCTGTTCGGAATCCGTCTCCAATCTCAACCATCGTCTGTGCAAGCAGCGTAACACCTGCACCTATCCATACGGCGGTTTTCGGATCAACGCCAACTTCACGGTATGCTATTTTGATAAGGTCAGTGCAAGCATAAGTGTAATACGCATGACCGAACTTGTCGGAGTGCATCGTATATGGCGGATCATTTGAGAAGTGAAACGGTGCTTTATTAGCTGCCTGCCAAAAATCATTGTAGTTCTGATAGAGCGCACCGAACATAACAGTTGCAGGTACGACAGACGCAACAGTAATTCCAAGAGGTGTTGGTCTGGTCGTATCCTGCGCTTCGCATGGAGATGATCCAAATAGAAGCATGAGGACAAGGGGGGGGAGAGAAAAACACTTCACGGAATTATGTTTTTCTTACGGGCAACATCATCAAGAAATTTTGCTGCTACAAATTCTGCTCTCTTCCGAAAGATAAAGTCCGTATCAGCATGATGCTCGCGCAGCAGCCGATAGAGAATTATCATCTCACAGAGAGCTGAATAGCAGCTATCAGAAGTATTTGTGCATACGGTTCGAGAGAGATGTTCATGTTCATCATTTGTTATGGTAAACTCTGCTCTGCGAACACCGGCAGGTCTACGATTATATTTTCGCAGGAGCAGGGGACCAATAACGACCGATCGCATAAATGTTATGCCATCGATGAACTCAAAGAGTTCTCCTCTGCCGAGTTTCAGAGCGCAATAGTGTACCCAAGTCCAAAACCTGTCTTCCATCCATTGCAATGAGCGGGATGGATAGATAGGAGAGCTTGTGTTGATCTTTGCTGATAGTACGTCTTCACGTTCCCACAGTATGTGCGGATCTTCAACTCGGTTACTAAAATCGGTCACGCTCTTAAATACCAGATCAACATGAAGAGGAGGATTATTATAGAGGCAAATAAGAAGCCGGGGTTCTCCGACATGTTCACCGGTAAAACAGTTTACAAGATCACCAAGTGACGATGCGATCATCAAACGATTATTTTTAACTTCTTCTTCATCATTATCATTAACGATAATGACAAAGTCAAGATCAGAGAACTCATCCATCTCGTCACCGACCCATGAACCACCTAAGGCAAGGCCTGCTATTCTCGAATCTTGTTGAAGAATAGCCGATGCGTGCTCGACAAATGCTTTGTACGGTTCGGGGATCACTGGATAACGCCAAGTTTTTTGCCGACCGTGGTGAATGCAGTTATCGCTGTATCAAGATGATGTTTCTCATGTCCGGCTGATATTTGAACGCGGATACGTGCCTGCCCCTTCGGAACGACAGGATAAAAGAAGCCGATAACATACACACCTTCATCGAGAAGGTCTTTTGCAAATTGTTGTGCAAGCGGCGCATCATAAAGCATGATGGGACAAATAGGATGCGCGCCGGGCTTGATGTCAAAACCTGCAATAGTCATTTGTTCGCGGAAATACTTCGTGTTGCTCTCAAGTTTATCGCGAAGCTCTGTAGTCTCGCCGAGCATTGTTAGCACCTCAAGTGTCGCACCAACTATAACCGGTGGTACGGAGTTGCTGAAAAGATACGGACGAGAACGTTGACGGAGCATATCAATTATCTCTTTGCGCCCTGATGTGAATCCACCGGCTGCTCCACCAAGTGCTTTGCCAAGCGTGGACGTAATAATGTCCACCCGCCCCATCACATTCGCATACTCTATTGAGCCACGACCGGTCTTCCCGACAAATCCCGTTGCATGTGAGTCGTCAACCATGACAAGCGCATTGTGCTTTTCAGCCAAGTCACACACTTCGTCAAGTTTTGCGATGAATCCGTCCATCGAGAACACACCGTCTGTTACGATCACACGTCGACGTGAACTCTGTGATTCTTGCAGGCATCGCTCAAGATCAGCCATGTCGGAGTTTTTGTAACGGAAGCGTGCTGCTTTCGAAAGGCGAACACCATCAATAATAGAAGCATGATTTAATTCATCACTGATAATAGCATCATCTTCACCGAAGAGCGGCTCGAAGACACCACCATTGGCATCGAAACATGCTACATAGAGGATGGTATCTTCCGTGCCGAGAAACTTCGAGATAGCTTCTTCAAGCTGTTTATGTAAGTCTTCCGTACCGCAAATAAATCGTACGCTTGACATGCCGTAGCCGTGTTTCTCAAGCGCTTCATGTGCCGCTTTGATGACGCGCGGATGCGATGAAAGTCCGAGATAATTATTCGCGCAGAAGTTCAGAAATGTGCCATCGCACCCCTCGACCTGGATCTCAACCCCTTGCGGAGAAGTGATGATGCGCTCATGCTTATAAAGACCGGATTCCTCGATACCGCGAAGCTCGGCTTGAAGTTCTTGTTTTACGTTTCCGTACATAAAGTAATAAAATAATAGTAGAATGGCAACACGTTCGCCAAATAACCGTTCCGAAAAGCTACTTACATACCGGCAAGCATTCGGAGTGTTATTCCCTTTGTGATAAAACTCGCAACGTGCTCAAGATATCCGGGGAAATCTATTGGTGCCGAGCTGTCTGCCTTATCAGAAAGTGAGCGAATTATCACGAACGGTATGTCATGCTCATAACATACCTGTGCGACAGCCGCACCTTCCATCTCGATGCAGAGTATACCCGGCAGGTCATGACGAAGTTCAGCGAGTTTTGCATCGGAAGCAATGAACTGGTCGCCGCTTGCAATAAGTCCGCGAACGACCTTTGGGTTTGTCATTAAAAACTCTTCGAGAAGATCAGCAGGGATTTCTTGCTGTAGGTCAGTCGTGATATAGTCTTTTGCCGCAGCTTCGGCAAGCTCGACCATTCGAATATCTGATTTGAAATGACTTATGCCGAGTAGTGGTACTTCAAAACGTCTGAAGGGTGGCACAGGACTTACATCCATATCATGTTGAACAAGTTCGGTGCCGATGACAACATCACCAACATTTAGCGAGGGATCAACACCACCAGCAACACCTGTGAACATAACGTGTGTTGCACCGTACTGCTCGATGAGCGTTGTAGCGGTCTGCGCTGCGGCAACTTTCCCCCAACGACTCATAACAACAACTACATCTTTGCCTTCAAGACGACCTTCAATAAATGTACGATGTGCGATATGCGTCTCTTGCATATCAGCCATCGCACTGATAACAAGATGCATCTCTTCAGCCATTGCGCCGATAATACCAATTTTCATGTCTCAATCTTTTGGTGGGATAATAACGATGATCTTATCATCAACATCAACACCATCAAGTTTTCTATCGGCATTGCTTGTAGTGACAAATATCCTCCCATCAGGAGCAACACAGAGCGAGCGTAATCTCCCGTATTCATTCTTGAGATGTTCGCTTTGTTGAATGACTCTTGTGCCTGTTCTATCAAGCTCAAGCTGAATGATACGCGCGCCTTTTAAGAATGCAACAAGGATAGAATTATGAAATGATTGGTACTCGGGATTATTAAAATACGCAATGCCTCCCGGCGCGATGGTTGGAGTCCAATACCATATTGGCTCGGTTGATTTGTGTTTGGTATGAAAATCTGCTTCTGTTTTATGATCTACTTTTGCATATATATCTGGCCAGCCATAGTTACCGCCTTTTTCAATGATGTTTATCTCATCGCCGATATAGGGGCCGTGATCGGAGTTATAGAGTTTCCCGTTCTGTCCCCACGCAAGTCCCTGCGGATCGCGAAATCCCTTAGCCCATACGAAACTCTTCGGGTTTGGGTTGTCATTTGGGATAGACCCGTCAGTATTGATACGAAGAATTTTCCCATTGGGCGACTTGTCATCCTGCGGTGTTTCAAATTTATAGAAATCACCGGTTGTCAGAAGTAACTTTCCTTTCGGGTCAAAGAGCATTCGGCCTGCATCATGTTCGGAGAATCCCGGTATTTTATCATAGATGACTATTTCACCGGTAAGCGTATCAGGTGAATAGGTAAATCGAGAAAGCGTCATCACATAATCAGAGTCTTTGATGTGCTTCGCATAAAAAAGATAGACAAATCTATTTGTTAAAAACTTTGGGTCAAGCGCAATATCAAGCAAGCCGCTGTTATGCGTTCGCTTCTTGAATTCCGGAGTCTTTGGTAATGTGTAAGCAACCTTCTTTAATTCAAGCAATATCTTCTGCTCGCCTGTTTCGGGGTTAATGCGGCTTACCCTTCCGAAACGCTCCGTTATCCATAGCCAGTTATCAGCTCCCCAAACAATACCCCACGGGATGCGCAGACCTTCTGCAATTGGGTAATGCGTCAGTGTTGATGGCAGCTCTTCAGGATTGGTTTCTTGTGCTGGTGATACACTTATACACAACACAATAAAACAAAGCAAAAAAACAACTCTTTTCATTCTATGAAAAAATTGTTTTGAGCGATGACGTAAGATGCTCATACTCCGGCATTTCATTATATATCTGTGCAGAGATACGGATATATACTTTATCGCCAAAGAAGATGACAGGAAGCTCGCAGTGATAGGTATCACGAAGTGTATCGTGAAGCGAGATTGCTTTCGGATCAGTATCCTTAAGCGAACCAGGCGTTGCAATAGTGGCAAGCGAGCCGAGCATGGATTCCGGTGCTACAGCTGATACTCCAAGTGCGCTATTGATATATGCACGGGCTTGTTTTACAAGCGCGTTATTGTGTGAGCGAATTTTCTCTCTCCCAAAATCATCCATAAAACTGATTGCTGCAATAAGAGAGAGATACGGAGTCACATCGCGTGTACCTATCCAATCGAACTCTGGGTGAAGACCTGCTTTGTAGTTGTGCGATGTGTTCGGAGCGTGTATCTTTGTCTGATGCTCGGGAGCAACCCATAAGAAAGCAGTGCCCTTTGGTGCGAACATCCACTTGTGGCAATTGCCTGTGTAGTAATCCGCTCCGTAGTTTTCTATCTTTAGGTCAAGCATCCCTGGGGCATGTGCACCATCAATCATTACTTGTATGCCGCGCTCTTTGAGTATTGCGATTATCTTCTCAATCGGATAGACAAGTCCTGTGGGCGAAGTAACATGGTCTATTATTGCAAACTTTGTTTTTGGAGTGATCGCTTTTTTTACTGCTTCGACAACTTCATCTTCTGAGGAAATAGGAAAGGGGACCTTTGCTTCGACAACCTTCGTCCCCATGACATCCGATGCGTACTGAAGCGTTTGCCTCATCGCACCATAGACATGAGTAGTCGTCAAGAGTTCATCACCGCGTTGCCATGACGGCATAAGCGAGCGCACAACAGCATTGATACCCATTGTTGCATTCTCGACAAAGACAACGTTGGCATCTTTTGCGTTGATAAACTCTGCGAGCTTTGCTTTCGCCAGTGCCAATCCTTTCGGTGCTTCGACCTGAAAGAAATAGACGGGCTGTTTTTCCATCAGATTACGCCAATCGCTCTGCGCGAAGAGCACATCACGCGGACATGCGCCGAAGGAGCCGTGATTTAAGAAGCGGACATTCTCATCAAGCAACCAGCGATTACGAATTTGTTTTCCGAAGTCTGCCATAATATTTTCTACAAAATTAATATGCAAAATAGACGTTGCCCTCTTCAACAGTGAAGAATTCTGAATCCTTCGCTTTGATTTTCCGCGCCGGCTCGAAGCGAAGGAAGGTCGGGTCGAACCCACTACCTATTCTCCAGAAATCACAGCAGCCACCGTGCATCTTCTTACTATCAACTGCTTCAAACATTTTTTTCATCGTCATCTCTACGTCTTTGCTTGTCGATAGTAATACCCAATCAATTCGATGAACACGGTTTGGATGACGAGCTGATGTATCACCGATATAAGAAGTATCTTGAGCAATGACGATGCGAGTCGGCTCGGTCTCGAAAGTTATGGATGTGCTACTGATCGAAAGGGAATCGCCATATAATGAAGAGGTGATATCCTTCAGCGAATTGGTTGTATAGACCATCTCTCGCAAGACGGCTCCGTAACCCTGTAAAATATATGAGTCGTCGTTTTCGATTTGAAATGGCATCCGAAAAAGGATGAGCGAGCCGTTTTGGAGTTTGACGGAGTCCTCGAAGTAGCCAAGCGGGTCTCGTGGTCCGGGTGTTACGACGAAGCCCTTCTTCGTAAAAGAGCGTGACAACGAATCCAGCTTATTCGTCACAAAAACGAGCTTTTTGAGGGCAAGAGTCGGCTTCCCTTGTGGATAGGCAGAAGAGCTGAAAATAAAGCAAAATGAGGCAAATAGTATGGTAAGATATTGTTTTATAACGACTTGTTGCTGTATTAATTGTTAATTACCGAAATGTTTAATGGCACTTTCGCCTTAACACCTCTGTTTTCATAAGATACCAATGATGACACATCTGTCGCACATACCTAAATCTACCCAAAAGTTGTTTAATATCAATCACTAAAGAGGATTACAACTATGAGAATGATCTCAAAGGACAAAGAACTCGTACCCGGCACCGAAGAACCATCAATCAAGATCGCAACGCCTCTCTCACGCTTGCAGGTCGCTATGGTTCAGGAATTGCTTCGTGATACAGGTTGGAAGTATTCCGACAAGCTTCACGGTCATGCAACGGCTACTGCTATTCGTCCGATATTCAAAGTTACGCTATTTCAAGCGAAGGTCGGCTTAAAACGTAGTGAAGTTATCGATAAGTTGAAGAAAACTGTCGGTGCAGTAAAGATAGAGAAGTAATCTTCGTACCAAATTAGCCGTGGCAGAACAAAGCAATACGCGCCTTCGGCTTGATACCATTGACGTACTTCGCGGCATAGCCGCACTTTCTGTCGCGCTTTACCATATATGGGGGCATGACGGAGCGTACGCCCTTCCTTCGATTGGTGTCGTACCTCAAACGCTAAACCCGACGTTTTTTGATTACATCATTTCTCCGTTTCGTTGGGGGTATTTAGGTGTATCGCTCTTCCTTGTGCTTTCTGGTTTTTGTATTCATCTTCCGTACGCACGTAAAAATCAAGAGAAAGGTGATTACGCTTTCCATCCTCGTCAATTCTTTGCACGAAGAATATGGCGGCTTTATCCTGCTTATATCGTTGCAGTCGTAGGTACGGCGATCGTTCTTTGGATAGCACAAAGCTTCCCTTCGTTAAAGGTAGCCGAGAAGATGCAAATCCCGACATTTACTGATGTCATTGGTCATCTGACGATGGCTCATGGTTTTATCGAGGATCAGTTCTATTCTATTGTTTCTGTATTCTGGTCGCTATCGCTTGAATTTCAACTCTATCTTCTCTACCCGCTCTTCCTCTTTCTTTTCAGAAAAATGGGGACGTTCCGAGCAGTAGCTCTATTAACAATAGTCTCTATTGTTTGGCGCTATTGTGCTATTACATATTTTGATAACGGACTTATTTCCATTGCAACGCAAGGTCCGTACACACTGATGGGTAATGTACTGGCGCGAATGCCCGAGTGGCTCTTCGGTGCGCTTGTGGCGGAGTTATTGCTTTCTAAAAAGAATGTGATGAGTTCTCTTGCATCAATATCCTCTGTTGTAATAGTCATCGCAGCAGCGATACTTACAACACTACATCAAGAACTTTGGGTAGCGACGGATATACTTTTCGGGATTGGTTTTGCCCTACTTGTATTCTTCGTTGCATTCAGGGAATATTCATCAACGAAAGAAGTAAGCCGCTCTTTCTTATTCAGATGGTTTGTGAAGATAGGGGTGATTAGTTACTCGCTTTATCTCTTCCATCTCCAAATAAGTTGGATCATTGAGACACAGCTTGGCGTCGAACCCGGGAATGTAGCATATATGTTCATTCGCTTCGGTTGGCTCTTGCTTTCGATTATACCTATACTCTACTTATACAAGTTTATCGAGAAGCCGTTCTTGAAACCGCCGAAGACGGGGAGTACACTCTACCCTATCTATAAAATACTCAACGGCTAATTAATACGAGCCACCGATAGGACGGCTGGCAAGTTCGCGTTTATTGAATCTCGGAAGTGAGTTCGGGTGCTTCATTCGGATATGCGTCGAATCTGTCAGTGTGTGCATAAAAGCAATGATGTCCGCCATCTCTTGCTTCGAGAGATTGAGATTATCAGCAGGAAGTGTTTGATTCGGAACGTCATGCCCCACGCCTGCTCCGCCGCCATGATTATAAAAATCCATTACTTCTTGAAGCGTTTTGTACGCTCCGTTGTGCATGTAGGGAGAAGTAAGTGCAATGTTGCGAAGTGTAGGGGTTTTGAATCCAAATTTGTTAAGCGTGATACCATCAATCGCTGATTTGCCGAGGTCAGTGTCGAGCTTTCCTCTGATCGTGTCAGGTCGTTCAAGCACCCCAAGTATCTCAAACTCACTCTTATCATAGATAGGCGGCACAGTGCCGTTAAAGAGCGGGACGAAATGACATGATGCACACTTACCTTTCCCGGTGAATAGATTGAAGCCACGTTTTACCGCATCATCAAGTGTGCTTGTCTCTTTGCGGATATACCTGTCGAAGGGCGAGTCCATCGAAACAAGTGAGCGCACAAATGCAGCGATAGCCGACTTAAGATTTGTCTCCGTCAAACTTTCTTGCTTTGCGAACGCATCATCGAAGAGGTAGAGATACTCATCACTTCCTTTGAGCTTCTCTATTATCTGCTGGGTAGAAGTATTAAATTCTTTATGACTGTTCATCACAGCAACGACCTGATCTTCAAGAAATACGACACGTGAGTCGTAGAAGTATGAACGCTGCAATGCGGCATTGAGGATGGTCGGTGAGTTTCTTCCGACATTACCTTCAAAATCAAGCGCAACACTTTTTGCTTTTCCGTCGGTGAATGCAAGTTCAGGTCTATGGCAAGATGCACACGCACGTTCGTTATTTGCGGAAAGAATAGGATCAAAGAAAAGCAGTTTTCCAAGCTCGGTGATCTTTTTATTTGTCGTAGGTGTACCACTTGACTTATAGTATTCTGCCATGAACGAGGACTTCCCGAAGACAGAACCGCTCACTGCTTTAACACCCATTGTAGCTGTATTCACGAACTCTGGCTCAAGTCCGGCAATAGCAATGCTAATCGGGTGTAAATGCTCGCGCAAAAAAGTTAGTCTATCGAAAGAGAGAAAATCAGGATGGTTTAATGCAAGCGCGGCTTTATCAAGTTTTGTTAAAACATCTGCAAACTTCTCGTTTGAACTTGTAGATGAATATGTCCGAAGAACATCACGCACGGAGCCAAGTGCAACAGATGATTCTTTAAGCGATGTCCCTGCGACGAGTGCGTCGAAACCGGTTATTCCGAGAGTTGAGATACGGATCATCTCTTCGGAGAGAGCACTGAAGATATGTTCATCAATGAATGGCGTAACTTCTGCTAATTTGCCAAGCTTAATGCTGTTGCCAATTAGGTCTTTGCTTTGGAAGCGGAGTAATGCACTATCAGATTGGTCATATTCCGGATAGAGTATAGACTCGATTACTTGCAGTCCTTGAGCACGCATGACTATCTGGTTTGGGTCATTCTCTTCTACTTCATCACGAGCCGCGCCATTGATTGATTTTGCTGTCCCAGGGGAGTAATGCTCTGTGAACATCTCAATGCGTTTATACGCAATACGTGCATTAGCAAAGTCCTCGCGCGTTTGCTCAAGATGTCCAGGGGTATTTGCGAGAGTAACTACCGATGAGTGGAGTGTCTTGAGAGAACTCTCAAATGCAGAAATATTATTGATATACTCTTTGCGTACTTGTTCACCCAAGGAAACAGTAATATCTTTACTTTCTCCTCGCGAAGAAAGTAGAAGGTAGCTCAAAAATGCAAAAGATACAAGCCCAACGATAGATAAATAGAGTTTCGACATAGCTTACGTAAGAACAAAAGTGCTGCCGCGGATTAACCGACGGCAGCACAAAAAAATGAAAACCAGAACAAGAACTTAGCGAGGTAAGCCCTTCACAAGAATAATCTGACTTGCTTGTGCTTCGTTTGGACGTTTTGTGCCGCCGTCAGGATTTTTGTACGCATCGCCGTTCCATGTATGTGGTTGTACACAGATCAAGAACGTATTGTCTATACCCATCATGCTAGATACGTCAATCATCGCTCCGTATTCCCATGACCCAAATTTTGAATCACCGCCAACATTGTACTTTGCATCACCGCGTTTATGGTCAAGTTCCATGACAACTGACATTGCTTTCGTACTTAAGTTATACTGATAGATATAGGCATCGTGGGTTTCATCGCCATAACCGTTCGGATCTTCCTGAATATAAAGGTAATTAGAAGTTACACAAACGTTATCCGGATTCTGGAATTTATCAGCCATACCCGGACGGATATCACCATCGATGATACACTCGATTGTACCTTTTGAAGGATCGCTTGCGTCAAGTGTCAACTTGTATGCACGACCATATTTCGTGCGAGAGTAGTCAGCATTCACGCCTGTATTATTTTGACCAGTTACGACGAAATATACCTCACGCCCTGTACCGCCTTTGCGATAATCTGCGTCCTCAACTCTGCCGAACTTCATCGCATTCAAAGCTGGTACAACTTCTTCGTTCATCTGTTTACCAGTTTTTGATTGGACATTGTCAACTAACTTGAACGTGACCGGATAGCTTGTGCCTGCAACCATATCACGCTCTTTAATATTGCCATTATCAAGGCAAAGTAGGTGGTAGCTTCCACCGGAAAGATCGCCTACAGTGTTTGATACATAGAGGCCTACCTGTCCGCCACCGGGACCTGAATCATCATCAAGCGTAAGGATTACAGTTTTTCCTGAGTAAGCATTTTTTGGCAAGGGAAGCGCATTCTCTCCGCTATAGCGGCTTAGTGCAGGAAGTGTTTGCGAGGTGTTAAGTGCTCCGTTAGGATTCACTGCATGTGTCATTGATTCTTCACCGCTTTCGCCGCATGTGAGGAATGTCGGTCCGAAGCCATGCTCGTCCGGTGTTGCAAGCGTAGCAGAGCAAAGACGCCATTGACCGCCGTCAGAGTTAAGGATGTA
The DNA here is from genome assembly GCA_046590205.1 of Kapaibacterium sp. (SeqCode). GTDB lineage: Bacteria > Bacteroidota > Ignavibacteria > Palsa-1295 > Palsa-1295 > DATDEW01. The sequence continues at coordinate 24,694 of JBKJTT010000008.1, forward strand.
TTCACCCTTGGTTGGCTTGAAAGTATTATCAAAGGATATACGTGAGACAGAATAGTTATCCTCATGATTAACAATGAAGGTAAAAGTACCATCAGAGTTTTTCAGAAGTCCTGCACCGTCAGCAGAGCCACCAAATATGAAGCTTGGTGAACCGGAAAGATCATCATCGCTGGAAATGATAGAGAATACCTCAACTCCTGAGGGTAAGCCCTTTACAAGAGCCGGAGTGACAGAGTGATTCTTTAATTCAACTTTTGGGGTATCAATTGTTTCTTCGCTGCATGAACCGAGAAAAAGCCCGGCAGCAGCTAAAATGAGTAGTCTCGAAATACTTTTCATATTGTTACTAAGTGAGTTGTTAATTGGGTAGCTATAGTTTGACTACAAAGATGGCACATTGGCGTTACCGTAGTATTTCCTGAATATATCCGGTAGGTCAATTAGCTGTTACCTAAAATTAACATGCCTTTGCAGGGAGCCGTATCTTGTGGTTTAAGCGTTACATACCCATACCATAATCCTTTTTGGTGAACGGAGAATTAGATCACATATCGCAGCGAGCCGAGCATATTTATAACCGTTTCATTCGAGGCGGCGGGTTAAAAACCTTTCTCAAAGGTTTTTACGGGTTGTTGGCATTTATCATTCTGCTCGTTATTGATCTTGTTGCTCATTCGCTCAAGACACTGCAAGGTCCGACACTTGATCTTATCCGTACATTTTTGCAAGCGATCGCACTCTTCTATTGGGGTAGGGCACTTTCGACGATGTACTTCCGCCACAAGGACCTCTCACTGCGTGTTGGCAAACCCGAAGCAAGTACGATACCCGTTAAAGGGTTGCGATGGTTCACGTTCTTGCTTATCGTTGGGTGTGTCTTCGCATTCTTGCCTACTCTTTTTAATCTACAGCTCACCGAGACTTACGTTGCGAAGTCGCCGAGCACCATCGTAACACTTACGATCATCAATGCCGTCTGGATAGCCGGCGCGAGCGTGATGATATGGTCGTTCATCAAAATGATCTATCTCTGGCAGCATACTCGTGAAGTGCAGATGCGGCTTGCGCTCTGGTTCGTGCCGATGATACTCCTAAGTGTCTATAACTACCTTTTCTTGAAGGGTACATTCCCCGATGAAGCGATTTATGTTATTATCCATCTTGCACTTCGCTCACTTATCATCTTTGCTACACTGTTTCTCTGGTATAAAATACCATGGATACCCCATATCTCAAGTGCAGCGAAGAACAAAGTTATTCTTTTTAGTACGACAGGGTTCTTGTTGACAGTCGGTGCATTCTTTCTCTATTCAACAGACACACCTGATAACCTCCTGCGTAATTATGCAATGATACTCCATAGTGTCATCGGCGGTTTCTTCTTGGGGCTTGCATCTTACTTTGGGTTGGTGTTCTTTAATGCGCTCTTTACACTCTCAAGCACAGAACTTGTCGAGCGCCGTCAGCAAGAGGTACAATCACTTGCAAAGCTGACACGCTTTAGTTCTGATGTTTTGACAAGCGACCTCTTGCTCGACATCCCGAAACTTGCCGACCAGATAACAATACTTGCCCGCGAAGCAACGAAATCCGATTGTGCATGGCTTGAGCTTACGATGCGCCCGGTCATTGGTACATCTGTTACCGAAGAGATGTACCGCTCGTATGACGGGATCTCGGCTGAATCAGCGCTTGCAATATCGAATGATACATTCTCCGGTGCAGATGTAAGCATTTCAAATGGTCTTATTGAGATGCAGGAGGCGATCGTGGTGAACTCGAAGGAGTTTTTGCCTGATACCGAAGAGTATGATAGCATCAAGCCACGTTCGCTTCTAGCGATACCGCTTATGCACAAAGCACAGATGCGCGGTGCACTGTATGTTGCAAAAGAGAAAGAGTACGGATTCGATGATGAAGACGTAACCGTGCTCACAGCGTTCAGCGACATTGCTTCGCTTGCATTTGATACGGCACGTCTCTTGACGGATTCTATCGAGAAGCAAAAGTTCGACGGCGAGCTTCGCGCGGCGCGTGTGATGCAGCAGAGCTTGCTCCCCTCAGCAGAGAACATACCGAAGCATCCGGAATATCAGATCGATGCACTCTCGATACCTGCATACGAGGTCGGCGGTGATTACTATGACTTCCTGAATTTATGGGATGGTTCACAACTTGTTATCACAGGTGACGTATCAGGCAAGGGTATCTCTGCTTCTATTTTTATGGCAGAGGTTAAAGGTATCGTGCAGGCGCTTGCGCCGCAGCAGGCAACGATACGAGAACTACTCGTCGCGACAAACGATGCGGTTATGCGCAACGTATCGAAGAATGCAACGTCGCGTTCATTCGTGACGCTTGCGGCAGTCTCTATTAAAGACGGCTACGTGCATTATTGCCGTGCGGGGCATACACCGCTTTTGCATTTCTCGGCTAATGGTGAATTTAGGTATCATCAGCCGAAGGGTATGGGAATTGGCTTCGTCAAACGTGCTCTTTTCGATCAAGTTCTTGAAGAAGACGAGTTTCTTTTAGCCCGAGGCGAAACGCTTGTACTCTTTAGTGATGGCATCACAGAGATACGAAATGAAGCCGGTGAAGAACTTGGCTACAAACGATTTGCAGAGATAGTGCGCTCGGCGCGCTTTGAAGATGAAGTTGAAAAGATGAAAGACAGAATACTCAAGAACGTGCTGGATTTCTCCGGCGCGATGAATTTCTTCGATGATGCGACGTTCGTGATCATCAGAAGAGTGTAGATGCAAGCATCAGTGCGTAACACAACGGTTTGAAATATAGTATAAGACAACAATGGCAACACAACAGACACGCTTTACGGTAATCGGCAATGACAATGCTGATGGTATTCATACCGCCGCTTTATCAGGGCAGCTTGATGCGCATACCGCGCCCGACCTCGAGAAATATCTTGAGCATATGATACGTACCGAAGGCAAAAAGAATGTTGTACTTGATTTCACTACACTTGAGTATATCTCAAGCGCAGGGCTTGGGGTGTTGATGGGATTCATAGAAGATACACGCGAAGACGGCGGCGACATTAAGCTTGCTGCTGTGCCCGAGAAAATATACCATGTACTTGATCTGCTTGGATTTCCCGTTATCTTCTCTATACTCCCAACCGTAGCAGAAGCAGAAGGAGCTTTCGTTCGTGGCTGAAGAGTTGAAGCACATATTATCCCGCATATTTGCTGCCGATACGAGCGTACTCGTAGATATTCGCTCGTTCGTTGCTGACTTTGCGCGCGAAGCAGGTCTCGGGGCGAAAGAACTCGAGGAGCTTCAGCTTGCAGTTGATGAAGCAGCAACGAACATCATCAAACATGCGGCGACGATCATGTCATGCTGTATTGATTGTACTTGCGGCATCACTGCTGACCATAAGAAGGTTGTGTACGAGATCGCATGGGAAGCTGCGGGGCAGTTCTCACCGACCGAACCCCAGAAAGAAAGTATCCTCGAGCGGATCCGCTCCAAGACACCCGGCGGGCTTGGCATCTTCTTGATGCACCACTTAGTTGATGAAATAGACTACGATTACCGCGACGGCCGCTCCGTTATCCGTCTGGTTAAGAACGTTAAGTAGCAGGTGGTTAGCAGTTCAGGGGTCTATAGTTGAGCCTGCGAAGCCATCTTATTAACAAACTCTTCATGCCCTCTTGCCGTTGTATTGCTAGGAACTGTTACCCGCCTCGTGAAAGGGGCAGGTAATACAGTGAGGTAAGGGTTTATTCTCTTTTCACAATTCCATCCCCACGGCAGTAACGCCCCGTGTACCCCTTAACTTTGAGTTTTTATATTCACTAAATATTATACCCTATGACAAGAGAAGAAATTGCAAAAAAGAAATTAACGGATATTGTTGTTGTCAGAGATCCGAAAGTATCTTCTCGATACAAAGACGGTGTCAAAGTACCGATAACCACATTCATCGAAGACTACATGAACGGCCGTGTTGATATCAACTGCGACGTCCAGATGCTCTTACAGAACCGTACACACTTTTTTAACTATCAGTATGTAGCACATCACTTGAAGTTTCTTGTCACGCAGTTCATTCCGCAGGTAGCGATTCACTCAAAGGCACAGGATGAGCGTGTTATCCGTGACCACTACGATAGAGGCAATGACTTCTTCGGAGCGTTCTTGGGTGATAGAATGATTTACACGTCTGCATTTTTCAAGACAGGTGCAGAGTCGCTTGAGCAAGCGCAAGACCAGAAGCTCGACCTCGTCTGCCAAAAGATGCAGCTTGAGCAAGGTCATCGCCTTCTTGATATTGGCTGCGGATGGGGAACACTCATCGCGCACTCGGCAAAGTATTACGGCACTGACTCAACAGGCATCACCATCGCGCAAGCGGGTGCTGATTATGCGAACGCACAGATCGAGCGTTGGGGTGTAAAAGACCGTGCACGAGCTAACCGTATGGATTATCGCAGCATCCCTGCTGATAAGTATGATAGAATTTCATGTCTTGAGATGGCAGAGCACGTCGGCATCAAGAACTTCACGAAGTTCATGAAGCAGATAGCAGGCCTCTTGAAAGATGACGGTATCTTCTATTTGCAGATTGCAGGTCTTCGCGCAGGGTACCATCAGGAGTCGCTCATTTGGGGTGGATTCATGGCACAGTATATTTTCCCTGGCGCGGAAGCAAGTATGCCGCTCTCATTCGTTGTCAAACGTCTTGAGAAAGCCGGCTTCGAGATTCATAGCGTCGAGAACATCGGCATCCATTACTCGCAGACGATTCAGTTATGGTATCATAACTGGCAGTCGAACAAGGAAGCTGTGCTCAAAGCTTATGGCCAATGGTGGTTCAGATGCTGGGAGATATTCTTGGGCTGGTCAGTTGATATTGCAAAACAAGGTAACTCGACAGCGTTCCAGATCATCTGCAACAAGAACAAAGACGAGTTTAACCGCCGCCGTTGGTTTGGCGGAGTGAATCTCGGCGAGCGCGACCTCATCGTTGACGACACCCGCCAAGTAGGAGGCGCTGGCATAACGGTCCCGAACGTCCGTGTTCACGGAAACGGCAATGGCGTTGCCGTTGGTGCATAAATAATAAGCACCGAATAATTATCTTTCCTCTTATTCCTTTTCCCTCTCCTTTTCAAGGAGAGGGTTAGGTGAGGTTATTGAATAAGCCCCTTACCTATCCCCGTACTCCTATCGCGACTAACCCCCTAACCACTAAAACAATGTGTAAATTCTTAGCACCTATGAGTGGAATAGCAGAATAGAACAGGTAAGAACGTTGATTTATATGATACTTACGGGTGGTCATGGGCACCTATTCAAGCTGAAAGCTCAAAACATAAAGCTTAAAGTGGATTAGGGAACGGGTAGAGGAAGTGAGTCATTTTAGTGACTGTTGCCTTATAGAAGTGTTATATTTGTAGTCTAAATTAGAGGAGATATCGTCCCGTGTCACACGATAACAGCGGAAAAACCAGTTTAGAACGTCATAATGAGGAGATGAAGGTCGGCGGATTTGCCGGCTGGATGTTCGGCGAGCAAGGCGGCACACAAATGCCGACTGCAACTGCGCCGAAGCATGACACCCATCATGACTCGCCTGAAGTGAGCGAAGCATTTCGTGGTTTCTTTAAGGATTCGCCGGAATCAACCGATGCCGAATACCAAAAGATTCGTCATGATCGCTCGGTGCAGGCAGACCTCTCGCAATTAAATATCCCTGCGGGATACGCACCGGTTACTTTTATCGAGGATGATATTATTGTCGTCGCTGAAAAAGGCAAGAACCTACGCGAGATTTGCCTCGAGAATAATATCCCGCTTTATGGCGATGCGATGACACTGCTCAATTGTCGCGGACTTGGTCTTTGCACATCATGCCGCGTCTCGGCCGACCCGAACGAAGGACTTAGCGCACCGACAGCGATGGAGAAGGTACATCTTATCCGCGACAACCCGAAGTACCGCCTTGCATGTCAATGCACCGTTGAAGGCGAAGTAAAGATATCGACAAAACCTGCGAAGGATTATGGCAAAGTGATGACGAACTTCATCCGCAATGCCTCGCTCTTCGGTCTCTTCTCGCTTATCATGGGACTACTACTACTCGTGATGGGCTTCGATATTGTAGGCGTTTGGTTTTAATAATAGTTTATTATACCTCCTTGCAAGTGTCATTGCGAGGAGGGCTTTAGCCAGACGAAGCAATCTCAAATCACGAAATTTTAGATTGCTTCGTCGCTCGAAGACTCGCTCCTCGGTACTGACACACCTGCCAAATTCCCACTTGCAACCGAAGCATGATAGACTGGAATCACTACGATACGGCAACCCAAGCAGATACGAGAGAACATGCTGCATACTTTGCGCAAACCCTATCAGCAGGTGATGTTGTCGTACTTCGCGGTGAACTCGGGGCAGGCAAGACGCAATTCGCCAAAGGAATTGCAAGAGGGTTCTGGCTTGATGAGGAAGAAGTCGCATCGCCGACATACGCACTTGTCAATGAGTATGATATAAAATTGCCGGATGACTCCGATGGCAAACTCTACCATCTTGATTGCTACCGCTTCGAGAAGCCCGAAGAGCTGCTTGAGCTTGGCGTTGAAGAGTATCTTTATCCGAAGCAAGCAATAAGTGTCATCGAATGGCCCGAACGCATTGAGCAGTATTTACCGGAGCACTACATAGAAGTACATATCGAAGAGCTTTCCCCGATGGGAAGAAAAATAACCATCACGAAGAAATGATACTCGTCATTGATACATCGCTATCTGCATTACGCATCGGGCTATTCTCGGATGATGGGAAAGAACTGACATCATATTATTATACCCCCGAAGCAAATGAACGCGGCATACATGATAAACTTCTCGCCGAATCGACGAAGAATCTTCTGACGTTTCTCGGAGCAAAGGCGAAGGAGATTACGAAGATTGCGCTTATCAATGGTCCTGGGTCTTTTACAGGGCTTCGCATCGGTCTTGCATTTGCCAAAGGATTAGCTTTTGCGAATGGATGCCCTCTGATTCCACTCACAGCGCATGAGGTCATGGCTTCGGAATATAGCGGTGAGGGATGTTATCTTCTTTATCCGGGCTATGAACGTGGTTCATACTACGCGGCTCGCAGCAGTTCGCCAAATGATATTGCACTTGCCAAGAAAGATGAATTGGTTGGCGAGAAGGTTGCAGGCGAGCCGTCGCTTGCAGATGTGTTTGAGGAGTTCACTTCGCTTCCTTTATCACTTAAGGATATTGTCTCTCTTGCGTTGACAAGAGAGGGCAGTGATATCTCATCTCTTGAGCCGTTCTACTTTGCAGATTTCAAGCCGCATCCTTCAGCGATACAGAATTAACGTCTCCTTAACTTGGCGACACATTCAATGTGCCATGTCTGTGGGAACATGTCAACGGGTTGTAACTCAAGTAACTCATACTTTTCCGATAGCAACTCAACATCTCTTGCCTGTGTAGCAGGATTGCAACTTATATAGCTGATACGCTCCGGAGCCAGTTCAAGAATTTCGCGAATGACATCAGGGTGCATTCCGCTTCGCGGCGGATCTATCATCATCACATCGGGCTTCGGATAGTGAGAAAGCATCTCATCGCTGACCAATGCATTACGAATATCGCTTGCGACAAAATCAACATTGGAGATACCATTCCGCTCTGCATTCGACTTCGCATCAGCGATAGCCGAGGGAGCTAATTCGATACCAAGAGCAAATTTTACATCCGGCGCAACGAAGAGGGTTATCGTCCCTGCTCCGCAATAGAGGTCCCAAAGCACATCGTCGCTTTTCAAGTCAGCAAATGCACGACCAACCTCATAGAGCTTTGTTGCCTGAACGGAATTTGTCTGGAAGAATGAATTCGCAGAGATGCGATACGTGGCATCTCCTATCTTATCGGTAATAAATCCCGAACCTGTAATGACATACTCCTTATCGCCTACAGCAACACCCGCTCTTCTGCCGTTGATATTGTTAATGACTGTAGTTGTTTCCGGTACTTCATTATGCATACGATCCGCAAACATTTTGATAAGCTTCTCGTCGTAATGAGAAGTTACGAGATTGACCATCATCTCTTTTGTATGATGCGAATTTCTGACGACTAGAAAGCGGAGCAGACCATCTGGACATTTATCCGGATGGAAAACGCGGAGATCATTTTCACGAGCAAAACTTCTGGCAACTTCCATTGCTTTTTTTGTAGCGGCATGTGCTATGAAACATTCTTTGGTCTCCATGACTCTGTCGTAGCGACCTTTGACATGCATCCCAAGTGCGAACCGGTCGAGTGCCGTATCGCCCCCGATCTCATCCTCAGTAAGCCATCGCTCCTCGCTGAATGAAAATTCCATTTTGTTACGGTAATGATATTCGCTTTCATTTGCAATGCATGGCAGAACCGGAGGATTCTCTACTTTTCCGATACGCTCAAAAACGTCGCGAACTTGCTTCTCTTTCCAAAAGAGCTGGTTTTGGTAGTTCATGTGAAGCAATGCACATCCTCCGCAAAGACCAAAATCAGGGCAGATGGATGGGCGGCGTTCGGAAGAGGGAGTTATAATTTGGGCGAGCTTTGCTTCTGCAAAACTGCCCTTGGCTTTGTAAATTTCGGCATCAACCGTCTCATTAGCCAATGCGCCTTCGATAAAGACGACATATCCGTCATCGCGGCGGGCGATGGCTTTTCCCTCGAAAGCGAGGGTATCGGTCGTGAGGCGAAGGACGGAGCCGCGCTCGGGTTTTGGGCGGCGTTCGGCTATCTCTTTTTCACTGACCTCGTGCGACGAATCGGGCATTAGCGTTGTTAATTTTGAAATAATTTACAATTGAATTTGCTTGCGTATGAACACGAACAAACGAGCTATCATTTTCTTAATTGTTCTCCTTGTCTCCCTAACCGGCAGAACAACATTAGCACAGACAGGCATCGAACGCGACACGACTGCGTATCTCGATAGTGAACTCTATGAAGACCGCAACGAAACCCCGATCTATCGGTGGATAGGCGGCGGATTCTCCGTCGGATACTTCATGCCCAATCTGGACGCATTTAACCAGAACGTCGCACAACCCTTTGTTCAGAAGGATGTGAAAAACACCGTTATCCTTTATGGTGGGCAGGGATTTATCCCATTTCCTTGGGTAACAAATCTCCGAGTCGGCGGTATGGGTTATGGAGGACAGACGGAAATATGTTGCGAGGACTATATAGCTTCGTCAGGACAAGATCTCACTCGCTCGCTAAAGTACTCACTCGGTTACGGTGGCTTGATGCTTGATTATGCGCTTCCACTTGGTATTGACCAGTTCAATATCTTAGCAGGTGTTGAACTTGGTTTAGGAGGCATTGAGATTGAGGCAAAACAAGCAGCAAACCGCACGAGCTTTGATATTGGTACCGACTTCAATTCACCGACCGTCAATATCACTCACACGTATTCATCTTCATTCTTTTTGTATAAGCCGAAAATCACATTTGAGTTCGCTCCGGTTAACTTCTTAATGTTCAATCTCTCTGTCGGTTATCAAGGCACAGCAATGGGTGAGTGGAAAGTTGATGGTGATGTAGGGCTTGGTGATACACAAAAGCTTAATGATGTTAATGGCAACGGATTTATCGCACAGTTTGGTATAAACATAGGATTCTTTCAGTAACTCATGGCAGTAGTTAAAGATACACTCCTCTACGAAGGCAAAGCGAAAAAGGTATGGTCGGTCGTTGGTGACCCTGATGTTGTTGTGCAGGAGTTCAAGAACGATGCAACAGCTTTCAATGGCGAGAAGCGCGGCTCATGGGAGTCCAAAGGCATCGTCAATAACATTGTCGCTTGTGCACTTTTCCGATATTTAGAATCGAACGGTATCAAGACACATCTTGTCGAACAGCTATCGGATAATGAGATGCTCATCAAGAAGCTTCAGATAGTACCACTTGAAGTTATTGTTCGTAACCGTGCCGCAGGTTCATTCGTGAAGCGTTACGGAGCGACCGAGGGTATTACCTTCAAAGAACCAACATTTGAGTTCAGCTATAAACGCGACGACCTCGGTGATCCGCTCATTAATGAATCTCATGCAATAGCTCTTGAGCTTGCTTCGAAAGAAGACATTGCTCATATCCGAAGTCAAGCATTACAGATTAATGATCTCTTGAAGAAGTTCTTCATCGAACGCGGCATAGAACTTATCGATTTCAAACTTGAGTTCGGCAGACATAAAGGTGAGATACTTCTCGGTGATGAAATCTCTCCCGATACCTGCCGATTCTGGGATGCAAAGACAGGCGAGAAGATGGATAAGGACCGCTTCCGCTTTGATTTGGGCAATGTAGAAGGGGCATACCAAAAAATGTTGGAGTTAGTCACCAAATAACGAACTCACTTGCTAACCAGATACGGAACAGATGTCATTGTTGCAGTCGCTATTATAGTCGTACTGCTTATTGTGCTTGGGGTTTGGACTGACGAAGGGTGGGTGAAGTATGTCTTCTTCGCGATCGCGGCATTCCTTACTATCTTTTCGCTTAATTTCTTCCGTGATCCTGACCGTACCGTTAATGATAACGGCGCACCACTCGAATCACTTGTTATCTCACCAGCCGACGGAAAAATCGTCTTAATAAAAGACGTACAAGAAGATGAATATCTTCATTCACCTGCAAAGATGATCTCTATTTTTATGTCTCCGCTGAATGTACATGTCAATCGTAATCCTGTTAACGGCAAGGTTGAATATCTGAAATATATCAAAGGTAAATTCCTCGTTGCAAGCGATGATAAAGCTGCCAATGAGAACGAGAGACAGAATATCGGTTTAAACTCGAACGGGAAGAAGCTCATGTTCAGCCAGGTAACAGGTTTTGTAGCTCGCCGTATTGTTTGTGAGTTGAAAGAAGGCGAGAATGTCACCATGGGTACGAGATTCGGGATGATAAAATTCGGCTCAAGAGTGGATGTGTATCTTCCACCGGGTGCCAAGATACTTGTAAAAGAAGGAGACATAACCACGGCCGGCGAGACGATTATCGCCAACTGGTAACCTATGGCTTCAAGAGCACGCAGCATCATACCAAACCTCTTTACAGTGATGAACCTCTTCAGCGGGTTTATTGCAATAAAGACTGCCTTTGTCGATCATGATTATGAGCGTGCCGGTTGGTTCATTGTTCTCGGCGCTATCTTCGATGTGCTTGACGGCTTGATGGCGCGCCTAACGAAATCTGCGAGCGACTTTGGTGTCGAGCTTGATTCACTCGCTGACGTAGTTACTTTCGGTGTCGCACCAAGTGCAATAGTCTATCAGTTGTTCTTCAATACTATCGAGCCAGGTGGTATGCTTTTTGCCGCATTACCTGCTATCTGTGGCGCACTGCGCCTTGCACGATTTAATTCGCAACTAACGGGCTACGATAAAGAATACTTCAAGGGTCTGCCGATTCCATCAGGTGCAATACTTATTATATCGTATGTGACATTTCATTATGTAGCTCCTTCATTCTTTATCCCCGATTCGTTCAAAGATACAGGGCTATGGATTGTTGTTGTTGGCGCATCCATTATGGAGATAAGTACCGTTCGTTACGAAGCGATGCCAAAGTTCTCGAAACGAGGTGTGCAGGAGAAGCCGCTATTGTTTGGCGCGATAATCGTTGGTCTTATCATTGCGATAGTTACCAAGGGTAGTGCCATCTTCCCACTCTTCGCACTCTTTGTAATCTTTGGGGTGGTCCGTTCGGCGATAGAACGGTTCAATCGCTTTATTAAAGATAACCGTACATCATCTCTCTTCGATGAAGAAGAACTTGAGCGTGAAGATGAAGCTGCCTTCGGGGGGTAAACTTTAGAATGACATGGGCTTTATCTCTTCCGGTTTTTGAAAGAGGATATGATCTTGGTAATAGTGTGTCAAGAGGAAACAGAGGATGACCATGTAGTATGCCTGGTCGAATGATAACCCGTGAAACTCTTCGGTGAGTATTAGAATGCCAATCATCGTAATGCCACTGATCGAAGCAAGTACAACAAACCCATAATATTTCCACCATTTACCCGGTTCTGCTAGTTTACGCATTGCAGGCAATGTGATCTCGCCGCGTTCAAGACGGTAGCGATTGATAAGCCATGTTAAGCCAAGATACTGGAATGAATGCCAACTGTTAAGTCCCTGAAATGCTACGTCAAGCTCCGGATAGAAAGGCGTTGAGAATGTAGCAATAACTGTGATGCTGATAAGAATAGTCTTCGGGACATTTCCCGTTCCGATGCGGAATTCTCTGATGGTCTTCATGATATACATCACGAGTGCCAACGAGAAGAATGCAGCAACAGCAATCCATGTCGCGTCAACCTTCAAAAATTCAGGGAAATACAACGTTGTCTGACCTACCTTGAAGGTGCCATCAACGAACCTATACATCGCCATCGGATAGAGTGCCGAAAGCACGACAGCATAATCGATCCATCGTGAGTATTTAGATTGCGGTGCTTGGTCTTTGGTGCGGTAACAATCTACTAAATAGACAATCTGATGCAAAACATGAATACTGGCCCACATGAAAAAGAACGAGAGCAGGTACGTAAACTGATATGCCGCCATGTAGATAACGAACGACGGAATAATAACACCCATCGGGATAATAGACCAGTGCGCTTTGCGGAATGTTGGCTCGAAGATTGTTCGGGTATAGGTGGCGTACATGTGAGGTCCACCGATACCAAATGCGATGAGCATATTCACGGCATTACGGGCAGTATCGGCATCAAGCCCGACACTCTGTGCAAAATAGTACGTGCCATAGGGAATGACCATCAGCAGTACCGAGAGCGACACCCACGTCAAATCCCACTGCGCAGAGCGAAGCCAAAGAGTGCTGGTGCGAGGGATGGCGGCAGCGAGAGTCGTCACGGTATTAGGGTATATCTGTGCTTTAAGTAGAACTCTTAAACACTCTAATGGCTCTCTCAACTCCCGAAGCGAAGATTATTTTTTCGTTGCCCCATATAGTTGGTTTTTCGGGATGTTTTTCGTGTAAATAATGGTTTTCCACTTCCCCAAACACGGGGAAGTAACAATGACGAACGAAAACGAACAACTAACGCCATCCGAGGCAGTAGCCAAAAGTGAACCCTCCACGGCAACAGCGCAAGCTGCAGCAACAGAAGTACAACAAGCCCAGGCAGAACCGACAGGTCCATACGCCCACCTCGAGAAGGCGCGTCGCGATAAATCTATCGTGAACGTAGCAGTCAAGAAATGGTCACGTAACGGACTTGAGGTTGCATTCGAGGACGGCACGCCTGCATTTATGATAAATGCACAGATCGACCTTGACCCCGACCGCAACATTGCTAATTACTTCGGTAAGACCGTACCTGTTCGTATCACGAGAGTAAAAGTAAAAGCCGACGGCACACCTGATATTTCGGTATCACATCGCAATGTGCTCGAAGATTCGCTTCGCAGCGCAGCCAAGGAGCGCCTCGATACGCTCAAGACAGGTGATGTCATTGACGTAAAGGTCAAGTCGTTCAACATCAAGGATGTGATGATCGATCTTGGTCCCGGCGTAGAAGCGTTCATCAAAGGCAAAGACCTTACCTGGGAAGAGTTTGATCATCCGTATGAGATTGTCAAGCGCGGTGATACGCTTAAAGCAAAAGTTTTGCAAGTTGATAAAAAGCACCGCACAGTGCAGTTCGGGGTACGCCAGCTTACGGCTGATCCGTATATCGAGAAGTTTGCTGAAATAAAGCCGGACTCTAGACTTACTGTAAAAGTTCTCAGCACTAATGATTTTGGTGCAGAAGTTGAGCTTCCAAATGAAATTGTTGCATTCCTTCCAATTTCAGAGATTGCATGGGAGCGCATTCCGAATGTATCTTCAGCGATGAAGGTTGGTGATGAATTCGAGACGAAAGTACTGACGGTTGATAATCAGAAGCGTCGCATCACTGTTACCAAAAAGCGTCTTGTCGAGAATCCGATGCGGATCAAAGAGGAGAAGTATAAGCTCAATACCGATCATGATGGTACCATCAAGGAAGTAAATCGTGGTGGGGTGGTTGTCGTGTTTGCTGACGGTGAGGAAGGGTTCGTCCCGCGCCGCGAGCTATCGCATGACCGCATCGAAAAACTCGAAGATACCTTCAAGAAAGATAAGCCCATCGAAGGTCTCCGTGTTATAGAGTACGATCGCAATACAGGCAAGATAACCTTCTCGCTCATAGCAGCAGAGAAGGAAGCACAACGTACATCGCTCAAGCAGTACCGCGTCACAAGCAAAGCAACAAGCTACGGCTTAGCCGACCAACTCGCAGCACTAAAAGAGAAGTTCGAGAAGGCAGGGAATTAAGATTAGGTAAATGAAAAACAAATTCATCATATTCTTTTTTGGATTTGTTTTTCTTATAGGCTGCTCCGAGGAACCCACAAGCCTATCGTTACAACCATTGCGTTCGCCTATTGTAGGCGATGAGTATTATTTTACAAGATATTATCTCGATAGTAATCTTCTTCCGAGTTACTTGCAGGATGTAAAGTTTACTGTTGTTGACTCAATGGTATCCTTTTGGGGATATAATGACCTGTATGGATTCCGTGATCGCGGATTAATACAGTATTATGGGTTTGATAGTAGTAAGGATTTTTGGTATGTAGGTGATCAAAATGACTCTTCGCTGCATCTGGTACGTTTTCCAATATATTCAAAGACTACATTCATTTATAATCCTATTGACTCAACCGATTTACGTGGCATGAGGACTACGTTTACAGGGACAATTAAATATGATGGTGAAGAACAAATACTTGCTGGTGGAAAATACGTTTATGCCATTAAAACGACAGATGAGCAAATCACTACAACAACAAACAACCCATTTAGCCAGGATGTTAAACAGACAATAACAACATTACGATGGTTTGTGCCCGAATACAGTTATTTCGGGAGAATTTACCAAACCCGATTATTAGAATACCCAACTGGTAGAAAATGGTTGTACGGTATTGAGGATAGTTTGAAGAGTTGTTCTTTAAAATAGAAAAGCCCGCAGATGCGGGCTTTTATACTAAGTTGATGCTTATTCCCACGCATATCCGATATCAAATCGAAGTGCGGGTCTGAATCCATCAAAAGAATTGAAAATGGATTCGTTTCCATTGAGGTCACCTGAAAGGAAATAGTAATCAAAACCAATACCGAGCCCAATAGCAAAGTCATCACCGGGAAACCACTGCCAACCTGCTAATAGCCCGACAGAAAAAGAATTGGCAGTAATACTCTCTGTTGTTGTTGTCTCCCCATTGTAGCTGGTGTACTCATTAGAGAGTGTGTTATATGATACGTTTGGCGCTGCATAAAACCCACGAAGCGCTTTTTTGGAAGGGTAAAATCTCATTTCTGCATTTACACCGAATCCTCCAATATCTGAAATAGTTGGCATTTGTGCACCGATACCTATTGCAATATTCTTGCTGAAAGCATGATAATAAGAAAGGTTGTAGAATATGAAGAACTTCAACGGGTTAATAGTGATCATATTGCCACGAGGGGTGATGTCCTCTTCCTTTTTAATATCTGTGTATGTTGTCGTTTTTACCTGGCCTGTCGCAGAATCAACTTCAGTTACAGTACCCTCGGTCTTTATTTGAGCAAATGATACGGAGGTGGTAATTAGTGCAAAAAATGCAATGAAAATGTAAAATAGTTTTTTCATGTGATGAATTGGTTATGAGTACAGGTTTATTAACTATTACATCCCTATTGAGGTGCCTTAAAAATGCTTCATGAAAATAGGGTAAGAATCTCTTGCTTTATACGATCTTTAATAACTCCGATATATCCTTTAACTCATAATCAGCATCGTGTTCGATAGTCCCAAAAGTATCGCCATACCTTGCGAAGGCGGTTTTCATTCCGACAGCTTTTGCACCCTTGATGTCGCGCTCGGGCCAGTCGCCGACCATGAGAGCTTCTTCGGGCTTTACCCCCAGTAACTCCAATGCTTTCTTGAATGGCTTCGGCGACGGCTTTCTTTCACCGGTATCATCAAAGGTCACAACATTGGAAAACATATGATGAAAGTTTATATAGCATAACCGCAACCATGCCTCACGGCTCGGCGCATCGGAGAGCAGTGCAAGCTTAATACCTCTTCGCGATAATTCCATGAGCGTCGCCGTAACATGTGGGTACGGCTTCAGTGCCGCTTCGCGTGCACGACGATATGCAATGATACCTGCGGCAAGGACGCGATGATCTATCTTCTGGAAGATACCAAAGATGAGATCATCAAAGACCTGCTGGTACTCAATGCCACGTTCTTTATAGATAGTGTCAATACGTTCTTTTATGTCAGTGCGCTCAAGCTCCAGCCCAGCATCTACCATCGAATCAATAGCAGCATCAATCGCCTGCCGCTTCATCGCCATAAAATCCACCAACGTATTATCGAGATCGAAAACGATTGCTTTAATCATGTTATACTTGAAGTTCTAATCCGTCGTATGCTAACCTAACATTTGTAGGCAGCTTGTGTTCGGCTTCTTCGTGGAGGATGTCGTGGTTCATGTGGGTTAGGTAGGTTGTTTTTGCGCCTAACTCTTTTGATGCGGCTATGGCTTCTTCGATCGTCATGTGCGTCGGGTGCGGCGAGTAGCGTAAGCCATCTAAGACAAGCACTTCAACACCTTTGAGCTTTTCTCGTGATGCGACGGGGATACGTTTGCAATCAGTTAGATATGCGAACTTCCCTATACGAAAACCAAATACATCGAGCAAGCCGTGATCGAGAAGTATCGGCTCGATGATCGCATCGCCGATTGTAAACGGAGTTGTATCAATTACTGTGAACGGTACCGTCGTTGCAAGCGTGCCGCCTGTATTCGGGACTAAGCCGAACGCATACGGGAACATCCCCTGAATAGCTTTGTATGTTTCCTCCGAAGCATAGCACATCGGGACGGGGATACGCAGAAAGTGAAATGCACGCAGATCGTCAAAGCCGGAGATGTGGTCAGTGTGATGATGCGTGAAAAGAATTGCATCAAGCTTCTTGACTTTTGCCGCAAGCATCTGTTGACGGAAGTCGGAGCTTGTGTCAATGAGAATGGTAGTTGTCTCTGTCTCGATGAGCGCGCTAACGCGGAGACGTTTATCTCTTGGGTCGGTTGATGTGCACGTCCTGCAAGAGCATCCGATCATGGGGATGCCCGTCGATGTTCCAGTGCCGAGCAGAGTAACGCGCATTGTTTATGCGGCGCGTGCTTCTTGCAGTGCCTTCGCAAGTTCGTCGTCAATCGCTTCGCGGATCGCTGGCGGGACGAACGCGTTATCAAGCCCGTACTCGTTAAGACCAAGAGCGAGTGTACGAATTTTGCGGGTAACGTTGGAGCGACGATTAATAACGAGCAGACGTTCCTCACGAAGGAGGCAGTAGCCACCATCGAAGTTGCCGGTCTCGAAACGTACTTTTACGCCGACAGTTAGTGCTAACGCTTTTAATTCTTCTAAGAGGACTTCAGCGGTCATTTATGCGAGTTTCCCTTCGATGTCAATGGAGATGCCTGAATCTATCTTTGCAAGCTGTTCGGTAATATGAGTTACCACGTCCGAAACAGGCAATGACTTCGGCTGAAAACGCGAACGTGCCACTGTTACTGCTTCTTCGAGTGTCGGAAGTTCGCCGCGCAAATAGAGCCATACGTGATAGCCGAGGCGGTTGCGGTCGTTTGGCTCGACGGTCGGGACTTGGCGCACCGATAAATATGCTTTTTCAGCAAGCGCCTGATCTTGGATAGATGATACGTTAATTGACATAAGATTTATTGTTAGTAGGACAGACTTTCAGTCTGTCCTCTTAAAATCACAGACTGAAAGTCTGTGCTACTATTTAGAGACAGTAAAACGTCCTTGAGCGAGTATTTGGCTCCCCAGTTTTGCAATTAGTGTATAACTTCCGCTCGGGAGGTTTACGCTCGTTAAAGATGAAGTTCTCATTTTCGAGTCAGAACTTGTCGGAAACAGCGTTGCTTTTTTGTCGCCAATACTATCATAAACGAGATATTCGATTGCTCTGTCTTGATTTGTCTCGAACATCCAGTAATACGGGTCGTAGTTCGCCGGTGGTCCGAGAGCATCATGCACGAATGGCTCGCGGTAGAACTTGATGCTCAATTCGTTCGTGCTGCTTGGGTTAGGAGTAACTACTAGTTGGTATGTCGGATACTTCCACTCTGTCGGAGTTGCATCATCAACGCCAAGCCGAACCTGACCTGTTATCTTCTTGATGACCTGTCCTTCAGGGTCAATGATTACAGTATCAGGAGTAAAGGGGACAGTAAAATATCCCTGTGAGAACTGGAGTGAGTCCATCCAAACGACTTGCCGTGCCGTATCGCCGGTCTTCGTCCGCGCCTCGATAACGAACGGCAAGCGGAAGTAGCCAATGGTCTGCGCGTTTTGCGTTTGCTCAAAATACATCGTGATATTACCACCGTTGCGTGACCAGTTTGCTTTTATAGTTGGATAACCTTTTCCGAATACCCATTTTTTGAAGAACCAGTTAAGGTCTTGATTGGTCGATGTTTCAAAATCTTTTTGTAGATCAAAGCTTGTAGCAACAGCGTATGCATGTTGTGCGCCGTAATACTTGACTGCCGGGAAGAAAAGCGAA
This sequence comes from Kapaibacterium sp. (SeqCode), assembly GCA_046590205.1. Taxonomy (GTDB): domain Bacteria; phylum Bacteroidota; class Ignavibacteria; order Palsa-1295; family Palsa-1295; genus DATDEW01. The sequence goes on from JBKJTT010000008.1 coordinate 43,390, forward strand.
TCACCTAAGAAATACCGAAGCATCCCAACAACTGCTGCTCCTTTTTGATAGAGCACAGCATACGGATAGTTTGATGACGTGCCTGTTGACATCGGAGTACCATAAAGCGGTACGTTCGAGCCGCTTGCTATAGCCCCGCTGATATTAGACTTTTGCTTTGAGATATATGATGCTCTTCCTTTGAAATGTTCTAAGAACAAAGACTCACAGAATGTAGCGAATCCTTCGTTGAGCCACGGGTCGTTAAAATCCTTGCACGTAACCCAATCGCCCCACCACATGTGGGCAAGTTCATGGATAGCCGTCGTGCTGGCGGTATCGAGTGCCTGCTTGATGAGAGTTATCATTGTCTGATGCTCCATCGAGCCGATAAGAGCGACAACATAGCCAACTTTTTCGAAGGGATAGGGAGAGAATATAGATTCAAAGTAATTCAGCGCAGGAGTTATCTTTGTATCAAGCAAAAGCTGTGCTTTTACCGAGTCTTCTGGATAACAATGAATATATCTCGGCGGGAATTTCTTATCAGGACTATACGCAGTCACGAATGGACCCAAAGCAAATGTTAACAGATATGTAGCAATCGGGTGTGATACTTTGAAAGTAGTCCCTATGATATTAGTGTGGTCTTCCTTCATTACTCCGATAGGAATTCCATTCGTAACTACTGTTTCAGTGTTAATATATTCAAAACCTAGATAAACAGTATCTAATTTATCATCCGGCAGATCATAGCATGGCAGCCAATGGCGAGTACAACTAATATATGATGCATGAAAGCCGACACCCATTGCATACATCATCTTGCCGTCGTTTTGGACACCCCCCCAGGGTGATGCACCACCCTCTGTTGTTGCAGTGCCGTGATAGTATGTACTCACTCTAAAGGCAGAGTCAGTAATAGCATTTCCGAATCCTGTTACATTGTATGCTCCTGAAGAAGTATCGATCCATTCAACCGTTGCCTTAATAGTATTGACAAAAACACTATCTATAGTAAGTCCCTTTGCATGTTGAAGTATCTTCGTGAGGCCTGGTTTTGCAACTCCATCCATCCACACAGATCCGTTGATCGTGTTTGCTTCTTTATCAAGTCTAACAGTAGCGTCAAGCATCTTGGCATCATACCCCTTATCCTGTGATAATACAGGGGGTACAAAAGCAAATAGTAGAGCAATTATGTAAATAGGGCGAAAAGTTTTCATTTTCAGTTATTCTGTTACATTTGAACCCAATTCCCATAAAAAGAAGTTCTTAGCTTGCAGAAATGGCTTCTAACGAACAGATATTGCCGGATTATATAGTCGCCTCGAGCGATGAGATGCGCGAACTCACGGGCGTCGTGCGGACTGTCGCGCCGACGATGATAACCGTCCTCTTGACGGGCGAGAGTGGTACGGGCAAGGAAGTCTTCGCTCGGCTCATCCATGACCTCAGCCCTCGCAAGAGCGGTCCGTTCATTACGGTCAATTGCGGAGCCATACCTGAAGGTCTTATCGAGAGCGAGCTATTCGGGCACGAAAAGGGTTCGTTTACCGGCGCAAGTGCCGAGCGCAAAGGATTTTTTGAATCTGCCAATGACGGCTCTATCTTCCTTGATGAGATAGGCGAGATGCCGCTATCGGCGCAAGTAAAACTTCTGCGCGTTCTTGAAACAGGGAAGTTCACGAGAGTCGGTTCAGCAAAAGAACGCTCGACAAATGCACGCATCATCGCCGCGACAAATCGCGATCTTGAGATAGAAGTGCGAGCTGGAAGATTCCGCGCTGATCTCTACTATAGACTACGTGCGGTAATGCTTCGGCTCCCTCCACTACGAAATCGCCGCGATGATATTCCGTTCTTAGTTGATTCGATCCTGCGTGACATTGTCTCGCGTCATAGTCTGCCGCATATTCCTCATATTGAAGGAGAAGCGATAGAGTTTCTTGTCGGGCATGAGTGGCGTGGCAATATCCGTGAACTGCGTAATGTACTTGAACAACTTTCGATAACATCATATAGCCCCACTCGTGGCGCATTGAGCGGCGAGATAACAAAAGACGATGTGCTCAAGGCACTCACCGAGAATCAAGTGTATTTTGATGATGGTCATTCGTATTTATCACCGGTTCATGTTCGTCAATCTGAACAGAATGAACGCCCCGAACTTGCCCTCATTTACAAAGCACTCATCGAACTTCGTGGTGATATTGCAGAGATACGCGAGCATTTGATGAGAGTGAATCCGTCAGCTATGCAACTTGCATTACCAGCATCAACGGAGAATGGCGTTATCAAGAAGCTTGAAGATGTAGAGCGAGATACAATACTTACCACCATTGAGCAGTGTAAAGGCAATCGTAAACTTGCCGCAGAACTGCTCGGAATAAGCGACCGCACGCTTTATAGGAAGTTACAAGAGTATGAAGAAAACTAACATGAGATATTTTTTGCGTTCGTTGCTCTTGCTTTGCGTTCTTTGCGTGAACCTCTTTATAGGTTGTTACTCATTCTCCGGTGCAAGTATCCCCGCTCACTTGAAGACGATTGGTATCCCACTTTCAACGGACAACTCCGGCTTCGGACGCTCGGAGATACGCCAACTCCTGACCGATCAGCTCCAGCAGAAATTCACACGCGAGGGCTCATTGCAGGTGCGTGATAGAGCAGTATCTGATGCAGTTCTCGAAGTAACGATAACGAGAGTAACAGATGACCCAATATCAGTCAAGGCAGGTGACGAACTGACAAATAAGCGTGTGACCATCGTTGTAGATGCGATGTATCAAGATAAGAAGATGCAGAAAGTTGTCTGGCAGAGAAGCTTTTCACAATATGCTGACTATCCTGTTTCACAGAGCTTAGAAGGATTTAATGCCGCGACAAAAAGTGCACTCGACAAACTAACCGAAGACCTATTGCTTGGGGTAATTTCTAATTGGTAACTCTCCTCAAAAATGTATCTTGCTCCAATCGGTGTTGAAGATTATCTGGTAGCCGAAATAGACACCGAAGCCTAGCATTGCAAAACCAGCTACGCGGTCAATGATCGTAAGTGTTTTCGCTTTTAGTGTGGTCTTGCGTTTATTAAAGTAGCGTGTAAGAGTATAGAACCAACCTGCTGTTCCAATTCCCGCTCCAACAGCGAATATCATCGAGGCAGCAAATCCTTCTTCAAGCCAACCTTGTCCGCGCAAGAATGCGGAAATAAAAAGCCATTCGGGAAGCGATGAGATATTTGACGCATAGAGCACAACTCCGAGAGCGAACGATGCTAAGACACTACCAACTTTTAAGTGAAGTTTATCTACCCGTTCTTCAGCATGTTTGCTTGCTTCCTCTGGGGATGAAGTAGCTTGTTTGACTCGAAGCGAGCGAATCCCAAGAAAAACAAGCAAAGCAAATCCAACTACTTGAAAGCACAGATTAATAATCGGGGAGTTAAGTAAGTAGTTGTTTATTTGCGTCGCTCCGCCGCAATAAATGAGATCCATAAGAGCAGCACCCGTACCGACTGCAAAGCCATGCTTCGCGCCGTACTTTATTGTTCGGGTTATTGCTGTTGCATTGACTGGACCTATCGGCATGGAGATACCCCAGCCGGCTAAAAAACCAAGAAGAAGTGCTGCTATCATTTATGATGTTACAAGTGTAAGTGTTCTCTCAAGCTGTGCTATATGCTGCTTGTCGTGACCAAGTATTATTTCAACGATACGATGCGTATTCATCTCACCGTACTTAGGATGTATCCCAACAATGCGTCGCTCACTTTCGCTCATTTCATCAATGAGGTCAACTGTTTCTTCTCTTGCCTCGAACCAGTCTTCAAGACCTTTCTGGAAGGGCTTGCTATTATAGTCGTTCGCCTTTGCTTGCGCGTCGGGGTCGATTGGCTCGAAGTTGCGCTCAGTTGAAGTAATAAGCATCTTTATTCTTCGTTGCCATAGATTTTCTACATCAAGCAAGTGGTAGATGATCTCTGTTGCGCTGAATGCTTTTTCGTTGGGCTTTACCGAGCGAAGTGATTCAGGATATGTTTTCGCGAAGTCAATGACATCGTGAAATGATTGTTCAAGTTTTGCTAATTCTTCTGTCATGATTATTCCTCGTCTTCTTGTTGACGCAATTTTTCTAATACACCAAAATCTTCGAGCGTTGTTGTGTCGCCTTTCACGTTGCCTGTCGAAGCAAGCTCGCGTAAAAGTCTCCTCATTATTTTTCCGCTACGGGTTTTCGGGAGCGTATCGGTGAAATGAATATCCTCCGGTTTTGCAAAACTACCGATCTCTTTTGCGACATGTTCTTTGAGATGTGCTTTGACTTCTTCATTTCCTTGTTCGCCGCTCTTGAGTGTAACAAATGCAACGAGTGCAGATCCTTTAATCTCATCAGGGCGACCGACTACTGCCGCTTCTGCTACCGATGGATATGATACGAGTGCACTCTCGACTTCCATCGTGCCGATGCGATGTCCGCTGACATTTATCACATCGTCAACTCTGCCCATTATCCAGAAGTATCCATCTTTATCTTGACGTGCGCCATCGCCTGTAAAGTAGTATCCGGGGAATTCAGTGAAGTACTGTGTTTGGAAACGCCCCGGGTCTTTATAAATGCCACGCAGCATCCAGGGCCACGGTTTACGCATGATGAGGAAACCGCCTTCGTTCGGTTTCACTTTAACACCTTCTTTATTGACAACTTCCGGTTGAATCCCGAAGAACGGTCTTGTCGCAGAGCCGGGTTTTGTAGCGATTGCACCGGGCACAGGGGCTATCATAATAGCTCCCGTCTCTGTCTGCCACCACGTATCAACGATAGGGCATTTGCCACCGCCGACTACGTTATGATACCACATCCATGCTTCGGGATTTATCGGCTCACCGACAGTGCCGAGCAAACGAAGCGATGATAGGTCGTGGCGTTTAACGAATTCATCTCCGGCGCGGATGAATGCTCTGATAGCTGTCGGAGCAGTATAGAAGATAGAAATTTTACGACGCTCGATGATGTCCCAAAATCTGCCAAAGTCGGGGAAGTTTGGTGCGCCTTCATACATCATGATTGTTGCGCCGTTGAGGAGTGGTCCGTAAACAACATAGCTATGTCCTGTAACCCAGCCAACATCAGCAGTGCACCAAAACACATCTTCCTCTTTCATATCGAAGATGTATTTTGTAGTCAGCTGTGCACCGAGCAAGTAGCCGCCTGTCGTATGTACTATGCCTTTTGGTTTGCCTGTCGTGCCTGAAGTATAGAGGATAAATAGTGGGTGCTCACTGTCGAGTTTTACAGCTTCATGGTTAGCACTCGCCTCAGCCATCAGGTCTTGCCACCAATGATCGCGCCCAATCCACATATCAACCTCAACACCTGTCCGTCGAAGTACGACAACATGCTCAATGGTCGGACATCCACTTTGGCTTAGTGCATTATCAACATTCTTCTTTAGCTCAACTACTTGTCCTCTGCGGAATGAGCCGTCGGCAGTGATGATTGCCTTTGCTTCAGCATCATTGACTCTGTCGCGGATTGCTTCCGATGAGAATCCACCAAAGATTACTGAATGTGTTGCACCGATACGAGCACATGCAAGTACGGCAACAACTATTTCTGGGGTCATCCCCATATAGATAATAACTCGGTCACCTTTTGTTATGCCAAGTTTAGCGAGCATGTTCGCTGCTTTGCATACTTCGCGGTGAAGCTGCTGGTAGGTCAGTGTCCGCTCGTCACCGAACTCACCTTCAAAGATGATTGCTGCTTTGTTGCGTCGTGCGGAGGTGAGGTGACGGTCGAGGCAGTTGTAGCTTGCATTTATCTGTCCGCCGACGAACCACTTTGCGAACGGCGCTTTCCACTCCGATACTTTTCGCCATTTTTTGAACCAATGAAGCTCTCCTGCCTGCTTTGCGAAGAATTTATCGGGGCTTTTGATGCTCTCTGCGTAGAGTTTCTCGTATGCATCAAGCGAGGGGATATGCGCTTTTGAAGCAAAACCTTTCGCCGGTTTGAAGGTTCTTTTTTCGGTCAGTTGTGATTCTATGTCTATTTGTTTAGCTGCCATGAAATGCGATTTGTCCTCGGGATTTAAGGATTATATGAGAAAATGACAGATACCGAACACGCTTACCGATGTAAAACTTCCGTTAATTAGCAAAGAAAAGCGCAGGGGGGGAGAAAAATTTCATATATTTGTATTCGGGTGTTACACACATTTAACAATAATTTTCTTTCTTTTCTAATTGTATATGAAAAAGCTCACATCACTCTTCTCTCTTGCGCTCGTCGCACTCATGCTCTGTATATCAAGCAAAGGTTTTACACAAGCTACTGATGCTACGCCATTCAAGACATTTTTTGGTGTTGGACCGTTCTTTACAGCAGGAGCGGCAGTTTTTACAGGTGAAGTTCCGGAAGGATCAAAGACGGGTATGCTATTTGCATATACAGCAGGCGCATTAGCTACGTATGAACTTTCTAAAACATTTAGCGTAACCCTTGGTCTTGGGTATCAAAGCCGACCAATCTATTTCCGTAACCAAGAAAGTGCAGACTACGGCGAAAGCACTGCAAACCTCACATATATCTCCATTCAGCCCGGTATAAAGTTTGGTGCGTTCATGGTTGGTATAGATATCAATATGCCGAATGCTGCTACATCATCTTATAAAGCAACAAATCCGCTTGATATATCAAGCGAAACGGATTTTGACAAGGAAGACCTTGGGACAGTTATTGATTTCCGCCTTGGTGGACTCATTCCAATAACTCAAAGCACCGCGAGCGAATTAAACTTCTTCGTTCAAGCAGCATACGGACTTACCAGTGCAATTAAGAATGATAAAAAAATAGATGGTACAGAAATGACCTACCCTGTAGGTACACTTCAAGGCGGACTGTGCTATACGTTTTTCCTCGGAAGATAATTTGCCTTATTCCTCGGATGAGAAAGCGCGCCCATATAGGCGCGCTTTTATTTTGTGAGAAAATCTACAGTCATCTCCGCTACTCGCTCTGGGTAGAACTCGGTAACGATATGACCTGTATTTGGAAAGATTGAGAGCAAAGAGTTTGGTATGTTATGTTTCATGTCAATCGCAATATCGACAGGAAAGAACAGGTCGCGGTCGCCGTGGATAATGAGAGTCGGGCAAACGATGTCTTGCAATACCGTAGGATTAACATTAACATCGGCATCGGGCAAACGAAAATTATAAAATGTCTCTGCCAGATATCTTCCGTACTCTTTCCCGTATATCTCATTTGCATCTTCATAAAATTTGAGAATGCTTGGCTTTAATAGATCGGGACGTTTATAGAATGCTCGTGATGCCTCCGGCACTCGTATCGTAGCTGAATCAATAACCATCGCTCGGACTAATTCAGATTTCATTCGAGCAACTTTCAGGAGTGTCATTCCACCAGAACTTGTGCCCAAGAAGTATGCACTATCAATACGAAGTTTCTCGCAGAACTCAATAATATCCTTCGCAGATTCTTCATGTGTCCAGATACCTGTCGGGTTATCCGAACGCCCGTGAGCACGAAGGTCAACGAGGTAGCAGGTAAAATGTTTTGTGAGGATGGGTAATAGCGGCGTGTACCGTGAACGTCCGTTCGCTGAAAAATTATGGAGGCAGATGAGCGGCTCACCTTCCCCATACTTTTCATAGTAAAGATTTACGTTCGTAAGAGCTATCTGCTCGCCGAGCCAATTGGTATTACCCATGACATTTTCTTTGAAGTGTCATTGCGAGGAAGGAGCAAAGCGACTGACGAAGCAATCTATAATGTGTTGCTAAAACTCAACATTTTAGATTGCTTCGCTCCCTTCGGTCGCTCGCAATGACATTGTTGATAACAATATCCTATTAAAAATATGGCAGAAAAAAAGAATTGACAAGTTTGCCCCCGAGAGTGTTTACGAACCCCAATGGCTGAACTTCAAGAGATACAACAACGATTACCACACCGCATTGCCGGACTTGCCGAACTTGCCACCGACCTTTGGTGGGCATCAAGTGCCGAGGCGCGTTCGCTTTTTAAGATGATCTCCCGCAGCCACTGGCATGATACCGAGCATAATCCTATCGAGCAGCTTCGCACTGTCTCACAGGCACGGTTTGCTCTCCTTGCAGAAAATCCTACATTTCTTGCCTACTATGACAGAGTCATGGATATCTATGAGCAAGAACATGCAACGACAGAGACCTTCACTCTTACAAATCATAAAGAATTTTTAGGGAAAACAATAGCATATTTTTCTGCCGAATACGGGCTTCATGCGAGTTTGCCGATATACTCCGGTGGGCTTGGTATTCTTGCCGGCGATCATGTCAAGACTGCAGGTGATCTTGGTCTCCCGCTTGTTGCGATCGGTTTCCTCTATCCGTATGGGTACTTTGAGCAGCATATTGATAGTGATGGTTCGCAGATCACAGAATATCGCAACCTTGATTTTCCGAATTCACCTGTTCAACAGGTATTTCTCCCTGATGGCTCACCACTTATCATTTCGCTGCGACTTGATAACGAACCTCAAGACCTTCATCTGCAGATATGGCGAGTGAAGGTTGGTCGAACGACAATCTATCTGATGGATTCAGATCTTGAACTCAATGCACCTGATGATAGAGAAATAACAAAACGACTCTATGGCGGCGATAAGGTATATCGTTTACGTCAAGAGATAGCATTGGGGGTTGGAGGAGTCAAAACCCTTGCTGCACTTGGTATTAAGCCGGATGTATGGCATGCGAACGAAGGTCATGCGGCGTTCATATTCATCGAACGTTTGCGTCTTGAAATGCAAAAGGGCATTCCGCTTATTGATGCTGTTAGCATGATAAAGAAGACAAGCATCTTCACGACACATACGCCAGTACCAGCCGGACACGATGCATTCTCGTTTGATCTTATTACTGAATACTTTGCAAAGACGATCGAAGAAATAGGGATTCCGAAAGAGGACTTTTTGCTTTTGGGTAAACATGAAGAAGTGTGGGGTGATGCATTCAATATGACATCGCTTGCGATGAATATGACATCGTACCGCAACGCAGTCAGTAAAAAGCATGAAGAGGTAACGCGCACGATGTGGAAGGAGTACGATAATATCGGCTCTGTTACAAATGGTGTTCATGTCCCGACATGGCTTGCACCCGAGTGGAACGAGCTTTTCACTTCTTCATTGCACGGTGCATGGAAGAAGAACCTCACCGACGTAGAGTACTGGAAGCAGATACATCAGATACCCGATGATCTGTTCTGGAAGATTCGTCAAGAATTAAATCAAGACCTTCAAGGACTTATCCTTGCAACGCTTCGAGAGCAGTACGTAGGCGTAAATGATAGAGAGCTTATCGTACGTGGTGCACTTTTTGATTCACGTGCATTCACGATTGGTTTTGCGCGTCGCTTTGCAACTTATAAACGTGCAACCCTGCTTTTTACCGACCCTGATCGGCTTGCCAGAATCCTTAACGGTGAGAACATGCCTGTGCAGTTGGTCTTCAGCGGCAAAGCACATCCGGCTGATAAAGAAGGACAAGCACTCATTCGCACCATTTGGGACTATGCGAACGACCCGCTCTTTACAGGAAAAATATACTTCCTAGAAAATTATTCAATGCACTCTGCAAAGTATCTTGTGCAGGGTGTTGATCTTTGGCTGAATACACCACGTAAGCCGCTCGAAGCATCTGGCACAAGCGGGATGAAAGCTGCAATAAACGGTGTCCCGAATTTTTCTGTGCTTGACGGATGGTGGATAGAAGGGTACAACAAGAATAACGGCTGGGCGATAGACTCACCCGAAGATGCAACTCCCGCAGAACAAGATGCTGTAGATATAGAAGTAATATACCAAACACTTGAGAAAGAGATAGTACCTTTATACTATCACCGTGAGCTTACCGACATTCCGCATGGCTGGATAAAGGTTGCTAAGGAGTCAATGGCGTCGGTCATCCCTAACTTCACCAGCGAACGAATGCTCATTGAGTATATCCAGAAGTTTTATACCAAAGCACTCGTATAGTCTCTTTTGAGAAACGACAGCCCGAGCAATTCTGTTTTATAGGGTGCCTCAAATTGAGGTGTTGTGCTCCCCAATAGTAATAAGCAGATTGCAGAGGTAACTCTGTGGTTTCTATCTCGTAGAATTATCTATTATGCTTAAATATAAAGCGGATATACGCACCATAGTTTATATGATAGCCACCACAGCGGTGCTTATCCTCCAATGGAACCTTGAAAGTTTCAATGTATTTTTGTTTGTCCTCAGCTTGTATCTTGCTATTGCAACGGCAGTTATCGCGCATAACCACAACCACGTTTCGATCTGGACGAACAAAGTGCTTAATACGCTTACCGATTATTGGCTGACGCTTTTTTATGGTTTTCCTGCATTCGGATGGATACCGACGCATAACAAGAATCACCATAAGCTCAACAATAAAGACGGGGATTTCACGATCACGTATCGTTATAGTGAGGCAAATAACCTCAAGACCTTAATAACATATCCTCCTATCAGCAGTTATTTTCAGCAGACACCAATACGAAATTACCTCAAAGAGCTTTGGAGCACGAACCGTACTGATTTTTGGCTTTATTCCTTGCAGTATGTAGCACTTGGGGCATTCATTGTCATCATGCTTATCGTCGACTGGCAAAAGGCATTGCTCTATGTTATCATACCGCAGCAGGTTGCGCTTTACAGCATAATGATATTTAATTATGTACAGCATGTTCATGCTGACGAGGAATCAGAATGGAGCCATTCGCGGAATTTCTTGGGGCTTACAAATCAATTCCTCTTCAATAACGGATACCACACAATTCATCATCAACGCGCAAGTATTCACTGGAGTGAGACACCAGCTGCGCACAAGAAGATTGAACATTTAATACATCCGACGCTCAATCAAAGCGGATTTTGGAGTTATATTTTCAATAGTTATTTTCTCGGTTTGGTATCTTCAAAAAAACGCACCACTTCATTACGTTTAGAGCGAATCGCAAAACAATCGGCGAGTACAGTAAATACTCAAGCAGGAGAATCCATCAAGATAAGCGAAATGCAGCACGCCTAAATATAGTTTTCGGGAAACGGTGAGGAGTGAAATCGCGTTATACGGACTGCGAACTAAAGAATTTTGCCTCGTGGCCAAATGGTAAGGCAACAGTTTCTGGATCTGTCGATTTCAGGTTCGAGTCCTGACGAGGCAACAAATAGATAAAATATCAAAAGATGAGAAAGATAAACTCTTAATTCAAATCAGAATTAAGAGTTTTGTTTTTTATATACTTCCGATGTTTTCATATGTTTGCACACTTTTTGTTACTTGTACGAATACTCATTTCTGCATCATCTCTGAAGGGTGCAGGAGTGATTTAATTGACACAGACTGGAGAAAGCGTGTATGCATGAAAGTGTACCGAGGGTTTGAATTCCACCTCTTAAGCAACTAGTTTGAAGTTCGTAATATTTTTCTTAGCACGATTGATGTTGATGTTGTTAGTTTTATGTAATATACTCCAATCGGAAGTGAAGATACATCAAATGTCAATTCGTTCGTTGTAGAATGTTGAAGCTGCATAACCTGCTCGCCGATTACATTTACAATCGAAATAGATATAAGATTCTCGGGGATTCCGCTCATTGAAACCTTGCCGGACGTAGGATTTGGTGAAATTGTGAGATATGGTGCTTCGTTTGTTAGAGCAATACTATTAAGATTTGTTGGGGTGTATACTTGATTGCTGGTTAGTGATATCCGGCTCCACCCCCCAATTACATACATTCTGTTGCCTACAACGCACGTTGTCGCTGATGCTGTAGGTGTGAATGTCCCTACCGGATTAATAAGTATGATTGAGTCGGTCGCGGGGTCATATGCTTTGAACTTTGTTACCATTGTATTTACATAGAATCCACCGACGACATAGATCTTCCCATTGAGTAATTGAGCGGTTTGATACGCACTGCTTGAAAATCTTCCGATGGTTATTGGAAATGTCCAAGTGCTTAGAGATAAATCAAAAATATCCATTGATGTTTGGTATATATTATTATACGTCACTCCTCCGATTACATATATTTTCTCGCCTATTGCAACAGACGAAGCGCCTTGGCGTGGGTTTACGTCCCCGGTATCAGTCGCTTGAGACCATATATTGGCAAAAGGGTCAAAGACGTCAATTTGGCTGATGAGTGAACCTGACCAACCTCCAATCAAATATATATTATCGTCGATCACCACAGAGCTATGGTACACTCTTGGAATATAGTCATCAGATGCTAGTAACGTACTCCATGTACTTGAGGTCGGATCAAATACAGAGATATCATAGCATACAGTTTGACTACTATCATTATACCCACCCATCACATATATTTTTCCGTCCATAGCATTCGCTGTATGCCCGTACCGAGGAGTGAACTCTCCCGTTATTTTGGGAGTAGTCCACATATTTGATAATGGGTCATATACTTCCACTGTGCTTAAACACTTTCCACCTGAATCAATAGTATACCCGCCGATGACATATATTTTACCGCCTACTTCAGCACAAGCGGAACCGGATCGTTGTGTGAAACCGACAGATGATATTGTGTCCCATCTACCCTGTCCGTAGCAATTTGATAGGAACAGGGTGGCTACTGCTATTAAGAGGCAACTCAAACGCATGGGATTCGATGTTTGCATGTTGTAAACTTCTAACTCCCCAATTTTATTGTTTGATAATCATTCCTGAGACCGTCTCAAATCCGCCTGATAACTTAATAAAGTAGGAGCCGGTTGGTAATGAACTTATGTCAATGGTACCACTTGAGCCAGATACGTCTTGAGTCAAGAGTGTCTTCCCAAGCTGGTCAACAATGCTCATGGAGGTGGTGCCGGCAGGGATGTTTGTGATAGCAGTAAGCTTTGACGCAGGATTTGGTGTAATCATTAACTCACTTGTTTCAACATCTATACTCGATACGGAGTTTGACGGAGTTGGAGTAAATATTTGATTCGTGTTCATAACTTTGTGCGTATTAAATTCATAGTAGTAGCCACCCAAGACATATATTTTACCATTTAGCATTACTGTTGCCATAGAATTGACAGGAATATATGGACCTGTTGCTATTACCGGACGAATTTTACTATCAGTGATGTCAAATGCTTCAACCCTTCGTGACATTCCATTGGGTGTATTTCCACCAATAATATATAGTTTATCATTAATTATTTGTGAACTGACGAAGCAATTAGGAGTAAGATCTCCCATGATTGTTGCGGGGGTCCAGCTATTTGTGATATTGTCGAAGATATCTATCCAATTACACCAAACACGTGTTGATGAGTTGTATCCCCCGAATACGTATGCTTTGTCGCCGAACACAGATGCTGTCAGAGCGTAGCGTGGATAAAAGAGCCCGGTTGTTGTCAGTGCAAGCCAAGTGTTTGTTGCCGGGTCAAAGACATCTGTTACGTTAAGGGGAAAGAAGTCATCTGACCCACCAAATACATAGATTTTCCCATCAATGACAGCTGATGTATGGTCTTGCCGTGGGTAAAAATCCGCTGTTGCAGGAGCAGTGCTCCATTCATTCGTACTCGGGTCAAAAACACTGACATCATATACTATGCCTAAAGTATCGTATCCCCCAATGACATATATCTTGCCATTTACAGCATTTGCAGTAGCACTTGTTCTTGGATTGAAAGTACCAGTTGTAACCGGTGTGCTCCAACTGTCTGTATTAGGGTCATATACTTCTATAATATTTGTTGGTGGCTGTGAGTTTGTTGGTGGCCATGACAAATCGAGTACTCCTCCAATGACATATATTTTTCCATTCACCGTTGCTGCGCAATGTCCCATTCTTGGGGTAAAACCTTCGGAAGAGCCAATCGTCCATGTTCCGTGAAGTGACGACGGGTCTATCGCGTTCGGAGTTAATACTTCATTTATAGCCCAGTCGCCTTTTCCGGCACCTCCGATAACATAAATTTTGCCATCAATGACTGCAGAGCACAGTGCATTTCGTGCTGAAAAATTCCCTGTTGTTGCTGGTGTTGTCCATGTGTTTGTTAATGGGTCAAATATTTCCAAGACATTACTGTAGGATCCGTCCGTACCACCCATGACATAAATCTTGCCATCTACAATTTGAGCAGTCTGTCCTGCTCTAGGTACAGAGTAACCCGATGTTTGAACATTACTCCATGTGTTAGTAGCAATATCAAAAACAACTACGGTATTATAATGCGTCGTATTAGGACCTGAGCCGATAACTCCACCGAAAAGATATACTTTGCCGTGTATCATAGCAGCAGCAGCACCTTTTCGAGGAGTAAAACTTCCAAGTGTAAGGGGCGTTGACCATGAATTTGTAGCCGGATCAAATATGACAAGTGCTCTAATATTGCCGGAGTCATCAATGCCATTGAAGCAATATATTTTATCATTCACATTGAATGCATTCATGATGCGCAGAGTCGTTGTCAATCCCGTTGTTGAGACTGCACTCCAAGTACTTGTTTTTACATCAAAGACATCTACTTGGTTTGTTGCGCTTACTGTGTTACTGGTACCTTCATCACCACAAAGTGTATATATCTTGTTATTTACGACTGCAGTGCCAAATAGTCTTCTCGCTACAGGAGAGCCACTAACTACAGGCGTCTCCCATGTATCACTTTTGGGATCATAAATTTCAATTATACCGACATTTTCTGTTAGGGTTTGACCACCAATGATGTATATTTTGCCATCTATAACACAGCTACCGGCACCATAGCGTCCGGTTAACCCTTCGACAGAAGCGGGATCCCATCTGCCTTGTGCTTGCAATAGAGAAGATAGTACACCGGTGAAAAGAAGCAAAAGAAGAAATCTGGTTCTCAAATTTGAGGGAAAGGTATAAGAATTATTCATGGGGTATGTTGTCTGTTAAAGTACAAAACTACAAAAAAAACTATGAAATACCAATGAAATAGGTCATATTAATAGGTGACTTAAGTCACGATAATCATAAGAATAGAGTTGAATAAGGAAAATGTATCCTATTTTTGCTACAGACAATATTTTGAGGATGCTGAAATGGGTGTTCTATTTGCTTAGACACCCCTTATTTTAGAGGAAGGGTTAATCAATGATTGGTAGCGCCATAAAAATGAAAGAGTATCGAAAGTGGAATGTCCTTTCCTATCTTTCTGTGTGGGTAATAGCGTTCTTCTGCTTCGTCAGCTATAGCTATGCTAAGCTTCCAAATTTGCAATTCCGATATTTAGCTGCAAAAGACGGTCTCGTCGGAGGAACCGTCAGTAGTATTATACAAAGCAGAAGTGGTTTCATGTGGATCGGAATGTTTCCCGGGGGGATTTATAGATATGATGGGTACAACTTTAAACGATATTCATCCTCACCGAAAGATACGACTGGACTGTTAAGCGACGATATTAGTGCTCTTACCGAAGATAGTTCAGGACGGATATGGGCAGGTACACACCAGACAGGCATCTACTCTTTAGATCCAAAAACAGGCAGTTTCGTACACTATTCTCACAATGAAAAAGATACTAATTCTTTAAGTTCTGATGGGATAGACTGTCTCATTACTGATTCAAAAAAAAGACTCTGGGTTCTAACCAAAGCAGCTTTGGATTTGTATGACCCTATAAAAAAACGGTTTATTCATTATACCTATGATAAAGGGAATAAATACTTTTTTGGGTCACATTATCCCGGTGATAGGTCTTTTCTTCTGGAAGATCCCCAAAAAGGAGTGATGATCATTACTGGTCTTGATGTATTCTATATTGATTTTGCGACACGCACATTAAAGGTTCTGCCAATTTATGAGAAAAAGCAAAGATGTGGGATGGATTTGATCTTACCAGGAGCAAGAGAGAGTATCGCGGTGCTCATCTATGGTCAGAAGAAAAGGATATGCAAGGTAGATATTTCCACACAAAAAGTACTCGAGAACTATTGTGATTTTCCGGCATGGATTTGCAATAAAATCGTACTTCGAGATAGCATGTCATATTTAATTTCTACAACAAGTGGTCTATTTATTTTTAATACAAAGACTCGCTCCACAGAACCTGTTGCAATTGATATACAACAGTCATCGAAGCAGGCTCCACCAAGATTATATAGCATGTT
>JBKJTT010000010.1:0-12367 GCA_046590205.1 Kapaibacterium sp. (SeqCode)
ACTAAAGTGAACTGACTGCCCCGGACAGACCTCTTCAATAAGATGAGTGATCTCATCATGACAAAGAAGCTGATCAAGATCAAGCGTAAAACACCCGTATTCCATCGGACTCGAATATCCTGAATGTTCACTCATACACAGAACGCTTGGTACACCTACAGGTTTTCTGTCAATCGTGTATTCAGAGAGAACCTCTAAGACGCGATACGCTTTCTGACGAACAATATCAGGGTTCTCGATAAGGATCACCGGGATGATCCTGTCATGGTTCAACTCTTTAAGAAGTTTTGTAAAGTAAAACTGTACATGAGCAAGATCCCTCATCCCGGGCCAGCCGAACTCTTGAAGTAACTGACGCATCGCTCCTTCGGGTACGATCTTATCTGATGAAGGAAATGAGATGTTCTGAATGATCTGTATCGAATAGTCTTCTTCATGCTTCGCCGGTATGATTGCTTTTCCGCGTTCAAACTGTATCAGTTCATTCAGGAATAACCGGATGTTCTTTGATGATCCACGTATCTGGACATTTTGGCGTGTCTTGAGTACATCTCGCATCTCTTCTAAGAGTAACGGTCGAGTCGGTGCATGTTCTAATCGTCTCATATTATATAAGTATTATACAAGTTCATTACTACCGCTAAGCAGTGCAAGAGCGGCCTCGTGATCACCTCTGTGATATGCGGATACGGATAATCGCAGTTGTTCAAGTGTGGTGATCATTGCTCTATACTTTGCAAATTTCTCATGTTCATCAGGTTCTGTTCTCTCTTTCCTTCGGAGTATCACTTTGACTATATCAGGAAGCGGTAAGATCACTTTTTCGATCTCATCCCAGGTGTTTGTATTACTGATTATTGCTTTCACTACCGTATCCCTCTCATCTGAATCAGGGAGACTCTTCACCGCTTCACCTGATGAAATCTGTTTAGTAAAAAGCTCTCCTTCTTCAATCTCTCCTTGTAGGTACGATCTGAATGATGACAGATCACTGCTTGCCTTATCAAGCCCTCGGAGTGTTAGTTTTTCTCCTTTTCCTATGAGTGATCTGGTAAGCCATTCAAGGTCATCTTCCGAGATAAACAGAGAGCCGTTCATCTGGGTGTTAATTACATCACTGATACGATTACCGATACGTAGATACCGTTTACGGCTTGTATCAGATAGACCCAGTTGCTTAGTAAGAGTAAGGAAATCAGGAGAGTGCATTTTGAGATTATACAGCCCTGCAGCCATGTATATCTCTCGTTTCCAGCCGAAAATGATCCCTTTTCTCAACAGTTCTAATGACCGATCAACCAGTGAGTCGCTTTGAATGACCTTTAGAGGTGAAATAGATGTTCGTTCGGGTATCATGTTAGTAAAAATAACGTATTTTTACAGATAAATATACCATATATAGCAAATAATGTTCTGATTAAGTTCAAATACAGAACATTATTTTCTGCAATAATGAGCAAAACTCCTCAAAAATCAACGAAAAAGGCAGAAATCCGATTAGAAATCGGGCAGAGACTTCGTGAGTTCTATACCGGAAGAGGACTAAAGCGTAAAGAATTTGCTGAATCTGTCGGATGGGAGTATGATACGCTCCGTTCCTACGAAGATGGAAGAGCAGAGCCGGGTGGTGATTTCTTTGGGAAGTTAATTGAAGTCTATCCTGATGCGAATGTAACCTATATTGTAACCGGTATTAACTCGAAAGAACTGACGTGGGCTCCGGTTAAAGAGATACCAATCCTCCATGAAGTACGAGCCGGAATGCCTATCATGGGTTTTGGTGATGAGGATATTATCGGAGTTACCTATACTGCGAATACAACCGATAAAGATTTATTTGCCTTGCGAGTGAAGGGTGATTCAATGGAGCCGGAAATATCTGAAGGTGATATAGCGGTTTGTGCTCCCCATCGTCCATTTGTTAATGGGAAATTATTTATCGTTGTCACCCAAGACTCTGAAGCAACGATTAAGCAAGTGTGGAAAAAAGAAGGTGGCTACGGACTCGTTGCTCGTAATCCTGAATATCCTCTCATCTTTATCCCTGATGAAAACATCGAACGGCTTATTCGCGTGATTGAGATTGGGAAGAAAATGTGATGAAATCGAGACTATTTTATAGGTCACGAATAAATACACCAAGAAATAATGTAACCATTTGGGGGTCAAGGGGTTCTTTACATATATGGAATTCAAGGGTATAATAATTTCTGAAAAATTCTTTCCAAAAAATTTGGATTTTCAGATTTTGTGTTGTATATTCGCACTACATCTTGTGAGCACCAGTTAAGTTTGACGTTTATCGCCAGTTATCTTTTGCTGATGTCTTCCCAGGTTCTTTACAATACACTCCCTGTTCATGCCCGAGTCACGACCCCCGGTGCACGTAGCAGTCAATGTATATCAGTCATCAATGATATACAGCTATGATCCCCATTTTAGGACAGTTTCTGTAGTACGTTAAGGTGGTTTTTGATAAAACTCATTCTGGCTTTTAATAGTGTTTGGACTTCCCCCATTTTCACATACAGTTAATATGTCAGTCGGAGCTTGTTGATGTGTTTGTTACATTGGCTTCAAATTCCTCCGTTGACTGATAGTCAAGCGCGGAGTGTATTCTCTGCCTGTTATAATAAATTTCAATGTACTCAAAGATGCTTCTAGCAGCTTCCTGTCGTGTTTGATACTGCTTTTCGGGATAGATGAGTCCACCTTCAATGTTTTGAAGAAGGTCTCCATCGACGCATTATCCCAACAGTCCCCTTTACGTGAGATACTCTGGATAAACCCATGCTCTGCAATGATGATGCGATAGGTATCCGACGAGTACTGTACACCTCGATCCGAGTGCAGGATCGTCCCCTCTGAGAGTTGACGTCGTGCAATCGCTTGTTTGAGCGCATCAGAGACAAGTTCAGCCGTCATATCACTGCGCATTGACAGCCCAACAACCTTGCGCGTACACAGATCAAGCACAACAGAAAGATACAACCATCCTTCGTTGGTTGAGATATAAGTGATGTCACTGGTCAAGACACGATCAGGTGTAGAGACGCTGAAGGCTCGCTTGACGAGGTTCTCACTTGCTTTCGCGTGATCAGAGACCGTCGTACGGCAATACCTACGCTTGGTACGGGCTGCAAGACCATGCTCGCGCATCAACCTCGCTACCCGATTGCGAGAGCAGACATATCCCTCCGTTGCAGAGCAATCGTCATTCGTGGGCTGCCGTAGCGTCCTTTATGCACCTGATGGAGTATCTTCATCCGTGCCACAAGTGTGGTATTGGCTCGATCACGTGAGGATGTGACTCGTTTGCACCATTGGTAATACCCCGTACGACTGACTGAGAGTACGTCGCATTGAAGTACCACCGAGTACCGAACATACCGCGCCGAAATGAACTCGTACTTCATTTGCTTGGTCGTGAGAAGATACTCACCGCTTTTTTTAAAATGTCAAGCTCTGCTTGAGCGCGCTCAAGCTGCTTGCGAAGTAGCACTACCTCCTCTTGAGTGCCTGACGTACTCCCTTCGATGGAGGTACCATTCGAGTACTTCTTGCACCACGAGTAAATCAGGTGAGCGGAGATGTTAAGTTCACGGGCGACCTGCGCCTTACTAGTACCCGATTCTACCAACGAAACTGCGTGACGCTGATAGCTTTCATCATACTTTTTCTTTCCCATTGTGTATCTGATTGTGACCAAATACAACTAAATTCACTGTACACTAATTTAGGGCAAGTCCAAAACCAAAATATCTACAAAACCCTTCAACTATTACTAAATAAGAAACCGCTTAACTTATCTTGACCCTATTATTAAACTGGTTTTCTGTGTAACTTTCACAGATAATTTGCATTGTAGTTAAGTATCAGCATTCATACACTCATGAAAACAAAGACATAAAATCAGAAAAATGAAGAATATATTACTCCGTTTCAAATTTGCCTTAGGTATAATTTACTCGCTTCTCGGGTGCATTTCAGTGAATTCGCAAACCGTAATAGTGAATATAAACACGGATTCTGTTCTCCAAACCATGCAAGGTTTTGGAACCTCACAACGGCTTTTTAAAGATCCTCACATCATCGGAGGTTCAGATAACGACCAAGACTCAACCCACGGACTTAACATCTCTCAATCTGAAACGAATGCAGTTTTGGATAAATTGTACACAGATTTAGGTCTGACAAGGATGCGCATTGCCGTCTATCCTATGAGCATTGAACCCGTGAATGATAATAATAATCCAGATGTCACTGACCTCTCCAAGTTTAGCTTTGTCTGGAAGATGAACGATGGTTTTTTTGATTACGTGAACCGCGCCAAATCCCGAGGACTAAAGATATGGTGGCACTCCCCCGTTAATGTTGAAAGCTGGATGAATGAATCAAACCCTGAGGAATATGTGGAATGGGCGATGGTGATTATGCGTCGCTGGCGCGATAACGGCTTGGAGTTTCCTCAGTGGTCCATCGTCAATGAACCCAGTTACGTGCGAAGTGGCATTTGGTCCGGTGAATGGTTGCGAGATGTCGTTAAGCTTTTGGGAGCAAAGTTACGATCAGAAAACTTTGTGACTGGTATTGTAATACCTGATGATGTACGATCTACAGATGGTGCAGCAAAGGCAAAAATCATACTTGCCGATACTGTAGCAAGAAAGTATGTGTCAGCATTGGCATTCCATTTGTATGACGAGCCTATTACTAATGTATCCAAAATGAAAGCATTAGGTGATCAATATAGTCTTCCTCTTTGGATGTCAGAATACTCTGTCGAAGATGGATTCCAGTGGGCGTTATTGATGCACGATCTTATTGCAACGTATAATGTCACTGCTGTCGATTGTTTGTTCGGATTTTCAAAAGGTGGATATATTGACATTAACAATAACGCAACAGAGTATCTGGGATATGTACTTACTAAAAAATATTATTATGTGGGGCAATTCTCTCGTTTTGTCCGGCCCGGCTTCCAACGGATCGCATCAACTACAAACAATGCAAATATAAAAGTGACGGCGTATAAAAGTGATACTGGGCTTGTCATCGTGGCAATAAATGCCTCCCATAATCCGCAGACAATAACGTTCAATCTTACTAAAAGAATAATTACAACCCCAATCAACGCTATCCGTTCGAGTGCTTCAGATAATTGGGCACTCCTCTCTCCCATTGACGGTAGCACATCTTCCTTTACAGCAACATTATCGCCGAACAGTATCACTACATTTACCATGAATACACAACTCGGTTCTAACAGTAGTGTTGAACAAAGCAGGGAGGCGGAACTCACTATTTATCCCAATCCAGCACAGAAGCAATTTACTGTTGAACTTCCGAATAGGATATTCAGCATCACCGTTACAGACGCGACAGGAAGAATAATCTACGCACAGAAAAACATCTCGAACAATATACAGATTGACAGCAAAGATTTTCCTTCGGGAATGTATGTGGTTCAAGTTACAAATGGGGTTGTGATCCTTCATGTAAAGTTAATTATTAAAAAGTAAACTATAGAACATAAATGAAAAAGATACTTTTTCTTTCTTTTTTGATCACATTGCCACTCATTGCCCAAAGCCAGTACCGCATTACGGGTGTAGTGCAAGATCAAACCTTTACACAATATGTGGCAGGCGCACGCATAACATTGTTTACAAAGGATACTATTTATTTTCGTGAAACTCGCACGGATGCTTCCGGAAAATATTCGTTCGTAAATGTTCCTGCAAATACGTATTCGCTAGGCATCGCGAAACTCAATAAAGAATATCGACAGGAAACAGTGAAGATTTCTTCCGATTCCTCGTTCGATTTTGGATTATTACCCGAGACTCAACAAGGAAAATGGGATGTCATTGTGAAATCACCGGAAGCTTTAGGTGGAACGGATCTTGGAATATTGTTGCCAAATGGGAATGTTTTTTATTGTCACGACACAAAAGACCCATTTATTTTCAATTTTCAAACCAATGATACAATGTCCGTACAAGGTGATAATACGATTCAGGGCTGTGCAGCCCCACTATTATTACCTGACGGGAAAATAATTTTTGTTGGCGGTGCTGATCGCGATGTCTATGGACCAGGTACACGCATCGTAAAAACGTATGACTATCTCACCGGTCTTTGGCAGAAGCAGCCAAACATTAAAGGCTACCGTTGGTACCCCAGTATGACACGCCTCACTGATGGAAAATTGTTAGTAACGGGGGGAGGCACACAACTAAACCCGCAACGTACTAATTCTAGCGAAATTTATAATCCCATAGACGGAACATCGCAAATAGTTGATACAACAACTATCCCGCAGGAGCAATCACCCATCCTTCAGTTGTACAATGGAAAAGTGTTAATGACACACCGACCGCCACAGTTGTATGATCCTTCAACACAACAATGGAATGCCGCCGCCGATTTTCTTCAGGGTAATCGAATGCCCAATGGCGACCATGCCGACCATGAGTTAGTCCAGTTACCGGAAAAAATGGTTGTCGCTATCGGATACCGTTCATTTACCCCCGGAGTGCCAGGAAAGCTCATCGAAAAATATAGCGAACAAACGAACACATGGACGTACGGAGCAAACTCTAATCCTGTTCGTTCACGCCCAGAAGTAATTTTACTTCCAGGTAAAAATATTCTAGTTATGGCAGGATACAAAGAAGATATTCTGGATACAACATCTGTCAATAAATATGGAATGATGAATATTACGGACATCTATAATCCCTATACTGATCAATGGAGGCGGTTAGCCCGCATGAATTATTTCCGCGAATACCATGCACTGGCAACATTGGTCCCTGACGGTAGAGTTATTATGGTCGGAGGAGAAGGTGAGCCCGGGAACAAACCGCCACAAAGCATTATTGAAGCATTCACGCCACCTTCGCTCTTCAGAGGAGTAAGGCCTGAAATCATGAACTTTATACCGAAGATTCTTGAACGTGGAAGTACTATAACATTCGATGTGATAAAAACTGATTCTGTCACACAAGTCATTTTAATGTCCACGACCTCTGTGACTCACATGATGAATTGTGGAAATAATCGTTACGTAGAATTAGACTTTATCCAAACAGGGAATACCATATCGGCACATATCCCTTCTGATTCCTTGAATGTCCTTAATGGGTACTACCAACTTATAGCACTTGTAGATGATATTCCCTCTGTGTCAAAAATCATACAGGTTGGAAACGCTGTTACATCGAGTACATCATCAGAAATTTTAAAGGAAATAGTACTTACTCTTTATCCAAATCCTGCACTGCAGCAATTTACTGTTGAACTTCCGAATAAGATATTCAGCATCACCGTCACAGACGTGACAGGAAGAATAATCTACGCACAGAAAAACATCTCGAACAATATACAGATTGACAGCAAAGATTTTCCTGCGGGAATGTATGTGGTGCAGACGCGGAATGACAACATAATCTTTAGCAAAAAAATAATTATCTGTAAGTGATGTCCAATCAAATAAATCGTGATTTTTGTAATGAATCGGGTCGGGGGATAGTTATCCTTTCAGTTCATACTTGGCAATTAAATCTATTGGTTGAGTAAACTGACTATACAATGTGCTGTAAGATGGAAGTACAAACATCTAACCTAAAACTGATATGGACTTAATTTTTATTTCGTGCGTTCTTGTTTTTCTATTCCCGTATGTGATTCAGCATGAAGCTTATTCATTCTCTCTACTTCTTCCTTCGTACCCTCTTGAGCATTAATGGTAAACGGTGTAGTATAAACTTTGTTATCTGTCTTAAATATCAACCAGCCGTGATATCGATCTGCCTTGGTGAAGAAAATATGATACATAAACCTGCCCTCAGAAAACGAAGTAATCACACGAAAATAATCCTTCGATTTTTCTCCCACAATAAAAAAATGAAATTTTTCGCCATTTATATTTTGTAGTTGTGCGGTGTCAAGACTACCTTGTTTTGTCGTGAGAACAATGTCGATCATACTGAGCGCACCCGTGATAAATTTATTTCCCATTGGTTTCATTTCGATGTTGATCCCATCAACAGTGCTTTTCCATACATCGCTTGTTGGAGCCAGCTTCATTGACGGTTTTCCTTTTACTGTAAGTGAGTTCACCGAGAATGTAGAGTTAGCTCCCGCTGGCTGATAATCTGTAATGACAGTCCATTTCCCTCCAAATGGGAAAGTCGTTATGACAGAATATGTGCCATCCGTTTCTGGTTTTGCAAGTAGATATTCAAAATAGGTAAATGCGCTGTCTATCACGATGACGTGAAAATCTGATCTTTGATCAATTCCTACGCGTATTTTTCCCCCATCCGAACTTGTCGTCTGGGGCAGAATCGTAAGGGTTGTTTTCTTGCCTGAGACGATCTCTTTCGGGTTAGAATGTACCTCGATAAAATACGTGGGGACACTTTCCTTTTGTACCGCTAATGCGATAGAATCCTTTTTCAATGGAATAGCAGATTCCTTTTTTGAACAGGATAAAAGAAAAAATATCATTACAAGTACGAGCAGAGCTGACAATCGAATTCTTTGCTGCATTATATATTGAAGTTATATAAAAAGATGTATTCACCAAATCAAAGACAGCCATGCACATCTGCGGGCTGTCTTTTCATGGAATGAGCGTCACTTAATGACCATACCACTTTTTTCTCCAATCTTTCAACATGGAGATTTCTTTCTCTTGAGCAGTAATAATATCTTGCGCCAGTTTTTTTAACTCGGGACGCGCTGTTTTCTTCAGAGCGTCTTTCGCCATTGCAATAGCCCCTTCATGGTGAGGGATCATCATGTCTATGAAGCGGTCTTCATAGTCCTTGTCAGCTGGTCCGAGCTTTTCGACCATCATCTGATTCATTTTATTCATATCCTTGTCCATATCTCCATGCATATCTTTCACGTCATGATGGCCCGCTGTTGTCGAACTATCATGATGATCGTTTGTTGATTGAACCGCCGGAGTGGACATTTCGGCTTGCTCTGTTTTTTTTGAGCAGCCGAAAAGCAACGCCACAGATAGAAACGAAACCGTTAATAATGAATTTTTCATGTTGTATCCTTTTGATGTGTTTATAAATTGTTCGTTTACTGAAAAATAAAATGGGGGAAATCCATACGCATGGTTTATTCCTTGAAATCATTTTTATGTGATTCCTCCGTAAGGTATTTATCCAATGCAGGTTTCCCGAATGCAAAAAAGACGACAGGCGTGACGAGTATATCAAGCAGTGTCGAACTGATTAATCCTCCCAAGATCACAACAGCAACAGGATAGAGAATTTCTTTTCCCGTTTCTCCGCTTGCAAGTACCAGCGGTACCAATGCTAACCCAGCTGTTAAAGCTGTCATGAGGACGGGTACAAGTCTCTCAAGTGATCCGCGAATGATCATCTGCTTCGTGAATGCTTCTCCTTCTTCTTTTACTAAATGAATATAGTGAGAGATCATCATAATACCATTACGCGATGCAATACCAGTGAGTGTGATAAAACCCACGAGACTTGCAATAGAGATCGTACGGTCGGTAAGAAGAATTGCAATAACGCTTCCGATAAGAGCAAGAGGGATATTTAGAAGAACTTGCAATACAATACGCGACGATCGGAAATGCGTATAGAGCACCAAAAACATCGCCGCAAGCGAAAAAAGGCTGAGAATGCCGATAAGGCGAGACGCCGATTGCTGAGATTCGAATTGTCCGCTAAAGTTCACAAAAAAACCTTCCGGAAATGTTACCTTTTCTTTTATTGCTTTTTGCATTTCGCCTACGACATCCCCAAGCGAACGTCCTTCAACATTTGCTTGAATGACAATGCGCCGTTGGCTATTCTCGTGATTAATAACATTCGCCCCACTGCCGACCTCAATCGTAGCAACATTGCGTAATGGGATCAGCGTACTATGCGGACCGGGAATAAAGAGATTGGAAATATCTTCCAGTCCCGAATGTGTTACGGAATCAGCCTTAAGAATAAGTGCATACGTAGCCTGTCCCTTCAAGATCTGTCCTACAACTTTACCGTTCAATGCAGTTTCAAGATATTCCACTATCTCCCCTGGTGTAATCCCATAGCGAACTGCAGCTTCTCGATCAATGCGAATAGGGATTTGGGGAATAAGAGTCTGCTTTTCCACGGAAACATCTACCGCGCCGGGTATGGCGGAAATAACCGAACGTACTTCTTCTGCTTTTGAACGAAGAGTGCTCAGATCATTTCCAAAGAGTTTAATGGCAATCTGAGCGCGCACCCCAGAAAGCAAATGATCGAGGCGGTGAGAGATTGGCTGTCCAATATTTACGACCACTGGAAAAACAGCGAGTTTATCGCGTATGTCATGAAGC
The DNA here is from genome assembly GCA_046590205.1 of Kapaibacterium sp. (SeqCode). Lineage (GTDB taxonomy): Bacteria > Bacteroidota > Ignavibacteria > Palsa-1295 > Palsa-1295 > DATDEW01. Next base: position 10,364 of record JBKJTT010000010.1, read on the forward strand.
ACTTCTTCCTTGCTTCTTTCGGATTCCTTGAGGTCCACATCAATTTCACTTGAGTGGGTACCTTCGGCATGTTCGTCTAACTCTGCTCTTCCTGTCCGCCGGGCAACGGTTTTTACTTCAGGGATGGTCAGTAATGCTTTTTCAGCAAGAGAACCGATCCTGTTTGATTCCTCTAATGATGTACCGGGCGTTCCGAGGAAGTTGATCGTAAGCGATCCCTCATTGAATGGGGGTAAAAACTCCGAACCAAAAAAAGGAATGACTGCCAAAGCAGCAAGAAAAAGTACGATCCCAGCTATCATCACTGTTCGAGGCTTGTCAAGTGTCTTCTGCAATATCTTTTGATCACGATTTTTCAACCACCGGACAAGGAATCCTTCTTTTTCATGATCCATTATTTTTGCCTTTGGAAGCAAGTAGGAAGCTAATGCTGGGGTCACGGTCAACGAAACAAGAAGACTCGCAAGAATAGACGTAATATATGCTATCCCCAATGGAGCAAATATTTTCCCTTCGATCCCGCCAAGCGCAAAGAGCGGTAAAAAAACCAACACGACAAGTACCGTCGCGTACACGATTGAATTTCGTACTTCTTTCGAAGCGCGATAGACAACAACAAGAGGTGGTAATGGGGCAGTGCTTGCACGATTCTCCCGCAATCTGCGAAAAACATTTTCGACATCAACAATAGCGTCATCCACCAATTCGCCGATCGCAATGGCAAGCCCTCCCAGAGTCATTGTATTGATCGAGACGTCAAACATCTTAAAGATGATAGCCGTCACAACGAGTGAGAGAGGAATTGCCGTAAGCGTAATAACCGTCGTCCTAAAATTCAGTAGAAATAAGAAAAGAATAATAATGACGAGAATCGCTCCATCTCGCAACGCACTAACGACGTTGCCAATTGCAGATTGAATAAAATGGGATTGTCGGAACACATTCCGTTCCAACTTTACATCGTGCGGCAATGTGCTTTGAAGTTCAGTAAGCGCATTATCTATCTTCTCTGTCAGCTCCAAGGTGTTAGCGTTCGGCTGCTTTTCTATTGAGATAATGACTGCCTGCTTACCATTAAGACTTGCATCTCCACGTTTGACCTGCACGCCGTAAGTGACCGAAGCAACATTGCGAATGAGAATGGGCACGTTGGTCTGAGTGCTTTTGATAACGGTATTTCCAATATCTTCGAGTGATGTTGTGCGAGCGATATTTCTGATAAGATATTCTTCACCCTCTTTAGATACATATCCCCCTGTCGTATTTGCACTCACCGAACTTAATGCTTCTTCTATCTCTCTGAGTGAAATATCAAAAGCCTTCAGCTTTGCATTGTCAATGAGGACGTGATATTGCTTCACACCGCCTCCAATATTTATTACTTGGGCAACGCCCGGAATCGTCAGAAGGCGTTGCCGTATGGTAAAATCAGCGATCGTTCGCAGATCCATCGGTGATGTTGTATCGGAAGTAAGTCCGACCATCATGATCTGTCCCATGACTGACGAGACAGGAGTAAGTGACGGGACGACATTTTTGGGGAGACGACCTGCGACCGATTGCAGGCGTTCGTTCACTAATTGACGATCAAGATAAATATCTGTATTCCAACCAAATTCGACGTAAATAATAGAAAGACCAATTCCCGAAACCGAACGAACACGCTCGACGCCCGGAGCACCGTTCATCGCCGTTTCTATCGGCAGCGACACCAGAGGCTCTACTTCCTCCGGAGCCATCCCTTCTGCCTCCACCATGATCGTTACGGTAGGGCGATTAAGGTTCGGAAGAACATCAACAGGTAAATTTACGAGGACAAGTGTGCCATAGATAAGGACCAGCAAAGCACCCGAGACAATAAAGACTCGGTTGCGAAGAGAAAATTGAATAATTTTATCAAACATGTATCGTACGGAAGAGATAGTTATGGCAGATTTTGTTTAAAGAGATTCAGATTTGTTGTTGCAACCCGATCTCCGGCTGCTACTCCGCTTATTACTTCTA
>JBKJTT010000018.1:0-66549 GCA_046590205.1 Kapaibacterium sp. (SeqCode)
CTTCAACAAGGACTTCTGTATCAGGGCGAGGAATAAGAGCGGCAGGAGAAACATACAGTCGAAGCCCAAAGAATTCTGTCTCACCTGTGATATATTGAAGGGGTTGATGTGCAAGCCGACGATTTATGAGATGCTCATACTCAATTTCTTCTTCCGGTGTTAGTGGGTCTTGCAGGTAACGCACCATTTCTGATTTCTTCCACTCACCCTTGAGATAGACTGCAAGTAGCTCTGCATTTAACTCTGCGTCATCAATCCCCTCATCATGCAATGAGCGGCTTGCGTCTCGTATCGCTTCATACCACAACATTACTTTACGAGTGAATCAAACACCTCAGCAAGACGGCGCGTCTCTTCGCGGCGTTCGTACTTGGAGATGACCTCTGTCTTCATCATACTGCTCGTCTGCTCACCATTCTGCCATCCGTCGTAGAGTGTTTTGATGTAAGAAGCAGCTCTATCGGCATCGCTTTGGGCGATTGCTTTGCCGCCGTTGGTTTCTTTCAGGAGTTCGCCTATCGCACCATCAGGCGGAGCGAATGCTATGAGCGGACGCATAGCACCGAGATACTCATACACTTTGCCCGGCACAATCGCACCAACTGTTGCCGTATCATCCACTATAAGCAAAAGTGCATCAGAATCCTGTACAAGTTCGACGGCTCGTGAATGGGCAACATAATCTATCTTCTCTACCATTGATGCAACATCCGCCTCGTCAAGCATCTCATGAATATCCGGACCAAACCTGCCGACAAAACGCAGATGAAGTTTTTCTTTTTCTACTGCACCTGATGCGATGAGCTTCCGTATCGCTTCAAGAAACGTTTTCGGATTACGCGGACCGTAGAGAGAACCGGAATATGTGATAACGAACTTCTCACTTCGTACGCGCACTGCACGATTCCCAATATCATGCTCGGGAAAATCTGCGCTATCGAACCCATTTGGAATATGCACAAACTTTGATGCGGGTATTTCGGGATACTTCCCTCGCACATCATCTCTGATACCTTCCCATGCAACATCAACCATCTTTGCATCAGTAAAGACGGAGCGTTCGAGTTTTTTATCAATTGCTTTGGGTAAGAACCAGCGGTTCGGTGTCGAGCTTTCAAAGCCCGTCCACGGGTCACGAAAACCTGCAACCCACGGGATACCTGACAACTTACTTATCCTCCGTGCAACAAGCGAAACAGTATAGGGCGGGCTTGAAGAGTATATCATGCTGATAGGATACTCTTTGGTTATCTTCATGCCTTCGGCAACTGCATTGCGGTACCAGCCGATACGCGCATCAGGGATAAAGAATGTTGCGCGGATAAATTCTGCTACTCGCTGCTTGAATGATTTCTCTGCGCCGCGTTTATTGACAGCAACATCAAGCGATACACCTTTTTTTACACCTGTGAACTTGCGGTAAAGATCATACGGCTCGAAGATTCGTGCGCGTCGGACTATAAGATCTGGTGGCAATTCTTTTGCCAGCGACTCGTCAAGTGCTTGGTATTCAGGGTTCTCGGGCACAAGCATGATAGGCGTCCAGCCGAACTCGCCGAGATACCGAGCGAACTTCGCAACGCGCTGCACCCCAGGTCCGCCCGCAGGCGGAAAATAATAACTAACGAATAAGACGTATTTTTTTTCGGGCACAGTAGCAATATTTGAAGCTACTTTGTAACGGTCAAGAGGCGCGAAAACTCCCGTGTTTCTTTGCCTTGTGTGTAGGTGAAGATGACGAAGTAACTGCCGGCGGCGAATGTCTCTGTTTTTATATGCTCTTCTGCTCGGAAGTTCTCAAAAGGCAACATACTTCTAAACATTGTTCTACCGGATGCATCAATGATCCGAATAGTACACACTGCGCCGGAATCAGAAGAAAGATTATCTTTTGTCATCCCAATAACGACACCTTTTGTAGAAACAGGATTTGGATAGATGTAGGGATAAAGTGAGACTTTTGGTAACTCACTCACGGATGTAGTGGTATCGGTTATTGTGCCGGGACTAAGCGGAAGAATTGTTGTGGGTTTCAGGAGTAATACATCTGCACCCAAGAAATACCCTTGCGCACTATCGGCTTTACCGGTGCAGCGGAAGGTAAAAGTATGTTCACCCGCTGATAGATAGTGTGTGCCAAGGGTAAGAGTGTCGGAGGGTATCATATCACGCCAATCAGGTTCAGGTACTACAAACCCTGTAAATACACCAAGATTAGTATGGTCAAGTAAATAGTCAAAAGAACCGAATTGTTTTCCTCTTGAGAGTAACAATTTCAAGTCAAAAGTATCAGACTTGGGTACGGATAAAATAAATTGAACAGAATCACCACTCCCATATGGAGATAACAATGCTGTGGCTTGCTTACTCCATTTAGAATGCCATCGGGCTGTTAACATCTCCGAAGTAAGGGCTCTACCGGAAAATATGGCAGAAGAAACATGGTCTTCAAACTCATACTCTAATCGTCTGGTAAGTATAATTGGAGTATTTGATACGACTCTCCCAGAAGTCTCGCCATGAACAGCTAATCTATATGATCTGTCGGCAATATATGGAATACGAACAACTGCTTCAAAACTATAATCATTCTTTACGAGAATTGTATCTTCATACGAGATACGAATACTATCAAGATAGACAGTTAGTTTCTCACCTTGTACAAAACCTCTCCCTTTGATAAGTAGTGTGTCTCCAAATAGAAGTACAGGGGGCTGAAAATCTGAACAGGAATATAAAATAGGTTTTTGTAGTACAAGTATTTCTGTGGGATAGGCAATATCATTTATTGACAGTTTCCTATATCCTGTTTGCCATGACGAAGGGATAGTAGTAGAGACTAAAAATTTACCAGCTCCATTGGCATTAACTTCTACAATATTCTCATCATCAAGACGAGCAGTGATTTTTTCGTCGGGCTTGTACCCTGTCCCTGAAATAATCCATTCTTCCCCTGAGCGCACTGTATCACGTGATGTCCAAAACGGTATGTAGCGCTTATAGTAGTATGCAACAGTACGGTAGTCCTCTCGAACGTCATTATCATTACCATGTTGCCAATGGAAATCAAATGAGCGGTGAAAATCAATAGCATCAAGATAATGGAAACGATAAAGTCGCTGTGAAAATTGAGTGTGCCCGCTCAACGGCATACTGTAGGTCTTGAAATGGAAGTAGTAACCGCCGCCTATATAATCCTCTGTACCTGTATATTGTATTTTATAAAGCGGATTCCCATCTATTTCCATAAATGTATCGCCTTCAAAGGCACGAATATGTGTATTGTTCTTTATCCGAAGACTTGTTCCAACTAATCGCCCATCGCCGTTGGTAGTCAGTACTGGATGTGATACATGGTAACGAGTTGGATTCGTTTCGCTAAATGTTGAATAAAAATAAGCATATTTAGAAATGTCTATTTCTTTTTTCTCGTAAGCACATTCTGCTTGCATTGTAATCGATTGTCGGGAGCGATTGATAATCCTGATTTTTGCAGATCTTCTAAATGGCATTGGAAAATAACTAACCATCCCGCTATCTTTATCTACTCGAAGTTGAAACGCTCGAATCTTCATTGTGTCAGGAGGTACCATAAAAAAATCTCCTAACGGGACATTCACTGAAGAAAAAGGTTCATCATCCCAAGTAATATCAAGCCAAAGAGAATCAAGTAGTAGCTGGTCATACGATTCCGGCAAAAGACGAAGGGAGTGAATTAAGGACGGTCCACTCATCTGAAAAAGAACAGTTGTATCATTTGCCCCTAAGAGAAATTCCTTCTTCTCCAAAGACGATGGAAAACCAACCCAAGGATTGCTGTTTTCCAAATATGACTGTTCAGCTTCAGTTTGTTCGGCTTGTATTTTTATATCAGTAGTAAGCGGATCAAATGAAACTTTATTACTTGCCTCATCCCTACGAAAAGCAACTGCATAGAATACGAAGCTATTAACACCTTCGATAGTTATCCGAAAATTCTTTGTGTATGGCATTTGAATGTCACATATATTCGCTCCAGCCATCGGTGTTGTCAGTGGCATTCGTAGCAACCCATGTGATTCCCGAAAGAAATCATACACTTTTGCTACTCTGACTAATGTGTCATCAATATATAATTTGACAAATGCAGTTTCTGGTGCCTCAATCGGAACAGTCATCCAAAAATGAGTTATCACCCCTCTTCCTGTATCACCTGCTATGATATGATACCCGTCTAATGAATCTGTTTCTTGAGGATAGCCAAAACCCGTTTTATATCGTAATGGTGTACGGTTAGTGAGATCAAGTCTGCTTATCGCTTCAGGGTCTGTAAGGTTTATATAATGGGAAATCCCCTGTCCATAAAGAAACGGGGCAATTACCACACAAAAGACCATTGTAATAATGACAGTACGCATAGTCTTTTTGTAATGCTATATTTTTGAGGTTGGTTGCAAAATTATTAAAATATTTTTTTTTTAAAATAATTAGGAATTCGAGAAAAGTTGTTGTATATTTGTACTAGAGTCCGACACAATTATGCCTTATCGACGTAATTTGTAGAACTCTCCTACTGAGTGGACTTTCTTAAGCCCCCAAGGTAATGTCAGATAACATAGAGTGGTAATCTATTTTGTCAGGTAGGATGATGTTTGCTTTCGTAAATCAACGAAGTATCTTTAAGCTTTGCTGGTCAAAGTGCACCCTATAAAAAAAGGGCGTACTTTCGCACACCCTTCATACCAAACAGTAGGTTACCTCAACGCCCGAAAGCGAGGTGGTGATCTGTTCTGTTTTTTCGTAGGTACAGACATATAACCATCTCGCATCGGGATTCATTCACAACGTAATATAAAATTACAACAATGAAAATGAACCTCGTTGCGAAAGCAACACTTATCATGCTCGCCCTTCTCTTTACGGGGATGGACGCTCGAGCACAACTAACCGATGTTCCACGCATTATTTCCTATCAGGGTAAGATTGACAATGCTTCAGGGCAGCCAATAGCTGACGGCAAGCACACCGTAACCGTCTCACTCTACCGAGATGAAGACGGCAAACATAAGGTTTGGACTTCAACCGAACAAGTTGATGTGAAAGGAGGTATAATGAATCTCCAACTCGGTAAAACAAAAGCATTACCGAATAGTAATGCAATGTCTGGTCCGCTATATGTCGGCGTATCGCTCAACGGTACAGTAGAAATGCGGCCTCTTACGATGCTCACTGCTGCTCCGTATGCTATTAACATACCCGATAAATCGGTAACAATGGAGAAACTCTCTGATGAGGTTACTTCAAAGATTACTGGGTTTAAATCAAATCAGGACCAGCAATCTTGGACTCTTTTGGGTACAGGAAATATATCAGGTGGTACGTCTGATTTTCTCGGGGGTGGTACAAACAATTCTATTACACCATTCAATGCTGGGGCGGGAAACAAGAACACATTAACAGGAGGCGAAACTAATCTCATTGACTCAACTACAAACCATAATTTTATTGGTGGCGGTCGAACAAACGTTATTATAGCTTCAAGTGCCAGTTCTGCAATAGGAGGTGGTGATTCCAACACAATCCAGGGTGCTCAAGGTGCTTTTATTGGAGGTGGTGATAGCAACAGAATCACTGGAAGAACTGCAACGATCGGGGGTGGAGCATTTAACTTAGCAACTGGCAAAGGAGCATTCATTGGAGGCGGCCAAGCTGAATCAGCGGCAATACTTGTGTCTAACAACAGAGCAAATGGTCAAAACACTGTGGTTGGAGGTGGTAGTTTGAACGAAGCGAACGCGGACTACTCGACAATTACAGGTGGAGAGCTTAATATTACAACCGGAACCCATTCTTTTATCGGTGGTGGTGGTAATACGGTCGGTGGGGTAGGTAATAGCACAACAAAGCAATACTCTTCAATAGTTGGTGGAAAGTCCAATTCTGTTGAGACAGAATTCTCTTCAATAGGAGGAGGAGAAGATAATAGTATTTCTACCAACGGCACATACTCCGCTGGACTACACCATAACACTATAGGTGGTGGGCAACTCAACGCAATTGTTAATGACAATGGCTCGCGTAGTGCTCATCACTCAACTATCGCAGGTGGTGATTCAAATAGTATTTCTGGCCTCTCAGAACATGCAACAATCGGCGGTGGTGGTTGGAATCAAATCAACTTTCGTCTTGGTGGAACCACCAAAAATGATTATGGTACAATCGCAGGAGGCAGTTATAACTTTGTTGAAAATTCTTGGGGAGTAATAAGCGGTGGGTTTCAAAACCATACGAAAGGAGACTATAGCAAACGCCTAAGTACAATTGCAGGTGGTAGCGGAAATACCACAGATGGTCTGGTATCTACTATCGTTGGTGGAGAAAAGAACATTACAAACCAATATGGACAGCTTGTTGGTTGCTTCTTTAATGAGGCAAGAGTTTTAACTGTTCCTATCACCGGAAACCCGAATGTAACCCAGACAAACACATATAATGAGCCACTTTTCATTCTCGGAAATGGAAAATTAACTCTAAAAAGAAACGCTTTTGAGGTTTCATTTAATGGCCATTCAATTGTACATGACAGAAATGGAACAGGTAGTAGCGTTGTTGGTGGACGTGCTTCAATAATAGGCGCTACCTACCGAGATAATGTTATCTACGCATGGGGTGATGTTCAAGCTATGCATATTGAGTATTCTGGACCATTCCCGGTAAAACTAATAGTAAATTGTGATTTTGGTGTTGATTCAGTTATGCAAACAGCTGTCGGAACTTACACAGTTTATTTAAATGTAGACGATGCTTGGGGTGCGAATGCAAGTTTAAGTTGTGGAGCTATTACAACTTCACCTGTAGGCCCAGTATGTGGGTTAACCTCATCTCCAGGACGCCTCTATGGAACAAACAATCAGCAGTTTGACGTGAAAACATGTTACGCACCAAATAGTACAGTGCAAAACAATGATTTCATGTTCCATGTAACTGCACGTCCAAACAACCCAAACGCACCAAAGTACTAACTTTATTAAGTCGAGTTGAGAGTTCAAACCCCTTTAGAAAATATCTAAAGGGGTTTTCTTAATAAATATGATGCTTCCAACGCGAAGAGTTCGCGGATGCCGGGGATCGCTTTCAAGAAGTTTGCCTTGATCGCCGGTAATCCGAACTTCATCTTGAAAACAGGGCGAAGGAAGTAGAGTTCTTCCGAAACAATCTCAAGTTGGGCATCTTTGGCTGCCCTACGAAATTTGTCTATAGTTAAGCGTATTTCGCGTAAGCTCGATACCTCATCCACATCAATTTGAAGCCGTGCGCCTTTATATGCTTTGGTAAAGAGAGCATCAGGCAGTGCATGAATGTATGGGATCTTGCCCATCGTGTTATCAAGCAAGTGCTGATGAGCGCCGTAGGGTGAATAGTACGGAGGAAAAACAATATAAAGCCATGCGCCGGGCTTCATGAACTCCATCACGTTGCGCAAACTCTTTTCTGTTTCGTGGAGATGCTCGATAACATCACGAAGCGTGACGAAATCAAAATGCTCACGCCATTTATCAGGTGGTGCTTGGTTAGTAATGTCGTGAATCGCAAACTCTGCTTTGAGTCCGAGTGCTTCAAACCCTTTCGCGGCAGAATCAATCGCTGACTGGCGAATGTCAATACCGAGCGTCTCCACTACTCCCTCTTCAGCGAAGGATGCAAGCACTCCACCCTCGCCGCAACCGATCTCTGCAATACGTGCGCCATTAAACTGGACACCCTTGCTCTTGAGGTACGGGACGAGGAATTCATGCCCAAGCCCGTATTGATACCCAAAATAATATTGCTCGTAAGCGTTCGTGTCCCCACGCGCGGCGAGCAAATTCACTTTCGATTGACTATGTGCAGATAGCTTTGGCATTCATTTTTCCTTCGGCATCTTAACAAAACTCTCCCATGAATATTTCGCTTTTTCTTTAGGGCAATGTGATCTTGACCAACCCCTTAAACTCTGAAATTGCCTCTTGATAGGACTCCTGCGACTCTTCTTCCGGTTCAGAAGTAAACTGCCAATTGAAGCTCAGATCGTCGGGAGTTTGAAATCCGAACCACTTATAATTCTGCTTTTGTGTTTCGAGGGCTTGTTTGCCATTCCAGTTATGCCCGAAAAGTACAATGCCTGCCTCGCATTTTGTTATCTCTTTGATCGGCTTCTCGCTGAGAGTGGTGAATCGGTTCTCTATCCAGCTAAGCCGTTCGTAAAGTCGTTGATAAACACTATTAACCTGACCCCACCTGACCGAACCAAAAAAGACGACAACCTTTGACTCAAAAAGCGCACGAGATATTTTGTAGAGTTCATCGTCCTTATTATTGATCGATGCCCAACAACGATGATACCCGGTAGGATTTTTTGTTTTGTTTTTCAGAAGTGCCTCTTCCATCCCGCATCTGTTCCCCTTAGATGTGCTGATGTTTCCTTCGCATGTGTATATCTTGAGCGGTGCTACATCCATTATGCGGATATTCTTCCGAGGCAGTTGCTTCTTTACCAACCGTGCAAACTGCGTACTTTTTGGGATATCCCATTTGTGCTCTATATATCGGTTACTCGTCGTAAGAAAAAGAATATCGTTCTTTTTTTTTAGATACGAGATAAACCCTTCGCACTTCTTTGCGAGGTCGTTCTCGGATAGGTTGGGGAGTATATTATTGTAGAGATCTTCAATTATGCCCATTGTTTGGAGGTAGTATATGGATATACTACAGTATCAGGAGCAGATTTGTTAAACCAAAATTGGGTGGAGTTGCTTTATACAGCACATAAAGATACCGTTAGATGTCAGAAGTAGAAAAAGATTGCAATAACACAACATCTGCAAACGATCCGTTTGTAATAGATGACCTGTTGATCTTTGATTGTGATACCTTACGAGCACTCATCAATGACAAAAGTTTTGCTCTCACACCAAAACTTTTTGGCAAGGCACTTCGCGATACCGACACCCGCATCATCGAGCATATCACTTCTGTTCTCACTGAAGCAGAACGCACGGTTTTTTTAGAATCCTTAGCAGCATCAATACCTGAACAAGATGTAACCGCCGGTCGCAAACAGATACTTTCCTCACTATTTTGGGAGTTGACCTATTGGAAAACACCTGAACTCTATGAAGAACTTACCGAAGGTGAGAAGATCCACCCGGGTATATTTGTGAATATCCACCCGTACATAAAAAACAAAATTGTTCTCGATGCCGGCGCAGGAAGCGGGCGTGCTTCGATCGAATGTTTACGCCATAACCCGAAGCGAATTTATGCTATCGAACGCTCGAAGGGGCTACTTCATATTCTTAAAGAAAAAATTGATAGAGAAGGGCTAACGCAATGGATCCTACCGAAGCAAGGTGAGTTCACGGATCTGCCGTTAGAGAGGAACAGTGTTGATACAACGATAGCATGTTCGGCGTTCACCTCAAGGCACGAACAAGGTGGAAAACGAGGTTTGAAGGAACTCAAGCGAGTTACACGTCCGGGCGGAATGATAATAATTATTTGGCCCAACAAGAACGATCTGCAATGGTTTATGGATGAGGGATTTACTTACGAAGCATTACCTCTCGAAGAAGGAATGAGCATCCACTTTAGATCACTTCGAAGTGCAATTCGTATCATGGAGCGATTCTACAAAAAAAATATTAATGCCATGAAATATGTGGTCAGATCCGGTAAGCCGGAATTACCTTTTTCTGTGCTTGGCGTAAAGCCACCACACGACTATTGCTGGCTTGAGGTCTGAGAGATCACTATTTGTTCAACCCCTTCGGCAAAACTCTCCCATGAATATTTCTTCTTTTCTTGTCTGACTCCGTCGCGTAGTTTTGACTCTAAGTCTGCATCAAAGTAATTGCCGATGCAAACAGCAACTGCCTCCGGAGTCGGCTCCGGTGCAATAAGTCCGCAAACACCATCAATAACCATCTCGGCTAATCCGCCAACATCAGTCGCAATAACGGGAAGATCGAAATTATATGCTATCTGCACAATACCAGATTGTGTCGCGCTTCGATACGGCAACACGGCTACGTTCGCAGCACTGAAATAGAAAGGGACATCATCATTGGGTATGTAGTCCGTGAAGAGTTTTAGATTTGCATCAGGTATTGCAAGTTCTTTGATGAGAGCGCGAAAATCATCTTCACCGCTATAGCTTTCACCTGCGACAACTAAAACAATCTTCGGATATTTTTTGATAAGCTCCGGCATTGCGCGAAGGATAATATCAAGCCCCTTGTATTTGCGAATAAAACCAAAGAACAGTAGAACCTGTGCGTCGATAGCAATGCCAAGCTTTGCACGAGTATCGCTCATCGGAAGTGTCTTTCCAAATATCTCATAGACAGGATGTTCAAGACGAACATATTTTGCATCGGGCTTAACTATCTTGAGGTCACGCTCGACAGCACTTGATTGAACAATGAAATTATCAACTGCTTTGAATGCGTAGTTCGTAAGTGAGCGGTCGCCGGGGCGTTTCTCATGAGGAATGACATTATCGGCAATGAAGATGATGTTTGTCTTCTTCCCTTTTTTCCGCATCACCTTCTTTATAGTACGCGCGATCATCCCATACGCGGGCGCAAAAAACGGAAGCCAAAACTTGAAGATGACAGCGTCCGGCTCGAACTCGGCTGCGAGTTTTCCTGCTTTACTCCATGTAAGCGGATTTATCGAATCAATAATTTGCACTGATTCTATAGGAATACCTGCATCGCCCTTCTCGTCCTGCGATTTCCCGGGAAAAAGAATCTTTGGATACTGTCGCGAGAACGTAATGACCTTCACCTCATGCCCACGCGCAACAAGTGAGCGGTAAAGAAGCGAAACATAATGCGCGATCCCGCCCCGAAGCGGATACGCCGTGCCGATAATGACGAATTTCATTGGGGTTAGCAACGTAGTATCAGGTTTAGGGGTTCAGCACCAAATCCACCCCCTCTGAATCCTACCCTTCTTTTTATCGTTTAACGGGTAATGAATATTGACACGTACACGAAAGCACATTCTACGATTGCACTCTTCGATGCTTCGGCGTCGTATGGGCGAGTGGAAGCACTCGGACCCGATGCGCTCGACCTCTTGCACCGCATGAGCACGAACGACCTGTTGCCGCTTATTGGCAAGACAGGTGTTGGCTCGCAGACAGTGCTGACGAATGAGAAAGGGCGCATCATAGATTATCTTATCGTGCTTTCACGGGGGAGTTCTGCTCTCCTCATCACAAGCGGTGGGCATGAAGAACAAGTTATTTCATGGCTTAATAAATTTGTTATCATGGAAGACGCACGCTTCGTTAAGAAGACGGAGGAGATCGCTCATTTTCTCGTCTTCGGTCCGCAAGCACTCTCTGTACTTCAACGGATAACGGAAAAAGACCTTATCTCACTTGAAAACTTTCATTCGATTGAATTAGAGCTTGCAGGCGCACAAGTAACGCTCCAGAAAACACAGCGCATCATCGAGAGTGGATTTGCTATATTCACAGGCGCGAGTGATAAAGAAAAAGTAAAGAGTTTTCTCCTTGCAGAAATTGAAGCCATCGGCGGAGCAGAGATCGATAGTGATGGGTTTGAAGTGCTTCGCATTGAAGCTGGCGTACCTATCGCGCCGAACGAACTCAACGAGAAACATAATCCGCTTGAGACTACTCTCGTTCAAGCAATAAGTTGGACAAAGGGCTGTTATATCGGACAGGAAGTTATCGCTCGACTTGATACATACGATAAAGTGCAGCGTCACTTGATGGGCGTAGTGCTCTCGAACGGTGATGTACTTTCTGCTAACACACATGTATCTGTTGCTGATGGTACGGAGGTTGGGTCTGTCTCAAGCGCGGCATACTCTCCTTCGCTTGGGAAATCTATAGGATTAGCGTTTATCAAAACAGCGTACGCAAATCCCAATGCTTCTGTAAAAATAGGGGATGCAGAGGCAACACTTGTAAAGCTTCCATTTGAAATTGAATAACATGGATATCATCGAATTACCTATTTTATCGAAACCGGAGCTTTCTTCAGCAACTGTTGAAGAATTCCTCACGAGCGAAACAACATCGCAGGAAGTTGTTGCGCGGATTCATGCGCTCAAAGCAAAACTTTTTGATAAGGTCGTTGTCTTAGGTCATCACTATCAGCGCGACGACATCATTCAGTTCGCTGATAAGACAGGTGATTCCTTCGAGCTTGCGCGCTATGCCGCAAATCTATCCGACCGCGAGTTCATTATCTTCTGCGGTGTACACTTCATGGCTGAAACTGCTGATGTACTTTCGGGTGAAAATCAAAAAGTTATTCTCCCTGACCTGAAAGCAGGGTGCTCTATGAGCGATATGGCGCGCATAGACCAAGTGCTTGATAGCTGGGATGCGCTTGGTGAAATAGCGGACACAAAAAAGATCTGCCCCATTACCTACATGAACTCAAGCGCTGCGATAAAAGCATTCTGCGGTGAGAATGGCGGCGCAGTCTCGACAAGCTCGAATAACAAATCCGTCTTTGAATGGGGATTTGAGCAAGGTTTTGAAAAGATACTCTTCTTCCCTGACCAACACTTAGGTCGCAACACAGCATTCTTTCAGATGGGGATACCCCTCGATGAGATCGTCCTCTTCGACCAGACAAAAGGTGGAACAGGTGGCTTGACAAAAGAGCAAATTGCAAAAGCAAAAATAATTTTATGGCGCGGGCATTGCTCTGTGCATCAGCACTTTCAGCCATCGCATCCTGATATCATGCGTGCGCTTTACCCCGGCATTAAAGTTATCGTACATCCTGAATGTATGTTCGAGGTTGTAGAGAAGGCAGACCTTGTCGGTTCAACTGCATACATTTGCAAAACAGTTGATGCAGCAGAACCCGGCACGTCATGGGCTATCGGCACCGAGCATCATCTTGTCAACCGCCTCAAGAAAACAAATCCGGATAAGTTCGTCACAACACTTGCACCATACGCCTGCGAATGCGCAACGATGTATCGCATCTCACCCGAAGCACTACTCGGTATCCTCGAAGATATTGATAAAGGCATAGTCCGCAATCAGATCACCGTCGGCGAAGATGATACAAAGTGGGCAAGAGTTGCTTTGCAGAGGATGTTGGATATTACAAAAGCGAAAGAACAATAACTGTCTTACTACTATTATTACCTCTTTATAGTGGTAATACCTTTCTCATTACCCTATCCAATGCACCTTTACGATGTTAGTGCTTGAGACTTGGAAGATGGGGTGACCGGCTGTTAAGACGCAGAAGCCGTAGGCTGGCATTAAGCCCTTTACTAAGATGTCGGCTATCATTACTTCGAGCGTTTCGTCGAAGTTTTTTATTGTTTCGAGTTTTTGCGGTATCACGCCGCGATAGAATGCCATCCTGCGTAACGACGCATCATCGGTTGACATACCAATAACTGTCTGCGAGAAGCGGTACTTTGCTACGTAACGTGCGCTTTTACCTGATAGCGTTGCACAAATAATAGTATGTGCTTTTACTTCTTCAGCGAGCAAACATGCTGCACGTGCAACGGAATCGGTTGCATTGTCTTCAATATCTATCGGCGGATCGAAATCAAATTCTTCTTGAATATATCCGCTCTTCTCTGCCTGCACCGCGATCTCACGCATCGTCTTGACCGCTTCTACAGGAAACTTACCCATGCTCGTCTCGCCAGAGAGCATGATGCAATCCGAGCCGTCGAAGACAGCATTCGCTACATCGCTCGCTTCAGCGCGCGTCGGGCGCGGATGAGTTATCATTGACTCAAGCATTTGCGTTGCAGTGATAACGGGTATACCACGTTTATTCGATAGATCAATGATCCGCTTTTGTACAGGTGGTACTTGCTCAAGCGGCATCTCAACTCCGAGATCACCACGAGCGACCATTATCATATCAACGACATCAAGTATCGTCTCGATGTGCTCAACCGCCTCGGGCTTTTCTATCTTTGCGATGATTGGAATATCATCATTGCCAAATTCAACCTTCAAGAAATGTTTGAGCTGCAAAATATCCCCTGCACGACGAACGAATGAGAGCGCAAGCGCATCGACCTTTATTACATCCATTGCAAACTTCACAAGCTCTTTGTCGTGCTCGGTCAGTGCAGGAATGCGAAGCTTTGTGCGTGGGAAGTTTATACCCTTATGACTTTTTAAAATGCCGCCGTTCTTGACTCTGGTACGAATCTCCGTTCGTGAGATGATCTCATCTACATAGAGTATGATAGAGCCATCATCAAGAAGGATGGGGTCATCAACACTAACGTCTTCTCCGAGAAATGGGTAGCTCGTAGCGATCAGCTCTGCTGTCGTCTTTCCTTCGGGGTCGTAGGTCAGGACTGGCTTCATGTCAATGGTAATCTCTACCCCAGCAGGGTCTTCAGTTTCTCCGGTTCTCATCTTCGGACCAGGCAGGTCGCCCATGATTGCAATGTGCTCACCAAGACGTGCGCTGACAGCACGTATATTCTTGGCTAAGTTAATGTGCTCTTCCTGGCTTCCGTGGGAGAAGTTGAGACGGGCGATGTTCATCCCCGCAAGTATAAGCGATTCAATGATTTCCTCGGTTGCCGTTGCCGGTCCGAGCGTTGCGATGATCTTTGTTTTTGGTCTTTCGTGCATATATGTGCAAAAATACGGCAGAGAATACTCCCGTAATGATATTGTAACCGATTGTTATTGGAGAAATGAGGAAGAAACGAGGTTTTTTACTACGGAGAATTTTTCGTATTTGTTAACGAATCATTATGCCAAGAGATACAAGACCTCATCAGATCACTACAAAAAGGAAGATCCTATTTATCTGTGGATCATTGAACCAGACTACGCAAATGCACTCGATTGCGAAAGCACTTCCGGAATACGAGCACTACTTCACGCCTCTCTACACTGACGGTATCATGGAGGTTCTCCGAAAAAAAGGAATGATAGATTTTACAGTCGCCGGAGGAAAGATGTTCAAGAGCACGATGGACTATCTCCAGAATAATGGTCTTGCAGTAGATTATCGCGCCGAGCAGCATTCTTACGATCTTGTGGTTCGCTCAACTGACATTATCATCCCGAAGAATACAAAGTACGTAAAAAGTATCTTGGTCCAAGAGGGTATGACTGATCCTCGCAACATCAGATACTACCTCATCAAATATCTTCGTGCATTGCCGCGGTGGATGACAAGCACAGCAACTGCCGGCATGAGCAATAATTTTGAAAAGTTCTGTGTCGCAAGCGAGGGGTACAAAGACCATTTCCTCGAGAATCAAGTAAAGCCCGAAAAGCTTGTTGTAACAGGCATCCCGAACTTCGACGATTGTCAGTGTTACTACAACAATAACTTCCCACACAAGGGGTATGTACTCGTCTGCACATCAGATATGCGCGAAACAAAACGCATCGAGAACCGAAAGAAATTTATCCTTGATTCCGTTGAAAAAGCAGCGGGTAAACAACTCATTTTTAAGCTTCACCCGAATGAGAACGTTGAGCGCGCTACCAAAGAAATAAATCAATATGCGCCCGGTGCCCTTGTCTATAGCGAAGGGAATGCAGGTGAGATGATAGCAAATTGTGATATACTTATCACCCGCTACTCATCTGTCGTCCTTGTTGCAGCAGCACTGGGCAAGACCATCTATAGTGATCTTGATCCTGATACGCTCAAGCGTCTGACACCGCTCCAAAACGGGAATTCGGCATATCTTATTGCCAACGTCTGCCGTGAAATGCTTGAAGGTCAACAAATTTTCTCACCACATACACGTGGTATCAAACGTCGCAAGCCCGCCAAGTACTTTGCCCAACTTGCGGAAGCTATCCGTGCAAAGAAAGCTCTCAAAACACGAAAGAAAGTACTTGCATGAGAACCGTCATCATTGTTCAGGCACGAACAGGTTCTTCCCGTTTACCGGGCAAGGTACTCTTGCCGTTAGCCGGTAAGACGCTGCTTGAACGAATGATGGAGCGAATCTTAGCTTCCCATGAAGCGGACGGTGCTGTGATCGCAACTACTATTGAACCCGAAGACGACCCTATCGTTGATCTATGCCTTGATAACCGCTTTCATATCTTTCGCGGTCATCCAACTGATCTACTCAACCGTCACTACAAGACTGCAAAAGAATATGGTGCTGACATTGTAGTAAAGATACCTTCAGATTGTCCACTCATTGACCCTGCCGTTATTGATAAGGTCATTCGTTTTTATAAGGACAATACATACGATTATGTAAGTAATCTACATCCTGCTACCTATCCTGATGGAAACGATGTAGAAGTAATGTCGATGAAGGCCCTACGCGAGATGTGGCTCAATGCTGCAAAGGATTATGAACGTGAGCATACAACACCATACCTATGGGAGAATCGTGATAGATACAGCATTGGTAATGTGGAGTGGGAAACGGGTAAAAACTATTCGATGAGCCACCGATTTACGATAGATTATCGTGTGGATTACGAATTCATTCGCTCGGTCTATGATGAACTTTACTCTCCAAAAAATCCAATTTTTTCGCTCTATGATATTCTTGCTCTCTTAGAGCAAAGACCGGAGCTTATGAACATCAATAAACATTATGCCGGTGTGAACTGGTACCGTAACCACCTCGGTGAACTACGCACTGTTACCCCAGAGGATACATGTCAACTTGTCTAAGATGCAACAACTTTCTACAGCTGAACTTCAAGCACTTTCTCTTCGCGTCCGTGAGCATATTATCAATATGTCAACCGATGGCGGATGTTTTATAGGCGCATCCCTTTCGTGTGCTGATCTGCTTGTCTATCTTTATACAAGTGTTCTTAATATCTCGCCCGAAACGATACACGACATTGACAGAGACTACCTTCTGCTCTCGAAAGGGCATGATGTACCTGCGCTCTACGGTGTGCTTGCAGAACTTGGATTTATTGAGCGTTCACGTCTTGCAAATCACTTAAAAACAAGTGATAATATCTACTGGCATCCCAATCGCGCCGTCGCAGGTGTGGAGTTTCATTCGGGATCGCTCGGACATTTACTTTCTGTTGGAGTAGGCATTGCCATCGATATTAAGATGCGCGGCGGAAGCAATAAAGTGTTTGTCATTTTAGGTGACGGTGAACTCAATGAAGGTTCTATCTGGGAAGCAATGCTTACAGCGCAAGCAAAAAAGCTTGATAATCTTATCGTGATCATTGACCGCAATCACTTTCAGGCAAACATCCGCACCGAAGAGTTGATACCACTTGAACCGCTGGAAGATAAATTCAAAGCATTCGGAGCGAGCACAAAAAGAATTGACGGACACAACTTCAATCAAATGCGTGATGCGTTCACATCACTCCCTTACACTTCTACCGGACCATCAGTGGTGATAGCTGATACCGTACGCGGAAAAGGATTACCAAGCATTGAAGAACGAGCAGACCGGTGGTTCGTAAACTTCTCACATAACGAAGTAGAAATGCTTCATAAAGAATTGCATGGCGAGGCAATGAGCGAACTTACTTCAGAAACATTAATGGTACGCTAAGGCATGACCTACGAAGAAAAACTTTTAGAACTTGCAACTGACGATGAACGCATCGTCGTAATGACAGCGGAGAACCGCGCAGCAATTCGCAATCTACCGCAGAAACTCGGCAACCGTTTCATTGATGTTGGTGTTGCCGAAATGACAATGACCGGCGCAGCCGCAGGGCTTGCGCTTCGCGGCAGACGACCAATCATTCATGCGCTCGCAACATTCCTTACACTTCGCGCTTATGAATTTATTCGCGATGATGTTGGGATTCCACAGTTACCTGTCGTCATCGTCGGCGGTGTGCCCGGCTTTCTTTCTGAAGCAAACGGCGCAACTCATCAGGCGATAGAAGACATTGCTCTTATGCGCGGCATACCGGGTATGGGAGTATTCTGCCCTGCAGATAATGACGAACTTGTGGCTGGACTTCCGCATATCTTTGCATCAGGCAAACCATTTTATATACGCTACAATGCTTCTTCGTCAGTTCGCCAACGAACAATTAATTTTGAACTTGGCAAAGGGGAAACATATCACTCTCAATTGGTAGATTCTGCAACTGTTGACGTAACGATCCTAACATACGGTTTCTTATTGCGCGAAGCACTTCGTGCGCAGGATATTCTTGAGGAACAAGGTGTAAGTGTTGCCGTCTTAAACCTTCGGACGCTTTCACCGATCGATGAGGAAGCCATTATTCATGCCTCACGGAATTCCTCGCTTCTTATCTCACTCGAAGATCATTTCAAGATCGGCGGATTGTACTCGATCCTTGGTGAGATAGCGCTCAAGAACAGAATACTAATGAACGTCCTACCTTTTGCACTTGATGGGCGGTGGTTCAAACCTGCGCTGCTCAACGATGTGCTTGAGTATGAAGGATTCACTGCCAAACAAATATCCGAGCGTATCCGCCACGAGTTATACGTACTTGAGAACGAAAAATTTTCCAACGAACCTGTATCAATCTATTAATATGGCAAATACTATTTCTTTGACGCAAGACTACCCCCTCATCACTCGCTCGCTCGAACTTTACGATAGAGCAACGGGACTAATCCCTGCATACACACAAACACTTGCAAAGGGACCTCGCCAATATGTTGGCGGCTCCCCGATCTATGTTGAACGTGGCAAGGGTTCGCATGTATGGGATGTCGATGGTAACGAATTCATTGACTACCAAATGGCTATCGGTCCTGTTTCGCTCGGCTACGCATACGACGCCGTCGATGAAGCGATAAAAGAGCAGCTTGCAAAGGGAATTACATTTTCAATGATGAGTCCGCTTGAAGTTGAAGTAGCAGAGCTTATCCGCGATGTTGTGCCAAATGCAGAGAGTGTTCGTTTTTCAAAAACAGGATGTGATGTAACGACAGCAGCCGTTCGACTTGCACGTGCATTTACCGGAAGAGAGAAAGTACTGTGCTGCGGCTATCACGGCTGGCATGATTGGTATATCGGAGTTACCGATCGCAACAAAGGCATTCCACAATCTACACAAGACCTCTCGTTCACGTTCAATTACAACGACATTGATTCTGTGCTCGCATCAATTGATGAAAATACAGCTTGCGTCATTCTTGAGCCAATGGTTTTTGAAGAACCGAAGAACAACTTCTTGCAAGAGCTTAAGGATGTTTGCACAAAGTATGGTGTGCTGCTTATCTTCGACGAAATGTGGACCGGCTTCCGTTTGGCAACCGGCGGTGCGCAGCAGTACTTCGGAGTGAAGGCAGACTTGGCATGTTACTCAAAGGCGATAGCCAACGGTATGCCAATATCTGTTCTCGCAGGTCGTAAGGATGTAATGGGCTTATGTGAGAAAGATATTTTCTTTTTCACAACATTCGGCGGTGAAGCGCTCTCACTTGCTTCTACTAAGGCAGTAATCTATGAACTTCGCACAAAGAACGTCCCTGAACAACTTGCATCACAAGGGAAAAAGCTCCGTGATGGATACAATGAGATCGCGCGTGAACTTGAGATAGATAGTTTTACAAAATGTTTTGGCGCAGATTGCCGCTCGATCATCACATTCGATGCATCGAAGGGCAGCCCGCTTGAAATGAAATCGCTTATTCAGCAAGAAATGATAAAGCGTGGTGTGCTATGGGGCGGATTTCATAACATGAGCTTCTCGCATACTGATGAAGACGTTGCTCATACACTTGCTGCATATCGCCAGTCACTTGCAATACTCAAAGAGGCAGTTGAAGCAGGCGATGTTCGCTCATACTTGCGCGGTGAACCCGTAGAGCCGGTCTTCCGACGCACGAGCAACTTCAACATGAAGCCAGCAAAGCAATAGTCAATAATGGAAATATTTTCATTAAAAAGCAAAGTAGCAGTTGTAACCGGAGCACTTGGTTTGCTTGGCAAGCAGCATTGCCATGCACTTGCCGAGGCAGGCGCATCTGTTGTTGTTACTGATATAGATGAACAAAAGTGTAGTGAGTTTGCAGCGACACTTCCTGATGCAATAGGAGTTGGCACTGATATAACCTCTTATGATTCACTTGTACATCTTCGTGATGTGATCCTCTCGAAATACGGACGCATTGATGTGCTCATCAATAATGCCGCTATCAATGACATGTTCGAAAATCCCGAGCAGGCAGGTGAGCTTTCTAAGTTTGAGAACTACCCGCTTGCAGCATGGAAGAAGTCGCTTGATGTAAACATCACCGGTACATTTCTTACTTCTCAAGTACTTGGTACGGTCATGGCAGGTGCTGGCACAGGAAGCATTATTAACATCGCAAGTACTTATGGCATCGTCGGTCCCGATCAATCTCTCTACCAAAAGCCCGACGGCTCACAGGATTTTTATAAGTCACCTACATACCCTGCAACAAAGGGAGCCGTCATAAACTTTACTCGTTACCTTGCCGCGTATTGGGGTCATCGCGGAGTGCGGGTCAATGCCCTTTCTCCGGGCGGAGTAGAGAATAATCAGGATAGTTGGTTCACTGAAAATTATTCTCGTCGCACACCATTGAAACGAATGGCAACGCCAAGTGATTATAAAGGTGCTATCGTCTTTCTCGCATCCGACGGCTCGGCATACATGACAGGCGCAAATCTTGTTGTTGACGGCGGTTGGACGGCGATCTAAAAAGACGGGTGCTGACTTCTCAAAAACTACTCTACTCTTGCAAAAGCTAACTATTACTGAAATTCGCAAACGGGCAAATAACATCAAGCTCGTACTCACTGATGTTGACGGCGTTCTCACCGATACCGGTGTCTATTATTCCGAAAAAGGTGAGATCATGAAACGCTTCTCGATTCGCGACGGCATGGGGGTTGAGATACTACGCGATAACGGAATCGAGACAGCGATCATCACACGCGAGAAATCACCTTCGGTAAAAAAGCGTGGCGAAAAACTTCAAATGCCTTGGATATTTCTCGGTGTATGGAATAAAGTTGAATACATCCCGACCATCCTCAAAAAAACTGGTCTTCGCATTGATGAACTTGCCTATATCGGCGATGATGTGAATGACCTTGAGATCATTCAAGAGATCGCCAAACACGGACTCTGTGGCACACCAGGAGACGGTATGCCCGTCATCAAAAAAGAAGTACATTACACTGCAAAGGCTAATGCCGGATATGGCGCATTCCGAGACTTTGCTGAATGGATACTCGATTCACGCACAAAGAGGGTCTAAGATAATCGAATTGTTACCCCGCAACACTCCCGTCACAATTACTTCGCATATCCTTATTCTTTCGCTAATGACGGAATAATCTGTAATTGATAATTTTGCACCTCATCAATGGAGAGTATTATGCAAAACGTTATCAATATCGGAAACAGACCTGTAGGCGATGACCAAAGCGTCTATGTTATAGCAGAAATAGGGATTAATCATAACGGATCACTTGATATTGCAAAGCAGCTCATTGATGCTGCTGCAAAAGCGGGATGCGACGCCGTAAAATTTCAGAAACGTACACCTGAACTCTGTGTACCGAAAGATCAGTGGATGCTCGAGCGCGATACCCCATGGGGACGCATGACATACATTGATTATCGTTACAAAGTTGAGTTCGGTATTGAAGAGTATTCAGAGATAGACCGCTACGCCCGCGCGAACAACATCCAATGGTTCGCATCATGTTGGGACGAGCCGTCAGTTGATTTTATGGAGCAGTTCGATGTCGTGGCATATAAAGCACCGTCTGCATCACTCACAGATATTCCTATCTTAGAGAAGAAACGTGCGACAGGAAAGCCGCTTATCATCTCGACAGGTATGTCAACCATTGAAGAGATAGAAGAAGCAGTCGAAGCGGTTGGTACAGAGAACTTGCTCATCGCACATGCAACCTCTACCTACCCATGTGCACCGGAAGAGTTGAACCTTCGCATGATCGGGACGCTCAAGAATATGTATCCCGATTGCGTAATAGGATATTCAGGACATGAGACAGGTCTTACACCGACAGTTGCCGCAGTTGCAATGGGTGCTACATTTGTCGAGCGTCATATCACCCTTGACCGTGCTATGTGGGGCACTGACCAAGCTGCTTCTGTAGAAGTTGGCGGTCTTATTCGTCTTGTCGAGATGATCCGTGACGTTGAAAAGTCACTCGGTGACGGGGTCAAGCGCGTGTATGATAGCGAACTCGGTGCACGAAAGAAGCTTCGCCGCGTTGCGTCTGTGGTCGCTTAAAGTTTTTGCCAATATCAATTCAGTCGTATCTATGAGATCCGGCATTATGTCTTACATATGTAAGAACTGATGCCGGGTCTTTGTTGTATAAATAAAAATAGTATAGTACGTTCGTAGAAATGTCAATAGAAACCATTCGTTGGGTCTCGACCGGTGCTCTTATAGTCTGTGCATGTATTGTCATTGCACTCGAACGGCTTTTCCCGTATGATAAAAACCAACGTTTTTTCCGTGAGCAGTTCTGGAATGACTTCGGCCTCTACTCGCTCTTACAGAGTTATGCACTTGGCATGCTCATCTCCTTTCTGATTGAATGGTTCGATAGCGCATCAGGTTTATCGCGTTTACAGATTGTAACTCATTGGGGACTCGGGTGGCAATTGCTTTTCTTTCTTGTGCTCCATGACTTATATATCTATTGGTTTCATAGGTGGCAGCATAACTCGAAGTATCTATGGCGTATCCATGAGGCGCACCACTCAACCCATGACGTAGATTGGCTCTCGGGTTCACGATCACATAGTTTGGAAATACTTATTAATCAGACGATAGAGTTCTCTGTGATCATCTTACTTGGTGCGCCGCCTGAAGTTGTACTCATCAAAGCAGCGATCGACGGTATATGGGGGATGTATATTCACTCGAATATTGATGTTCGCTCCGGTCGCCTTCAACTAGTCATAAACGGACCCGAAATGCACCGGTGGCATCATGCGACAGACAATGATGCACACAATACTAACTTTTCGACAAAGCTCGCCTTCTGGGATTACCTCTTCGGGACGAAGTATCATCCAACTGATCGTAAGCCACAAGGGTACGGTTTAGGCGACCCTGCATTTCCGAAGACCTACCTCAAACAGCACAAGTACGCATTCAGGAAGTTTGAAGAATAAAAAAAGCCGAAGCATAGCTTCGGCTTTGTAACTTTTGGTGGGCAATACGGGATTCGAACCTGTGACCTTTTCCATGTCAAGGAAACGCGCTAACCAACTGCGCCAATTGCCCTAAGTTAGGAGCGTATTAACAGCCCGCCTATGCGCGCCGTTCCTATTATCCCTTCTGAATCAGCGTCCGGACCGACTGTCTATCGAGCACAAATCCTGCCATGCGGGACATCAGGTCATGTGTTGCATCGTTGAAGCTATCTTCAAGCTGGTCATAGCTTTCAGGGGTTGGACATTCATAGACCTCGACAACATTGCCGGGTTCGTCATTATCTACATAGAGATAGCCCTTGATGTTCGTCTCGGAGTTATTGACGATCCCAAGGAATTGATGGGCAAGCAAGATATACTCATCCGCCTTGGATTTGTTGATCTTGTAAGTAACCGTTACCAGTACATTTGTAGTCATTCGTGCTTTTGTCTGTATTTTTGACAATCTTTCTTGTGCAAAGTTACGGATTTTTGGACGCTTAGTAACGAATACAACAGCTTTTTTATGCTCGGTCAGCGGTCGTTCATATTTGGGGTTCTCTATTATACGGCAGTCTCACTTGCTGTCTTCATCTTCGCAAGCCCACTTTTTGCTGTCATTGGGTTTGAGTTTGCAACCATTATTTCACTTGCAGTAAGCATCCATCTCCTATTCTATACTGTAGAAAAGGCATCTACCTCCCCAAAGGGAAAACTCTTAGAAACACTACGAGGTATCTATCTACCCATCTCCCTCTTTATCCTCATTCCATTTTGCATTGGCATCATTAACGGATTTAACACAAATCAATGTGATCTGCCGCTCGGTATATTGATGTATATTCAGGTTGTATTCCCGACAGCGATCATCGCAGTCCTATTTGGAATTCACTTTGGTTGGATGAATGGACATCCACTTCATAGACGGCTTTGGGTCTCTGCATTTTGGATAGTGACATTCATCATTAGTCTATTGCCCGGATATTTCAACCCCCAGATATTTACCTATGGTTGGCAGTACGGATTTTTCCCTGGGATTATTTGGGATGCAGCGATGGAGTTACAGCCGGCATATTGGTGGTCACGCATAGTGGCTTTGCTATTTGTTGTAGGATTCTTAGTAGATGATTATCAACTCATTAAAGCCGGTGCTAAGACTTGGAAAGAAAAAGTAAAAGTAAGACAGGCAAATTATTGGAACATTGGTATGATTATCACTAATTTCCAAATTTTTATATGCTTACTACTTCTATCCACCTTGGGGATAACACGATCACACGACTATATCACACAAGAGCTTAGTAAGAAGGTAGATGTAAAAAGCGCAGTTATTATTCATTGTACCGATAGCACATTCACAAAAGAGGAGCTAACATTGCTTAGATATAACTGCACGCTCTATTGTGATTCTATTCGTTCGTTCTTCAATATCAATGATAAACGCTTGACACATCTATATATCTACCCATCCAATGAACAGATGAAGAAGTTCGTCGGCACTGCAAGCGCAAGCATTGCAAAGCCATGGATGAACGAATTACATATTGCGAAAGAAAATCTCGGCTCACTTAAACATGAGCTTGTCCATACTCTCCTCGCCCCATATGGCAACTTCCCTTTTGATGTTAGTTGGAGCACGGGGCTTACCGAAGGTGCGGCAGTTGCCGTTGAAGAGAACTATGACGGTATTCGTGATTGTGATGAATACTCCGCTCGTATCTTGCAGTTTGGGCTGACAAAAGGTGTGAAGGACATCATGTCATTCACAGGTTTTGCGGCGCAGGCATCGAGCAAGAGCTATACACTTGCAGGGTCATTCAGTAAATATCTGATAAAACAATACGGAAGTGAGAAATTTCTTTCGCTCTACACTACGAGAAATTATGATGGCATCTATGGTAAACCGGTTGAAGCTTTAGAGCGCGAATGGGTTGCGTCGCTTCAACCTCTTCAAGTGCCAATGAATAAATACGACTCACTGCGAGTGCTGTTCTACTTCGATCGTACATCTATCATCAACGAACCCTGCTTACGCAAGATAGGACGAAAGATGAAAGAAGCCGGCGAACTCTTCGAACAGAAAAGATATTCTGAAGCGGATGCAATATATGACGAAGTAGCGCATGAGACCGATCGTCTTGATGCTATTCGCGGAAGGGTATTTTGTCAACTACGAATGAACGATCCGAAAGCGGCATTAACAATCCTCGATACTCTCACAGCGGCAAAGACAGAACGTAACCTTGCGGCATTACATAACCTTCGAGGTGATTGTATCTTCCTTGCAACAGGCGATACTTCTAAAGCAAAAGCAGAATGGATGGAAGCGATGAATCTTGAATTAAGTGAGCGTTCAATTACAAACGGCTATATTCGGTATTACTTTCTTGCAAATATTCCTTCAGAGCAAGCCAAGAGCTATCTCTTGAAACTCTATTCACAAAAAAACTACAATGAACAAGATCTAAAATGGATAGAAAACAGTACAAGTCTTACTGCAGGATATGAATTTTTACTGGCAAGACAAGTAGTGTTGTTTACTGCCTATGAAGATATAGGTCATCTGAACAAAGCACTCATAACTGCAAAGATAGTGAGTCAGGCGAGCAGAATAAATTTCGATCCAAACCGAACTTCAATGATAGTCGCAAACAAACTACAGAAATTTATAGATATTGCTGAACCCGCCTTAGCACCTACACAGCAGTCACTCTCCCCTGAAAAGAGTCAATGATCTCTTTGATGAATTCTTCTACGAGAGACTGCCTAATTGCCATTCGCATCTCCACCTTATCCGAATAAATACTCTCTAACTTTCCCGCCCCGTACTTTGCTATCATCCGCTCGACACCTGACATATCATCAAATGAGTACATCAGTCGAAGCTCTTGCATGAGATACACAGTTTTTATTTCTGCATCTTCAACTGCAAGTTTTGCTACATCGGCGTATGCCCTTGCCAAGCCACCAGTGCCGAGCTTAGTCCCGCCAAAGTATCTGGTTACTACACATAGGACATTCATGAGCTTTGCGCCTTCAATGACCATCAGTATCGGCTTGCCTGCTGTGCCCGAGGGTTCGCCGTCATCGGCGGCGCGGACCTGCTCCGCATTTGCACTCAAACGGAATGCGTAACAATGATGCGATGCGTCGTAGAACTCCTTGCGGATTCTCTCAAGGTATGATTCTATCTCTTCTTTTGTTGAGACGGGGTAGAGATCAGCAATGAAACGCGAACCGACTACCTTCAGCTCTGCGGCGCGGAGAGGTTTGGCGATAGTCAGGTAAAAATCTGTTTGCGACATTGCATTACCGCAACATTATTTTACGTAGTTTAGTGATAAAGAATAGAGACGTATGAATATAGGAATTACATGTTATCCTACTTATGGCGGCTCGGGGATAGTCGCTACCGAACTTGGCAAGTCGCTTGCACAACGCGGACATAAGGTGCATTTTATCACCTACGCACTACCCATGCGACTGACGGGTATCGGCAACAATGCCAGCTCGATGGATTATATTGATAACATCTTCTATCATGAAGTAGAGATGTCGAGCTACCCACTCTTCGAGTTTCCACTTTACGAAATGGCACTTGCAAGCAAGATGGTCGAAGTCACGCGCTACGAAAAGCTTGACCTCATCCATGCACATTACGCCATCCCCCACGCATCCGCCGCGCTCACAGCGAAAAATATTTTAGGTAACGACATGAAGATCGTTACAACGCTTCACGGCACTGACATCACGCTTGTCGGACTTGAGCCAAGCTTTGAGCCGCTCATGAAGTATTCTATCGAACGCTCCGATGCCGTTACTTCCGTTTCGGAATTCTTGAAGCGCGAGACAATAGAAAATTACGGAGTCAATAAAGAGATAACAGCAATACCGAACTTCATTGATACCGACGTCTTCCGTCCTATCGATAGTCGCCAGCTTCGCCGCTTGCTTGCGCCCAACGGTGAGAAGATACTCGTACACGTCTCGAACTTCCGCGCCGTCAAACGTGTGACCGATGCGATAAAAGCATTCAAGCAAGTGCTTGATAAAGGTATCAAAGCAAAATTCTTACTCGTCGGCGACGGACCCGACCGCTCCGAATGCGAACTACTCGCACGTGAACTCGGCATCTGGCAGCAAACTCGCTTCCTTGGTAAACAAGCTGACCTCGCCGCAATTCTATCAGCATCGGATGTATTCATCATACCATCAGGCAATGAAAGCTTCGGACTTGCCGCACTTGAAGCAATGGCATGTGGAGTGCCAGTCATTTCAAGTGACATCGGCGGATTGACAGAGGTCAATGTGGATACAGTAACGGGCTACGTTGTAAAGACAGGCGATGTGAACGCATTAGCCGAACGTATGCACACACTCTTCACCGAAGAACCGCTCCGCAAACAAATGGGCGCCGCCGCACTTGCTCATGCAATTGGTAACTTCACCAAAGAACAGCTCGTCCCGAAATACGAAGAAGTATATGAACAGGCAATGAGGGGATAGACGTTAAGATGTCTTCGCTATTTTTTCTTCGAGTTCTTTCATCAATGCCTCAAACTCCGGCATCCCCCGCAGCGGATCGAGGTCGGGGTCCGTGCGGAA
The DNA here is from genome assembly GCA_046590205.1 of Kapaibacterium sp. (SeqCode). Classification (GTDB taxonomy): domain Bacteria; phylum Bacteroidota; class Ignavibacteria; order Palsa-1295; family Palsa-1295; genus DATDEW01. The sequence goes on from JBKJTT010000018.1 coordinate 27,731, forward strand.
AGCTTCGACCATCGAGAGCCCAGCGCTCACAGAACGGCGGAGCATCGTAAGCGCATTCGCAGTATCGCTAAGTCGCGCGTAGAGGCAGGCAATATTGTAGCAGGACATTCCATCCAAATCCTGTTTCTTTAGCAGCGGCTCAAGGGCAAGCAGCGCACGCTCCGGCTGGTTCGCATAGCGGAGCAGATTCGCGTACCAAACTCTTGCATTCTCATCATCCGGAACAAGGCTCAGTCTGCGTTCATAGAGTGGAAGTGCTGCCAAACTCCATTTTGTGACGCGCTCCTCGTCGTGAGACTGGTCCGAAACAATTACGAGATTCAAGTATAATACCAGATCGCCCGGCTTCAGTTCAATGGATTTCTCATAGTGAGGAATCGCCTCCAGAGGCTGATTCGTCTCGGTGTAGAAGACTCCAAGAGCGAAATGACTTTCGGAATTCTCCGGCGCCCTGCGAATGAATTCCTTTGCCGCTTCTTCTGCCGCGGCGAGTTTGCCCTGAAGACGGTAAGAGTTGGGGAGCGCACTATAAGAGCTCCAAAGATCGGGCTTCAACTCAAGTGCTCGTTTTGCAAGCGATTCCGATTCTTCGAGGTGTTTCGGATTGCGGTCATAGGAGCGGTATAAATCCGTGAGCGCGAATGCCTTGTATTGTAGCGCATTGGCAAAATTTGGGTCGAGCGTTAGCGCATGGGTCAAGAGTTCAATGGCGATCCCGAAGCCATCACGGGTCAGTCGATAAAAATACTCCTTCGCCTTAAGAAATAGTTCGTACGCTTCGGTATTCTCCGTACCGCGCTCGGCAAGTTTTTTCTTCTCATCGGCGCTGAGATGAAGCTCCAGACCTTTCAGCACTTCATTCGCAATCACTTCCTGAATATCAAAGATGTTATCCATCACACCTTTAAGCGAATGCTGCCAAAGATAATCGCCGGTATCAATATCGAGCAATTGCGCCGTAATCTTGATCTGATCACCGAACTTCCGCACCGAGCCTTGCACGAAGTAACGTATCTGCATCGTCGAAGCATACGTCGTTAGTTGTCCTTGGTATTTCTTAAACTCCTTCGTCGCCTGCGCGTCCATCAAATGCAGCGCTTTCACATTCGAAAGCGCACTGATCATTTCGCTCACGATACCATCAGCGAACCATCCGTTATCTGCTGTTGGTGATAAGTCTTCGAACGGAAGTATCATCAAACTCTTCTTCCCCGGCGTTTCTTTGATAAGCTTTAGCGTAGGAGCCTTGGTCGCTTCCAAGCCGAGTTTTCCGAGTGCACGGATGATGGAGTCGATGTTCGTCATCGAAGTCCTATGAATGCCTGCTAACTGATATTCAAGCTCTCGCGGCAACATAATTGGCTCAAGATCAAGAGGGAGTATCTTCTTGCGCTTCTCTGATGCAAGTGATACTTCTTTAATTACGTTATGTGATTCGATGGAGTTCGGCGAAAGCAATACAATAAATGCTGAACAAGAAGTAATCGCATCAACGATCTCTGCTGACCAACTCGTCGAAACCTCAAGAGCAGACTTATCTATCCATACAGATAACCCCGCAGAGCCGAGCAGTTCGGTAAGCTGCTCCGCCTTCTCGCGGTCTTTGGAGCTATATGAAATGAAGATATCTGCCAAAGTAGTTCGTAGTCGTTAGTCGTTAGTCGTTAGTGTTTGTTCACTCGTGATTTTTTCTTTGAGTTCTTTTATAAGCTCCTCGAACTCTGCCGTGTTACGAATTAGATCAAGGTCGGGGTCGTGGTTGATATGTTCTATATCGCGCAAGCCCTTTCCGATTGAAGCGCGAAGAGCGTTGATAGTACGTTCAGGATCGTTGCAGACTGCGAATAAACATGCAAGGTTATAGAGCGCACCTGCATCAACTCCATCATCACTAATAAGTAAACGTGCAAAATCCACTGCTTCCGACACCTTGCCTGCCATCTGGAGTACGAAGGCATACTGTACCTTTGCCGTCGTATCATCCGGGGTCAATCGTAAGTGTCTTGTAAAGACGGGTAATGCTCGATCTGCCGCCTTTGTTATACGCTCTGCATCGCCGAGTTCACTTAAAACAACCATTAGGTTAAAGTGCGCAGAGAGATTATTGCTATTGAGTACAACGTTCTGCTCGCGAGCATTGGCTGCTTCAGGCAGCATGCCAAAATGCTGGTAAGCGAAGGCAAGCGCACTATATCCGACAGCAAGTTTAGGGTCTGCTGAAACCGCACGTTTAGCGAGTTCAAGCGCTTTATCGAGTGAACCGGTAGAGCGGGCAAGCGAACTCATGATCATAAGATACTCTGCAGTCTCACCTTCGATCTGGTAGATCCTATCAGCTGCGAGTTGAATCCGTTCAATGAACCTTGGCTCCTTCGCGTATGTACGGTATAACTCGATACATGCATGAGCGATCTCCATGTGTGCCGTAATATACAAAGGCTCGATACGGATAGCATCTTCATACAGCGTAATCGCCCGTTCGTAATCGGCTTTTGTGTGGCGCTGATAGTACTCACGTGCCTTCATATAGAGCTCATACGCTTCTATGTTATGCGTACTGCGTCTGCCGAGCTTTTCCTTTTCCTCGGTTGCAAGATGAACCTTCAATCCCTCAGCAACCTTCTCGGCAACCTCATCCTGAATATCAAAAATATCTTTCATCTCACCGCGAAGAGAATCTTGCCAAAGATGATCGCCTGTTTCTATATCAAGAAGCGTTACTGATATTTTTATCTGGTCGCCAAACTTCCGCACCTGTCCTTCGATAAAATATCTCACTGAAAACTCGCGGGCAACGTCCGTTGTCTTCGCTCTTCGCTCCTTAAATAACTTCGATGAATTCCAATCAATAAGCCGAAGCGACTTGATGTTGCTAAGCTTACTTATCATCTCGCTTGCCAAACCATCAGCGAACCAACCGTTATCCGCAGTTGGTGATAGGTCTTCGAATGGCAGTATCATCAAGCTCTTGCGAGAGTCCGTCTCTTTAACGATCTTGATAGACGGTGCTTGCTTTGCTTCAAAGCCAAGCTTCCCCACTGCTCGGATGATGGCATCAATGTTCGTCATCGGCGTTCGTTGAATACCGGCAAGCGCGTACTGCATGCTCGGTGGTATCTCGACAGGTTCAAGATCGAGCGGAAGTATCTTCTTGCGTTTCTCGGATGCAAGTGATACTTCTTTGACGACGTTATGGGATTGGGTGGAGTTCGGGCTTAATATGATTATGAACACACTGCAACTATCTATCCCATGAACGATCTCCTCCGACCAACTCGAAGCAGCTTGTATCCCCTGCTTATCTATCCATACAGATAGCCCCGCAGAGATAAGCAGCTCGCTAAGCTGCTCCGCCTGCTCGTGATCTTTGGAGCTATATGAAATGAAGATATCAGCCATTGGATGAATGTTGTTTCTCCATAACCTCGACCATTCTTTTCATATCCTCGTATTCCGGTGTTCCTGCTAACGAAGCTAGTCCATTAGAGTCTTCATTGAGAAATTCTTTTAAGAACGGGAGATTTTTATAACCTGCCTCAACAGCCTGGCGTAATATATGGAGAGCTTCTGTATGTTCTCCAAGCTTCACAAAAAGGCAGGAAGTATTATAGAGTGCTATTGCATCTCGCAAATTTTTAAGCCCTTTCGCGGCTGTTCGCGCTTCATCGCCTCGGCCACTTATTTGCAGAAGCATTGCTCGCCTTACAGCTTTGTGTTCGTCGTCGGGATGAAGTTTCAGATAGCGTTCATAATAGGTTAATGCAACGGAAGCCCAGTACTTACATTTTTCTATTTCACCTGTGATTTCGCAGGCGTAGACAAGGCTCAAGAGACTATTGAGATCCTCGGTGTTCAAACGAACACACTCCTCAAAGGGCTCAACCATTTTAGTGAATTGGCCTGTTTGAGCATAAAAGTACCCAAGTGAATAATAACTTGCAAAATTTTGTGGCTCCTTGAGAATCCAGTCTTTTCCCATTGCTTCAGATTCTTCAAGTTTTCCCCGGTGCATCAGGATCTCTGAATGTGCCCTCAAGACACCATTAAAATTCGGATCAATTTTATAAATTTCTGCGCAGAGTAACTCCGCTTCATCCAACAGTGATTGATCGAGGGAATAACCTCCATAGAGACCAGTAAGTGAAGCAGCCTTTAGGTTAATCGCTTGCAGATATTTAGGATCGAGTGAGATTGCCTCGCTAGAAAGAACGATACTATGCTCATATCCTTCTTTTGTTTGCCGATTAAAGTATTCACGACCTTTTATAAAAAATTCATACGCCTCAGCATTCTCAGTGCCACGCTCGGCAAGCTTTATCTTTTCATCTGATGCAAGATGCACTTTCAGTCCTTCAACTACTTTCTCAGCTACCTTCTCCTGTATATCAAAGATATCTTCCATCGTACCTTTGAGAGAGTCCTGCCAGAGGTGGTCGCCGGTTTCAATGTCTAAGAGTGATGAAGTTATTTTTATCTGGTCACCGAACTTCCTTACTGAACCTTGAATGAAATATCGTATTGACATCTCCTTTGCATACATTGTGAGATGCCCTTTATAGCTCTTGTATTCTTTCGTTGTTTGCTGGTCAGTTACTTTTAAGGACTTTACATTCGAAAGTGCTGATATTAGTTCAGTCGCAAGCCCATCAGCAAACCACTGATTATCCGCAGTTGGTGATAGGTCTTCGAATGGCAGTATCATCAGAGACTTACGTCCGTCTGTCTCTTTGACAAGCTTCATCGTTGGGGCTTGCGTTGCCTCCAAGCCAAGTTTGCCAAGCGCACGGATGATGGCATCAATGTTCGTCATCGGTGTACGCTGAATACCGGCTAACTGATACTCAAGCTCTGGTGGTATTGTCACTGGTTCAAGATCGAGAGGGACTATCTTCTTCTGCTTTTCTGATGCAAGTGAAACTTCCTTTATAACATTATTTGATGCAACAGATGAAGAAGAGAGAAGAAGCAGGAACGCCTTGCACCCGTTAATACCATCAACTATCTCCTTCGACCAACTTGTCGCTACACCGATACCCTGCTTATCTATCCACACAGATAACCCCGCAGAAGAAAGCAGCTCGGTAAGCTGCTCCGCCTTCTCGCGGTCTATGGATGAGTATGATATAAAAATATCTGCGTTCACTATCGTTTGTTCTTCTTAATCTCTTCGACACGAGCGAGTATCTGCTCCTTTGCATTCGGTTGCTTTGCGAGTACTGCAAAATCAGGGTCATCTTTCAAACCACTAATATCGGTAGGAAGGATGATAATAGAGTGTGCTAGTTTATCTATCGCCTGAGCCCATTCGCCGACAAGAGCATACGCACATGCGCCATTATAGTATTCATCCTCGCCCCACTTCTCTTCATACACTAATGCTTTCTTGAGCTCTGCTACTGCTTGATCATGTTTGTTCAATAGCGCATAGTAGTATCCCGATTGCACTCGCTGTTTGGTATCAGACTCATTCTTAGAAAGATACCTGGCAAGTAGTGGAAGATACTGCCGAATCGTTCGGTTATGGCCGGAAGTGTCCCCTAAATGATTGTACGCAATAATGAGATTACGCCATACGCTAAAATTTGAAATGTCACGCTTTGTCAAGAGTGTATTAATATCAACGACAGCCTCCCACCTTCTTCTCTCCATATAGTAATTACCGAGAGTACCATAGGAATACGGATCGTTCGGCAGAAGCCGAATAAGTTCTTTCACTTCAAACTCTGCCCGAACTGTATCTTTTCGTAATCGTGCATTATCATAAAAAGTCCTGTGAATATAATGTGCAGATGTGTCCTTCTTCTGTGCGAATAGTGCAAGAGAGTCTGCGATGGCGAGATCGCGCGTATCGTATGAGACAAACTCAAATCGTTTTTGATAATACCTTGCTAATGCTGCCAACCCACCGACATACTCCGGCTCAAGCTCTAATGCTTTATCTAAGAGTTTCTTTGCATCTTCAATGACGGCCGAATCAGTTGTCGGCTCAAGCATGGTGGCTGACTTGATCCGCAACTCAAGTACTTCCGGGTTTTTAGGAATAGGAAAACGTTGTGCATTCCTTTCCTTTTGGACAAGTGCATATTGCAGTTCAAATCCTATCGCCTGCCCCATTCTCTCCTGCAGCGACAACACATCATCTATAGATCCGTCAAATTGTTCTGAAAAGAGAACTTTGCCTGCCTTTATATCCAAGAGTTCTGCCGTGACACGTATATTCTTTCCGCTTACCTGCACCGTCCCCCCCAAGATATAATCAACGCCAAGCTCTTGTGCAGCAGTCTTGCTATCTACCTTCTTGCCTTTATACGCCATCACCGTTTTTCTATCGGTAACAGATATACCAAAGAGCTGTGCAAGCGTATGAATGACTTCCGATGTTATACCGTCGGTTACATTCTCATCCTGCGGGCTTCCGAGATTTTCAAACGGCAGAACAGCAAGTTTACGAGCTTGAAAACCGTAGGTTTGTTCGTTTGTTGTTTTTTTGATAAAGAAAAAGTATGAAGCAGTAACCGCACATAGTATCAAAAGCAATGCCGACAAACGAAACACAAGTGACGATCTCTTTTTCTCGGAGCGGCGGCTTATTGTCTGACTAAACCCACTGCCTGTTATCCCAAACTTTGCAAACGCACGCTCAAGTGCTTCTTCATCCGTTATCGAGACCTGCTGCAGACCGGCAAGTGCATACTCCATCGATTCGTTCAACTTGCACTCGGCAATGACAATAGGCACAATGGTCTTACGCTTTTCGGAGGCAAGCGATAACTCTTTTGTGACGTTATGTGATGCGACAGAATCTGGCGAGAGAAGAATAATAAACGTCTTACACGAATTGATAGCATTGACTATCTCCGCACTCCACGTCTCAGCTGCCGTCAGTGCGGCAGTATCTATCCATACACTCGCACCCGAAGCGCGTAGCCGTTCGGCAAGCGAAAGTGCTTGCTCGGAGTCACGGCGAGAGTATGAGATGAAAATATCAGCCATTGTGGGTATGCAAAGATACGGACTGGGATTAATCGGATTTAAGGATTAATGGGATTTTGAAGTTATAGGTGCTCATCCAAATTGACCAAAATAGAGTGGAATTGAGCAAAAAGCGGGTGTGGGTAAATTGTGGATAGTGTATCGTGTTGCGGTTGAGTAAGTTATAGGAAATTTGAGGTTGTGGCGGCGTAGGCATCTTTTTTTCAACTTGAAAATTTCGTAAATTTGTACGGGAAAGTTGATACTTTGGGTCTTCTTTTGTGAACCTTGGTGTGTCCCTTGTGCCTTTGTGCTTAATTCTTCCCAAAATGTGTAAATTTATAGCACCCCACGAAACCCGATACCCGAAGCCCGCAACCCGATTCCCCGAGTGGTGCACAATTATAGTGTTGAATTATTATAGACTTACAGGTGATAATGACCCAATCCGGTGGGGAGACGTGGCAGAAAAAAGATGATTCTTTGCCCTAAAAAATGTCAATATCATGTTAACAAATCGGCTTTGAGCCGTGTCTTATAGGTACGAAATAAGCTGGCGAACCGTGAAATTTGGAAAGAAAGCGCGAACAAGTGGCGCCGCCACAGATGTGACGGCACATGTCGAGCGCGTACTTTCGGGAGACGACTCCGAACTGGTCAATCAGCCAATTACCCTTGACCGGGAAACGCAGCTCTTTCACAATTTTTTGGCAGGCGATGACGCCGCCTACCGCGCCCTTTACGACGCCTTCGAGCGTCCGCTATTTGTCTATTGCTGTCGGCTTATGCCCGGCGAAGACGAAGCGAAGGATGTCTTCCAGGACATTTGGGTAAAGATGTACAAAATGCGCGGCGAGACCACGATCGAGGTACGCAGGTTTTCGGGGCTACTCTTTACGATAGCCCGTAACTACTGCCTCAATGCCATCAGAGATAGCAAGGTCTTGAACTATACAAGTTTTGACGATGCCGGTGAGGAGAACGATGCGTTCATCCGAAGCCGAGACATCGAAACGGCAGACTTGCGCGAGTTGCTTCAAAAAGCATTAGCGCAGCTCCCGATGCAGCAGCGGGAATCGTTCGTACTTCGCGAATATGTCGGTTATAGCTACGATGAGATAGCTGACATTATGGGGACGAATACAGCGAACGTCCGCGCCAGAGCACACCGAGCCCGAGAGCGGCTCCGTAAGGTGATCGGCGCGTGGTTAGAATTGAAAGAAAAGGAAAACAAAGCATGACACAGCACGATAAGATCAGCGCATACATTGATAACGAGCTAACTCACGAAGCCGAACAGGACTTCTTGATTTCGCTTGCCTCGAATGACGGAGTCCGCAAGGCATTCCGCTCCGAGCTTGTGATGAAAAGCGTTATCCATCAGGATGAGCTTGCAACACTCCCCAATCGCGACTTGCGAGGTGCGATCCTTGCGACCATCGGCGTCGGGACGGCATCAGCAGTAGCCGGCGAAGCAAGTGCTTCGACCGTCGCTGTTGCAAAGCCGGCAGTTACAGGTCTCAAGGCGCTATTCGCAACAAAGCTTAATGCCCTTATCACTGCAGGTATCGTTACCGTATCAGCCGTTGGCGGATATGTCACGAATTCGGTTATTCATTCTACTGCAAATGCCCCTGTTACTGCCCCAGCAGTCCAGACGACAACTGTACCGATGAACACCCCGGCTATCACAGTAGAAACACCTGTCAGCCAACCTGCGGCAGCTATCGAAGCTCCTGCTAAGAAATCAGTAGCTCCGAGCAAAGCGCCCCTAACCAAGCAGACCACAAATACAGTAACAGGTACAACATCAATGCCTGGCTCTGTATCAATCGACCCAGTTTACAACAAGACGAGATAAGTTATTTGTTATTACCTATTGTACCAATCGTGGCATCAGAGTAACAACTGATGCCACGACTGCGTAAACCTCTCCCGACTGGATAATACGACATTTTTACTCCCCTTACACAAAAAAATTATTAGTTAAAATAATTTTTTGTTGGAAACCCCAAAAAGTTTAGTAAATTCGTGTCCCCAAGTTTGACACTATTATGAATTTTACAATAGAACAAGACGAACGCGGCACGATCTTCCGACCGAAAGAAACCCGGTTGGATTCGATTGTTGCATCTGAGCTAAAGGCAGAATTCCTGATTCTTGCCCAACCCGACGTGGAAAAGCTCATTATTGACCTTTCTGATGTCGAGTATATCGATTCGGCAGGGCTATCAGCATTGCTTTTGGCACGGCGCCAGATGTCGGCTCACGAAAGTGATGTCCGCCTCGTTGGCGTCCGTCCCGAGGTCCGCTCCCTCTTATCGCTGACCCAGCTTGACCGCGTATTCGGTATTTACGAGACGACCGACGAAGCACTCAATGCGCCGCAGCTCTCTTCAATGTCCGTATCGCCTTATGGGCTGGCAACAGCCGGAGCGAACGTCCTGGCAGTCGGAACATCTACTCTTGCAGGTATTATGATGGCTGATGGCGAAGAAGACCTCATTGATGATGACGACGATCTCGAGGATATCGAAGATGATGAGGATTATGAATATGATGAAGATGACGACGAAGATGTAGTAGAAGAAGAGGAAAAGAAAAGCGATGACACCGTCGAGAAAAAAGAAGATGATGCCGAAGAAGAAGATGATGACCTCGCCTACGAAGAAGACGATGACCTCTTAGAGGAGCCCTTCGATGATGATTATGACGAAGATGAAGACGACGAGGACGAAGCGCTCGTGGTCTAAACTTTTACACGAATCCGCCCTTCGGGGCGGATAATACGTTCGTTTATGGCAGGACGATACACTTCACGAGAGCTTTCCCCTCCATAGTCTCAAGTAATAAATAATAGCTTCCCGCAGTCTCTATCTCGAATCGATAATTATAATCACCTGCTTCGATAAACCTACCGTTCATAAAGTTTTTTACTTTTCGACCAAGTACATCATATATTGATAATGATACTTTCCCTGCTTGGCGAATTGTGAAGGTTACTTCACTAATAGTATTAACCTGCATCGGATTCGGAAAGCATTCAAAATGAATTGTATTTGAAACATCATTCGCAACTCCCAGAGCATTAGAATACTTGATGTTCTTTATAAACCAACCATCATCGGATGAACTTGAAGTCTTCAGTCTGAACCGCGTCGTTGCATTCTGCCCAATTAGATGATTCATTGATACTGTTTCGCCACGAGGAGCAGATGTCAGAATAGAACTTGTCCAGTTCGGGGAATATGTTTTATTATAGTATCGCAGTTCAGAGAAGTGAACGCCATTATCGGTTGATACTTCAACGACTGCACTATCACCCGTTGCAACCAAAGCAATATGATCGAACTCCAATGTCTTTGTACCATCACTAATAGTTACCGGAGGCAACGTAAACCATGAATCAACTCCCTGCTTATAATTGACGCCCGGCAATGAATCATTCATATAACGTGATGATAACTGACCATTATACGAAGTTGTATCCCATGCGAATGGTGTGAATGTCGTCTTTGAATCTTGAAATGATTCGGAGTATGACTCAAGATGAATACCTGCATAGAGCCAAACAGGTCGAGAGTATTTTGAATCTATTAACTGTCCTGATTCAGTACGGATCTGACATGTTGCCTCGAAACGACTGAACGAACCGACTGTCCTTGTAAAGAATTTCTCAAACTCCAATCCTTTGTGCCCGTCATTTGTATTGATACTGTCAACAAGAATACCATCAATGAAGAAATATATTTTTTGCAGCCCATTAATGTCTGTCCCTGCTTCGCTTTTCGATGGCACTCTGAAGGTCACAGAGAAACCATCAGTCAATGCAGAAGAAGAATGTATATCTGGCGGCAGACTTGTTACAGATGCTTTGGGAGAGAACGATACAACTCTTCGCAAGCTTGTATCGCCTGATACTGCTTGCAAACTGTAGGTATAAGTTGTATTCGAAGCAACTGTTGAATCAATATACTGTCTTATATCTTTGCCGAGAATCGTGTTGAATCCACCATCACTGCGAGTCAGAAGAAAATGATAATCAGTCAGTTGTCTTCCAAAAGCGGTTTTGCCATTGTACTCCCATGAAAGAATCGGAAGATTGCTCACATTTTCAGTAACTACAAAGTTCTTTATAACAGCTGGAGCATAGGGTCGAACAATTGCAGTATAAATATCCTGGTCGTACCCTGAGCGTGAATCAGTCCAGACGGGATACCAAATGCTATCATTGCCTGCTATACCATTGTAGTCGCCGAAAAATGAAAGTGTATCGCCACCGGCAAGCGAATCGGTACTGCCTGCAACGGATGGATTAAATGAGACATCTGAAATTCTTGCAACAGCGAACGTCGCACCGCCGTCATTCGAATGCGCCATAAATGCATCGGTCAGTTGATTGGCAGGAGCATCCATTCTGCTGTCATAAAATACTACTCCGACATCACCGGTCTCATCAACTGCTACCCACGGAAAGAATTTATCCGTTGCGCTTGGTGAATTATCGCCTTCGATTGGCTTTGGTAGTGACCACGAGTTTCCTTTGTCATCACTTGATGATAATAATATATGATGTCTCCCATCACTTCCCTTACTTGCCCAAACGATATATATCCTGCCCGAATGCTTCGGTGAATTATCTACTGCAATTGACGGGAAGCTATTGACACGAAGATGTCCCTTGATTATCGGATGCGGATCAGTTGATGATGGCGGATACGGTCTGCCAAGATTTGAATACTTTCCGACAACTTTCCGATTTGCTGTTGTATTACCTCCGTCAGCGGAACGAGCGAAGTAGATATTGGTATCAAGGTTATCAAGATTGAGGTACGTAATATAAAGATCACCCCCGGGGCCAGTAGCAGGTATTGGTGATTGAAAACGGCTTTGTCCAACAACATCTTTTTTTGCGGACCATGAGACTCCATTATCCGATGAATAGGACATTTTAATGCTCGATAACCCTGCGCTATATTCAGCCCACGTAACGTACAGTCTGTTCTTAAACGAACTTGTTGGGCTTTTATCTATCGCAAGATAATACTTATCTGCAAGAACCTGTGCGTTGTTTGGTTGTGATGTGTCAGAGGTTACGATTGATGGATTTCCAAAGTCATTGCCTCCGTCAGTTGACTTGTAGGCAGCAACATCATTGCGAGGATATGGGAAACCATCATTATCAATTCTGCCATATGTATAAAAAGCATCGCCGCCTGTATTGAAGGCAACAGCAGGGTCGGTTGCAACGGCGAGGTTCGTTGCAGGGTTGAGCGATGCGGCAGACCAGTTCAAACCGCCATCGGTCGAGAGAAACTTCCAGAGCGCATTGAACGAGCGGTAATCATTGGCACCAACTAAAATGCGTTTCGGGTCGGTTGGCGAAATTGCAACGGATGTTTCATTCTGATCTGCGGCAAATGCTTCAGAGATGTTGATGTTGGGATATTCGCCGAATACAGATGGAGGGAGTTGCTGTTGTCGTGACTGACTTATTCGCTTAATAAGTCCCATTGGTCGCCTGGCTTTCGCACCTTTTTTACCCGATTTCAAAAACACACATGACTCCTGCGCCATAACCGCAGTAAAGAGTAGGAGGAAAGCGAATATGAAGAATGACCTCATCACATTCTATAACACACATTGGGGAGAATCTTCCCACAGAAAATAAAAAGGGCTTATTCTCTACCTAAAGAGAATAAGCCCTAAAAGCTACCGACAAAGAACCTTATGCGGTCTTTGCTTTGATTACTGCCTTGGCAAGTTTTGACTTCTTGTTAGCAGCAAAGTTCTTGGGGACGATCCCCTTACGGGCGAGCTTATCGAGCTTGCTCTGGACTGCCTTTAAGCCATCCTCTTTCTTGGGATCGAAATCCTTCAAAAGTTTACGCATCTCGATCTTCATCCCTTTGTTGGCGACGCGGCGTTTTTCCGAAAGTCTGACGCGGCGCACTGCTCCTTTGTGTTGAGGCATAATTCGTTGTTTTTCTTTCTATTTTGGGACGCATAAAACCCCGTAAACCCCCTAAGAGTTCAACTTTTCCACATTTGGCGAATATGCGTCACATCCAAAGTCTTCCCGATGTTACTATGATCCTGAAAAGCCACTACAAATGCCTTTGTAAGTGCCTCCAGACGGATATTTTGTGCCAAGCGTATCTTCATGCCAAAATGACCTGGTAGATGCCCTAACGCCCAAAGAATCGGTGTAAGTAGGACGGGCCATTCCTGCCCGGGACCGAGAATGAACGAAGGACGAAAAATAGTCCAATCTAAACCTGATTCTTTGGTAAGTTTTTCGACCTTTCGTTTACACCTGACATAAAAGCTGTTTCCGATATCAGCAGCAGTCAGAATGAGAATTCGTCGAGTTGAACTTCGCTTAATGGCTTCAATACTTGCGATAGCCGAGCCGACATCAACATCCTCATAGTTCTTCCCTGTCGTTCGGGCTTCTTTCAGGCGTATACCCACAAGATGAACCAGCGCATCTGATCCTTCAAGTAGTAGTGAAACATCCTCAATGTTGCATGGGTCTCCGATGATACATACGAGGTTTTGATGGTGTGGTAGTTTTGCTTTTGATGACTCGTTTCTGACTAATGCTTTCACATTATACCCGCTATGCAAAAACTCGGCAACGACTGCTCGCCCAACAAAACCTGTCCCACCTGTGATAGCTATTGTTTTCATTGCTCTATATTTCATCGCAATATACAACACTACTACAGATATAGATGTAAAAGAAAAATGCCTCGCCGAAGTAGCGAGGCATTCATCTCAAGTTCTTAGTTATCTCTGTGGACGCGGCGGTGGTGGGTTATCGCGCTTTCTCTTATTCTTCTCACGGCGATTGCGGAGTTCTTCGCGGACACGTCTGTTAAATTCTTTCTCAAAGACAAATAGACGAGCACGCTGACGCGGATTCAAGATGGGCTTAAGTGACTCATTGAGCTTTTGCACTTTACCCTCGATCTTATCATTGATATCTTGAATGTTGTTAAGAGTCGGGTCAACATCACCGTCAGTAAGTTCACCTTGCGTAAGTTTCAAGAGTTTTATCTCTTGCTCTGTACGCTGCCGAATAAGCTCTGCAAGTTCTTTCTCTGCAGGAGTATATGTTGCAAAGAAATTCTTTGCCTGCTCATCATCAAGCGAAAGGACTTGACGAAGTTTATTATGCTTCTTTTCCATGATGCGCCCGATAAGACGTTCACGTATCTTGCCCTGTTCTTCAGGTGTCAAGAGCGGCTCATCCTCTTGTGCAAATGTTGGCGCAGCAAGCCCCAGCATCACAAGGGCAATGACCATATATGCTGCACTGGTTATTCTCGTTCTCATCGTATTACCTTTCTGATTCAAATTCGTTGGTCTCAAGTATCTTGAGAACTGATTCAAGCTCATCTACCGACAACTTATCGTATGTTACCGGAGATTCAGGGTCGCCCACCGTCAACTCATCCATACTCTCGAAGTTCGATGAAGCATTGAGCATATCCTGCTGCGGCGATGATGCCGACACTACATCATTCGGCTTGATTGTCGGTGCCTTCGGCGATTCTACAAGCTTCGGCGGATTGGTATCCTGCATTGAACTATGATTCTGTTTTGTCTCCGGCTTCGTCTGCTTGACACTAATATCGTAAAGCGCTTCGTTGTCAATCGCTTTTGGTGATTCTGTTACTATTCTCGGCTGAACTACAGGGGTATCTACAATACTTTTCGGTTGGTTGAAGTAGAAGAATCCGGCAACAAGCAAAACGACAACTCCGAGCATTGCAGTAATTCGCATCGGTGAACTAACAGGGGATACGGTCTTCTTCCCAGCTACAATGACTTGCTCGGAAGCAATACGATTCATCAAACGCGACTGGAAGTCCGTGAAGTATGCGTCGCTTGGCATATCCGTATTGTAAGGTTCACCCATCGCCCGAAGCTCTCGCTCCAAGGATTCAATGTTCTTTTCTATGTCGCTAGTTTCTTTCATCGTTATTATCCTGCATTTGCAAGAGCTGTAAGATCTATTTTTCCTTGCTGCTGAACATATTCGCCGATCTTCTTTACGGCATGAAAGTAATTTGCTTTCAAACCTCCGACGCTCGTCCCGACTGCCTGTGCTATTTCTTCGTACGGCAGTTCATCATAGAACCGCAACAAAAAGACCTCTCGTTGTTTCGGCGGAAGCTGCTCTATCGCTTCTTCTATCAGGCGCGTCGTCTCTGTTTTTTCCATCCTTGAGTCGGGTGATAGTTCACTTGATACCAAACTGTCGCCGACATCATCAAGATTCACTGCATTACGTGTCTTCTTTTTTCGAGTCCGATGAATGACTGCATTCATCATTATTCTATAAAGCCACGTATAAAGTTTTGCTTCCCCTCGAAAACCGTCCAGCGCTTCGTACATCTTGACAAACGTCTCCTGCGCTATGTCGTCTGCTTCGTCATGGTTTCCGCCTGCCATTCGCCGCGCCGAGAGGTAGATCCGTTTCTGATAGCGTTCGACGAGCATCGTAAAGCTGACGTTCCGCTCGCCGTCTCGGAATCGGGCGGCAAGTTCTTCATCGGTCAAAAGCGTATATTCGTCGCGTAATGCCATCGGGGGTCAGAGTCTGATCCTTAAAAATATCCCAAAAATAAGCATTTTTCGGCATTTCCGGTCTCGTTACTCATAATTAGAGCAGATTGTGAGTAGAAGGTTTAATCGGAATCTAAGAAATATCGTGACAGTCGCTAATTCTCTTCTTCCTGCTCAAGCTCGGCATCAGGACCTAAAAGAATGGTATGGAATCGGTCGAATGCTGACTTCGCCGGTTGGTCGTTCTTTTCCTCGAAGTATATCGTCAGGTTACGCAGCATACGCAGGAGGATATTGCGCGGACTTGACGGCATGATAAATGACTCGTAGTACGGTACGCCCGATGTATAGAGAAAACGCCTAATATCTTCGCGGCGAAGGATGATGCCGTTATTAAAGACATCAACAAAAAGCGGTTCGGTGCGGACACCATCATAACGAACAAGGAAATGTCCCGGCGTACTTGCACCGGAGAACGGCAGACCAAGGCGCTTTGCCGCAACAAGAAGATAGATCGTCGCAAGTGAGATAGGAATGCCAAGCCGACGGTCAATGACCTGATTGATGTAGCTGTTATCGGCTTCAAAGAAATACTGATGGTTGCCTTTGAACTTCTTCTCCTTAAAGAAGAACTCGTTGGTGGCGAGCAAAATATCAACGGGCGAGTGAATACCTGCGATGCGGTCATGCAGCATTCCGGCAAGCGCATCAAGTTCGGCGCGGTAATGCTCTTCATCGAGGCAGGGGTAGCCGTAACGGGCTATCAGGAATGCGCCGTCTTCGAGTCCGCCGCGTGAACCTTCGTCAAGACGCAGACGCAATGCTTCAAACTCTTTTGCTAATCCTTCTTCGTTAAGGTCGCGGATAATGCCTGTGGCGCGGCGAATGGCAAGCCCGTCACCTGTTGAACCGAGAAAATTCGTCAGCGGCTCAATGACGAAATTCCCCTTCGCACGCAAACGTGCTTCAACGACATTCGCAACGCGAGAGTCGGGGTCGTCAAGTAAGGAAATAAGCGAGCGCAGTTCGTTGTCCGCCATACCCGCGATGAGAGCATCTGAATTCATATCGCTTCGCGGCAGCCGTTCCGACCGCCGCATAGTGCAACGCGAGTGGAAATACTTTTATTCCCCTCGGGGTCTTTATCTGGATTCTGAACGCATGAAACTCTCTTCGCCTTCGTCGAGGCGTTCGAGTTCTGTCTTGAGGAATTCGAATGCTTCCTGTGGGGAATCGGAGAAGTGGATGAGATCCATGTCCTCTTTATCAATGACGCCGAGTTCGGAGAACATATCCCAGTTGATAAGTTTTTTCCAGAATGCAGTGCCATAGACCACGATGGGCATCTTCTTCTTTATTTTGCCTGTCTGGATAAGGGTCAGTACTTCGAACAATTCATCGATCGTACCAAAACCACCGGGGAAAATAACAAGTGCTTTACCAAGATACGAAAACCAGAACTTACGCATGAAGAAGTAATGGAATTCAAAGTTCAGCTCATCGGAGATGTAGCTGTTTGGCATTTGTTCATACGGCAGAGAGATATTAAAACCGATAGAACGTCCGCCGGCAAGCATGGCGCCTTTGTTGGCTGCTTCCATAATTCCAGGACCTCCTCCGGAGCAGATGACGTAGCGTTGTTTGTAATCATGAGTCTTCACGGCTTCAGCGCTGACAAAGGGAATACGCTCGGCGGTCTGTGAATTCTTTTTTCCGCGCTTTTCATGATCGCGGGCAGCAACATGGACAGACCACTCGGTCAAGAGCCGCGCAAGCTCGACAGCGTCTTCGTAGTAGTCAGAAAGCATGAGCCGGGTATCAGCAAGTTTATGCGATTCTGCAAGCTGTTTCAAGATAAGCTCACTGCCCGAACCGCTGCGCTCGATTACTTCTTCGCTGTGAGTGACTTGCATCTTCTTTGCATTTGCCTCTTCGCGGCTATAGATTCGGGCAGAGCCGAAGAAGACGATGGTATCCTTCACTCGCTCCCTTTGGAGCCGAGCACGAGGCTCCATGTACTCCGACATGAGCCGAAGTATCCTCGCTTCAGGACTCTTTAAGAACTCTTCATTGAAATATGCTTTATCGGCTCTGTTTTTTACTGCTGACATATAGTTGTTCTTTCTCTATATAACAAAGAAGCGATTTCCAGAATAATTCAGCATAAATGAATCTGATTCACCTTAACCCACAAAAAAAGGGGCAAAATGCCCCTTTTCAAAGTCTGTTATTGCAACGGATTACTCCGGTGCCTTATCACGCATACGGAAGGTAAGTTCGTCATTCATGAACTCACGGAGGGCTTCGGCGGTGGGTTTGCCGCGCTTTTCAAGCTCGAGCGAGATACGCATTTGATCGAAATTCGTCGTCTCGAATTCATCATCATCCTCTTCCATCGGAACAAGGGTTGACTTGCGGGACTCGAATTCCTGCATAATATCCTGATTTATCTGGCGGGCACGTTTGGCTGTTATAGCTATTGCCTGATAAAGGGTCTCGCCCTTTTCTACCATCAGCTCGATATCCGTCGGTTGAATTGCCATTGTTGATTTTTGATTAGCGAGTTATAAACAAAATAGCTGAAATAGAGTTTCATTACCTCATTTGTCCGAATAATCGTTATATTTGCTTACTTCTGATGACGACAGCACAAACATTTTCTCATATTCTGCCCCCTGAACGGATACTTTCATCTGTTCCTGATAGGCTCGTCTATAATGCAGATGGTGTGACGCTGGAGAAGTTTACTCCTTCGCAAGTGCTCCTTCCTATTTCTACAAAAGAAGTATCACTGATAGTAACTCATTGTAAAGAAAATGGTATCTCATACGTGACTCGCGGTGCAGGTACTGGACTATCAGGCGGGGCATTAGCATGTAACGATGCAATAATGATCGTCACTTCAAAACTAACCATAATTAATGAGATCAATCAAGCAGAGGGATGGGCAATAGTTGAAACTGGTGTTGTCAATGCGAAGCTCTCGAAAGAATCATCGAAGTACGGATTTCATTTTGCACCTGATCCTTCAAGCGGTAATGCCTCGACCATCGGCGGCAACATTGCAGAGAATGCCGGCGGACCGCACTGCTTAAAGTATGGAGCTACAGCAGAACATGTTCTTGGCATTGAAGTAGTACTTACAGATGGCTCTGTCGTTTGGCTTGATAGTAGTGATAGTACTGCACCACTTCTATCCCTATTCATGGGAAGTGAAGGTACTCTTGGTATAATTACAAAAGCTAAGGTAAAGCTTACCCCAATTGCAGAAGCCGTTACAACTCAGCTTGTTGACTTCCCATCAGTTCGAGACGCATCGCAATGTGTTAGTTCTATCATTGCAGGAGGTATCATTCCTGCTGCGATGGAAATGATAGATGCGGAAGTACTCGATGCACTCGAGGAAGCATTCAAGCTCGGTTTCCCGACTGATGCAGGGGCGCTGCTTCTGATAGAAGTTGACGGAAGAAAAGCATCTCTTCAGAGAATTACCGACAGTATCATTTCAATAGCGAAGACACATTATGCCCGCTCTGTAAGAACTGCGAAAGATGATGCCGAACGAATGTAGCTATGGCAGGCACGCAAAAAAGCATTCGGCGCACTAGGGAGAGTAAGCCCAAGCTATTATACGCAAGACGGTGTGATACCGCGATACGCATTACCCGAAGTACTTGAAGAAATATCACGCATCGGAAAGAAGTACGAGCTTCGCATTGCAAATATCTTTCATGCAGGCGATGGCAACCTTCATCCCGCGATTCTTTATGATGAAAAAAGTAAAGACAGCATCCATAGATGTCTTGAAGCAAGCAAGGAGATATTACAACTGTGCATCAGGTATAACGGCTCAATAACCGGTGAACATGGTGTAGGTATTGAGAAAAAGGAAGCACTTGGATGGATGTTTTCAGATGCTGACTTGGAAATGATGAAGCGAGTAAGAGATGTATTCAACCCACTTGGGTCGCTTAACCCCGGGAAATTCCTCCCGACAGATCACCCTTGCATGGAAACAGGGGTTAAGCATCGGCAGGTAGCTGTATAGAAAAATGCCCTCATCTGTTTGAACTCCCTTCGCTCCATTTA
The DNA here is from genome assembly GCA_046590205.1 of Kapaibacterium sp. (SeqCode). Lineage (GTDB taxonomy): Bacteria > Bacteroidota > Ignavibacteria > Palsa-1295 > Palsa-1295 > DATDEW01. The sequence continues at coordinate 47,369 of JBKJTT010000018.1, forward strand.
TGTAGTTAGATACGTTGAATAAAAAAGACCTATTGCTTTTTCAGATGAAACGGTCATATAAATATATAATTGCTCTGGTTATCGGCTTTTTGTCGATAAATTCTGTTTTTGGAAAAACAGACAATACATCGGGTAGAACACATGTCTATGAGTTCTTGGCATTATCTACTAATCCACGCTCTGCGGCACTAGGTAATTCTTTTGTGGCAATGAAGAACGACCCGAATACGCTCTTCAGTAATCCGGCAGCACTTATGTCAATCGAAAAAAGGGACTCTCTCCAAGACGGTCTCCCACTTTCATTTGGAATGACAAGGCATGTACTCGACATTAATGAAGGGTATGTAAGTTTTGCTGGGAAGATACCTGATGTAGAAACAGGCGCATTTGGTGTAGGTGTGCAATATATGAGTTATGGTACATTCCCAGGTTATGATGCAGTCGGTCAACCAACAGGAGACTTTACAGCCGGTGACTTTGCATTAACATTTGGGTATGCCGGCACTATCCCGGATAGAACTATTAACTATGGTGTTGCCATAAAATATATTTCATCAACTCTTGTATCAGGTGGCTCTACAGAAAATTTTAGTTCGAGTGGTATCGCTGCTGATCTTGGTGTGTATTATGAAAACGAGCCATTGCAAATGACCTTTGGTCTATCTGCTTTAAATATCGGTACACAGCTCTCAACGTACGCAGGTATTCAAGAAGCACTTCCATTTAATCTTCAATTTGGTGTATCCAAAAAACTTGAACGACTTCCTCTTACGCTTCATCTTGCTTTTAGAAATATTACTCGTGACCTCGAAGGACGTAGTTTCTTTTATGCCCTCAATGACTTTTCTCTCGGTGGCGAGTTTAACCTAAGCAGAGTAATGCGTCTGCGCTTTGGGTATGAGAACCAAAAACGCCGCGAACTCAAGACACCGGAAGGTGTAGGGCTTGCAGGATTTTCCTTCGGTTTTGGCTTTGCATTCACAAAGCTGAACTTCGATTATTCTATTAGTGCAATGGGTCCTGCCTTTAGTGATCTGCATCGCTTCGGGGCAGCTTACTACTTCTAAGCAAAACTATCGAATCATTACTTTCTCACGAGAAGTATTTCCGCCTTCATCTAAAATGGTCAGGAGGTATACTCCTTCTGCAAGACCTTTAACGTTAATGTCGTAGCCTTTTAGCGACAATCCCGAATTGCTATGGATTACTCTTCCTGAAATATCACTAAGTGTGACCTCATGAATCATTTCGATACTTTGGATATGCAATATATCAGAAGCAGGGCTTGGATAGACATGAATCTCTGTAATCGTTGAGCCAATCGATGAAGCTTCCGCAGTGCCAAGCATCGTTAAAGACCCATCAAGGTCTTGCTCCCAAAGTCTATACCACGTCTTTGAAGCCGAAGCATTATTATCAAGTGATGTGTATCTTGAGCCTTGTAATGAGTTCTTTGCGGCAACTGATGTTATCTGCTGCCAATTTCCATCTGCTAATCTCTCAAGAGTAAAGTGAGAAACATTCTCTTCCTTTGCTGTCTCAAAATTCAGCGCAACATTGCCATCTCCTGTTCGATTTGCTCGGAAGCTTAGCAATTCAACCGGAAGATACGTTGCAGAGCCTGCAAAGACAAGACGCATCATCGGCAGAAGCGGTCCGCCACTTGCACCATTAAGTACTGTTCTATTCGTATCGTAATACTTTACACCCGCAGATGTAGAGAACTTCCGAAGCAATGAATCATAGAGCGGTTTATATTCAGAGGTAGAAGGAGTACTTAATGATTTTGATAGAAAGACTAAACCACGAGAAGCATCACCGCCAATTGCAAAACCTTGTGTAAGAGAACATTGAACACTATATCGAGTACCGCGAATAAGTTTTACAGGAGTAGCAAACGTTGATCGTTGGAAGCCACGCTCAAGAACATTATACGAGATATTCTTTTGGTTAACGATACCATTAGCAGAATCACGAATCGTTATTGTCCAGTTCGATGTGCCATTCGCAGTTAAATGGAAGAACTCAATGCCGCGAAGCGAGTCTGTTGTCAGAGGTGTGAATTGATAGTTAAATGCTGTCTCTGACGAGGTCATCGTCCCAGCGGTATCTGGTGAGCCATCATCAAGAGCATAGACATCGTCTATAGATAGAGTTATATAGAGCACATTCGTATCATTTGCTTTGTAATAGTCTGAGAATGTTTGCTCGATGGTTGTTTTGCATGTGAAAACGCCACCTTGTGAACCTTCTATTATCCACTCCGGCATTGTAACTTGGACATCAGTGCGTGCAGCAGGCGCAGGAAGTGATTTCATCCGGTGATAGACCTCTCTATTAAGCTGATCGCGGATGACAAGCCTCAATTGATACACACCCTGTGTTACTTGTAAACCATTGCTTGCAACTGTTACCTTCGGTTCAAGTGATCGGACATTGCGGGGGATGTGAGTGTAATTCTCAGCACCAAGTTCAACCCTTGTAACCTCAAGATCGGTCTCGTTTTTATTCCCAAATGTCGGAGCAATGATCTGTAGCCCATCTACGACGAACTCATCCGCATCATCGAACGGAGAGCCAAAGTCTGCACCATCATTCTTCGCATCAAGACGAAAACGAAATCGCGAATGGTTGTGGATGTATGTCGAGGGAATTTGAATACGCACTTTTTCTGAAACAAGGTCAATACCACCATATATCTTGGCAATTATCTTCCAACTTAATTCAGATGGATTATAGGTCGATGCTGAAGAAGCTATCGCTTCAACAACAAGACTGTCACCGCTAATAATAGTATTCGCAGAATTTACGACTTTACTTTCCGGTCCGATGAGCAAGCGATTACGAATCCCGGCTTTAATACTATCATTCTTAGCTGCTCTTTGTAAACTAAAAATAAGATGCGGATTACTTCTACCGGCAAGGTCAATGGGTGCAGTAGTGAGTGAATCTCCGGCTGAACTACTTAGGTAAAATGCATTAGCCGCATCGCGTCTATCGAGTATGACCGCACCGCTTGAGACAGGTGCGACTTGGTCGTAGAAAACATCGCCTCCTGATGTTACACGACTTGCCCCGTAAACATGATAATTACATCTATCGAGAGTTTTGTAATCATCAACGAACGGGAATGAGAGAGGTGTAAGCCGGACAAATTCACGAACAGATACATTATCATGTCCCCAAACATCACTGTTATTTGTGGCTGTCGAGATTGTGATAGTTAGTCTATATTGCCCGCAGGGAAAATTTAGCAGCGTCGGTCCATTATGAGAACGAGTCCCTTGTTGAACATTCGTGATACTGTCATTTCGAATATAGACTTGCGCTCCGGTGACTGTATTCGTTACAAGATATGATACTAAGACTGTACGAGTCGTATCAGATAGATTTTCAATTGTAAATGATGGTGTAAGTGAAGTACTTGTAAGTTCGTAATGATTCTGTGACGGATTGTCAATCGTAACTACACGGACTGTATTCTTGGGTACCTGCATAAACTTTACGGCAAGTCCATCATGAAGCGATTTCTCATACTGACTTCCGGCAAACGAACGAGCATGATATGCTCCTCGATCAAGATACATTGATGCATAACCAGTGGTTGAATCCTGGATGCCTATAGTTACACTACGTTCAAAGATGCGTTCTGCAGAGTCACCATCTATATTCCCATCGAATGAACGGTAGTGAAATGTGATAGATGAATCTGGTCGTGCATATACTATCTGGAATGTAGCTCTGATCCTTCCGTTGGTGCCTTTGATCCCCATGTTATAAAAACTTACATAGCATGTATCGCTTACGCTACGGTAGTATATTTTTGAAGTATCGCTCCGTAACTCAAGGTCTGCCCACAATGGAAAGTTAGCTGCAAAAAGTGATACCGGGAGGGTAATGTTTTTAGCCCCGCTAAAAAGACGAAACACTGTATCTATTGGTGTAGAGGGGGAAATAGAATCATGACTTGCAAATCCATTCACATGTACGTATCTTGGCGGTAATGTTATCTGCCTGCCGTAATAATTCATCGAAAAAGTCGTACCGCTTGGGAAGATACGGACGTAGCCGCTATCGGGATTGCCAAATCCGGTCACACGTGTCCAAGACCCAAATGTAGTATCAAGGAAACGGTATGTTGGTTTTTGTGGGTGGTTGTCGTCGGAATCAATGGTGTAATACTGTATCGAGGATGCTAAGTAAGACAACGGGTTTCCTCGACGGGCAAATCCGTTTGTAAATAAGCATAGTAATGCTAAGACACTAATAGAAACAATTCTCTTCATTCAGACTCCTTCATTACGTCTATAAACACATCTCAATGTGGCATTTAAATACTCTTATCTGACAATAAGAAATGGCGTAAACCGTTCGCCTTCTGTCGTCTGCATAGTGAGCACATATCTGCCTGAAATCAGCTTTGATACATCAAGCTCTAACTCATCATACAACCCATTCTGTGTAAGTCTCTCAACACCGAGCACGTCCGTGATCTTAACTTCCGTTATGAAATTACCACTTGGTGCTTTAATAGTAACAAATCGTGATGCAGGGTTTGGATATACCTCAAAGCCACCAAGATTTGTACCTTTAGGTACGTTGACAATAAACTTACCAACTCCAAACGGCAAAAATGTATAGGCATCAGCCATATCAAATCCCGAGACAACAGCAAAGACAGGCACAGGCGAAGTTATCTTATGCACCCCTACCTCAACTGGTAGCTGAACTGCAGACATTTGCGATTGTAGAATATCATTCGGTGTACGTAACGATGTTATGCTGTTACCATCAAGTAGTACTTCAGCACCTCTATCTCTCGGATAGACGATCGTCACATAGTTAGCAAGGTCACTTGACCCTGTAGAGAGTTTTGGCGAATACCAGACCATCGTGTCTTGCCAGTCAGAACGAGGTAAAATAGTAACAAGTGACGGATCGCTATTTGCATACACATCACTACCTACCGTTGCAAGATAGCATTGTGCCTTTTGTGAGACACTGAATACTTCCGGTGCAGTAATCGACATCTCAAGCCAGCCCGTCGATGTTTCTTTGAGTACTCCGCGTCCTGTAAGCACCGTAAAATTCATACTATCGCTTACAAAGATGACTCTGCCCGGATGGTCTGTGTTCGAGAGAGGAGAGATAAAGAACCCTTCATCAACATGACTCTTCGGGAGCAAATGATCGAGCATCTCATTACATGCCTGTTGTCTGAGCGGTACATAGCCACAGGTAACATTTGTTATGACACTTACCCGAGCAGATGCTTTGATCGTAGTACCTGAAAAGCCACGCTCACCTGAAGCTGTTTTTGAATCTGCTTTCACTATAACTGATTCACCTGTACCTAACAAAAATGTACGTGTCACACCAGCTTCACCGCCCAAAGGTGCAATATTTGGTGTTATGTTTACCACCGTTTCAGGACCGGTTGCTGTTACCACAAATTGCGTATAGTTATTTTCATTCACATCATTAAATATCCCCCATGAAGAGACTATATACTCTTTGCCGAGTTGGCTATCAGGATAAATTTGGGTTGCATCACCTGCAAAGGGCATGAACCGATGAACGACGAGTGATATGGGCTGTGTAGTAGTAACAATGATATACTTGTTGACTATTGTATATGATTCATCTGTAATAGTTATCGATGACGGAAGAGCAACAGATGTAACCTTATAGGGCTCAAAGCTAAAATCAATTACTTGCCCTGGTAAAATCGCTTTCCCACTGCCTTTATAGGCGCTCATGATGCGAAGAGTTATCGTCGGCGTTTCACCGGGGGAAATTCGTTCAGGTCCTTCTGGTAGAGCAAACACAAAGCGTGTCCCCGCACCGTTAAGCTGTGCGGAAGCTGGTGCTGCTAAAGCAAGCACAAGGAGGATGAATAACAGTATATGCTTCATAGGATTCACCCTATAAAAAGGCACGTATCGGGCAGATAGTTCACTCGTTCTAATCGAGAAATGCCCACGTAACATCTATCTTAAACATAATCCCGGAACGAGGATATAGACTGACCGTATAGAACGGCTCACCAGTCAAATTAAGAAGCAAGACATTGATTTGGGCACGTCTATCCACTTCCGCGGCAACAAGGAAATCGAACATATACTTCGGCTTGGTCAGACGCTCGTCATTGTATGGGTATCCCGACAAACTTTCACTACCGCGATAGACATAATAATCCGAAGCATTATCGTAGCTAAGTGTTGTGCTTAAGCGGTTCATATAACGAGTACGAAGCCCCAAACTCAAGCGCAGATTTCCTTCGGCAATTTCATTCTCATAATAGAATGCAGCCGAACCGTTAAGTTTATCAGAGATAGGAGCGCGAAGAGCATCGTTCGAAGTATAATTGGAAACGAGGTTCACTTCAGGGGTATAATTCGCAGCAAGTGAAACTCTAAAGACAGAGAACCACAGATCAAGCGCAGAACGTATCGAACTCGAATGAATTTGTTCTGACGAAAAAGAAGGTACCGAAAACCCGGTCGTATCAGTAGCTGCGACAATACCTTCCGGCTCGCGTCTATCAAGATATCCAACTGTTAAGGCTACGCTATCACGTTTTGAGAGCGGAAAACCAACACGGGCGAATCCACCTACGTTGGATATTTCATACGTTGCAGTTGGTGTCGGCGAGAGCGATGCGCGGTCTCTTCCGTAATTATAGAGTGCGCTCAGAGAGAAGAAACGCGAGAGTTTCATCTCTGCACCGAGTCCGAAGTTCGTAAAGAATTGATCGGCTTGCGGCTCGCTTGCCAAAGATAACTGCGAAAGCGTCCCACGGAAATATCCGTCAGCACTCAAACCGAAATCTCCACCGATAAATAGCGAATCTGATGCAAAACCGGAGAAGCGGGTTTCTTTGATTGCTGAACAATTACAGCCGTTATCTTTATCAATAAGTTGGAAGTCGCCTCTGACAAGTACTTTTGTAATGAACGTCCCTATTTCGAGTGCTACAGGTTGGGAAAGTGATAACCCAATCCTATCGCCAAGTGAAACCGGCGCATACTTGAGAGCAAATGCTGAATCATTGGCGAATACTCTACGTGATGCTTTCGTATAAAATCCGCCGAGCTTAGTACGTTCTTTTTCTGATAGAAGTGAAAGCGAAAACTCTCCCATTACATCAACACGGGTTCTGTGGTCGTAGCTATTTGGTGTCAAGACTTGTGCCAGCTTCTCGTCAAATATATCTGTCGTGCTGTCTTGTATTGTTATCCCACCATTGAGTCCGCTGAATGCTGTTGTGTAAAGAATAAAAAGTGTCGCATCAATCTCGGGGGTAAAGTACGTTGACTGTCCGCGAATCCACCAATTATCAACACGCGGGTTAAACTCTGCATTATCGAATACACTGACCTGTGCCTTTCCCGCTGCTCTTCGGTAGAGAGCTAATGTGAGATTCAATGACTCGCTCGTATTATAACTAAAGAGTCCTTCAAAGTTAGAATACGAATTACCGAGTTCTTGCGAAAGACGGATACGGGAGTATGTCGTCGGTGAGCGGAATTTCTCGAGCGTGAAAGTTACGTTATCACTTCCGGTAAAGTCGTTGAAGTTCTTTTCCTGTGACTGGCTCACTCGCAAAGAACTTGCCATCTCAAGAGGGTAATAGTTGAGGATACTATTACCTGTCAGTGGGTCAGTAAGAGGAAGGATGCCATTAAGCGAACTTGAAATCAGCGGCTCCGATGTCCTGTTTGTCATCATAAACGCTTCGCGTCCGTATGATTGGTCTCTCTGAATTAACGAAAAGCCGACTCTGGAATCTTCAAGCAACGTCGGGATCGTCTGCGGGTCACCATAGAATCTGCGTGCCGGGACAGAATAGACGAACTGTGAATTGATATTATCTACAAGAGGACGATAATACTCTTGGGGAGTCACCTTCTTCAGAGTATCAGCGATCATGAGTGAATCTGTCGGCTGCCCGTATGCAAAACTACAAATACAGACAAGCACTCCAACGAGGAGCGGCTGAAAGACCGATATGATTCTCTGGTTTGTCAATCTTCGAGTTTCTAACAACAGATGGGTATATGATACTCCAAAAATATCTCTACTTATGACAACGTATCTTTTCTGTGAGTCTGGGTGTTTATACGTCCCTGCAAAATTATGGGAAGACTTTTCGACGATAACGACAAGCGCATCGGCGTAGCCATCTTTGGCTCAACAGGCAGCATCGGCACACAAACGCTTGATGTCATCTCGCGCTTCCCAGAACGCTACCGAGTTGAAGCTATTACAGCATACCGCTCGGCAGCAACTATGATAGAGCAAATACGAACTCATCATCCGGTTGTTGCGGTGATGGAAGATCATGATGCATGGGAAGAAGTCAACTCTGCAATAAAACAGAGTCCAACCTCCCCAAAGGACCACACGTACATACTCCCTGCCCATTCAGAAAAGACCCCGGGACGTGACATATATGAAAAGATAGCGTCTGATGCCGCTTCGCCGATAGTTGTAGCTGCTATGGTCGGCTTTGCAGGGCTTCGTCCGACTATCGCAGCGATAAAAGCAGGGAAGAAAGTTTGCATCGCGAACAAAGAGACATTTGTCGTTGCAGGTGAACTCATTAATGCTCTTGCGAAAAAGTCGGGCGCGGAGATAGTACCAATAGATTCAGAGCATTCGGCAATAGCGCAATGTCTTGTCGGTGAGAAACACGAGAGCATCAAACGTATCATTTTAACCGCAAGCGGCGGACCATTCCGCACACTTGCAAAAGAATCATTCAAAGATATTACTCTTGCTCAAGCGCTCAAACATCCGAACTGGGTGATGGGCCGAAAGATAACAATTGACTCGGCAACGCTCATGAACAAGGGACTTGAAGTCATCGAAGCGAGATGGCTTTTTGATGTACCATTAGAGAAGGTTGATGTTATAGTACATCCGCAATCTATCATCCATTCGATGGTAGAGTTCGTTGACGGCAGCGTGAAAGCACAACTCGGCGCACCTGATATGCGGTTGCCCATTCAGTACGCACTGGGGTATCCCGAGCGTCTGCCTCAGGAATACGACATCCTCGATCTGCTCAAAAATAACCGATCCGACTTTGAATCGCCTGATACCGAGCGTTTCCCCTGCCTCGAACTTGCCCGTAAAGCGTTGCGGCGTGGTGGGTTATACCCTTGCATACTAAATGCTGCAAATGAGATCGCGGTAGAAGCATTTTTAGACGAGAAATTGCGTTTCATAGACATACCGACTGTCATTGATTCGGTAATGGACTCTGCCCCTTCGGGAAGTGGCGAGCCATTCGATGCTTCGAGCGACCAGTCAATAGAAAACGGTCTATCACGTATATATGAATCAGATAAAGCGGCAAGGGTTGCTGCGAAACAGTTCATAGCAAAATTGAGTATAGCTTAGGTTACCCAAATAATACAATATGGAATTTCTAACAACGTTATTTTACTTCATCGTTACGATATTCGTGCTCGTATCGGTGCATGAGTTTGGTCACTTTATAGCCGCACGTATGTTCGGCATGTGGGTACCTATTTATTCTATCGGTATGGGGCGACGCCTCTTCGGATGGAATAAGATCAATGGCTTTACCTTCAATAATCTTCCTGAAGAGATAGAGAACAAGCTCGGTGCAAATACCGATTACCGCCTCTCGCTCCTTCCCATCGGCGGCTATGCAAAAATAGCTGGCATGATAGACGAGACACAGACTGAAGAACTCAAGGGACCGCCGCAGCCATGGGAATTCCGCTCAAAGAGTTGGTGGAAAAAATCTATTGTTATTTGTGCAGGTGTAATCCTGAACTTCCTCCTTGCAGGTGCTATCTTTATTGGCATTAAGTATTCGCAAGGAAAAGAGATCATCGAAACAACTTCGATCGGTTATGTTCGACAGGCATCGATCTCTGCAAAACTTGGCGTTCAAGCAGGCGATAAGATCGTAGCCGTTAATAACCGTCAGGTGAATGATTGGGGTGCTGTTAAACATGAAGTGTTCATTGAGAACATTGGCAACGACTTTACGATGACTGTAGATCGTAATGGTGAAAAGAAAGATTTTCTCTATCAGAATGAAGCTTTCGGAAATCTCGCAGATGATTACGAAGCAACCGAAAAGAATTTTGGTATTGTCCCTGAAGGTATTCCCGGTGTAATGATTGGTGATAAGCCCGTTGCTACAGAACCCGCAGACAAGATCGGTCTGCAAAAAGGTGACATCATCACACACGTCAATGATGTGCCCATAGCCAACGATGTCGCTATGGTTGACAATGTTAGCGTAAACCCAGAGAAAGAGATAACTCTTAAATGGAAGCGTAATGGACAAGAAATGTCATCTCTTGTTACCCCGAATAAAGCAGGACGCATCGGTGTAGCACTAATTAATCTTCCATTCAACGGCAAAACCCGTCACGAAGATTATTCTATCACAGAAGCAGTATCAGTTGGTATCGACGAGCTATTCACACAGACGAGAATGTATATGAAAGGCATCGTGCTTCTTGTAACTGGCAAAGCTGATGCATCAAAGAATCTTGGCGGTCCTATCAAGATAGCACAGTATGCCGGCAAGAGTGCTGAGGGTGGCGCAGTTGCATTCCTCACATTCATGGCAATACTTTCGCTCTCGCTTGCGTTTCTGAATATACTCCCTATCCCTGCGCTTGATGGTGGGCATCTTGTTATTATAATTATTGAAGCAGTTTTACGTCGGGAAATTTCCCAAAAGCTTAAGATGCGTGTTCAGCAAGTCGGGGTAAGTGTACTTTTATTACTCATGGCATTCATGATCTTTAACGACATTAGCGGTCTTCTTTAAATTATGGTCTCATTACGTCCTTATAAAGGTGTAAACTCCTCGGCGACGAAGTCGCTCGTTCTCATTCACGCGTTTCCGCTTTCAAGCGAAATGTATATGGGTGTGGCAGGTGAGTTACAGCAATTACTTCCGAGCGTTAATATTATCCTTGTTGATCTTCCGGGCTTCGGCAGTGCGCCTGTTCGCGAGAGCTGGACACTAAGCGAAGCAATGCAGGAGCTTCATAAATCGCTTAACGAAATTGGGATTACAAACCCGGTCATTTGCGGAACATCAATGGGCGGATATGCCGCGTTGGCATACTATCGTCTTTATTTGAACGAGGTTTGTGCGCTAATACTTTCAAATACGAAAGCAGAGGCTGACACCGATGAAGCAAAAGCCAGCCGCGAAGAATTTGCAAAGGATGTTGAGGCGCGTGGCTATGAAGCAGTATATATGCGTATGCTTAGTAAGTTAACAGCGCGTTCAACGGTCGAAGCACACCCTGAACTTACCGACAAACTAAAAAGTATCATCGAGAAAGCAACACACGGTGCAATTGCTGCTGCGCTACGTGCAATGGCGCTTCGCGAAGACTCGGTTGAGCTTCTTCACACGATAACAACTCCGACGCTTGTCATTACAGGCAGCGGCGATGAACTTATCGCGCCGGCAATTTCAAAGGCGATGGCAGATGCTATTCCAAATGCAAAATTCGTAGAGTTACAAAATGTCGGACATCTAACTCCATTAGAAGCTCCGAAAGAATGGGCCGAACAAATTGTAACTCTCTTACAAAACTAATAACAGAAGGTAGGCAGTATCAGGTGATACTGCCTACTGATGTAGTGTGTTGTGCTCATAACTTAGCGTGAGATGACCAAAGACCGTACCGTTACGCTTTCACCATCGGTTATCATAATTTGATAATTCCCACTTGTAAGTAATGATGTATCAATCCCAATTATAGCAGTTCCCTGTTGGAATATATCATCGGCAAGCATCTGAAGCTTTTGGCCATTAGAAGAGAAAAGAGCGATTCTTATATGTGACCGCTCCGGAACATCCACGGTTAGTTGTGTTTGCTCATGAGTCGGGTTTGGGTAGAGTGATGTATGTATCTGTCTGACTGATGAAAACTGATCCTTGTTTTTTACGGAAAGCTTAATACTTGAGACTCGATCTTCTTGCTTCGCGCGAAGTGTATCTTGCATTGCTGCATACGTGCTGACGACCTGAAACTCTGAAGTATCGCTCATGATATGTACATCACTTATCGGAATGCCAATCGTCGAGAGAAAGAGTACAGCAAACTCGTTCGCAGCAACTGTGTATATCTTTCCGGTATCAAGTGGGGCTCCACCAACAAGTGCACCCGTAAGACGTGAGAATGGTTGGGCATCAACTGCATACTGATACTGCATACCACTTGTTTGCACTAAGAACTCATCGTTGTGCGCAATATCAGAGAGACCAAATTCAAGTCCCATTGCAAGTGCTGCACCAGACATCTTAAATGTTGCAAGTCGATATCCTAAACCGTTATCAAGATTAAAGCCGTAACCAATCATACGAAAAACATCAGCACCTACTATTTCACCTTTATGAAGCATATCTGAAGTTGACCCTCCAACTTCAATGGCAATATCAGCACCCGTCATTGCGCGGAAAGCATCCGTAACAAGATTCCCGACTGGTGTGTCGTGAATACCGGATGATAACAAGTCTTCAGCAATTTCTTCATGGTCATCATGAGCTGTGCAAAGGCGCTGGGTATATACTTTCCCGTATTGTGCCTCGACTCCTGCCACAAGTTCTGAAAGTATCCCTGCTATCGCCGGCTCTTCGGGGACATTTTCGTCGAGGGGGACCACCGTATAGTCAATCATGCTCACAGTATTTCCTGATACCGCAAGGTGCATCTTACCTATATATTCATAGTGTGCACCAACCTGAACGATAGGAACACTGTGTCCGAGAGGATTTTTTACAAGTCTTGGCTCATTAAATACATAATGGTCGTGTCCGCCAATTATAACATCTATTCCGGTTACATTCTGTGCGATAACCGAATCAAGATTATACCCAAGATGTGATAAGAGTATTACGACCTGACAACCTTGCGTACGGAGTGTATCAACCATCCCGTAGGCGATCTGTACAAGATTTGTATCCAAAAATGCAGGGGCAGGTTGTGAAAGCAGATTAGTCTCCGGCGTTGTAAGACCAAAGATACCAACCTTCGTTGTGCCGACTGTTTTGATAGTATATGACTCAATATACTTTTTTAAAGGTAGAATACTGGAATCGGCAAGTACACAGTTCGCGGATAGAATTGAGAACTGCCCTCCTGCGACAAAAGCAGTGTCAAGTGTCTGTAACAGTGACGCAGGTGTCAGGTCAAATTCGTGATTACCAAGTGTCATCACATCAAGACCGACTTGACTCAAGATACGAAGCTCCGGTACGCCAAAGTAGACATTATACATGATGTCGCCCATCGAGAAGTCTCCCGCATGGAGAGTAAGTGTTTTGGGCTCCATGACCTTCGTCATACCTATGAGAGTAGCTGCTCGAGCAATACCGCCTTTTGTACCTTTGAGGTCAGCACCTCTCGGACCTGACGGCATCATTCCTGAATGAGTGTCATTCATGTGAAGGATGGTGATCGTGTCTGTTTGAGCTCGAAGAGAACAGAGTGAGAGAGTTGTAAAAAGTGTAAGTAAAAATAGTATCTTTTTCATTGGTTGTATGTATTAATGTGAACGGTAAAAATGTCTGTTTAGAATATGTTATTTATCATGCATTTGTCAAAAATTAAAATGCATACGTCAATGCTACTAATGCAACGACTGGAGGTCCTCCTACCCAATCTGAACCAGCTACTTTGAGTCCACTCATGACAAGCCCTACTTCGGCTTGAGCGACAAAATGTTCACTAATTGGCTGTGTAATACCTACCTGAACAGTGTTCCAAAGACCACCTTCAAACCCCATTTCCATTTCCCCTTCCTCATGGCCACCAAATATTTGATGTTTGAGCGAGTTCGCACAGACAGCACCGATAGCACCGATGCCTGCCCACATACGTCTTCCGCAATCACGTTTGTATTCAAGGTTGAGTGCAGGCCACGTCAGAAACCATGGCTCACCGCCGAGACTTTGTGTTTTTGGGTAATAGAAAATAGGTGCGCGGAAATAGACACGAAGGTTATCTTCGGGTTCGGCAATGATAGTACGTATACGAAGTCCGTATCCCTCGACAAAAGGAGTTTGTCCGTACATAAAACCAATCGTTGTTTTTGAAGATACTCCATAAGCGTACTCGGCGATACCTACGTAAGGAATACCGGTGCTGACCGTAACCATTGATTTACCGTCACCTGCAAACAGATGGTCAGGCGAGGGTGACTCGTAGAGTTGGTCAATCTGTGAGTATGTGCTTGAAGCAAGAAGAACAGTAAAAGCGAATGTAAGAAGTGTTTTCATATGGGTAGTGTATTATTTACAAATACAAAAATCGGGTTTTTAGAAGGTTAAACTGTCACGAATTGGTCAGTAGATTGTAAGAAATTTGTCACGAGCTTAGTAAGTAAATCGCACTCCAACAGACATGCCATATTCAGTATATCCTTCGGCAGTCCCATAATTTCCATTAATGAGAATACCTGTTCTTGACCCAGAGGGTGTAATATTCAATCGAAGTTTGAACTGCATCCCTTGGTATATTCCACCGCCTATTCCAAGTCCCACAGTTGAAGAGCCATCTGAATTGACGGGGAAACCTATCATGATATCCAACGGTCCTCCATTGCTTAATGACGTAGGGGTATTTAAGCATCCAATAGAGACATTAACATTATCTGTTTTACCAAACCGAAGATTGAAGAATGGCAATGCATTTGTTTCTATGGTAGCGGTTTTCTCTGTAAATATTAGAATACCAAGAGTATATCCTATCCACGATTCATCTACTTCAAATCCTCCACCAAAGAACCCCGTAGATTGTGATGGAGGTTCACTATTGGTATACGTATTACTTGATGTGCTGCTTCTATGAAGATTTTTACTCGGCTGAATATGCATGTATCCGCCCTTGATAACACCATGGACGGTCTCTCCTTTGGTTCTAATATCCACTCCGAAATCAGTAAATGAGTTTGCAGTTACTGTTTTATCACCATCACATCCTGAATAATTGATATTTATGAAGTTACCAAATCCGACAACAAGGTCTACAAAACCTTTCTTCGAGGGCGTTGGGTCTGTATAGCCAACGACGAATGGATACAGAAGTACCATCCATGCCATCCGAGTTGTTATGCGAGTTTTCATATCCGTAGTGTATTGTTTACGGATACAAAAATCTCGCTTTTAGGAGGTCAATTTGTCACGAAGCTGTCAGATAGATGTCATAAAGTTGTCATAAAGACAAGAATTATGGCTGAAATACGAATTTGTAACCCGATGTGTGAACGGTGACAAGATATTTTGGCTCTGCAGGAATGTCTTCTGTCTTCTTACGGAGTGAGAGTATATAGTTATCTACGGTACGTGTTGTCGGGAAGGAGTTATATCCCCAAACAGAGTCAAGAAGCATGTCACGGGTGACTACTTTGCCTTCATGTTCGGAGAAGAATTTTAGTATCTGGAATTCCTTGGTCGATAGCTTTAGTGTAACGCTTCCCTTCACCGCTTCTTGCTTTGCAAAATCAATACGTACATCACCGAAGGACACGACATCAATCCCTGTCTTCAACTCTCCCGCACGGCGGAGCAATGCCTTAATGCGTGCTTTAAGCTCGCGGATACTGAATGGCTTTGTCATGTAATCATCTGCACCGACCTCAAGACCAAGTACTTTATCTATCTCCTCATTCTTGGAAGTTAGCATCATGACCAACGTATTTATGTTCGTCGCGCGAAGTTCACGACAAACATCTAAGCCGTTCTTACCGGGCAGCATAATATCAAGAATAATAAGGTCAATGACAGGGCTTAGCGCTTTCTTTGCACCGTCGGTCCCGTCTTCGGCAGTGATAACGTCGTAGCCATCTTCGGTTAGTGATTCAGATAGACCTAAGCGAATAGCAGGATCGTCTTCAACTATCAGTATGCGTTTCATATTTCAAGTGGTAGATAAATTGTAAAAACACTTCCTTTACTAACGGTACTTTCAACGGAAATTCTTCCATGATGTGCGTCAACGGTATGCTTCACAATAGAGAGCCCTAGCCCGGCGCCGCCGACAGAATCTGTCCGCTCATCACCTACACGGAAGAATGCTTCAAAGATCGAATCATGTTTATCGTTCGGGATACCTACACCATTATCCTCGACTCGCACAAATGCAAAATTAACTTCTTTCCCTGTTGAGATGTGAATATTTTTATTCCCACCCGAGTACTTCATGGCATTTGTGAGGAGGTTCATGATTGAGTCGGCTATTGCATTTTTGTCTGCAGTAATAGTAAGTGTATCTTGCGTCGATGCTTTCTCCAGAGAGAACGACGATGCTTCGAACTGATATCTCATCATATCGAGGACATGAGATGTTATCTCCCCGAGATCGCAGCGTTCTTTATTATATTCCTTCATGCCACGCTCTAACTTTGCAAAATCAAGTACATTGGTAATAAGTCGTGCAAGCCGTTCGCTTTCACCCTCAATAATAGAAAGATATTTATCGCGTTTATCGGTTGCAAGCGTTGGTGAATCCTTTAGTATTTCCGCAAACATCTTAATCGATGCAAGCGGTGTCTTGAGATCATGTGAGACACTTGAGACGAAGTATGTTTTCAAGCGATTGAGTTCGGCAAGTCGTTCTGATTCAGCGCGCTCAACGACAATCTGCTCATGAAGACGAATGCGCTCGATAGCTATACTTGATTGCAATGCAACACTTGCAATGAACTCTAGATCTTGCGAAGAAAAGCGTGTACCCGATAGTCGCGGTCCAAGCACAAGAAACCCGCTTACTTGTTTTTGCGCCATCCTCATTGGGAGGGCAGCAGCTATACCCCAACGTGAGAAGACTGCATCGTCAGCTACTTCATACTCAGCATCCTGTGGCGCAAGTGACTCTCTAATCACGGGCAACGAGAGATCTGTCTTAAGCTGTTCGCTTTGGAACATTATTCCACGTCGCTCCAAGATATCAAACCCTTGGTGTGCAATCAATCGGAGTCTCTCTCCTGCAACTTCAAGCCAAAAGAATCCTACCCGCTCAACCCGGACAAAACGCTGAATAAGCTCCACAGCATACTCCGCAAGTTCAGATAGAGAGTATATGGCTTTCATATTACCAATCATCTCACGTTCTGCGGCACGGGTATCATACTCTGCTCGGAAGAATTTCTTATCTATGAATGATTGTATCTTTTTCCGAAGCGGTTCAAAAAGCAGTGCTATGATGAGAGCAGCAATAATTGACGTGAGATTTGATGATTCGGATATATCAGTCAATACTGCCGTGACAAGCGCAACAACTCCAATATATACTCCTGCAAGAAGACCAATTACAATGAGATATACTATCGTCCGCTTGATGACAACATCAATATCAAAAACTTTGTATCTGATAATAGCAACACCAAAACTGACCGGCGCAATAGTCGAGAGGAGTATCATTATCTCTTCACTTATGAACGTTTCCCCTAACACTATTTCCGGTAATTGCCATAGCAGGATAAAACTTAATGCACCGAGAGCGATACCATAGAACACCCAACGTAGCTGCTGTTTCTCTGCTTTGCTTGATGCCATCCGATATGATGCGAACAGAAATGATAACCCAATAAAAAAAAGCAGTGCAAAGAACGAACGTATCAGATTCAGAGAGAGCGTATAGTGCCAGAAATACCCGAGATCTATAGTGTTTGTAGTTACTTGTTTGAACCTAACGATATAGTGAATAAAGAGAATAACCCCTACAAGAGATACAGAGGGCATGAGCCATTTTCGTACGTTTGTAGCTACCGGTCTCGGAAACTCAAGTGCAAATCGTAGAAAGAATATAGGCGCAAGAATGTATACAAAATGAAAAACATTTTCTATGTTATAGCCGATAACATCTGATATCGCTATAAAACTGCCTGTCGTCAAAGCAATTACTAAGCCAAGAGTGACGCTTAAATGATGGAATGTACGAGCTACCTGATTATGCGGAAGTCGGATATATACGAAAAAACCTATTAATAAAAAGATTAGTGTAGCAAGCGATTGGATGACGAGGTACCGGCTAGAGTAGTAATGCGTCAGACCTACATGTGTAGAAAATTTGTTGCCTGCATTCTCTGTTGAAATTAGCACTGTGCTATCATGCGCATATGAATTTAACAGAAATTCTGCCTCCTTAATGCTGCTGATCTGCACAGAGTCGATCATTACTAATATGCTCTTAGCTACTATTCCGTTAGCATTGTCATCAACAATCAGTACTGAATCCGATTCATTTAAAGCAAAAGGCAATCGCGCTCGTTCGGAGACACGATAGATGCCCATCGCGCAGAGAGTGGCGATGAGTAAGTCAAGAAGTAGTATCGTTAGGGTGCTTTTCCGCATCAGGTGACATATCCCATAACGGAAAATACGAATTATCTGATGCCAAAGTACCGAGCTTCGGGATGATGGCAGATGATGGCTGTCGTGGATTGCTCCGGCTCTAAGTGATATTCCTCTGTTAAGCCCATATTGATTCGCTCGGGATGTAATAGCGCGAAGAGCTTTGTTTGGTCTGCAAGCTCTGGGCAGGCAGGATAACCGAACGAGTAACGCGAACCCTGATAACCCTGACTGAATAAACGCTGGATGTTATCAGCATCAGCCTCGGCAATACCCAGCTCCATGCGAACGAGTTTATGTAAGTACTCCGCAAGTGCTTCTGCCGTCTCAACCGATAAGCCATGCAAGTAAAGATAATCGGCATATTGATTCGATTCAAACAGCTTTGCGGTGAACTCGCTCGCCCTGCGTCCGACGGTGACTGCCGTCATAGAGATAACATCAGGTCTTCCAAGTTTTTGTGCTTCTTCTTTAGAGAGGAAAAAGTCTGCGATGCAAAGTTTCTTACCGCTTTGCTGACGAGGAAAAGTGAAGCGTTCATACTCTACCAACTCATTAAGATCCGTAGAGAGAGCAGCATCCCATTTTTCTAAGAGTTGTTGGTCTGGAAGTGATTTCGGTTTTAAGATAACAACATCATCGCCTTCGCTCCAGCATGGGAAATACCCATAGACTGCTTTCGGTTGCAAGATATGCTGCTGCTTGACGAGAAGTTTTAATTCGTTGAGCTTCGGACGCGCAACCGATTCGAGCAGTGCTTTATGTTCTTCTGTCGTCTTCTTGCCACGCTTAAGCTGCCACTGACCGCGGA